>DAIMZO010000006.1:0-88485 GCA_036733925.1 Selenomonadaceae bacterium | reverse complement strand
AAGGCCGAGGCGCCCGAACGATCAGTCATCCTGAAGATTGACACGCACCCATGCGAGCACGCGCCCTTTTCCGCATTCTCCATCATCGAAAGCGAGCATGAGACCGGAAATATCTTCGTGTCGCCGGACATCGCGACCTGCGACAAATGCCGCACGGAGCTCTACGACCCGCACGACCGCCGCTACCTGCACCCGTTCATCAACTGCACGGCATGCGGCCCGCGGCTCACGATCCTCGACGCGATGCCCTACGACCGCAAGCGCACTAGCATGAAGGAATTCCCGATATGCGATGCCTGCCACGCGGAATACACGGATCCGGAAAGCCGGCGCTACGACGCGCAGCCCGTCTGCTGCAACGATTGCGGCCCGGAAGTGTATATCATCGGAGACGGGCCAGGCATCGAGCACGCAGCGTCCCGTGGCAAAGATGCCATCTATGTGGCACGCAAGGCCCTCGCGGACGGGAAGATCGTCGCCATCAAAGGCATCGGTGGCTTCCATCTCGCCTGCGACGCACATAATGAAACGGCGGTCTCCCGCCTGCGGAAAAAGAAATTCCGCCCGATCAAGCCATTCGCGGTCATGCTCCGCGATATGGAAACCGTCCGGAAAAACTGCGAGCTCGAGCCTGGCCAGGAAGAACTCCTGACCGGCCATCAGAAGCCGATTTTGCTGCTCCGGAAACGCGCAGGAGAAACACTCGCCCCATCCGTCGCCCCCGGAAACCCGAAAATCGGCGTCATGCTGCCCTACAATCCCGTGCAGATGCTGCTCTTTGACTATCCGGACAACCTGCAGCCCGACATGCCCGATGCGCTCGTCATGACGAGCGGCAACCCGTCCGGCGCACCGATCTGCCGCAGCGACGAGGACGCGCTCGCCTCGCTCGCCGGCTTCTCGGATCTCATGCTCTCGCATAACCGCAAGATCCGCATCCGCGCCGATGACACGGTCATGGATTATTTCGGCGGCGCGCCGTATATGATCCGCCGCAGCCGCGGCTGGGCGCCGCTCCCGATCATGCTGTCCGGAGACTGGGAAAAGAAAACGGGCTCGGTGCTCGCCATCGGCGGTGAACTCAAGAACACGTTCTGTGTCGGCTGCGGCCCGCTGCTCTATCCATCCCCCTACGTCGGCGATCTCAGCGACCTTCGCACCGTGCAGGCCCTGCGCGAAACGACAGCGCGGCTGCTTGAACTGCTCGAGACCCGGCCGGAAGTCGTCGTCTGCGACGAACACCCGCGCTACAACAGCGTGACTGCCGCCCGCGAAATCGCCAAGCAGTTCGGTGTGCCTCTTGTCACCATCCAGCATCACGCCGCGCATATCCTGTCCTGCATGGCCGAAAACGACGTGCCGCCGGACGGCCGCGTCATCGGCGTGTCGTTCGACGGCACGGGCTACGGCAGCGACGGCACGGTCTGGGGCGGCGAGATCCTCGATACCCGCTACGATGGTTTTGCGCGGCTCGGCAGCATCACGCCGTTCCCGCAGGCTGGTGGCGACAAATCCTCCGTCGAAGGCTGGCGGAACGCCGTCTCCATGCTCTACCTCTGCACCGGCAGCGCAGAGCGGACGGCTGAACTCGCCCGAAAGCTCCACCTCTGCGGTGAAGACATGCTGAAAGCACAGCTCTTCATGCTCACGCACCATGTCAACGCCATCACGAGCACGAGCGCCGGACGCCTCTTCGACGCGGTCTCCGCGCTGCTCGGCATCCGGCAGGCATCGACCTTCGAGGGGGAGGCCGCAATGTTCCTGCAATACGCGGCTGAGCGCGGCAGAAGCAAGGGCGGCGCGGCCTACTCCACCATGGAGCCAATAAAGGCAGTGGATGGAGGCCCCTTCCAGCTGCGGACCGATCGGCTTTTCGAGCGCCTCGCGGAAAGGCATCTCGAGGGCGAAGCCCCTGACACACTCGCCTATGCGTTCCATGCCGGGCTCGCCGCGCTCATCGCCGCGGGTTGCCGGGAGGCACGCGAGCAGACAGGCCTTTCGACAGCAGCCCTCTCCGGCGGCGTGTTCCAGAACACCCTGCTCCTCGAGCTCACCATTCAGGCACTCGAAAAAGACGGCTTCACCGTCCTCCGCCACCATCTCATCGCCCCGAACGACGGCGGTCTTGCCCTCGGGCAGGCCACCTTCGCTATGATGAACCTTAGTCGCGGCCTGTGATGTAGCGGGGACAACCGTATACCAAAAGGTGAGCGTTGGTGTACCGTTATCCCTTTCCACAAAAGACGGCCGCGGCCACAAACGGATAAAATCTATCTAGATATAAAGGAGACCCAAAATTATGTGTGTAGGTTTACCAGCAAAAGTAGTGAAGATTCAGGACGGCACGGCGCTAGTCGACGCGTCGGGCGCACGCCGGAAAGTCTCAGCAGAGCTTCTCGACGATGTAGATCCCGGCGACTACGTCATGGTGCACGCCGGCATCGCCATCGCGAAGATCACGAGCGACGACGCGAGCGAATCCGAACGCGTCATGCAGGGACTCGACTGACCACAAAAACAGGTAAAGGAAGGATTTCCGTTGGACTCAGAACAGAAAAAAATCCGCGACATCGTCACGGGATACGACGGGCCGAACCTCCGCATCATGGAGGTCTGCGGCACGCATACGCATGAGATTTTCCGGCTCGGCATCCGGAAGCTCCTGCCGGAAAACATCGAGCTGATCTCCGGCCCGGGCTGCCCCGTCTGCGTGACCCCGACCTCTTTCATGGACGAAACCCTGTTCCTCGCGCTCGAAAAACACGTGACCATCACGACCTTCGGCGACCTCGTGCGCGTACCCGGCACCCGCATGAACCTCGCCGACGCCCGCAGCCGTGGCGCAAAGGTGCAGGTCGTCTACACGCAGCTCGACGCGGAGAAATACGCCGCCGAACACCCGGCCGAGGAAGTCGTTTTCCTGTCCGTCGGCTTCGAGACGACGACGCCGGGGGCCTGCCTTGCCGTCCAGCGCGCGAAGGCCGCAGGGCTCAGGAATTTCTCCCTGCTCACGGCGAACAAGACCATGCCCGGCGTCTATCTCGCGATGGCAGACGCCTGCGACGCCTATCTGTATCCGGGCCATGTCTGCGCGATTGACGGGACGGGCATACCAGAAGGCCTCGCGAAACGCGGCATCGCCTCCGGCGTGGTCACGGGCTTCACAGCAAAGGAAATCCTGACTGCCCTCGCCGTCATCATCGAGAAAATGCACGTGGGCAAACCGTTCTTCGTCAATGCCTATCCGCGCGTCGTGCGCCCCGAGGGCAGCCCTGCCGCGAAAAAGCTCGTCGCATCGCTCATGGAGCCCTGTGACGCGGAATGGCGCGGGCTCGGCGTAATCCCCTCGAGCGGCATGCAGCTGCGCGAGGCCTACGCGGCCTTTGATGCACGCAAGAAATACGAAGTGCCCGCGATGGAGGGACGCGCAAACCCGGCCTGCCGCTGCGGCGAAATCCTGCAAGGAAAATGCACGCCGCCAGACTGCCCGCTTTTCGGCAAAGCCTGCACGCCGGAACATCCGACTGGCGCCTGCATGGTTTCGCACGAAGGAGCCTGCTCGGCCTGGTATCAATATGGAGGGATCATCTGATGACAGCCTTTGATCAAAACGCGCAGAATGCGCGCATCACGCTCGCACACGGCGCCGGCGGCCAGAAGACCCGCGAACTCATCGAGCAGGTCTTCGCGCGCCATTTCAAGAATCCGGAATTCACGGCGGATGACGCCGCCATCCTGCCGCTCGGCGGCAAGAAAACCGCGTTCACGACGGACGGCTTCATCGTCTCGCCATGGCAGTACCCCGGCGGGAATATCGGCAAGCTGTCAATCTGCGGCACCGTCAACGACCTTTCCTGCATGGGCGCTCGCCCGCTCTACCTCTCCTGCGCCATCCAGATTGAGGAAGGCTGCCCGCTCTCAGATCTCGAGACGATTGCGGCATCCATGGAACAGACCGCTAAGGAAGCCGGCGTCCGCATCGTCGCCGGTGACACGAAGGTCGCAGGCCGCGGCCAAGTCGACCACGTTTTCCTGACGACGACCGGCATCGGCGAGGTGCTGCCCGACGCGCATCCGGAGGGGAACCGCGCGTCGGCCGGCGACGCCGTCATCGTGACCGGCGATATCGGGCGCCATGGCTGTGCCATCCTGCTCGCGCGCGACGATTTCGATATCGAGGCCGATGTCACGAGCGACTGCGCGCCGCTCTGGGGCCTCGTTGAATCAATGTTCGAGGCGACGGATTCTCTGCCGGACGCCGACCGCGGCGATATCCACGTGCTGCGTGACGCGACGCGCGGCGGCGTCGGCACCGTGCTCTACGAGATTGCAGAGGAAAGCGGCGTCGGCATCCGCCTGCAGGAACCCAGCATTCCCGTACAGCCCGCGGTAAAGGGCGTCTGCGGCATGCTCGGCCTGAATCCGCTCTACCTCGCCTGCGAGGGCCGCCTCGTCGTCTTTGCGCCGAAGGCCATCGCCCCGACGCTGGTCTCCGTGCTGCAGAAGCAGACCTATGGCGAGAACGCCGCCATCATCGGCGAGGTGACCGCGGAAAATGCGGGCCGCGTCATCGTCGAGACGGAAATCGGCACCGAAACCATGCTGCCAGAGCCGACAGGCGAGCTGCTGCCGCGCATCTGCTGACAGCAGGACAAAGCGCATCACATAGTCCCAGCGCTCCCCGAATGGGCAGACACGATCAGCCAGCAGAAAGAAGGTTGCTTTTTGCTTCAGAAAATCAACGGCCGCCCCTCAGCGGCCTGCAAATTGCTGAAAGACGCACAGTACCCGGCGCTCTTTCCCACGACGCTTGAATTCTCGCCGCCAGCACGCGGCACATGGAACATCGTCCACACCGGCATGCAGCTCCCGGAATCGCACCAGATCTATATCTGCGCGTCGGGTTGCGTGCGTGGCGTCGTATTGACCGCCGCCGAAATGGGCGCGATGGATTGCTTCTCGACCATCGAGATCCATGAGGAAGACCTCGTCAACAAAGACAACGAGGCCTTCCTCATCAAGGGAATCTCGGATATCCTCGCGTGCCTATCGAAGCTCCCGCGCGCCGTCTTCGTGTTCCCCGCCTGCGTGCATCACTTCCTCGGCGTCAATTTCCGCTATGTCTACCGCGTGCTGCGCGAACGCTGGCCGCAGATCGACTTCCTCGAATGCTTCATGGATCCAATCCGCCAGACGCGCAGCATCACGCCGGAGCAGCGCGAGCGCCGCGAGATCTACCGGCAGCTCCGGCCTCGCCCGCTGAACCCGAAGGCCGCGAATATCCTTGGCTCGAATCTCCCGACCGACCCGGACTCCGAGCTCATTCACCTTTTTTCGGATAATGGATGGGTCTTGCGCGATATGACGACCTGCCAGACTTACGACGAATTCCTCGAAATGGGCGAAGGCTCTCTCGACTTCTGGTACAACCCGTTCGGCGGCCCCGCGGCCGAGGACGACGCGAAACGGCGCGGCGCATCCGCGCTCTATATCGGGCAGCCATGGCGTTTCCCGGAGATAAAGGATTCCCTGAACGCCGTCTGCCGGGCCATGCATCTCCCCGCCTCTGACTGGAGCGATCCCATCGGCCGCGCAAAACAGGCGCTTGCCCGGGCGAAAGCCGTCATCGGGGATACTCCCGTCGCCATCGACTACGCTGCCGTGTTCCGCCCGTTCTCCCTCGCGCGCCTGCTCGTCGAGTCCGGTTTCCATGTCGCGGAAATCTATGCGGACAGCTGCATGCCGGACGATGCGGACGATTTCCGCTGGCTGCAGGAAAACGCCGGGGATATCGAGCTTTGGGCGACGAAGAATCCGGATATGCGCCTCATGCGCCGCGGCACCGAAAAAGGGCCGCTCCTCGCCATCGGGCAGAAAGCGGCCTATTTCAACCAGACGAAGCATTTCGTCAACTTCGTCGAGGGCAATGGGCTCTACGGGTTCACCGGCATCGCAAAACTCGCGGAGCAGATGGCGAGCGCATTCCTGCACGAAAAGCCCATCGAAGAAAATATCCGTACGAAGGGATTAGGAGGCCCATGCTGCCTATGCTGAATCAGACCGCACGCATCATTTCCACCTATTCCGCCGATACCTTCGGCGTCTGCTCCACGTTCTTTGAGCTCGGCGGCATGGTCGTCATCCACGACCCGTCCGGCTGCAACTCGACCTATACGACCCATGACGAGCCGCGCTGGTACACGCAGAACTCGATGATCTACGTCTCCGCACTCAACGAGCAGGACGCGGTACTCGGCTGCGACGAGCGGTTCCTGAAAGACGTCATCGAGACCGTGCGCCAGCAGCAGCCGCGCTTCGTCTGCCTGATCCCGTCGCAGATTGCCTTTCTGATCTCGACCGATATGAAGGCCCTCGCAAAGATTGTTGCAAAGAAAGCGGGCGTCCCCACCTTCACCTTGCCGACGAACAGCATGCATTACTATGAGCGCGGCATCTATTTCGCGATGGAAAAGCTCGCGTGCCACGTCACGGGAACGGCACCCGACTGGCCGCGCGAAACGCCGCTGCCAGCGAAAAAACCGGCGCCGCATGAATTATCCGTCAACCTGCTCGGCATCACGCCGCAGGACTACTCCATCAACGGCAGCGACGCGTCCATCCGCGATTGGCTCGCACGCGAAGGCTTTGCCGTGCAGAGCTGCTGGAGCCTGAACACGACGCTCGAGAGCATCGAAAGCGCCCCATCCGCCGACGTGAATCTCGTCCTGTCCTACGGTGGCCTCGGCGCCGCACGCATCCTGCAGGAAGAATGCGGCATCCCGTACGTCATCGGCACGCCGATTACCCCGGTCCAGCAAGAGCTCGCGGAACTGCTCCGCGAAACCGCGGGAACGGGCCACACGCGCGCCATGTACCTTGAATACTCGCCCTATGACGCATTCGAGGACGCCGGAATCCTGATTGGCGAAAGCGTCTACGTGCAGTCGCTTGCCTACGCGCTCGAGCGCGAAACCAACCGTCACTATACCTGCGTCATCCCGATGGAGACGGAAAATCCCATCCTGCGGATGGATACCGTCCGTGCAACCGACGAGAAAGACCTGCAGCCGCTCTTCGAACAGTCAGAGGATATCATCGGCGATCCGATGTACGCGCCGATTCTGCCGGAAACGGCGCGCTTCATCCCATTGCCGCACGAGGGCTTTTCCGGCAGGCTCTACGAACCGAAGATCCCCAACCTGATTGACGCGGAAGGATTTTCCTCTTTCCTCGCGCAGATCAAAGGAGCATTATCATGACTTTTCTCTGGACCGTCAGCCAGCTGCTCGCCTACGTGGCCGGACAGACGTTCGGCTACAGCATGTTCGCCGTCTCGCTGAAGCGCCTCGGCAAGATCCAATTCATGCATATCGCAAAGGCGTTCTTCTACCTCGTGCTCATCAACTTCGCAGGCGCCGCGACCTTCTCCCCCGACGCCTGGCAGCACACCTCCCGCCCCGTCATGGCCGGCCTCATCGTCATCGGTCTCGCATTCTTCTTCCTCGCGCACCTCTATCTCCTATACCGCACGTTCCGCCACAAGAAATAAAACGCGTTATATAAGGTTTGCGCTTTACCTTCGGGGACTCCTATGGCAGTCATTCCACACAGCGTCATCATCACACTCGGAGGTGCCTTCTGTGGCAAGGAATGAACCGTTGACGATTTTGCGTGAAGAAGCGGATTTTTTGCCTACACCCCCCGTGAAAACTTCTTTCGTTCAAGCGAAGCGTGTTTAAGAAGGTTTCACGGTTTATTTTTGGCAAAAAATCCGCTTCAGCAAAACGTCACAGCGTAATGACTGCCACAGAAGATACCGGAGGTATAGCCACACTCCCTACCGCTTCAACTTCTCCCGCGCCGCGCGCCAATCCGGCATATACTTCGCCATGAGCGCATAGAAATGTGCGTTGTGGTACCGCTCGACGATATGCAGGAGCTCGTGCAGGATGACCCCATGCAGACACTCTTTCGGATACTTCACGAGTTCGTAATTGATACGAATAGACCGCGTCGGCATCGTACAGCTCCCCCAACGCGTCTTCATGGGCCGTATCGTCCATTTCGCGGCGTGCAGGCCGGTCAATCCTTCGATGACCGGAATCGTCCGTTTCATCTCAAGTTTGAGCTCTTCGGCCAGATTCTCTGTGAAAAACGCCCGACGCTCCTCGACCGTCCACGATTCCGGTACTGCGGCTTCGATGCGGTTATCCTGGATCCGAAACGTCCTTTTCCTCCCAGATTTTGCTGGAAGCACATGGACAAAAAGCTCCCGCCTTGTCCCCCACAGCATCAATAACTCGTTGCTCGCGAATTGTTGCGGAGTCACGGCCTTTCGCTGGTTTGCCTGTTCCTTGACTGCCTGCCGATGCGCAAGAAGCCAGCCTGCGCGGCTCTCAAAGAAGTCGCGCACCATATCTTCCGGCATGCGCAAGGGAATCGATGCGAGCACCTGCCCATCGTCTTTCCGGATCCGCAGGCTCAGATGCTTCACGCGCTTCCGCGTCGCAAGAATTGGGATGCCGCGTATCACATAGACTTTCTGTTTTTCCATCGTGGTTCTTTCTTCGAGTGTTTCAGCTGACCGCCACGCGGCGCACGCCTTCAATCTTCCGGATTGCGTCCGCGATGACGATGCTCTTGACAACCATCTTGTTGTAGATATCCAGTTCCATCGTGATGTACTTGTTCCCATCGTCATCACGGCGCCCTGACTCGTCCTCGTGGATCTTGACATCGCGCACCTTCAGTCCGAAGTCATCCAGCGCCGTGCTGATGGCGAGGAGCTGACCGGGACGGTCGACCGTATAGATATGCAGCTCGATATGGCTCTCGTGCACGACCCATTCATCGAGCTTCGAGAGCGCGCCGAGTGTCAAGACAACCAGCGCCGTGGTCAAGAGCGCGCCGATGTAGGCACCCGCACCGACCGCAAGCCCGACGCCCGCAACAACCCATAGGCAAGCCGCTGTCGTGAGCCCCGTGACGTTGACGCCCTCTTTCATGATGGCGCCGGCGCCGAGAAAGCCGATGCCAGAGACAACTTGAGCGGCGAGACGGGCCGGATCCGCATTCGTGTGCCCCTCAACTTCGAGATAGAGTTCCTGTGACAAAATCATGATCAGACAGGAACCGAGACAGACGAGCAGATTCGTCCGCAGGCCGGCAGATTTCCGCCGTGCCTGCCGCTCGTAACCGATAGCGCCGCCGAGCACGCACGCGAGCACAAGCCGCAATATCATTTCACCAATGGAAATTTCTGCCAAGCCATCCACGTTCCTTTCTGGTTCCTATTCTGCCAACTTAAAATGCATTATTCCCGAGCAAAGGGTGCTTCGTCGGTCGCAAGCTCCGCACTCGGATCAGACGCAGAGCTTCCTCCATCGAGACATCCTCACGGTTCCCCTCGTATTCGTACAGGCATAGGGGACGAGCAGAGCCGACCTCGCTTGCTGGCAGATACACATACTCTGCGTTCTCGCGATCACCGAAAATCACGCCATCCCGCAGCTTTGCTTCAAAAATCATCTTAATCCCGCCTTTCTGGCGCTTTACTTTTGTAAATTTTTTGTAAAAAGATAGTTCTAGTATACAAAAAACCCCAGCTTCCTTCAAGTACGGGAAAGAAGTCGGGGTTCCTGTGACGAAATAATATCCTGGCGTAGTTGCGCATGAAATACTTATGATCTTGCCTCGGCAGTCCGTTTTAAATGACATAAATGTATATGTGTGTCGACATCTTTCAGATTAAATTTAAATTCTTATCAATTTATTCTAAGTTCAAGGTCTGAGATTTCTCGTCTGCATCTGCCGTATCCGATGCATCTGCAATCTCTGCCGTTTCCTCCGGATTCTCGCCTTTCAGGATATGCATGAATTCCGCGCCGGTGATGGTCTCCTTCTCATAGAGATACGCGGCGAGTTTGTCGAGCGTGTCCTTGTTTTCTTCAAGCAGCTGCTTGGCCTTCTCGTGCTGCTTGCGCACGAGTTCGACAACCTGCTTGTCGATGCGTTCCTGCGTCGCTGCCGAACAAGCGAGGCTCGCGTCGCCGCCGAGGTATTTGTTCGTGATGGTCTCCATCGCGACCATATCGAAGTCGTCGCTCATGCCGTAACGCGTAATCATCGCGCGCGCGAGCTTCGTTGCCTGCTCGATGTCGTTTGCCGCGCCCGTCGATACCTGGCCGAACTTGACTTCCTCGGCCGCGCGGCCTCCCGTGAACGTCGCAATCTTGTTCTCGAGTTCCTCTTTCGACAAGATGTATTTATCCTTCTGCTCGACCTGCATCGTGTAGCCGAGCGCGCCGCTCGTGCGCGGGATAATCGTGATTTTCTGCACCGGTGCGGAATGGGACTGCAAGGCCGCGACGAGTGCGTGCCCGATCTCGTGGTACGCGACCGTATGCTTCTCCTGGTCGGAGAGGATCGCATTCTTCTTCTGGTAGCCCGCGATGACGACCTCGACGCTCTCCTCGAGGTCCGCCTCGGTGACGAGGCTGCGGCCAGAACGCACGGCGCGCAACGCGCCCTCATTGATGATGTTCGCGAGCTCCGCCCCCGATGCGCCGGCCGCCATGCGCGCGACCGTATGGAAATCGACGTCGTCCGCAAGCTTGACCTTCTTCGCGTGGACAGCGAGGATCTCCTCGCGACCCTTGAGATCCGGCAGCTCAACCGGCACGCGGCGGTCGAAGCGGCCCGGGCGCAGCAGCGCCGGGTCGAGCGACTCCGGCCGATTCGTCGCAGCGAGGATGATGACACCGGTATTGCCCTCGAAGCCGTCCATCTCCGTCAGCAGCTGGTTCAGCGTCTGCTCGCGCTCGTCGTTGCCCATCGACGCGCCGTTGCGCTTCTGGCCGATGGCATCGATCTCATCGATGAACACGATGCACGGCGCCTTTTCCTTCGCCTGTTTGAACAGATCGCGCACCTTCGACGCGCCCATGCCGACGAACATCTCGACGAATTCCGAACCGGCAATCGAGAAGAACGGCACATCCGCCTCGCCGGCAACGGCCTTCGCGAGCATGGTCTTGCCTGTGCCCGGAGGCCCGACGAGCAGGACGCCCTTCGGCATCTGCGCGCCGATGCCGGTGTATTTCTGCGGATTATGCAGGTAGTCGACGATCTCCGCGAGGTTCTCCTTCGCCTCGTCCTCGCCCGCGACATCCTTGAAGTGGATGCCCTCGGACGACGGCACGTAGATCTTCGCCTGATTGCCTCCCATGCCGAACATCATCGAGTTGCCGCCGACGCCCTTTTCCATGAGCTTCTTCGAGAAATACTGCCCGATGGCAAAGAAGATGATCAGAGGCAGGATCCAGGCGAGGAAGAAGCTGACAATCGGGCTGGTCTCCTCCTTGATATCCTGCGAGAACTGCGCGCCAGACTGATGCAGCCGGTTCGCGAGCTCCGGATCGTCCATGACGCCGGTCTTGTACTTCTTGCCGTCTTTATCCGTGAACAGGATCTTGTTGTCCTGGATTTCGACCTTCTGGATATTCTGATCGTCGGTCATCGTCATGAACGTGCCGTAATCGACCTGCTCGATCTGCTGCTGGTCGAAATACGGGCGCGCCATCTCATTGAAGAGAAGGATGACGGCGAGCACGACGATATAGTAGAACGCCATCGGTTTTTTTGGTGGTTTCATCTCTTGCATACCTAATTACGCCTCCACAAAAAGCGTGTTGACCATGATATCGACCTCATGCACGACCATGCCGGTCATATACTCGACCTTGTCGCGGACATTCTGCTGGCCGCGGCGGATCAGGGTCGGGATATGCGCGCCGTAGCCGAGCGCCGCCGACGCGTGAATGCGCAGTCCCATATCCTCATCGCCCTGAAAGATATGCTCGACATGGATATGGTTGACTTTGCGGATCGCATTTTCCTGCTCGAGCACCTCGCGCACGATGGCCTGGATGGCGGTGTCCTCGATGCTGAGCTTGCCGTAATAGCTGAATACCGGCCGCACGATGGATTTCTCCCCGAGCCGGCGGCGCTTCGTCCGCGACCGCTTGAACAGCGACTGAATCGGGTCGACGAGGAAGCCGGAAAAATGCGGCTTGAGCTCGATGGTCGGCACCGGGATGATGTGTTTCCCCTGCTTCAGACGGTAGTAGCGGGCCTTCGCCATCTCCGCCTTCGTCGCGATATCCTCGATATGGATGATCTGCTGGATAGGCGGCAGATGCAGCGCCTTCGTGATTTTCTGCACCATGTTCTCGGAGGTTCCGAGCACGAGGATGCGGTGCGGCTTCGATTGCTGGATGGCCGCCTCGACCTCCTCGGCGTGGCCGGGCAGGATGAAGATGGCGCGGCGCACCGCCATGATGCGGTTCTTCTCTTTCTTGGCCGAATGGCCGGCGAGGATCTTCCCGCCCTTGATCAGGATGCCGTCATCGATGATCGCGTCCGCGTGGTGCTTGTGCGCGACCACGAGGGCGCGGTGACTTTTGCCGGTTCCGCTCGGACCGACGAGCGCGATAACGTCCAAACTCCGCTCCTCCCTTCCTGCGGCGGCTGTCAGCCGATTTTCTTCGCGGGCCGATAGAACTTCTCCGCCCAGATATCTTCAATCGTAAAGATGCCGAGCTCCTGCGGGTAGCGCGTCGGGAACCCGTGGAAATCCGAGCCGCCGGACACCATGAGCCCGTACTGCTCCGCCAGCGCAAGATACCGTTTCGTATCCTCCGCATCATTGCGCGGGTAAAAGACCTCGAGGCCGTCGAACATGCCAGAGGCCGCGAGCTTCCTCACGAGCTCCTCGTCGCCGATGAGCTTCGGGTGCGCGAGCACCGGCGTGCCGCCCGCCGAACGGATGAGTTCCGTGATCTCCTCGATGCTCAGGCGGTAATGCGGTACGTAGGCCGGCCGCCCTTTCGCGAGAATCTCGTCGAACGCCTGCCGCACCGTCTCGAAATAGCCTTTCTTGACCAGCACACGTGCGATATGCGAGCGGCTGATGGATTTGCTGCTACCCGCCACCTTCATGACGTCGGCCTCGGTGATCTGATAGCCGAGAGACTGGATCTTCTCCACCATCTCGGCGAACCGGGTCCAGCGCGCGTCGCGCACATCATTCAGCCGCTCGACGAGCTCGCCGTAGTAGATATCGATGTTATAGCCCAGAATATGGATCTCGTAGGTCGGGTGATGCGCCGAAAACTCGATGCCCGGGATGATATGGATGGACTTGCATGGATATAGGCCCTTTTCATAGAGCGCGGCAATCCCGTCCACGGTGTCGTGGTCGGTGATCGCGATATAGTGCAATCTCGCTTCTTTTGCCATGTTCACGACTTCCTCCGGCGTGTATCTGCCATCCGAGAACGTCGTATGCATATGCAGGTCGCTTGCCATGCTGCGCCTCCTCTGCACATTTTATCCTATCTTTGTAGATTTCGCTTTTTCTTCCAGAAATCCTTTTCTTTTATGCTTTTTCGGAAAGAAGAATGCGCTCAATCCCCGTCGTCGCATTCGTGCTGTCATCGATGGTCAGGATGACTCCGTTGTAGATACATGGGCCGTCCGCAACCTCGAAACGCACGGGGCGCCCGGTCGTGAACTTGTAGAGGATAGCCTCCGTCTCGACACCGAGCACCGAATCGCGCGGCCCCGTCATGCCAAGATCCGTGAGGAACGCCGTCCCCTTCGGCAGGATGCGCTCATCTGCCGTCTGCACGTGCGTATGCGTGCCGACGACCGCGTTGACCTGCCCGTCGAGGTACCAGGCCATCGCCATCTTCTCCGAGGTCGTCTCCGCATGGAAATCGAGCAATATGATATCGCACGCATCCCGCAGCTCGCGCAGGACGTCCGGTGCCACTTGGAATGGGTCATCGAGCGGCGGCATGAACGAGCGGCCGGAAAGGTTCATCACGCCGATGTTCTTCGCGCGGTACGGGAACACGCAGTACCCCTTGCCGGGCGCATCGCCCGGATAGTTTGCTGGACGAATCAGGAACGGCTCGCGGTCGATGAAGCCAAGCACATCCTTCTTGTCCCAGATATGGTTGCCGGACGTGATGACATCAGCTCCGCCCGAGAGCAGTTCCGCGAGGGATTTCTCGGTCATGCCTTTGCCGCCTGCGGAATTCTCACCGTTCACGACCACGACGTCGATATTCTTCTCCTTGCGGAGCTTCGGCGTGATTTCCCGGAAATAGCGGCGTCCCGGCCGCCCGACGACATCACCGACCATCAAGATACGCATGATTCTCCTCCTTACAGTCTGCCATTGTAGACGATGACGCGGCCCGCGTCACGGTAGCCGGACAGGCGCTCCGAAGGCGGCGTCTGGCGCGCCGTGTCGAGCAGATTGCCGAACAGCGCCTCCTGCCCCGCGATGAACTCATCGGTCAGAGCTGTATCCTCCTGCACGAGGAGCTGCTCTCCGAAGCAGTCCTGCATGAGGTCGGCCATCAGGTCGATTTCCGCCACATAAAGGTCGCGGATATCGCGGTCAACCGAGAGGATCATCGTATCCTTCGATGCCTCGGCGCGGACCTCCATGCGCGGCTGGTCGCGGCGCCCCTCGAGATGTCGGTGCGTCTTGATGCTCTCGATCAGCAGGTTCGCAAAATACTGGAGCTTCTGCTTCGTGATCTCACCGGTCACAGCGAACGAGATTGTCATCGTATAGGTGCCCGGATCATATGCCACCGTATGGATTTCCGGGTATTTCACCAGCATCGACCCGAGGAACTGCACGTATTCCTGCTTTGCCGAACGCTTCTTGCCTGCGGCGTCCCGGAGCGCCGCCTTCAGCTTTTCAAATGCCATAGTTTCCCGTCCTTGTTATTGCCACAAAAACCTCCCTCTGGGAGGGAGGTTTGAAGCTGTCGTTATTTTGCGTAGTCCACGGCGCGCGTCTCGCGGATGACCGTGCACTTGATCTGACCCGGATACTCGAGGTCATTCTCGATCTTCTTCGCGATATCGTGTGCGAGGGCCGCGGCCTCCGCATCGTCCACCTTATCCGGCTTGACCATCACGCGGATCTCGCGGCCCGCCTGGATGGCAAAGCAGCGGTCGACGCCATCAAAGCCTTCCGCTATCTCCTCGAGGCTCTTGAGACGCTTCAGATACGACTCAAGGCTCTCGCGGCGTGCGCCCGGGCGCGCCGCAGAAACTGCATCTGCGGCGGCGACCAGCACGGCCTCGACGGTCGTCGGTTCGCAATCCCCGTGATGGGACTCGATGATGTTGATGACATCCTTGGATTCGTGGTATTTCCGTGCGAGATCCGCACCGATCGTGACATGCGGCCCCTCGACATCGCGGTCAACCGCCTTGCCGATATCGTGGAGCAGGCCGCCGCGCTTCGCGAGCGTGACGTTGCATCCAAGTTCCGCCGCCATGACGCCGGCGAGGTGCGAGACCTCGATGGAGTGGTTCAGCACGTTCTGGCCGTAGCTCGTGCGGTAGCGCATGCGGCCGAGCAGCCGGACGAGCTCCGGATGGATGCCGTGCACGCCTGTCTCAAACGTCGCCTGCTCGCCCGCTTCCTTGATGCGCTGATCGACTTCGCGCTTGGCTTTCTCGACCATCTCCTCGATGCGGGCCGGATGGATGCGACCGTCCTGCACGAGCTTCTCGAGCGCGATGCGCGCGACCTCGCGGCGCACCGGATCGAAGCTCGACAGGATGACAGCCTCCGGCGTATCGTCGATGATGAGATCCACGCCTGTGAGCGTCTCGAGCGTGCGGATGTTGCGTCCCTCGCGGCCGATGATGCGGCCTTTCATCTCGTCATTCGGCAGCGCGACGACCGAGACCGTCGTCTCCGCGACCTGATCAGCCGCGCAACGCTGGATGGCCTGCGCGATGATGTCCTGCGCTTTCTTGTCCGCCTCGTCCTTCGTCTGCTGCTCGTATTCCTTGAGCTTCATGGCTTTCTCGTGCTTGAGTTCGTCCTCAACCTCAGCCATGATCCGCGTGCACGCTTCGTCCTCGGTCAGGCCGGAGATCCGCTCGAGTTCCTGTTTCTGTTTCTCATGCATGGCCTCCGCGGCCTGCTGGGTCTTCTCGAGCCGGTTCTCCTTGCGGATCAGGGATTCTTCCCTGCGGCTCGCTGCCTCAATCTTCTTGTCGAGATTCTCTTCCTTCTGCTCTACGCGACGTTCCTGTTTAGAAAGCTCATTGCGGCGTTCGCGGGATTCCTTCTCGAATTCCTGACGCTGCTTGTGGATTTCTTCCTTCGCCTCAAGCAGGGCTTCTTTTTTCTTGGTTTCGCCTTTTTCTTTCGCATCCGATATAATCTTCTTTGCATGCTCTTCGGCTGAGCCAATCTGCGCCTCCGCTGCGCGTTTGCGCATCACGTAGCCGCCGCCAGCACCGATGAGCAATGCAACGATTGCTGATAATACAGTTACTGCAGTATCGATGATGGGCACCTCCCTTTCTATTTACTCGTTATTTTTCCATTTTTCTACATAACGACACTTTACTATTTTACGCATTTTTCGCGTAACTGTCAAGGAAGGGATAGGTGCCTGTACGGTGCCAGCAGACGCTCATTCAAAACCGTGGAGGATTGGATGCGGCGCTTCGGGAGCCCGCTGCGTTCCAGCATCAGAAGCGGCCTTTTCTTCGAGGTAGCGCTCCATCGCTGTGGCGACCTTCTTCGCGTTCCTGACCGCGAGCACGACGCGGCTCGCGCCAGTCACGACATCGCCGCCCGAGAATACGCCCTCGCGCGTCGTCTGCCCGTTCTCGTCGACCTCGATGAGCCCGCGCTCATTCGTCTCGAGCCCGTGCGTCGTGCGGGCGATCTTATCCTTCGGCACCTGGCTCACGGATATGATTGTGCTGTTGACCTGCAGGAGCTTTGCCTCATCCTCGCGCGTGCATTTGCCGTTCTCGTCGAAATGCCGCAGGGTGAGCAGAGGCCCCTCCGGCGTGATTTCGACCGTATGGCGCGCGTAGATGATCTCCGCGCCGTCCGCCTGCGCATATTCCGCCTGCCGTTTGCTCGACGATACCTCGTAATGCCGCGCGACGACGTAGACCTGCTCGCTGCCGTGCCGTATCGCCGTGCGCGCCGCGTCCATCGCGTCATTCCCGGAGCCGATGATCGCGACGCGCGGGCCGAGCTCATAGACGTACGGATCCTGCAGATAATCGATTGCGTAGTGGCAGTTCCCGAGCGTCTCGCCCTTCACGCCGAGCCGGCGCGCACGCCAGACGCCCGCGCCAATGAAGACGGCATCGTAGCCATCCGCGAACAGGTCGTCGAGGCGCAATGCGCCGCCGAGCGTCGTATGCGGGCGGATATGGACGCCGAGGCGCTTGAGCTTATGCGCGTAGGTGTCGAGGATGCGCCGCGGCAGGCGGAAGTCGGGGATACCGTAGCGCATGAGTCCGCCGATCTTGTCCATGCGCTCGAAAATCGTCACATCGTAGCCGTGCTGCGCGAGCTTTGTCGCGACGGTCAGCCCCGCCGGGCCAGCCCCGATGACCGCGACGCGCTGGCCGCGGCGTGCGCGGCGCGCGAGGCTGAACTTCCGCAAGTAAAGATCCGAGATGTAGTGCTCGATCGCAGAGATCTGCACGGCGGAGCCACCCGGCTCCTTCGAGAGCAGGCAGTGGCCCTCGCACTGCTTCTCGTGGTCGCAAACCATCGAGCAGACATCGCTCATCGGATTGTTCTCAAACAGCATCGCGCCCGCTTTATTCGCGTTTCCCGCGAGGAATTCCCGGATCATGCCCGGGATATCCGTTTTCAGCGGGCAGCCGTGCAGCATACAGAGCGCTTCCTTGCATTGCAGGCACCTGTGTGCCTCGTGGATTACATGAACAGCCATCGTCTCTCCCTCTTTCGTTGTCTCCTTACCGGCTCACTGCCTGCCCGTCGACCCGAAGCCGCCCGAGCGTTCGCCACCTAGGCCCGGCGCGTCGCCGTCCACGGTCAGATAGTGCGTGAAGATGCCCTGCGCCACGCGCTCACCTTTCGCGATCTTCTGCGTATCCGTACCGTAGTTATAGAGCGGGATGAAAATCTCGCCCTCCGTTTCCGGCGAGCCGTAGTAATCGGCATCGATGACACCGACCGTGTTCGCGAGCATCAGGCGCCGCTTCGTCGCAAGGCTCGAACGGTTGTAGATCATGAGCGCCTCATCGGGCTGCATATAGGCCTTGACCCCCGTCGCGACCATGACCGTCTTCCGCGGCGCGATGGTCACGCTCTCCGCTGCCTCGAGGTCGTAGCCAGCGCTCCGCGCGGTCTGCCGTTTCGGCAATGCCACGTCCTTTCCCTGCCAGCGCGTCACAACTTCAAACCCTCTTGCTTTTTCCATATTTCTTTCCTTCAATTTTTATCCTGCTGACTTATCAAAAAAATCCTCCCTCATCGAGGGAGGACCGGTGCCGCTCCTAGATCACGCTTCCGGCTTGTCGGATTCCGGCTTGCGCTCCGGGCGTCCGAGCGGATGGGCCGGCGTGATTGTCGAAATCGCGTGCTTGTAGACGAGCTGCTGCTTGCCCATCATCTCGATGACGACTGTGTAGCTGTCAAAGCCCTTGACCTGCCCCTTGATCTGGAACCCGTTGACCAGGTGCATCGTAATCGGCACGTTCTCCTTGCGTGCCTGATTCAAGAACGTATCCTGTAAATTCATTGCTTTCATTGGCATGGATCATTTCCTCCTGATGGTTATCCGATTTTTTATTTCTAACTATTCTTTATTCGAGGGGGAACGGAAAAATCCTTCTGCCTCGCGCAAAGCTTTTCGCAAAAGTTCCTGCCGCGTGAGCCCGTCGACGTCGATCCAATAGATATAGGGCATCTTGCGGTACCATGTAAGCTGGCGCTTCGCGAAATGCCGCGTATTCGTCTGTATCGCTTCAATCGCCTGCTCCCGCGAGATCTCGCCCGCGAGATACGCCGCCATCTCCTTGTAGCCGATGCCCTTCATTGCAGGGGCTGTCCGCGGGATCCCGCTCGCGAGCAGATGGCGAACCTCCGCCTCGAGCCCGTGCTCGAACATGATCTCTACGCGGCGGTTGATGCGCGCATAAAGCGCCTGCCGGTCGCGGCGCAGCCCGAACACGAGTGCGTGGTAAACGAGCGTGTCCTGCGTGCCGCCGGCCCGCTGCCTCGAGATGGACTCGCCGCCAAAGCGCACCGTCTCGAGCGCGCGCACGACGCGCCGGAAATTCTGCGGGTCGATCTCCGCCGCCGCTTTCGGATCCTCCTGCTGCAGCAGACGGTAGACGGCTTCCTTTCCCTTTCCGTCCGCGAGTTCCCGCATCGAGACTCGGAATTCCGGATGCTCCTCCGCCTTGTTGAACGCATAGCCCTCAAGCAGGGCCTTGACATATAGTCCCGTGCCGCCTGCGAGGATTGGGATGCATCCCCTTCCCGCAATCTGCGCGATGCAGGCGCCCGCCTCCCGCTGGAAGTCCGTAACCGTATAGGGCTCCGTCCCATCGAGGATATCGATCAGGTGATGCGGGATGCCGCGGCGTTCCTCCATCGTCGGTTTCGCCGTCCCGATATCGAACCCGCGGTAAATCAGCATGGAGTCCCCGGATACGATCTCGGTATGCATGGCCTCGGCGAGGTCGACGGAGAAATCCGTCTTGCCGACGGCCGTCGGGCCGAGTACGACGAGAAGCGGGAGTTTCTTTGCCTCCACCGTCATTCCTCGTCGATGGCAAGGGCCTCGCCCGGAGACAGCAGATGAACCTCCGCGCGCGTCATCTGCTCCGTGAGCTCCTTATAGCGCTTGACATCCTGATTGATGATTGGCCAGGTGTTGTAATGCATCGGGATGACATGGCGCGCGTTCAGGAACTGCGCCGCGAGTGCGGCGTCCTCAAGCCCCATCGTGTAGTTGTCACCGACCGGCAGCATCGCGACGTCGAGGTCATCCTTGCGCCCAATCAGCTGCATATCGGAGAACAGCGCCGTATCCCCGGCGAAATAGACCTTCATGCCGCCGATGTAGAGCACATATCCGCAGGCGATGCCGCCCGGCACGCCCGAGCTGTGCTGCGCGAGCGTCATGCGCACCTTGCCGAACGGCAACGTCAGGCTGCCGCCGAGGTTCATCGGATGCGATTTCAGCCCCTTGACGCGTGCATCGCAGAGCGCGAGCACCTCCGGGACGCCGACAAGCTCTGCGCCCGTGTGCCCGGCGATCTCCGGCGCGTCGCCGAGATGATCGCCATGCGCATGCGTGATCAAGATGATGTCGCAATCGACCGCCTCCGCACGGATGCTCGCCTTCGGATTGCCCGTCAAGAACGGATCCGTCAGGACTTTGTATTTCCCATCATCCAGCAAAAAGCAGGAATGCCCATAATACGTGAATGTTACCATTGAATGAAAATCCCCTTTCCCGTGGAACTTCCCCTTATTGATTCTTATATCATTCTATTATATCATATTTGGTAAAGGAAAGTGGATTTTTATGAAAAAAGGATCGGGAAGCATGAAAAATACCAAGGAACCAGCAGAAAAAGATCAGTCTGCCAGCGATGGCGCGTTTCTCAGCCTGCCTCAGGCCGGATTGCGATTCTCCCGCGCTCTGCCCGCAAAGGAATACCTGCTGGTGAGTGGCGGGCGCGCGCCGGCCCCGGACTGGCTACAGCAGGCGGCACGCTCACGGGAGCTCTGGGCTCTCGACCACGGGCTCGACGCCCTGCAGCGCGCGGGCCTTGCACCGGGCCGGCTGATTGGCGATGGCGACAGCGCAAGCCGCGCTGTCTGGGACACGGCAATCGAGAGCGGAATCCCGTCCGATACCTACATCCGCGCAAAGGACTACACCGATACGCAGATTGCCCTGCAGGAGATTGCGCGGCGCGCGGCGCATATCCCATCGAAGGGCAGCGGTACGCTCGCTGCCTGGGATACCGGCACGGCAGATGCTGGGACCGTGTTGCTGACCGGCGCATTCGGCGGGCGGTTCGACCATGCGATGAGCAATATCTTCTCGGCCTCGCGGCTCGCCTTCCCTTGCGTGCTCGCAGACGAACGCGAGATCCTGTTCTTCGTGAAGAGCGGTGAGGCCGTCACGATGCGTTCCGCGCGCAATCGCACGCCGAAGGTCGTATCTCTCCTGCCGCTGACGAGCGAGGTGCGCGGCGTCACGACAGACGGGCTGCGATGGGAGCTCGCGGACGATACCCTGACGCAGGACTTCCTGAACGCGACGAGCAATGAACCTGCCGAAGGTCAGACAGACTTTTCCGTCACGATCCGCGATGGGATTCTCGGCGTTTTCGCCTGTTTTGCTGAATAGTTCCCGCCTCGTTTCCAATGTTACATCTTTTTCCGCGGATTTCCCGTATACTGGAACCATCGAAAGAGAAAACGAAATGACGTTCAGGTCATCCGATAGAAAGGATTGTTCAACATGGCAAATACGGAACAGAAAGAACGCTTGGAAAAACTGCAGAGCATGCTCGCGCGGCTCGGCAAAGGCGAGGATCTCGAATCGGTGCGCAAGGACTTCGTCCGCGACTTCGAACATGTCTCGGTCAAGGAAATCATGGATGCCGAGCAGAGCATGATTGCGGACGGCACGGATGTTTCCGATGTGCAGAAGCTTTGCGACCTGCACTCCGCGCTGTTCCATGGCCGCGCGGAAGTGGAAGCCCTGCAGGACGAGGCGCGGAGGACGCACACGGCCGCTGCGCAGGTCGACCCGGACGATATCGACAGCCTGCCGGATGCGCACCCGCTCCGCCAACTCAGCGCGGAGAACACGGCGCTCGAGCACCTGCTCGATGAGGTCGACGCGCTCGCCGCGAAATCCGATGCCGACCCGAAGGCATTCGTCATCGCCATCCAGAACCTCAGCGGTATCTGGAGCCATTATGGCAAGAAGGAAGAGCTTCTGATGCCGCACCTCTACTCCTACGGCGTCACGGGGCCCTCGCAGGTCATGTGGGGCGTCGATGATGAGATGAAGCGCGAGCTCTCGACCATCCTCGCCGTCCTGCGTGAAGATCCGGAAAACCTCGCCATCTACCACGGCCGCATCCAGGCCCTCTCCCGCCGCATCCGCGAGATGATCTTCAAGGAAGAGCGCATCCTGTTCCCGCTCTCGTACCGCTTCTTCTCCGAGGAGGAATGGTACAAAATCTACCACGACTTCCCGGAGTACGACATGGCCTTCGGCGTCCCATTCCTCAAATGGGCGTCGGCCATCGGCTGGAAGGTCGCGCAGAAATCGCAGGCCATGGAGGACAAGGTGCTCGACGGCAAGATCCACACGGAGACCGGCGAGCTCACGCTCCGCCAGTTCCAGAGCATCCTCTCCCTGATGCCGGTCGACATCACGTTCGTCGACGCCGACAACGTCGTGCGCTTCTTCGTGAACAACGGCCACGTATTCAGCCGCCCGAAGTCCTGCCTCAGCCACGATATCTTCGAGGGGCACCCGCCGCAGGTCATCCCGGTCGTGCGCCAGCTGCTCGAAGATTTCCGCGCAGGGAAGCGCGACGATATGCTCGTCTACCGCCGGATCAAAGGCGCGCCGATCGGCGTGCACTACCTCGCCGTCCGCAGCGGGCAGGGCGAGTACCTTGGCGCCGTCGAGTTCGTCACCGACTACAGCGAGGCCCTCAAGAAGTTCTCGAAATAAAATCTGCACAGAAAAACAGCACCGTCCGGAATCGGATGGTGCTGTTTTTCTGCTTTCCTTTACGTTCCGTCCGCAAAATCCTCGAGGAACGAATGGTCTTTGCCATGCTGCTTATACGCGAGCACGGTGTCGAGGTTGACGTTTTCCATGGAGTGGAAGATATTGCCCGGAACCTGCGGATTCGATGCCGCGAGCTTTTCGATGAGCTTCTTGACCTCGAGGCGCTTGGAGTCCGTCGTGCCATCCGTATGGCAGGTCGAGCAGGTCTCCGTGAACTTGCATGCGCACTGGATGAAATAGAGCCCGTTGTCATCGCGCCAGCTCTTGATGTCCGCCTCGCGGATCCGGTAGAGCGGGCGGATGAGCTCCATGCCCGGACAGCTCGTGCTCCGCACGCGCGGCATCATCGTGCGGATGGCGCCCGAATAGAGCATGCTCATGAGGTTTGTCTCAATGACATCGTCGAAATGGTGCCCGAGCGCAATCTTGTTGCAGCCGAGCTCCCGCGCCTTGCGGTAGAGATAGCCGCGGCGCATCTTCGCGCAGAGATAGCACGGCGATTCCTCGACATGGAACACCGATTCAAAGATATCCGTCGAGAAGAACGTCAGCGGGATCTGCAGGAGCTTTGCGTTCTCCTCGATGATATGGCGGTTCATCTCGTTGTAGCCCGGATCCATGCACAGGAACACGAGCTCGAACGGGATCTTGTTATGCCGCTTGAGTTCCTGGAAGAGCTTTGCCATCAGCATGGAATCCTTGCCGCCCGAGATACATACGGCAATCTTGTCGCCCGGCTGCACGAGGCCGTAATCGCAGATTGTCTCGACGAATTTGCCGGAGATTTTCCGCTTGTATTTCTTGCGCAGGGAGTTCTCGATATGCTTGAGCCGCCGGTCATCTTCCTCGGCGGCAGCCATCTCCTTCTCGAGCTTCTTCTGCAGCCAGAGCGCGTAGCCGCCCTGCAGCGAGACCGCCGTGTACCCCTGCTGCTGCAGGTTGCCCGCGAGGCCGAGGCTGATCTTGCCCCACATGCAGATGCAGACGATCAGCTTGTCCTCTGGCAGGTCGATCTCGCCCTGCTGCAATCGGAGCGGATCCATATTCACGGCTCCGGGCACGCTCCCGTGCTCGAACGCGACCTCATCACGGATATCGATCAGGACGAGCTCTTCTGGTGGAAGTGCCGCGAGCTCATCGACCGTGATTTCGTTTTTCTCTTGCCATGCTTCTTGAACGTTTGTCATGTTTCCCTGTCTTTTCTATCTGGTGCTCAGGCCTCCGCGAGGAAAGCATTGTAGCCCTTGTACGCCTCGTAGACGTCGACCTTGCTCGTCGCCTCCCACGGCGCGTGCATCGAGAGGACGCCGACGCCGGAGTCGATGACCTGCATGCCGTAAAGGCTCATGATATAGGCGATTGTGCCGCCGCCGCCGAGATCGACCTTGCCGAGCTCCGCGAGCTGGTAGTGCACATCGTGCTTGTCCATGATACGGCGCAGCTCGCCGAGGTACTCAGCATTCGCGTCGTTGCTGCCGGATTTGCCGCGCGCGCCCGTGAACTTGTTGAACACCATGCCGCCGCCGACGAATGCAACGTTCTTCTTGTCGTAGGCGTCACCGTAAAGCGCATCGTAAGCGCTCGAGACGTCGGACGAAAGCATCTTCGAGTTCGCAAGCGTGCGGCGCAGCAGCAGGTCACTGTAGCGATCCGTCATCGCGTTCAGGATCTCCGCGACCGCATTCTCGAAGAAATGCGACTGCATGCCCGTCGCGCCGACGCTGCCGATCTCCTCTTTATCAACGAGCAGGCAGCAGGCCGTGCGGCGCATGTGTCCGGTCTCGAGCATCGCGATCAGCGAAGTGTAGGCGCAGACGCGGTCATCCTGGCCGTACGCGAGCGTCATGCTGCGGTCAAAGCCGAGCTCGCGCGCCTTGCCGGCCGGGACGAGGCGGAGCTCTGCGGACTGGAAATCCGCCTCCTCGATGTCGTATTTGTCCTTGATCAGCTTGAGCACGCCGGCCTTGACGCTTTCCTTCTCGCCGTCTTTGAGCGGGTAGTTGCCGACGAGGATATCGAGCTTCTCGCCCTCGATGACCTTTGCGCCGGTCTTCTTCATCTGCTCCGCTGAGAGGTGGATCAGGAGATCCGTCACGCAGAACACCGGATCATCCTCTGCTTCGCCGATGCAGATGTCGATGACCTTGCCATCCTTCTTGCATACGACGCCGTGCAGTGCGAGCGGCAGCGCGACCCACTGGTATTTCTTGATACCGCCGTAGTAGTGCGTGTCGAGGTACGCGAGGCCGCCATCCTCGTAAAACGGGTTCTGCTTGACATCGAGCGAGCAGGTATCGATATGCGCGCCGAGGATGTTCATGCCTTCCTCGAGCGGCTCGTCGCCGATGTTGAACAACGCGAGAGATTTCTTCATGTTGACGGCGTAGACTTTATCCCCTGGCTTCAGCTTCTCCCCCGCCTTCAGCACGGCGCGCAGATCCTTATAGCCCGCTTGCTCCGCCTGCCGGACGGCCTCCGCGCAGCTCTCGCGCTCCGTCTTGCAGTTCGACAGGAAAGCGCGGTAGCCCGCGTTGACCTGCTCGAGATGCTTCTTCTCCTCATCCGTGTACGTGCTCCAGACCGATGCTTTTTCCTCTGCCATGGTTATGCTCCCTTTCTATCAGAAATACTCCCGTAATATCGCGACGAAATCGTCGCGGGTGGTTGCCTTGTTGAATTTATCGCGCAGGATCGCGCCGTGCGTGATGCCGCGCGTATACCAGGTCGCGTGCTTGCGCATCTCGCGCGGGCCGACATAGCTGCCCTTGTACTTCAGCAGCAGGTCGAGATGGCGCAGGATGACCTCGGCGCGCTCCTGCATGCTCGGTCCCGGCAGGCGCTCCCCCGTCTTCAGATAATGGGTAAGCTGCCGGAAAATCCACGGGTTGCCCTGTGCCGCGCGCCCAATCATGACGCCGTCCGCGCCGGTCACCTCGAAAATGCGGTCGAGATCGTCATAGGTTCGCACATCGCCGTTCGCAATGACCGGGATATGGACGGCCTTCTTCACCTCCGCGATGATGTTCCAGTCTGCGTGGTCGCGGTAGAACTGCTCGCGCGTACGGCCGTGCACGGCAATCGCGTCGGCGCCGGCATCCTCGGCCATCTTCGCCATCTCGACGACGTTGATATGCGCATCGTCGAAGCCCTTCCGCATCTTGACGGTAAGCGGCATCTTGACGGCCTTGCGCATCGCGCACAGGATTCTATACGCGCGGTACGGGTCGAGCATCAGCGCCGAGCCCTCGCCGTTCTTGACGATTTTCGGTGCTGGGCAGCCCATGTTGAAATCGAGGATATCGGCGGTGCCGAGCTCCTCCACATAGGCCGCGGCCTCCGCCGCCATCTCCGGCGTCGCCGCGAACAGCTGCATGGCGAGCGGCCGTTCCTCAGGCTCCGACTGCAGCATCTCGAGCGTCCGCTCATTGCGGAAGTGAATGCCCTGGCTCGAGACCATCTCCGCATAGCAGAGCGGGCAGCCCATGTCGTGCGCGATGATGCGGTACGCCGTATCGGTGACGCCGGCCATCGGCGCGAGGAAGGCCGGCTCCGTGAACGTGAACCGTCCGAGTTTCATCGTCATGCCTTGGGATTCCTTTCCGCGAATTTATCCTTGTTGCGCTCGTAGAGGACCTGCATGCCCGTCAGCGTCAGGAAATGGTCGATGCGGTCGATGGTCTTCGACTCATGCGCGACCATGCGCGCGAGCCCGCCCGTCGCGATGACGTGCATAGGCTTGCCGCATTCCTTCTGGATGCGGCTGACGATTGCGTCGACCTGTCCGACGAATCCGTAGATGATGCCGGCCTGCATGCCCGCGACCGTGTTTCGGCAGATGATCTGCTTCGGCGGCACGAGCTCGATGCGCGGCAGCTGCGCAGTCGTGCGGAAGAGCGCGTCGGCCGTCGTGCCGATGCCCGGTGCGATGACGCCGCCGAGGAAATCCCCGTCCTCGCCGACGACGTCGTAGGTCGTCGCCGTGCCGATGTCGATGACGATGAGGTTCCCGCCGTATTGGTCGTAGGCGCCGGCAACATTCGCGATGCGGTCCGCGCCGACCGCGCGCGGATTGTCGTAATGCAACCGGAAGCCGGTCTTGAGCCCCGGCCCGACGAGCAGCGGATGAATGCCGAAATACCGCTCGCACATCTTGACCATCGGGACGACGAGCGGCGGCACGACAGACGAAATGATGATCGCATGGATGTCCGTCATCGCGATGCCATGATAGGCGAAAAGCTCGTTGAACAGCATGCCGTATTCGTCGCCGGTCTTCTTCTGGTCGGTCGAAACGCGCCAATGACGCACGAGGCGCTTGCCCTCATAGGTGCCGAGCGCGATGTTGCTGTTGCCGATATCGAGTACAAGTAACAAATGGGTTTCCTCCCCTGCTTTTCTTCATGCGTACTGGCCGCCAGCCGCACGAACCGAGACGTCCGCGGCGAGCACGCGGCGCCGCCCCTCAGCCGTATCGACGAGCAAGGCGCCGAAGTCGTCGATGTCGACGGCCTTCCCCGTGAACGTCTTGTCTCCCGATACCACCTGGACTTCCTGCCCGAGCGTGATGGAGAGATCCCGCCATGCCGCGAGGATTGGGGCAAAGCCATCGCGCGCGAGCGTCTGCCAGAGCTTCTCAAAATGCTTCAGGAACGCCGCGAGGAACGTCGCGCGGTCAAAGATATGCCCCGTCGCGATGCGCATGGACATCGCCTTGTCCCGGATCTCTTCCGGGCATTCCTCCAGCGTCATGTTGACGTTCATGCCGATGCCGATGGAGATGTAGTCAACCGCATTCCCGGCCGTATGCATCTCCGTCAGCATGCCCGTGATCTTCTTGCCATCATAGATCACGTCATTCGGCCATTTGATGGCGGCATCCACGCCGAAGTCCCGCATGGTTTCCGCGACGGCGACCGACGAAAGCAGAGTGCATTTCGGCGCATCCGTCGGCTGCAGGAAAGCCGGGCGGAGCAGGAGGTTCACGAGCACGTTCTTGCCCTTCGGGGAAAACCAGCCGCGCGAGAAGCGGCCGCGCCCGCTGCCCTGGAACTCCGCGACGATCACCGTGCCGTCCGGCGCATCATTCGCCGCGAGCTTCTTCGCATCGTTGAGCGTCGATTCCGTTTCCTCGTAGTAAACGCAGTGCCTGCCGAGCCGCTCGGTCTTGAGCAATGGGTTCAGGCGCTCCGGCGTCAGCGGCGCATAACCGTTCTCGAGATCTTGGCTTTCTTTCTTTTCCATATCCATGCAGTTTTCCCCCTTAAAGAATCCTTTTCATTATACATCAAAAAGGCAAAGAAAAAAAGAGACCAGCGTCACCGCACTGGTCTCAGATTTCATTTCGTGTTGTCGTAATTCGTAAGGTTGAATTTCGGAGCCGGTTCTGTCTTCTCGGAATCCTGCGGCTTGCTTTCGCCTTCGGTTTCATCCTCCGGCTCTTTCTCGGCCTGCTCCGGCGCCGTTTCCGGTTCCGGCTCGCCGGCCTGTTCCTCCGCCTTCACCGGCATCATGAGCGGCGTGCCGTCCTTCGGCTCCGCGTCATCCTCGTCATCGAGCTTCGGCGGATTCTTGAGCGTGCCCGTCTCCATGAGTTCACGGAGCTGCTTGGCATCGAGCGTCTCGTATTCCATGAGGTATTTCGCGATGAGGTCGAGCTTGTCGCGGTTCTCCGTCAGAATCTTGCGGCAAGCTTCGTAAGCCTCCTCCATGTACTTCCGTACTTCTTTGTCGATCTCGCTCGCGACTTCCTCAGAGTAGTTGCGCTGACGCGCGAAATCGCGGCCGAGGAACACCTGATGGTCAGAGCTCTCCCCGTAGGCGATTGGCCCGAGGACATCGCTCATACCGTACTGCATGATCATGCTGCGAACCGTGCGCGAAGCTTGCTGGATATCTGCGGAAGCGCCTGTGCTGATCTCCTTCAGCACGACCTCCTCAGCCACGCGGCCACCCATCGCGACCTTCAGGCGATCCATGAGCTCGCTACGCGTCGCATAGGAGCGATCCTCCTTCGGCAGCATCAGCGTGTAGCCGCCGGCGCGGCCGCGCGGGATGATCGTGACCTTGTGCACCGGATCCGCGTGCTTCAGCATCATGCCGACGAGCGTATGCCCGCCCTCATGATAGGCCGTCAGCCGCTTCTCCTCGTCGCTCATCACGTGCGACTTGCGCTCCGGCCCCGCGATGACGCGCTCGATGGATTCCTCCATCTCGGCCATGCTGATGATCTTCTTGTTGCGGCGTGCGGAGAGCAGCGCGGCCTCATTGACGAGGTTCGCGAGATCCGCACCCGTGAAGCCCGGCGTACGGCGCGCGATGACATCGAGATCGACATCGTCCGCAATCGGCTTGCCCTTCGTGTGCACCTTCAGGATGGCGAGGCGCCCGCGGACATCCGGCTTGTCGACGACGATCTGCCGGTCGAAACGGCCCGGGCGCAGCAGCGCCGGGTCGAGGATATCCGGGCGGTTCGTCGCCGCGATGATGATGATGCCCTCGTTGGCCGCAAAGCCATCCATCTCGACAAGCAGCTGGTTCAGCGTCTGCTCGCGCTCGTCGTGGCCGCCGCCGACACCGGCGCCGCGCTGGCGCCCGACCGCATCGATCTCATCGATGAACACGATGCAGGGCGCGTTCTTCTTCGCCTGATCGAACAGGTCGCGCACGCGGGATGCACCGACACCGACGAACATCTCGACGAAGTCGGAGCCCGAAATCGAGAAGAACGGGACACCGGCCTCGCCGGCGACCGCCTTCGCGAGCAGCGTCTTGCCTGTGCCCGGCGGGCCATAGAGCAGGACGCCCTTCGGGATGCGCGCGCCGAGGTCATTGTATTTCTTCGGGTGCTTCAGGAAGCCGACGACCTCCTCGAGATCCTGCTTGGCTTCCTCCTCGCCAGCAACGTCCTTGAACGTGACCTTGATCTTGTTCGCGCCGCTCATGCGCGCCTTGCTCTTGCCGAACGCCATGACGCGGCCACCACCGCCCTGCGTCTGCTGCATCAGGAAGAACCAGACGCCGATCAGCAGGACGATTGGCAGCACCGTCGTCAGCATCGTCGACCACCACGGCGGCTCCGGCGGATTCTCCGCGGAGATCTCGACATTCTTCGCCGCAAGCTTGTCGTAGAGGCCCGGGTCGCTGTTCGGGTAGTCCGGTGTGATTGTCGAGAACTCCGTGCCGTCCGACAGCGTGCCCGTGACATTGTTCTTCACGAGCGTGACTTTCGAGACATTCCCCGCGTCCACATCCTGCAGGAATTCCGTGTAGCTCAGTTCCTGCACATGCTTCTGGCTTGCGGGCTTTGCCGTCGAGAAATAGTCGAGAAATGAGATAGAGACCAGAATGATCAACAGGTAGAATCCAACGTTCTTTGCGAATCTATTCAACCTACGTCCTCCTTTTTCGGGAGAACGGAACCATGGCAGGGCGCCTGCCCCTTCACGTTTCCATTACTCTTACTCTGCATAAACCTCCGGCTTCAATACGCCGATATACGGGAGATTGCGGTATTTCTCCGCATAGTCGAGGCCATAGCCGACCAGGAACTCATCCGGCACTTCAAAGCCGCAATAGTCGATATCGACGTCCACCGTGCGGCGCGACGGCTTCGAGAGCAGCGCGCAGAGCTTGACGCTCTTCGGCTTGCGCTGCTTGAAGTATTTCATCAGATAGTGCATTGTCGTGCCCGAGTCGATGATGTCCTCGATGACGATCAGGTGCTTGTTCTCGATGTCGTAGTCGAGATCCTTCAGGATCTTCACCGTGCCGCTCGTCGATGTGCCGTTGCCATAGCTCGAAGCGATCATGAAGTCGAAGCTCACCGGCAGCTTGATCTCCCGCACGAGGTCGGTGTAAAATACCGCGGCGCCCTTCAAGATGCCCACGCAGAAGATATCCTCCTTGGCATCCTTATAGTCCGCCGTAATCTGCGCGCCGAGCGCCGCGACTTTGTCGTGGAGCTGCTGCTCGCTGTAAACGACCTTCAGGATATCCTGATCCATGTTCTGGCTGATCATGCTTATTGTTCCTCTTTTCTTTTGTTGCTTATCTGAATGATACAATATCCATCCTGGCAGACCGCCGCTGCATGATGCGGCAGCTGCTCAAGTCCGCTGTTCCGGTATTTCGCGGCAAGGCGCAGCACGCGGTTCACGGCCTCAAAGGGCAGATCCTGCGCACTCCCCGTCGTCTCGCGCCAATAGCGCCTGACGACAAGACGTGCGACCGCGCGCGGCAGGCGCCGCAGATCCTCGACCCGAGGAGGCAGCACAACGCGCGAAGCCCAAGCCTCGAGCGCGTCTTGATCATCGGATGCGACATCGCTGAGCCGCCCGAGCGCCTCGGTGATCTGCGGATTGTACCGCTTGAGCTGCGGCAGCAGCTCGAGCCGCACGCGGTTCCGCATGGCGTCCGTTTCGTCGTTCGTCGCATCGTGGCGGGGATGGAGCCCTGCCATGACGCAGTAGGCGGCAATCTCGGCCTTCGTCACGCCGAGAAAGGGCCGAACCAGATACCCCGCTACGTCCTCACCGGCAAACTCCAACCGGCTTTTCGGCCGGATGCCGGCAAGACCTGCCGTACCGGCACCGCGCAGCAAGTGCAGCAGCACCGTCTCGGCCTGATCGTCCGCGTGATGCGCGGTCGCGATGGACTGAAAGCCATACGCAATGCGCACCTGCTCAAGGAATGCGTAGCGGCGGACGCGCGCCTCGGTCTCAAGGGATCTGGCGCTCGCCCGAGCAAGTGCCGGGATATCCGCCGAACCGCATTCAAACGGCACGCCTTTTTCCCGTGCCCAATCTCGAACAAAGCGCGCGTCCCCTCTGGACGCCTCACCGCGTATGCCATGCTCGAAATGCGCGAGCACGAGACGCAGGCGGAACATCCTCTGCATGCGGAGCAGGACATCGGCGAGCGAGAGAGAGTCGGGCCCCCCGGAACAAGCGATGACGATGCCATCGCCCTCCTTCCACAAGGCATGCGCGCGCGCGAAAACGGCCGTCTGCTGGATGAATCCGTTCACCGTATGCATTCTGCGCATCGCGAAGTCTCCTCCCCGCCGATTTAATACGAAAAAGCACTCTGCCACAGAGTGCTTTCAGGGAAGATGCCTGCTTCCCTGCTCAGGTCAATTCGAACGGCGCGAACCGCGCCCGCCGCGCTTCGAGTCCGTCTTGCGGCGCAGATCCGTCAGGCGCGCGTCACTGTCCTTCAAGAAGCGCGAGAGCTTGTCCTCAAAAGCCGCGTTGTAGCCGCCGCGGCGGCCGCCGCGATGGAAATCATGATGCCCCTGCCCGTGGCCATGCGGCGCGGAGGAACGCTGGCCCTGGTTCTCCGTCTGAGCCTGCAGACGCTTGATGGACAGCGCGACCCTTCCGCGCTCATCCACGCTGAGCACCTTGACCTTGATCTTTTCCTGTTCCTGCAGATAGTCGTGGATATCCTTCACGTAGTCATCCGCCACTTCGGAGATATGCACGAGTCCGGTCTTCCCCTCCGGCAGCTCGACAAAGGCACCAAAGTTCGTGATGCCCGTGACGACACCCTCAACGACACTGCCAACTTCGATCGACAAATTCCGTTTCCTCCTCTTGGAGAGGATACCCTCTCCGCGCTATTTTGCTGATACAAGGCATATTATACGCTTGCAGGCGAAATCGTGTCAAGGCAGAAGCGAAATTCCGTCACTTCTGCTCCGTCTTCCCGGAGCGGTAGGGCAGCTCGCCGTGCTTCGTCATGCCGAGCTCTTCGCGCGCAATCTTCTCGATATAATCGATCTTGCCGAGGTCGGCCTTCTCCTGCAGCAGGCGCGTGTTCTCCTGCTGCGCCTGCTGCAGGCGAGCTTCCGCCTCGAGCTGGTCTGCGCTGACCTGCCTCAGATGCAGGCCCTGCGAAACAAGGATGCTCGCAAAATATACAATGATGACGGCAAGAAGGATGAGGAACCAGTTCATCGTCCGGTGCGAACGGCCGTTCTTGCCCATCTGATTGGCTCTATGTTCCATCAGCCTTCCTCCTTTCCCGGTTTCCTTCCAATGTCAAGTGTTACCGTTTTTCCTATGATTCCGATTCGCCGCAAGGTCTGTATCATCCAATCCTTTTCCTGACTTCACTTTTCCGACCATTGAAAATAATCCGTCGTCGCAATGCGCCGATAGACGGAGTGGCAGTACGGGCAGCGGAAATGGTCTTTGACATTCTCCATATCGGGCTTGCCATCGACGAGGCGCACCGGCTGTCCCTCGACATAGTCCATGCGCTCGCCGCAGCGCGGGCAGACGCATTTGCCATCCGCACCGCGCACGAGCTTCATCGGCTCGAGATCCCCGGTACGGATTAGACGGCCCTTCTTCTGCGTGCCGCTTGGCTCCGATGGCTTTTCCCTGTCCTTTTTCTCCAACGGAAAGACATCGTAATACCCGGAGCGCAGCAGCTCCTGATAATAGGTGCCGCAATGGTCGCAGATGTATTTCGGCAGCGTCGCGGACATATCCGCCCGTCCATTTTCGATACGCACGGCACCGCCTTCTTTTTTTTGAAGCGGTTCCCCGCATCCCGGGCAGATGAACTGCCTCGCCGCATTGTATTCCAGTTTGATCATCGACATGTTATCACCAAACTTCATCGAGGGACAGTGGGTGGCAGGGCTTCCTATTCTCCTGCCGGATTCTCGTCGCATCCCCTCAGGATTTCTGCGGCCGCATCCCGGGCCGCCAATGGCCTTGCGAGCATTTTCGCCGCACCGCCCATCGCGCTGAGCCTCTGCTCCTTCAGGAGCTCGCAGGCGACAGGGGCAAGACGTTCGCCCGGATGCAGCCAGAGCGCTGCGTGGTGCCGGGTCGCGTAAATGGCATTCTCGGTCTCTGGCCCGGGAATCGGGTCATGCAGAAGCATCGGCAGGCCGAGTGCAAACGCCTCGCTCATCGTCAGCGCGCCCGGCTTCGTCACGAGGATGTCCGACACACGCATGAGCGCATGCACGCGACCTGTGTAGCCGAACGCGGTGATATGATGCTTCGAGTGCCGCGCATAGGCGCGAACCCGCGCGAGCAGGCGCTCGTTCTTCCCGGCGACGACGAGGAACGTCAGTGACTGAGAAATCGTCTCAAGGTCTTTTAACATAGGTTCGATGCCGCCGAGCCCAAGTCCTCCCCCCATCAGCAAAATTACCGGCTGATTCTGCGGGAGATGGAGCTCCGCACGCACGGCCTCACGGGATGGCAGATCTACGAGATCCGTATCCACGGGAATTCCCGTGACAAAAAGCCTTGACGCATCAAAGCCGCGCGCGAGCATCCCATCGCGCATCGGCGGAATGGCGAGGAAATACTGGTCGACGTCCGGATACAGCCAAATCGAGTGCAGCGAATAGTCCGTCATGACCACTGACAGCTGGAACTCCGCCCCGAAACGCTGCCGCAGTGCAACAGCCGCTCCCTCAGGGAACGGGTGCGTGCAGACGACGATATCCGGACAGCACCGCCGCACGAGCCGCCGCATGACCGGCACCATGACGAGCGCGAATGCGTGCCGCACGAGGCAGCCGCTCGACTTCCCGCCGGCGATCTTATAGAAGACGTCGTAGAGATTCGGCACGAAGGCGAGCATCTTCAGGTAGATCTCCTTCATCAGCCAATGGATGATGGAAACCTTGCGGCTCATGAAGTCGATCATCTGGATTTCGGCCTCCGGTTCGAGCCGCCGGAGCTCTTTGGCAACGGCCTCTGCCGCCTTGATATGCCCCGCACCGATGGACGCGGTCAAAATCAGGATTCGTTTCTTCAACCGTCCAGTGCCTCCGTTCTCCGCTATATCAATGCTTCTCCCCGTTCAAGGTATTTGCCGAACATGAAAAGCAAATTCTATGCTTTCTCTTTATTGTAGCATACTTTAAGCCGTTAATCCACCATCAATAGACCAGATTGCACCGGTTATGAAAGCGGCCGACGGGGAAAGCAGGAATACGATGGCCGGTGCGACTTCGCTGGCCTTGCCGATACGGCCGAGCGGATAGACCGCGGCCATCTCCCGCGCTGCCTTCTGCGGATCTGCAGCGTTCTTCAGCTGCTCCACCGTCAGCGGCGTATCGATATCCCCGGGTGCCACGGCGTTGACGCGCACGCCGTCCTTTGCGGTCTCGAGCGCGAGCGCCCGCGTGAACAGGCAGACCGCCCCCTTGCTCGCACAGTAGGCCGCGGCAAAGTAATTGCCATGCACGCCGGCATCCGACGACACGTTGACGATTGCGCCTTTCGATGCCTTCAGCGCGGGCAGCGCCGCCTGGGCGAGGAGGATTGTGCCCTTGGCGTTCGTATCAAACACGGCGTCGAGCTCGTCCTCGCTGAGTGCCTCGAGTTCCCCCTCGCGGTATATGCCGGCGGAACAGACGAGGCCATCGAGCCCGCCGAATGCTTTGACCGTGAAGGCCACGGCCGATTCGCAGTCCGCCTTATGCCGGACGTCGCCCGCCGAGAACATGGCCCGGCCGATTTTCTCGACCGTTCCCTCTTTTTTTGCCTGTGCGGCAAGCTTCATCAGCTCGCGGATGGCTTTCGCCCCGCGGATATGGTCGCGCGCCATGAGCACGACGTTCGCGCCGCTCAGCAGCAGCTCGCGGGCGGTCTCAAAGCCGATGCCGCTCGTGCCGCCAGAAATCAGGATGGACTTCCCTGCCATATCCTTCATGCTTCTTCCTCTCCTTCCTCTTTCCGACGCAGGAAAAGCGTCGTCAGATGGTCGATATCGTGCTGGCGGTCAAGCTCGTAGAGCGGCAGCTCGCGGATGGACTCGTCCGGCAGCGCGAGATTGTGCACATAGGTCACAGGGTACTCATCGCCGTAAAGATCCATCAGCGCGAGCTTCAGATCCGAGGCGATGCCTGCGTTCCAGACCTGCGTGATGATGAGATTCTGCCTCGAGGCATGGTCCATCTGCATCGCGTCCATCGCGTCGAGCAGCGTCATGCCGTCGACTGGGTCGAAGCCAAGGCGCGTGTAGAGCACCTCGACAAAGCTCATGCCCGGCAGGATGCGCAGGTCAACCGACGGATGCTCTGCCGCATGCTCGCGCAGCAGCACGACCGTGCGCTCCGCGACGAGCGGACTGCCCGGCACCGCATAAACGATATGCTCGCCGTGTTCCGCCCGCATGAGCAGGTCGCGCGCAATCGACGTGTAGAGCGCCTCGAAATCCTCTGCGTGTTCATAGCGGTTGTCGTAGGTTTCATAAGAAATCCCTGCCGCGTCGAGCGCCGCGACGGTCGGGTGGATCTTCGTGCGCAGGACGACATGCTCTGCATTCTGCAGCAGCTGCCATGTCTCACGCGTGACGAGGCCGGCCCGTCCCGGACCGATCCCGGCAACCGTGAGCATCCCGCTCGTCTCCTCTTTCTTCATGCCTTTACGGCCTCCCTTCCCTGTGACACGGCCTCTGCCGCAGCTGCCACAGCATCGTTTTCTTCTTTCTGGGCGCTACCCTTGCCATCATCCTCCGCCATGAGCATCAGGATGCGCGTGACGGCGTTCGTGATATTCGCCATCGACTTCGGATGCAGGATGAAGCGGTAGCCCTTGCCCTCCGCGAGCGGCTTCATGCTCTTGCCGAACGTCCGGTCAAGCTCGACGAGGTTCTGCACCTTCAGCCGATGCCCCGGCAGAAACGTGAAGTCCACAGCCTTCGGCAGCTGCTTGATGGACGTGATGTAGAGGTCGCGTGCGTAGTTCTTGATCCGCGCTATCTCAAGCAGGTGCATGACCGGCTTCGTCGGCTCCCCGAAACGGTCGATGAGCTCGTCGAGCAGATTGCGGATCTCTTCATTCGTGCGGATGGCCGCGATGCGCTGGTAAATCTCAATCTTGTGCATGGCGTCAACAATGTAGCCGCCGTCGAGATACGCCTCGACCGTCAGCGTGAGCAGAGGCTCTGGCTTCTCCTCCTCTTTGACGGCCTCCTTGCCCTTCTGCAGGCGCTCGACTGCCTCCTCGAGCAGCTTGCAGTACATCTCGAAGCCGACGCTCGCGATATGCCCGTGCTGCTGTGCACCGAGCAGGTTCCCGGCCCCGCGGATCTCGAGGTCGCGCATCGCGATCTTGAAGCCCGCGCCGAGCTCCGCGAATTCCTTCATCGCGTGCAGGCGCTTTTCCGCGGTCTCCGTCAGCACCTTGTCCGCCTGATAGACGAAGTACGCGAAGGCCATGTGATGCGAACGCCCGACGCGGCCGCGCATCTGGTAGAGCTGCGAGAGCCCGAAATGATCCGCGTTGTAGACGATGATTGTATTCGCGTTCGCGACATCGAGCCCGTTCTCGACGATGGAAGTCGCGAGCAGGACATCGTAGTTCCCCTCGTAGAAATCCATCATGACGCTCTCGAGGATCTCCTCCGGCATCTGCCCGTGCGCGACGCCGATGCGCGCCTCCGGTACGAGCGCCTTCAGGCGGTCTCGCATGTGCCCGATGGTCGCGACGCGGTCGTAGATGAAGTAAATCTGTCCGCCGCGCTTGATCTCGCGCCGGATGGCGTTCTGCAAGATCTGGTCGTTGTTCTCGACCACGTAGGTCTGCACGGGGAAGCGCTCGGCCGGCGCCGTCTCGATGAGGCTCATGTCGCGCGCGCCGACCAGCGACATGTGCAGGGTGCGCGGAATCGGCGTCGCGGAGAGCGTCAGCACATCGAGCCCCGCCGCGAGCCCGCGGATCTTGTCCTTCTGCTTGACGCCGAACCGCTGTTCCTCATCGACGATCAGCAGACCGAGGTCTTTGAAATGCACCTTTTTCTGGTTCAGGATGGCGTGCGTGCCGATCAGGATATCGACATCGCCCTGCTCGACCTTCTCGAGCGTCGCCTTCTGCTCCTTCGGCGTGCGGAAGCGGCAGATGACATCGACCGTCGGCAGAAATCCATGGAAACGCTCGGAAAACGTCTGGTAATGCTGCATCGCAAGCACCGTCGTCGGCACGAGCACAGCGACCTGCTTGCCGTCCATGACGGCCTTGTACGCCGCGCGGATGGCGACCTCGGTCTTGCCGAAACCGACATCGCCGCAGAGCAGGCGGTCCATCGGGCGCGGCTTCTCCATATCCGCCTTGATCTCCGCCGCTGCGCGCAGCTGATCCTCGGTCTCCTGATACGGGAACGCATCCTCGAACTCGCGCTGGCTCGCGTCATCCGGCGAGAACGCGAAGCCCTCGGCGTCCTTGCGCTTCGCGTAGATCTCGATGAGCTTCTTTGCGATATCTTCGACCGACTTGCGCGCGCGGTTCTTCGCTTTCGTCCACTCCGTGCCGCCCATGCGCGAGAGCCGCGGCACCTCGCCCTCGGCACCGATGTATTTCTGCAGCAGTTGCACCTGATCCGTCGGCACATAGAGCTTGTCGTCGCCGCCGTACTGGATATGCAGGTAGTCCTTGTGCACGCCGCCGACCTCGAGCGTCACGACGCCGAGGTATTTGCCGATACCATGCGCCTCGTGCACGACGTAATCGCCGGGCCGGATTTCGCGGAAATGCGAAATCCGCTCGCCCGTATTCGCCGTATGCGTCACGCGCCGATGCTTCTGATGCCCGAAGATATCTTTCTCCGTCACAACGACGAGGCGGTCGCTCGTGAGCTCAAAGCCGCCGATCAGCGTCCCGACCGCGAGGTTCAAGCAGTCCGGGCGCAGCACCGCGTCATCCGCGACGACGAGCGATGGGATGCGCTTGCGCGCGAAGAATTCCCGCAGGCTCTCCGCCTTCTCCCGCGTGCCGAGCAGGATCAGGACGCGCTGCTTCGCCCCGAGCCAGCGCCCGGCCTCGCTCTCGAGGAGATCCATCTGACGCTGGAACGGCGTCATGGCCGTCGCGGTTATTGAGATGGTCGCGTCGAGCTCTGCACCGTGCACCTGCTGCAGGAGCAGCGCGAGGTAGAAGACGCGGTTCCCCTCAGCCGCGCTGACGAGATTCTCCCAGCTGTAGATCTTGCCCTTGAGCTCGGGGTTCTCCTTGACCTTCGTGCGGATGGCCTCCCGCACGCGGAGCGGCTCGTCGATCAGGACGGCGCCCTTCCCATCGAGATACGACAAGAAAAGTTCTGGCTTCCCGGCCGCATCGGTCTGCGCAACCGGCAGGATGTCCACCTTGCCGATGTTCTGCAGGGAACGCTTGGTCTCAAGGTCGAAGGCGCGGAGCGAATCGATCTCGTCATCGAAGAACTCGATGCGGGCCGGATGCTCCGCGTGAATGGAGAAGACATCGACAATCCCGCCGCGCGCGCTGAACTGTCCGCGCGTCTCAACCTCCGGCACCGATTCATAGCCGAGGTCGACGAGGCGCGCGAGCAGTGTCTCCCGTTCCATGACATCGCCGATCTCCAGATGCACGGAAAGGCGCTCGAAGTCCTTGCGGCTCATGCCCTTCTGCACGGCGGCCTCCGCCGTCGCGAGCACGATGACATTCTCCTTCCGCATGAGGCGCGCGAGCACCTCCATGCGCTTTGCCGCGCGCTCCATGCTCCGCGCCGCCGCATTGACCTGCATGTTATCGAGCGCCGGGAGCTCGACGACGCGCGTGCCAGGCAGCAGGGACAGGAAATCCTCGCGCCACTCCGCGGCCGCCTTCTGATTCTGTACGAGAAGGACCGTCGGCTGCGGGTGATGGTCATAGCACATCGCAAAGATGGCGTGCTTCCATGCCCCGCTCATGCCGTAGACGAACGCGCTGCAAGGGCCGCCCTCAAAACGCGCTGCGAGCTCCGCCGCTGCTTTTTCTTCCGCCAGTGCCCGAAATAATGCCTGCATCAGAACCGATACTCCTTTAGCTTGATGGATTTTCCCGTGAAAAACACGAAAACAGGACTGTCAGGGCGCGCACGCTTCGCGGCCGCCCGGATAGTCCACAAAAAGGCGCACGGATGAACCCGTGTGCCCTGTATTCCTTTTTCTGCGCGCGGGCCGCATCATTCCAGCCCGCCACATTCTTTCATCATATCTTTATTTTCTCAGCATGTCAAGCGGAAGTTCCCGCTTCCATGGGAAATTCCGCGCATCGCCGCACAGGATCTGCTGGAGATCCTTCCCCGTCCGCGCGGGAAGCAGGCAGCTGCTCCCGCAGTCCGTGCACTCGAGCAGCACGGAATCGCCGACAATGCCGACTGTGATTGCCGTGCTGCCACATGGGCAGGCGAGATCCCCGAGCAGGATCCGCTCGTGCGCGCGGTTCACCGCCTCGAGGAGCGCCTGCTGATGCTCCAGCGCATCCGCTTCCTCTCCCGGATGCAGCGCGTCGTACTCCGCCGCATTGAAATCGATGAATTCTGCGATGTCCTGCCATCGCCCGATATAGCCGAGCTCGAAATGGTCTTTCTCGCAGTACAACTTCTCAAAACGGATCTTGTGCAGCTGATGCAGCGAAAACGTCTTCTCTATCGCGGCCCCGCAGAGCCCGCAGGTCAGCGACAGCAACAGCCCCTTGCGCGGCCGGACTTCCCAGGATACGAGCGCGTTGCCGCAATTCTTGCAATAGAGCACGCGGCGCCCGTTCTCGAACACCGGGATGTCCTGGATTTCCACCCGCCCGCATCGCGGACAGTAGACCGCGATAGAACAAAGTGACTCGAGCAGCATAATCCGTCCCCCCTTCCCCCAAGGGCAGTACATCCGCTTTTCCCCTTTGCTTTCTGCTTAGTATTTCGCCGGGCGACCGGCGCATTCCTGCCAGCACGCAAAAAAAACAGCGGGGAAACGATTGCCGTTTCCCCGCTGTTCCATAGTCAGCTTTATCTTTCCGCCAAGTCTCAGTCAAGGACGATCTGCTTGAAGTCCGCGACCTGCTTCTCAAGGTCGTCGATGGACTTCAGAAGATTGAGTCGGTTACTGCGGACGGCCTCGTCCTCGACCATGACCATGATCTTGTCGAAGAACGCGTCAATCGGGCCCGTGAGCTCCGTGAGCGCGTCGATAGCGCCAGCGTAGTCGCTGTCCGGCACAAGGCTCTTCATCGCGCTCTCCGTCGAGGTATAGGCCTGATACAGGCTCTTTTCCTCCGCTTCCTGCAGAAGTGTTGCGTCGATGGCGGCGCTATCCGCCTTCGCGGCGAGGTTCGCCGCGCGGACAAGCGCCTGGATGTGCTTGGCAGCCTCCGGCGTCTGCACGAAGGCCATGACGGCTTTCGCGCGCAGATACGTGCCATAGAGGTTCATATCCTCCATCGTCGCGAGCACCGCGTCGATGACGTCGTAGCGGATGCCCTCCTCCTCGAGCACGTTCTTCATGCGGAGCTGCAGGAAATCGCGTACTGCGGCGAGCAGCTTCGCGCGCTTTTCCTCATCCGTGACCGAATAGAGCTCCATCGCCTTCTCGACGACCTTTGCTAGTGGCAGGCTGCACTTCGCCTCGATCATCATGTGCGCGATGCCGAGTGCCTGACGGCGCAGGCCGAACGGATCCTGCGAGCCCGTCGGGATCTTGCCGATGCTGAACATACCGACGATGGTATCGACTTTATCGGCGAGACTCACGATGCGGCCGGCCAGCGTCTGCGGCTGGCTGTCGCCGGCAAAACGCGGCTTGTAGTGCTCGTCGATTGCGATGGCCGTCTTCTCGCATTCGCCATCGAGCTTCGCGTACTCACGGCCCATGATACCCTGCAGCTCCGTGAACTCCGTGACCATGCCCGTCACGAGATCCGCCTTGCAGAGATACGCAGCGCGCAGCGCGTGTTTCTCCGTCTTCTCGTCGGCGTGCACCTCCGCAGCGATGTAGCCGCTGAGCGCCACGAGGCGGTCGGATTTCTCGAGCATCGTGCCGAGGCCCTGCTGGAACACGACCGTCGAGAGCTTCTCACGGTGCTGTTCGAGGCTCTTCTTGCGGTCCTCATCGAAGAAGAACTGTGCATCGGCGAGGCGGGCGCGGAGCACGCGCTCGTTGCCGTGCTGGACGGTTTCGAGATACTCCTTGCCGCCGTTGCGCACGGTGATGAATAGGTTCATGAGCTTGCCATCGGCATCCTTGACCGGGAAATAGCGCTGATGGTCGCGCATCGGCGTGATAACGGCCTCCTCCGGCAGCTGGAGGTATTTCTCCTCGAACTTGCCCGCAAGAGCCGTCGGATACTCGACGAGGTAGAGAACCTCTTCGAGCAGATCCTCGTTAATCTCGACCTCGCCGCCGCTCTCCTTCGCGACGGCCTGGATCTGCTCGCGGATCATCTTGCCGCGCTTCTCCGGATCCACAATGACGTACTGCTCCTCGCAGGCCTTCTCATAGCTGTCGGCATCCGGGATATCGAAGTCGCCCTGCGACAGGAAGCGGTGCCCGCGCGACGTGCGGCCGGACGGAACCTCCGCGACCGCGAACGGGATGACGTCCTTATCGTAGAGCGCGACAATCCAGCGGATTGGGCGGATGAACTTGAAGTCGAGATCCGCCCAGCGCATATTGGTCGGGAAATTCAGCCCGCAGATGAGCTCCGGCAGGATCGTCCGCAAGAGCTTCGCCGTATCCTTGCCGGCCTCGTGCACCATTGCGTAGACGTAGCCGTCCTTCTGCACGAGATCCGCCGGGTCGACGCCCTGCCCGCGCGCGAAGCCCTGTGCAGCCTTCGTCGGGTTGCCGTCCGCGTCGAACGCGATCTTGATGGACGGGCCGCGGTTCTCGCTCGAGACATCCTGCTGCTTTTCCGCGAGGCCTTTGACGAGCAGCGCCATGCGGCGCGGCGTGCCGAGCGTGAGGACGGATTCATAGGCAATCCGGTTTTCCTCGAGCGCCTTTTCCGCGTGCTCCGCGAGCTGCTTCAGCGTGCCCGGCATCACATGAGCCGGAACCTCTTCCGTACCGATTTCGAGTAACAGATCTTTGCTCATGCTTTTACCTCCCCTTTATGCAACATCGGATAACCGAGCTTCTCGCGCTGCTCGAGATAGCACTCCGCGCAGAGACGCGCGAGCTTACGCACGCGGCCGATGAATGCGGCGCGCTGCGAGACCGAGATGGCCCCGCGCGCATCGAGCAGATTGAACGTATGCGAGCATTTCAGCACGTAGTCATAAGCCGGATGCACATAGCCCTCCTTGATGATGCGGACGGCCTCGGCCTCGTATTTATCGAAGAGCTCGAACAGCAGCTTCTCGTCCGACAGGTCGAACGCATAGCAGGACTGCTCGTACTCGTTCTGATGGAACACGTCGCCATAGGTGTAGTCGTCGTTCCACTGCAGATCGTAGACGTTCTCGACGCCCTGGATGTACATCGCGAGGCGCTCGAGGCCGTACGTGATCTCCGAAGCGACCGGCTTGATATCCTGACTGCCGATCTGCTGGAAATACGTGAACTGCGTGATCTCCATGCCGTCGAGCCAGACCTCCCAGCCGAGCCCCCAGGCGCCGAGCGTCGGCGACTCCCAGTTATCCTCGACGAAGCGGATATCGTGCTGCTTCGGGTCGATGCCGAGGCGCTCGAGCGACGCGAGGTAGAGCTCCTGGATGTTGTTCGGCGACGGCTTCATGATGACCTGGAACTGATGATGCTGATACAGGCGGTTCGGGTTGTCCCCGTAGCGGCCGTCTGCCGGACGGCGCGACGGCTCCACATACGCGATATGCCACGGTTCCGGGCCGAGCACGCGCAAGAACGTCGCCGGGTTCATCGTGCCGGCGCCCTTCTCCACATCGTAGCCCTCGCCGAGCATGGCTCCATGCTCTGACCAGAATTGCTGGAGAGCGAGGATCATGTTTTGGTAGTTCATTTTTCCACTCCTCTTTCTCTGCCTTGCAGGGACGAAAAAAGTCCCGTCCCCGTAACGCATACAACGCTACAGGGACGAGACCATATCTATCGATGGTTCCGCGGTTCCACCCTGATTGACGCGGCCGTGCCGCGCCCACCTCAAATTCTATGCTTTTCCGCTCCAAAGTGCCTTTCACGCCATCGCCGGCTCACACCATCCCGGCTCGCTCGAGGGCGCTACTCCTCTTTCTCATCGCTCCCTTTAGTCTAGCAAAAGCACCCGCCCCTGTCAAGCTGTATAAGGGGTAAATCAAAACGCCTCCCGCAGCTTCGCAATCATTTCCCCTCTTGCAGGAAACCGATGCCGTTCCGTCGAATCAAAAACGGATAAGGATAGGGGGCAAAACTTTATGGATATTGAGAAAGATTACGTTGCGGATCCGTCGCGTTATGACAAGATGGAATACCCGCATTGCGGAAACAGCGGGCTGCGCCTGCCACGGCTGGCCCTCGGACTCTGGCACAACTTTGGCGACACGGCATCCTACGCAGATATGCGCGCATTGCTCACGACAGCCTTTGACCACGGCATCACGTATTTTGACCTCGCGAACAACTATGGACCGGCCTACGGCAGCGCGGAGCGGAATTTCGGCCGCCTGTACGATGACCTGTTCCGCCCGTACCGCGACGAGCTCATCATCGCGACGAAAGCCGGCTACGATATGTGGCCGGGGCCCTACGGCAACTGGGGCAGCCGCAAATATCTGATGGCGAGCCTCGATCAGAGCCTGCAGCGCATGCACCTCGATTACGTCGATATTTTCTACCATCACCGCATGGATCCGGACACGCCGCTTGAGGAAACGATGGGCGCCCTCGCGCAGATTGTCCGCAGCGGCAAGGCGCTCTACGTCGGCTTCTCCAATTACGATGGGCCGACGCTCGAGCACGCTGCCGCAATCCTGCGCGAATTGCATGTGCCGTTCATCGTCAACCAGAATCGCTATTCCATTTTCGACCGTACCATCGAGCACAACGGTCTGAAAGAGACATCCGCCGCCCTCGGGCTCGGCATCGTCGCTTTCAGCCCACTCTGCCAGGGGCTCCTGACCAACCGCTATCTGCACGGCATCCCTGCGGACAGCCGCATCCATCGCGACGGACGTTTCCTGAAGGAAAAATCCCTGACCCCGGAAAAGATGCAAGCCATCCGCGAGCTGAACAAGATTGCCGAAGAGCGCGGCCAGACGCTCGCAGAAATGGCCCTCGCCTGGGATCTCAAAGACAGCGCCATCACTACCGTGCTGATTGGTGCCTCAAAGCCCTCGCAGATTCTCGACAATATCCGGGCAATAGAAAACACCTCTTTCAGCGAAGAAGAACGCACACGTATCGACAAGATTTCCTTTGCACCCGGTGTACAGGGGCTCATCCGATAAAAGGATGCTTCCTGCCGCCTCCAAAATAGCACAATAAGCCGGCCGAAAGCAGGATTCGGCCGGCTTATTGTGCTGCACAGGATCAGCCTCAAAGAGCCGCCTGCAGTTTTGCAATCATTTCCTTGTATTCTTCATCGATCAGGAATTTCTTCTGCGGGTTCATCGCGAATGTGCCACCCCACTCGAAGCCGTCTTTGTATTTCGGCACGAGGTGGACGTGGAGGTGTTTCCCCGTGTCGCCGTAGGCGCCGTAGTTGACCTTGTCCGGGTGGAATGCCTTGTGCATGGCCTGTGCAACGTGGCGGACATCGCGCAGAAATGCGTCCATCTTCTCTTCGGTGAGATCCGTGATCTCGCTGACATGATATTTGGACGCCACGATGCAGCGCCCCGGATGACTCTGCTCCTTGAAGAGCACCAGTATGCTCGACGGGAGCTCCTGTACGAAAATCCCGAATGCGTCGAGCAGCTCGTTCCTCATGCAGTACGCGCAGTTCTGATCTTTTTCGCTATGCATAATCATACCTCGAATCCTAGAAAACCTTCTCATCCTTCACGGATTCCGTCTTTACGAAACCGTTTTACATAAATTACTATAGCGCGTTTTCTCGGATTTGTCTAGTATTTTGTTCGATATATTTGCATGCAAAAAAAAGGATGCTGCAACAAATGCCGCAGCATCCTTCTCAGGCTTGCTCTGTTTTACTGGAAGCGCGTGTCGATGACGCGTTTGGTCTTCTTCTCAGAACGCGGGAGGACGCCGACTTCGACGACTTTGACGAGCGGCGTGAAGCCGATGCGGTGCTTGACCGCCGTCGCGATGCGCGCGGCGAGGCCGAGGAAGTCGACGCTGCCGTTGGTCTCGACGTAGAGGCGCATCGTGTCCTTGCCATCGAGATGCGAGATATGGATCTGGTACTCGCTCGACACCTCCGGGAAGTCGCGCAGGATCTCCTCGATCTGGCTCGGGAATACGTTGACGCCCTTAATCTTGAACATATCGTCCGTGCGTCCCTGCAGCGTATCGATGCGCGGGAACTTGCTGCCGCATGGGCAGTCCCCCGGCAGGATGCGCGAGAGGTCATGCGTGCGGAACCGGATGAGCGGCGCGCCCTCCTTGCGGAGCGTCGTGATGACGATCTCGCCCCATTCGCCATCCGGCAGGTTCTCGCCCGTGTGCGGGTCGATGATCTCGAGGTAGATGAAATCGTCCCAATAGTGGATGCCGTCGTGCGCATCGCAGCTGATGCCGATGCCCGGCCCGTAGATCTCGGTCAGGCCGTAGATGTCGTAGGCGTCGATGCCGAGCTTCTCCTCGATGGACTGGCGCATCTTCTCGCTCCAGCGCTCCGAGCCGATGACGCCCTTGCGCAGGTGGATCTTGTCCTTGATGCCCTTCGCCTCGATGGCCTCGGCGAGCAGCAGCGCGTAGGAACTCGTCGCACAGAGCACCGTGCTCTGCATGTCGACCATCATCTGCAGCTGCTTCTCCGTGTTGCCCGGCCCCATCGGGACGGCCATCGCGCCGAGCTTCTCGCAGCCAGCCTGGAAGCCGATGCCGGCCGTCCAGAGGCCATAGCCCGGCGTGATCTGCACGCGATCCATCGGCGTGACGCCAGCCATCTCATAGCAGCGCGCGAAAAGTGTCGCCCAGTCCTCGACATCCCGCGTCGTATAGGGCACGATGACCGGCTTGCCGGTCGTACCGGACGACGAGTGGATCCGCACGATCTTCTCCTCCGGCACACTCATGAGCCCGAGCGGATACGCGTCGCGCAGATCCTTTTTCTCAGAAAAAGGCAGTTTTTTGAAATCATCTGCAGATTGCACGCCGTCGATGCCTGCCGCCTTCAGTTTCTTCCCGTAAAAGCTGTCCGCCTGCAGCAGCTGCGCGATGCGCGCGTTGACAAGCTCCAGCTGTTCCTTTGAAATCTCCATCTTATTTCCTTCCTTCCGCCGTCTTGGCAAGGCCGTGTTCCGCCGCGTATTGCAGAGCCCGCTCATTGAGGGAGACGAACGCCGGCTTCACGCGCTTCCGGATGGCGCCAAGCAGATCTGCCTCCGACAGGAACGGCAGCGCGCCGCTCGCGAGGGCTGCCCCAAGCATCACGACGTTCAGCACCTTCGGATTGCCGATCTCCTTTGTCACGGCAAAACCGTCGAGCACGAACAGGTTCCTGACCTCGCGCCGCAGATAATCCACCATTTCCTGTCCGGTATAATCCGTCCCGGCGAGTGCCGCCGTCACCGGCATGACCGGATGCGAGCTCACGACAACCGTGCCGTCCGGCCTCAGGTACGGCAGCATGCGCACGGCCTCCGCCGGCTCGAACGCGAGCAGCAGATTCGCCGTGCCCTTCCGGATCATCGGGCTGTAGAGCTCGTCACCGATGCGCAAGTTGCTGAACACCGAGCCGCCCTTCTGCGCCATGCCGATGGTCTCTGCGCTCATGACCTCATAGCCCTTCGCGAGCGCCGCGGAGGCGAGCAATTTCGACGCAAGGACGGTGCCCTGCCCGCCGACGCCCGTCAGAATGATATTCGTCTGCATCAGAAACGCCTCCCTTTCAGCTCCCCGCCATGCGGGTTCTTCGTCACCGAAATCGCATCAAACGGGCAGATCTCCTCGCAGAGCCCGCAACCCGTGCACTGTGCCGGGTCGATGGCGACCTTCCCGTCCCTGGTCACGAGGCCCGGGCAGCCAATCTCGCGGATGCATTTCTTGCAGTTCCTGCATTTCGCCGGGTCGATCTTCGCGAAACCGAGCGGCTTCACGAGCGCGATGCACGGCGAGCGGAAGATGATGGCCTTGACGCCGGGCTCGCCCGCGACCTCGCGGACGGCCGCGATCGCACGCGGCAGGTCGAGCGGGTTCACGGTGCGCACGGTCTGCACGCCGATGCCGTGCAGCGTATCCTCGATGGATACCGGCGTCACCGACGCCCCCATCATCGTATGTCCCGTGCCCGGATGCGGCTGGTGCCCGGTCATCGCGGTCGTCGAGTTGTCGAGCACGACGAGCGTCATATCCGCCTGATTGTAGACGCCGTTGACCGCGCCCGTGATGGCTGCCGCAAAGAAGGTCGAGTCCCCGACGAACGCGAAGCATTTCGTCGCCGGATCCATCGCGCCGATGCCCTGCGCGATGCCGAGGCCCGCGCCCATGCAGAGACAGGTGTCGACCATGTCGAGCGGCATGGCATTGCCAAGCGTATAGCAGCCGATATCGCCGGCAAACAGGCATTTCTGCCCCTTCATCGCCTGCTTGACCGCGTAGAACGACGCCCGATGCGGGCAGCCCGCGCAGAGCACCGGCGGGCGCACGACCGAGACCGGCGGCTCCGGCCGCTCAGCTGGCTGCTCCGTCTGCCAGCCCATGAAGGCCGCGACAGCCGCGTAGACGCTGTCGCGCATATTCTCGCCGGCCGCAGCGATATCGCCCGTCAACTTGCCGCGGATCTTGACTGCGAGGTGGTATTTCCCGCAGAGGTACGTGAGCTCACGCTCGATGACCGGGTCAAGCTCCTCGATGGCGAGCACCTCATCGAGCCCTTTCAGGAACTCGACGGCCTTTTCCTCGGGGAAGGGGAACGGCGTCGCAACGCGCATGAGCCGCGGCATATCCGCATGCCCCGCCTCGCAGAATTCGCGCATGGTCTCGCACAGATACGTCCACGACACGCCGTGCGAGATGATGCCGCGCCGCACGCCCGCCTTGCCGCCGACCACCTCGTTGCGCGGATAGTCCGACAATACCTTCGTGAGTCTGGCATTGCGCGCCTCGATAGCCCCATGCGCGCGGAACGACAGCTTGGGGAAGATGACCCAGCGCTTCGTATCGCGGACGAAACCTTTCGAAGCGTACTCCTCGTACGCTTCCGGCTCCTTGACCGGAACCGTGGCATAGCCGTGATCCACGCGCGTCGTCGGCCGGAAGAGCACCGGCGTATGATACCGCTCCGAGAACGCGAACGCCTCCTGGATCATCTCGTAGGCCTCCGCAACGCCCGTCGGGTCAAAGCATGGCAGCTTCGCGTACCGCGCGAACGTGCGCGTATCCTGCTCCGTCTGCGACGAAATCGGCCCCGGGTCATCGGCGACGAGCACGACCATGCCGCCCTCAACACCGAGATACGCGAGGCTCATGAGCGGATCCGTCGCGACATTCAGGCCGACCTGCTTCATCGTCACGAGCGACCGCGCGCCAGTCATCGCCGCGCCGGCCGCCGTCTCGAGCCCAGCCTTCTCATTCGTCGACCACTCCACATGGATACGCTTGTCCGCATTGTGCCGCGCGATGGTCTCGAGCACCTCGGTCGACGGCGTGCCCGGATATCCGCTGACGAGGTTCACGCCCGCGGCCATCGCTCCGAGCCCCATCGCCTCATTGCCCATCAAATATTCCTTATGCATAAAACTCTCCTGAACTCCTTGCACCTGCCCGCTCACAGTCTCAGGCAAGCGCAACCGTAAAAAACTGTCTCTTATTATACTACATTTCTGTTTCTTTTGCACGCAATAGCTTGTTATTCTGTAACATTCCGATAAAATCCGCCCGGATATGGTATAATGAGAGTAAAGCTAACGACCCGGAGGTTCATCTTGAAAAAGACATTGCTGTTTCTCACTCTGCTGCTCGGCGCCCTGCTTGTATACTGGCATCTTGCCCTGCACCCATCCGTATCCACCGCCGCTGCCCCCGCTGCCGCGCAGGGCAGCGAGGCCACGAAAATCCTGCTCGTCCCGCTCGACGGCCGGCCGCCTTGCAAAGATTTCGTCATCGACGCAGGACGCATCGGCGGCATGGACATCGTGACGCCGCCGACCGAGCTCTCGGACTACTACTCGGCCCCAGGCAACACGGTGGGCGAACGCCAATGGCTGATGGATAACGCCGGTGACGCGCAGGCCGTCATCATCTCGGTCGACCAGCTCCTGTACGGCGGCTTGCTCTCCGCGCGCGAAAAGACCGCGACGGCAGACGATATCGACGCGCTCATCACCTTTCTCCGCGCGTTCCACGCTGCACACCCGAATGTCCCGGTTTACGGGTTCGGCATCCTGCCGCGCATGAACCCGCAGGACAGCATCGACAGCCTGCAGGAGCGAAAAGACCTCATGCGCTATTCGCGGCTCGTCGGGAAGCAGTATGCTGGCGTCTCCCTCGATGCAGAGGAGCAGAAAGAGCTCGAGACGCTGATGCAGCGAATCCCCGCGGACAGCATGCAGAAATATCTCGCGCATTTCGACGAGAACGAAGCGCTCAACAAAGAGCTCGCCGCTCTCGTCAAAGAGGGGACGCTGCATCTGCTCGTGCTCGGGCAGGACGATGGCGAACAGTACAGCATCCCGAACATCGAAAAAGCGCATATCCAGGACTACCTCGCGGCACAGGGTCTCGCAGAGCCGCAGGTCTACGTCCTGCACGGCGCCGATGAGCTCGCGCTCGGCCTCGTCGCGCGCATCGATAATGAACTGCACGGCCGCGCGCCGCGCATCACCGTCGAAACAGGCAGTCCCGGCATGGCGGACCGCGTCATGCCGTATATGGCCGTCCCGTGCATCACCGCCGCCGACGAAAAGATCCGCCTAATCGGCGGCAGGCGCGTTTCTCCAGATGGGAACGGAGCACCCGATTTCACCCTGTTCCTCTCCGCCATCGACCTCGAAAAAGATCCGGCTGATACGCGGCGGACATCCGCCGCTCGCATTGCGCGGGGACTGAAAGATGGAGAAAGGCTCGCCCTCGTCGACCTCAGCAAACACTTCTCCGAAATGGAAACCATCCTGCCTTTCCTACAGGACGGCGATGCGCCGCTCCCGAAGCTCGCCGCCTATGCCGGATGGAACACGACGAGCAACGCCATCGGCACGGCCCTCGCTCAGGCTAGCCTGTACAGCAGCCACTTTTCCATGGTGGCAGATGACGCACAGGCCATGACCACCTACCAAGCCCAGCTGACCTTCCTCTGCAACCGTATGGTCGAGGATACCTTCTACCTGAAAGACGGCATCGACACGGTCAATGACAATCTGAAAAAGGCCGGCTGGATCAATACCGCCGACCTCGACCTCGAGAAGAACTACCGCACGGCAAACGCCATGATGAACGAGGCTCTGAAGCCCCGCGTCCAAGCCTTCCAGAATGCCCCCGCCATGCGCGCGCCGTTCACGCTGAACCTCCCCGGCGGCCCAAAGCAGTACACGCTCAAGGATCTGACCTTCGAAGCCTCCTACCCTTGGCCCCGCACCTTCGAGATCCACCTCGAAACGCAGCCATTCCTCGAGGCCGTGCCGTAAATCGCCAATTCCCAGCTCTAAGAACACAGGTCGATAAGCAGGAACGCCCCGTAGCAAACAGCTGCCACGGGGCGTTCTTGTAAGAGATTGTGGGTAAATGGGTTATGAAGAATTCAGCCCTTCATGTGATGCCTTTGGACATAACGCATTGGCAGCACAAGGATGAAGTTGAACACGAGGATGGTGAGGATCAGCAGGGCGCCGATGCCGTCGGCGATGGCGTCTCGATCCAGCACGAGGCCAGCGGAGAGCAGGTACCAGAGGTGCACGGCGAGGGTTTCGCCGCCCGCCATGACGTCGGTATCGTAGAGAAATCGCGAGGTCGTCGTGCCGGCGGTGAAGATCAGGATCGCGGTCTCACCGAGGGCGCGGCCGGCGGTCAGCGTGATGCCGGTCAGGATGCCCGGCAGGGCGCTCGGCAGCACGACTTTCCAGATGCTCTGTAGCTTCGTCGCGCCAACGGCGAGGCTGGCCTCCTCGTAGGACTTCGGCACCGTGCGGATGGCCTCCTCCGTCACGCGGACGAGCATCGGCAGGTTCAGCAGGACGAGGGTCAGCGAACCGCCAAGGATGCTGAAGCCGAGGTGCATCTTGTTGACGAAGATGATCATGCCGAACAGGCCGAGGACGATGGACGGAACCGTCGCGAGGCTTTCGACCGAAAGGCGGATGCATTTCGTCAGGCGGTTTTCTTTCGCGTATTCCGCGAGGTAGATGCCCGCGCCAATCGCGACCGGAATGGACACGGCCATCGACAGGAACAGCATGTAGAAGGAGTTGAACAGCTGGCCGCCGACGCCGCCGCCCGCCGTGATATCGCTCGATTTCCCGAAGATGAAATGCGGGCTCAGGACCGGGAGGCCCTTGTAGAGCAGATACCCGAGGAATGCGGCGAGCAGGCCGAAGATGAAGATGCCGACCAGCCACAGGCCGGCCTTTGCGATGCTGTTTTCGACTTTCGCGTTTACCAATGTCATGCGACCACCCGCTTTCCAGTGAAGTAGCGAATGAGCAGAATCATGCCGAGCGACAGGATGAGCAGGACGAAAGCCATCAGGAACAAGGCGTTGCCCCACGACGAGCCGAACGGCGTATTGCCCATCTCGACGACGATGTCACTCGTGAGCGTGGCTGTCGGCATGAAGAGCGACGTCGCGATCTGCGGCGTGTTGCCGATCAGCATCTGCACGGCCATCGTCTCGCCGACCGCGCGCGCCATCGCGAGCACGACCGAGGTCATGACGCCCGGCAGCGCCGCCGGCAGGATGACGTGGATCATCGTCTGCCACCAGGTCGCGCCAAGCGCGAGGCTGGCCTCCTCCATCGGGCGCGGCACCGCATTCAGCGCATCCGTGCTGATGGAAAGGATGGTCGGCATGATCATGATGGCGAGAACGAGGGATGCCGCGAGCACACCGAAGCCCTGCGGCGTATGGAACGTGCTGCGGAGGAACGGAACAAAGAGCGTCAGGCCGACATAGCCGTAGACGACGGAAGGGATTGCCACGTAGAGGTCAACGGCCGGCCGCATGATGCGCTTGACCGGCGCCGGCGCGAGCTTCGCAAGGAAGATGGCGCCGAGCAGACCGAGCGGCGTGCCGATGGCAACCGACAGCAGGGTCGTCTCGAGCGAACCGACGATGAACGACAGCGCGCCGAACTGCTTGTCCGTCGGGTTCCACGTCGCGCTCGTGAAGAAGTCGAGCGGGCTGACATCTGCAAAGGTCAGAAGCCCCTGCTTTCCGACAAAGAAGATGATTGAAAAGATGATGAGCGTCATAAGGCAGGCTGACGCGATGAACAGGTACCTGCCGCAGCGGTCATAGAAAAGCCGCCGTGCATGCCTCGGATCTGGTTCACGCCCCTTTTTCTCTACAACGTTCAGGCTGACCGTCTGTTCCATAATACTCCCCTCTGATTCAAAAAAGGAAGCGCTGATTTCATGGCTCCCGCAAAATCTGCTTCGGCTTATCCATCAGCGGCTTCCCAAGGACACGGTGATTATTTCTTCATTTTGCTGACCGGGATGAAGCCGAGCTTCTCAACCTGGCTGTTCTGGAATTCATCGCTCAGGATGTACTCGATGAACGCCTTGACCGCACCAGTCGGCTCGCCCTTCGTGTACATGTGGCCATAGCCGTAGATCGGATATTTGCCGTCGATGATGTTCTGCGCGGAATACTCAACGCCGTCGAACTTCAGGATCTTGACCGAATCATCGGCATACGGTGCATCGACATAGCCGATAGCGCCCGGCGTGCTCGCGACACCAGCGCGGACCGCACCGTTGGAATCCTGGATGACCGCGTCATCCGTGAAGTTTGCGCCCTTCAGTACGACATCGCTGATCGTTGCACGGGAACCCGAGGACTTTGCACGGTGGATCAGCGTGATCTTCTGATCCTTGCCGCCGACTTCCTTCCAGTTCGTGATCTTGCCGATCAGGATACCGACAACCTGGTCTTTCGTGAGGTTGTCGACCGCGTTGTCTTTGTCAACGATGAAGACGAACGGCTCAACGACGACCTTGTGGTCGACAAGCCCTTTGTCTTTGTACTCATCCGGCAGGTTGACATCGGAATCACCGATATCGACCGAACCCTCAGCGACCTGGTTCATGCCCGTGAAGGAGCCGCCGCCAGCGACGTTGATCGTCACATCTTTATATTTCTGCTGGAACGCTTCCTGCGCTGGCTTCAAGAGCGGAAGGAGCGCCGTAGACCCGGATGCGCTGACCTTGCCGGAGATCTGCGTCTCCGCAGCACCGCTGTCCTTTGCGCCAGACTGCGATCCACCGCAGCCGGTCAGGAGCATCGACGCGGAAACCATCAAGGCGCCCGCCGCCATCAGGATCTTTTTCTTGCTGAACATAATTTTCTCCTCCTCTAGAGAATCATGGAACCGCTGGGAGCTTGCCCCCGCGTCCATCTATATTTTTATCCTGACTGTATGGTAGCAAAACGCGCCCCGCTCTTTGTTGCGGTCATGTTACGTTTTTGTAAATTCGTGCCTGCCCTTGGCCTGCTATGGTAAAATAGGCGTGAGGTGAAGGCAATGCCAAAAATTTTCCGGACGAAAATCGCGTGGCGGATCCTAGGCTCATTCCTGGCCCTGACGTTCCTCGGGCTCACTCTGCTCGGCGCGATGCTGATGAAATATTTCTACGATGAGCGCGTGGCCGAGCAGGAAACCGAACTGCTCCATCAGGCACAGATCCTGTCGCTGACGCTGCCCGATTCCATCTATGAATCTCCGGCCGCCCTCTCGTCGAAGATTGAGGCGATCCGCAAGGACACGAATCTCCGCATCACCATCATCGATGAGAGCGGCAACGTGCTCGCGGACTCCAACGGCGACGTGGAGACGATGGACAACCATCGGAACCGGCCGGAGGTGCAGACCGCACTCGCGGAGGAGTACGGCATGAACCAGCGGTACAGCGACACGCTGAAAGAGACCATGCTCTACGTCGCCATCCCGTTCTATCAGCAGGGCCGTTTCATCGGCATGATCCGCACGTCGACCTCGCTGCAGCCCATCGAGGACGCGCTGCACCATGCCATATTCGCGCTCCTCATCTCGCTCGGGATTGCTTTCTTCCTTTCCATCCTGCTCGCGATGATGCTCGCGAACCGCCAGCTCCGGCCAATCGTCTCGATCATCGAGGCCTCGCGCCGCGTAATCCGCGGGGATCTGACCGGACGCATCGACTACCATACCGGCGATGAGTTCGACGTGCTGATCCACGCGATGAACCGCGTGACCGAACGGCTCGGGGAGATGCTCGCGCGGCAGGCTGAGTTCGTCAGCAACGCGGCGCACGAGTTGCGCACGCCGCTGACCTCGATCCAGGGCTTCGCCGAGCTGCTCGCCGGCGACGATTTCTCCGACCCGAAAGTCAGCCATCACTGCAGCGAAGTGATCCTGAAGGAATCGACGCGCATGAACCGCCTGATCACGAGCTTGCTCGAGCTCGCAAAGCTCGACGACAACGAGACGCGCGAACTGCTGACCAAGAAGCAGGAGCCGATTGAGGCCGGCGCCGTGCTGCGTGACGCGGCCATGTCCCTGCACCGCAAAGCACAGAAAAAAGGACAGCTCGTCGAGCTGTCCATCGAGACATCTGCCAGATTGTCTGCTTCGGAGGATCTGTTCCGCCAGATCCTGACGAACGTTATCGATAATGCCATCAAGTACACGCCGAAAGGCGGCCATATCCATCTGACCTGCCGGAAAGCCGAAGATTCCGTAGAAATCCGCGTCGCCGATAACGGCATCGGCATCAGCAAGGAAAATCTGCCTCATATCTTTGACCGGTTCTACCGCGTCGACAAGGCGCGCTCACGCAAATCCGGCGGAAACGGCGTCGGGCTTTCTCTCGTGCAGACCCTGACGAAGCTGTTCGGCGGCACAATCCAGGTGGAAAGCCATACGGCACCTGAGCTGGAGACGGGCACGGTATTTACGCTTACTTTCCCTCTTGCATAGCGTTTACGTGACGGATCTTCTTCGTATGAATACGCTCCGCCGTCTCAAGGTAGACGACCCATTCCGCGATGTTCACGGCGTGGTCACCGATGCGCTCGAGGAAGCGGGCGACGAACAGCAGCCGCGTCGCATCCTCGACGCGCTTGCTCTCGTCGGTCACGAAATGCGACAGCGAATAGAACGTGCGGTTGAAGATATCGTCTATCTTGCGGTCCATGTGGCGGATCTCGTCGGCCATGTGGATATCGGCCGCGCGATAGGCTTCCATCGCACGTGAGACCATCTCGACCGCACAGTCGCCGAGCTCGCGAATCAGTGCCTTGCGCTCGTCATCGAGCAGGCCGCCCTCCTCTTTCGCCGTACGGGCGATGTCAAAGGCGTGGTCGCCGATGCGCTCGATATCGGTCGAGATCTTGAACCCCGTCGCGATGACGCGCAGGTCATGCGCAATCGGCTGCTGCTTCGCGATGAGCAGGATGCAGTCATCCTCAATCTCCTCGATCTTCTTGTCGATCGCGTCATCAGCCTCCATGACCTTCTCCGCAAGATCCACATCGTTCTCAACGAGCGCCTTCAGCGAGCGGCGCACGGCGACTTCCGCCATAAGCCCCATCTGATAGACCTTGTCCTGCACCTCTGCGAGCTGCTGAATATACTCCTGCCTTGTCTTCTGCGTTTCCATTTCCATCACCATCGTCAACCAAACCTCCCCGTAATATAGTCCTCGGTCTTCTTGTTGTGCGGCTTCGTGAAGATGACATCCGTCTTGTCGTGCTCGATCAGCTTGCCGTTCAGGAAGAACGCCGTATCATCCGAAACACGCGCCGCCTGCTGCATATTATGCGTGACGATGACGATTGTATATTTCTTCTTGATTTCGGTAATCAGCGACTCAATCTTCATCGTGGAAATCGGATCCAAGGCCGAGCAAGGCTCGTCCATCAGCACGACCTCCGGCTCGACGGCCATGACGCGCGCGATGCAGAGGCGCTGCTGCTGGCCGCCGGACATGCCCATCGCCGAAGCGTTCAGGCGATCCTTGACCTCATCCCAGAGCGCCGCGCCGCGCAGGCTGCGCTCGACGGTCTCGTCGAGGATTTTCTTGTCCGTGAGTCCATGCACGCGGCAACCATAGGCCACGTTGTCGTAAATGGACATCGGGAACGGATTCGGGTGCTGGAACACCATGCCGACCCGTTTCCGCAGATGGACGAGGTCGGTGTTCGGCGCGTAGATGTCCTCGCCGTCGAGCGTGATCTCGCCCTCGATGCGGACACCGTCAATCAGATCGTTCATGCGGTTGAGCGTCCGCAGGAACGTCGATTTCCCGCAACCTGACGGGCCAATCAGTGCGACAACCTGATGTTCGGGGACATCGAGGCTAACATCAAATAGCGCCTGATGATCTCCGTAAAATAGATTGAGCCCTCCTACGTGCATTTTCATGCGATTACCTCCAAAATCTTTCTGTTTCAAGATTGCTCAAGAAACTTTTGCGCGCTGATGAGCCCGCTTCATGAGTTCTTCCTGTGCGTTGACGCCGGTATCCGGCGTGATGACGTGACAAGCGCCGTCCGGCCCGATGGCGCGACCCTTCCTCGTATCCGAGAACTGCAAGGCCATCATGTCGAGAATCTGCTGCCGGAGTTCCGGATTCTCGACGGGCGCAGCGACCTCGACGCGGTTCTCGGTGTTGCGCGTCATCCAGTCTGCCGAAGCGATGTAGAGCTTCGGCTTCTCGCCCTGCCCGAACGCGAACACGCGCGCGTGCTCGAGGAAACGGCCGACGATGCTGTGGACATGGATGTTGTCCGTGACGCCGGAGATTCCCGGAACCAGGCAGCAGATGCCGCGCACGATCATGTGGATCACGACGCCCGCCTGGCTCGCGCGGACCAGCGCATCGATGAGCGCGCGGTCCGTGATGGAGTTCATCTTGAGCCGGATGCCGCAGGGCTCGCCGCGCTGAGCCTTGCCTGCCTCCTCGTCGATGAGGTGCAGCAGCGCAGGCTTCAGGCCGACCGGTGCGACGAGCAGCCGTTCGTAGTGGCCGTGCCCGATGCGGTAGATCGTGATTTTGATGGAAACGACCTCCGGCGAGCTGACTGCCTCGCGAAGCACCTGCAGGAAAATGCCGAAGTCCTCGTACGGATACGAGAGCAGCACATCCTTTTTCTTTATGAAGTCGAGCATCGAATCCGCGCCGAACCGGTTGATGCCGGTCACCGGCGCATACGGTGCCTTCCTGCAGGACGTACGCCATGCGGTTACCCGGTGCCAGCACGAAGCGCGGCAGGGACGGCGCGAGCGGCACCATGCCGAGCGTCACGTGATGTTCGTGCTTCAGCAAGGCACCGACAAGCAGTTCCTTGTTCGCAAGATGTGGGAACGGATGGTGCAAGTCGATGATCTGCGGGGACAGCACCGGCAGGATCTGCTCGCGGAAATACTGCTCAAAATAGCGTTGCGTATCCGGGTCGATATCCTCAAAGCGCAGATGCTCGATGCCATGCTCGCGCAGCAGCATCTCTACCTCGTGGAAAATACTGTCACGCTTCGGATAAAGTTCCCGCACGCTGTCAAAGACGGCCATCAGCTGTTCGCTCGCCGTCATGCCGCTCTTGTTGTCGCGCTTGTCCGGCTTGACCCGGTCGAGGTCAAAAAGACTCCCGACGCGCACCATGAAGAACTCATCGAGGTTGCTCGTGAAGATTTCGACGAACTTCAGCCGTTCATAGAGCGGCACGGAACATGTAGTTGTTCAGCTTGCGCGCCGCGCGGATTGTGCCGCCGACGCCGCAGACGCGCGGGTACTCCCCGTAGTTCAGGTCTGCGTCCTCTTTTCAGCAGGTTCAGGACGTGCTGCTTGATGGCCTTGCGTTCCGCGCGGCTCGGCAGCAGGTTCGTGACATAGCGGTCGTACATATTGAGCGAGCCGACCGGCAGGCTGACTTTCTTGCGGATTTCGCCGTCCGCGTAGACGACGAGCTCGGTCGAGGCGCCGCCGATATCGATGAGCAGGCCGTCCGTCACATCGACCGAATGCGAAACGCCGATATAGTCGAGCTCTGCCTCGCGTTCGCCGGAGAGGACTTCGACATAGACGCCCGTGCGGTCCATGATCTCGGCGATTGCCGCGCGACTGTTCGCCGCGTTGCGGAGCGCAGCGGTCGCGAACACATGGAAATTCGTGATGCTGAGATCCTGCAAGATCGTGCGGAACTCGGAAAGCACCTCGCAGGCGCGGTCAATGCCCTCTGCCGTCATCTGCCCATTGCGGACATAGGAAGCGAGCCCGACGGACTCCTTCTTGCTCATGACCAGGGAAATATGGCCGCCGACAAGTTTATAGATATTCATGCGGACCGTGTTCGATCCGACATCGATGATTGCGTACATCGCGTATCCTCCTCCGGTGTTTTCGTTCTGCCTTCATTCTAGGAGAAACTCTCCTGCTATATGTTTCGGTTATGTTATGTTTTTGTAAACTTTCTTACCACTTCCTTTTTGCAGGAATTTTGCAGAAAGGCGCCGGCAAAAATCCTGCCAGCGCCTTTGCTTCCTGTATTCGGTTCAGTCTTTGGGGTGCACGAAACGGTAGCCGACCCCGCGCACCGTCTCGATTGCGTTCGCGATGGACGGATCCGCCGCGAGCTTCTGCCGCAAATGCCGGATATGCACGTCGACCGTCCGCGTATCGCCGTAGTAGTCATAGCCCCAGATGCGGCTCAGCAGTTCATCGCGCGAATACGCGCGCCCGATATGGGTCAGGAACTGCTTCAGGAGCTCGTACTCCTTCGGCGTCAGGTCGATCTCCCGACCCGCGAGGCTCACGCGGTGCGCTGCAAAGTCCATGCAGAGCCCGCCGAGCTGCAGCTGCATCTCGGCGCCTGCCGCTGCCGCCGGCTTTTCCTGTTTCGCGATCCGCCGCTCGACGGCTTTCATGCGTGCGAGCAGCTCGCGCATGGAAAACGGCTTTGCCAAATAATCGTCGGCCCCGAGCTCAAGCCCGAGCACCGTGTCGATCTCCTCCGTCTTTGCTGTCAGCATGATGATGGGAATCCGCTTCGTCGCATCGTCAGCCTTGAGCCGGCGGCAGACCTCGTAGCCGTCCAGCTTCGGCAGCATGATATCGAGCAGGATGAAGTCGCTGCCCTTTGCCTTGTCGAGTGCCGCCTCGCCGTCCTCTGCCTCATCGACCTCGTAGCCATTTCGCATGAGCTGGATATGCAGCAGGTCGCGGATCGCGTCATCGTCATCGACAACCAAAACTTTACACATAGTCTCCCAGTCCCTTTTCTCGCGCGTCTCACTCTCTCATCAATCTTTCTCTGTCATTCTGCCCCGTCCATGAGCCAGCGTGCGGCATCCACCGCGTGATACGTGATGATGATATCCGCGCCGGCGCGCTTCATCGAGAGCAGGGATTCGAGCACAATGCGCCGCTCGTCGATCCAGCCGTTCTGCGAGGCCGCCTTCACCATCGCGTACTCGCCGCTGACGTTGTAGGTCGCGACCGGACGGTCAATGCGCGCGCGCACCTTGCTGACGACGTCGAGATAGGTCATCGCGGGCTTCACCATGATGATGTCCGCGCCCTCGGCCATATCGAGGTCGGTCTCCTTCATCGCCTCGCGGACATTCGCCGGATCCATCTGATACTGCTTGCGGTTGCCGAACTGCGGTGCGCTGTCCGCTGCATCGCGGAACGGGCCGTAGAACGCCGACGCGTATTTCACGGCGTAGCTCATGATCGAGACATTGATGAAGTTATGGACGTCGAGCACCTCGCGGATGGCGGCCACGCGGCCATCCATCATATCGGACGGCGCAACGATATCCGCGCCGGCCTCGGCCTGAGAAAGCGCGACCTTCTGCAGCAGCGGCAGCGTCTTGTCATTATCCACGTAGTGGCCGGTCAGATGCCCGCAATGGCCGTGCGACGTGTACTGGCAGAGGCAGACGTCGCCGACGATCACGAGATCCGGGACGGCTTTCTTGATGGCCGCAATGGCGCACTGCACCGGGCTTTTCGGATTCCAGGCCGACGAACCGTCTGCGTCCTTGTACTCCGGCAGACCGAAAATCTCGACGGCCGGGATGCCGAGCTCGTAGACCTGCTTTGCCGTCTCGACGGCCTGGTCGACCGACAGATGAAAGACGTCCGGCATGCTCGGGATCTCCTCGCGCACGCCCTCACCCGGCACGACAAAGAGCGGGTACACGAAATCCGACGGCGTGAGCGTGGTCTCGCGCACCATCCGGCGGATAGCCGGACTCACGCGGAGCCGGCGCGGACGAAGAATCTGATTTTCCATCGTAAAGCATCTCCCATATATTCCCGGGGATTCCCCCGGTCATCCTTTTGCCGCATGGCAAAAATCAACTGTCCTTCTTTTCGATTGCCTCTGCCTGCACATAGGCCGTGATGGCCGAGATCAGTCCCGGTATCGTATAGGTCTCCGCAACGATATCCGGCTCCCCCGCGAGCTTCCGCAGCGTGTCCGCCGTAATCGGGCCGATGCAGGCGGTCTTGACCGTCTCGAGCGGCGTGATGTTGCCGAGCGCCGCGACGAAGTTCCTCACGGTCGACGAGCTCGTGAAGGTCACGAAGTCGATATGCCCGAGCGTCTCCTGCAGAGCATCGGCATCGATTGGCGCGGTGGCCGTCGCATAGGCCGGCACGACATCGACCTGCATGCCCTGCTCGCGGAGTTTGTCCGGCAGGACGTTCCGGGCCTCCTGCGCGCGCGGGATCAGGATCTTCGCACGCGGCGGCAGTTTCCCGTGCAGCGCTTCGAGCATGCCCTCGGCGCGGTACTGCTCCGGCACGATGTCGGCACGTATACCATGCTCTCGGAGCGCCTCCGCCGTCGCGGAACCGATGGCCGCGACGCGCGCGTAGCCGAGCGCGCGGGTGTCCTTCCCTGCCTTCTCGAGCCGCATGAAGAAATGCGCGACGCCGTTGACGCTCGTGAAGAGCACCCAGGCGTAATCCTCCAGATGTGCGATTGCCGCATCGAGCGCCGCGTAATGGTTGTCCGGTTCGCAGATTGCGATGAATGGCAGCTCGACCACCTCCGCACCGAGTTCTTCGAGCATGACGGTGAGCCTCGAGGCCTGCGCGCGCGAGCGCGTGACGAGGACGCGCTTGCCATAGAGCGGCCGCTGCGCGAGCCGGTCAAACCACTGGAGCTTGTCCCGGAGCCGCACGACATCGCCGATGAGGAATATCGCCGGCGGCTGCAATCCCGTACGCGCGACGTCCTCTGCCGCGCGGCCGACCGTCGTCACGAGCGTCCGCTGCTCCGGCTTCGTGCCCCAGCGGATCACGGCTGCCGGCGTATCGGCTGGCCTGCCGTTCTCGATGAGCTTCGCCGTGATCTTTGGCAGGTTCGCGATGCCCATCAGGAAGATCAGCGTGTCGACGCCCGTCGCAAGCTGCTTCCAGCGGATGCCGCTCTCCGCCTTCGTCGGGTCTTCATGTCCCGTCACGATGGCGAATGAGACCGCAACGGCCCGGTGGGTGACCGGGATGCCCGCGTACGCCGGCACCGCAATCGCCGACGTCACGCCCGGCACGATCTCGAACGGGACGCCGGCCTCGCGCAGCACGATGCCCTCCTCGCCGCCGCGGCCGAACACGAACGGGTCGCCGCCCTTCAGCCGGACGACGGTCTTGCCCTGGTTCGCCTTCTCGGCGAGCAAGGCGCTGATATCCATCTGCCGCATCGTGTGATGGCTCGCGCGTTTGCCGACGTAGATACGCTCGGCCGCGTCACTCGCCCATTCCAGGATGCGCGGCGAGGCCAGATAATCGTAGACCACGACATCGGCTTTCTGCAGGCATTCCTTCGCCTTGACCGTCAGCAGCCCAGGATCTCCCGGGCCCGCGCCGACTAAGTACACCATTCCGGGGCTTTTCTGTTTTTCCATGCCAATCCCTCATCGCGATATTCTTACGGATAAGATTCGTTCCTCTCTGTTCTGCGGCCTGTCAGTTCCGATCCAGCAGAAGGCCGAGCTCGTGCAGGATTGCTATGCCGCCCGCATCGAGCAGCTTGTCTGCCAAGGCCGTGCCGAGGTTTTCCGCATCCTCGCGGGAGCCCTCCGCGGCCGCGCGGTAGAGCCGCGCACCATCGAGTGAGGCGATGACCGCCTCGATGCGGAGCGCATCGCCCTCTGCCGTCCCGTAGACGCCGACCGGCACCTGACAGCCGCCCTCGACGCGTGCGAGGAACGCGCGTTCGGCGCGCGCCGCCGCGGCCATATCCGCATCATTCAGGAACGCGAGCAGGTCGAGCATCTCCTCGTCCTTTGCCCGCGTCTCGACTGCGAGCGCGCCCTGCCCGACCGCCGGCAGAATCCAGCGCATCGGCAGCTTTTCCGTGATCTGCGCGCCCTTGCCGAGCCGCTGCATGCCGGCCTCCGCGAGCACGATGGCGTCAAAGCCCTCATCGTGCATCTTCCGAAGACGCGAGTTGACATTGCCGCGCAGCGAGACGATTTGCAGATCCGGCCGCTCATGCAGGAGCTGTGCCTTGCGCCGCAGGCTCGAGGTGCCGACCTTCGCGCCCTGCGGCAGCTCCGCGAACGAGGCGTAGCGCTCGCTGACGAGCACATCGCCGGCGTACGAGCGCTTCGTGATGGCACCGAGCGTCAGGCCGTCCGGCAATGCCGTCGGCACATCTTTCAGGCTGTGCACGGCGAGGTCGATGGAACCGTCGAGCATGGCCTGCTCGAGCTCTTTCGTGAAGAGCCCCTTGCCGCCGATCTTCGCGAGCGGCGCGTCGAGAATCTTGTCACCCTTCGTCTTGATGCGGATCTCCTCGACCTCGAGCTCCGGATAGCGCGCGCGGAGCTTCTGCGCGACGAAGTCCACCTGCCAGAGCGCGAGCTCACTGCTCCGCGTACCGATACGGATGCGTTTCTTTTTCACGGATGTCCATCTCCCCTATCGTGTCGAGCTTGAAAAGCGCGCGCATCGCCTCGATGTAGAAGTCCTCCTTGCGCGTGCCGGCGGACTCCGCGAGCTTCTTCATCGGCGTACGCAGAATCTTCCGCACGATCTGATGCGTCATGTGGTCAATCTGCCGCCAGTCCTCATCACTGAGATCCGCGAGCTTCGAGCTCCAGCGCTTCATCTCGCGGCAGCGGATGCCCTCGCAGCGGTCCGAGAGCAGAGCCATGAGCGGCTGGAAGGACAGGTATTGGAACTTGCCGAGCACGTCGGAGACTTCCTCCTCGACGATCCGCCTTGCCGCCACGGCGTCACGCGCACGCGCCTGCTTATGCGCATCGACGACGGACTCGAGCGCGTCGATATTGTAGAGCGTCACGCCCTTGATCTCCCCGACCTCCGGATCCACGTCGCGCGGCACGGCGATATCGATGAAGAAGAGCGGACGGCCCTTGCGCTTGGCCATGAGGCGCTGCGTCTCCCAAGGCTTCACGACGTAGTGCGGCGCGCCCGTCGACGTCACGATGATATCGATGTCCACGGCCTTCGCGATGGCATCCTGGAACGGCACGGCCTTCCCGTCATACGACGCGGCGAGTTTTTCCGCGCGCTCGATATGCCGGTTCGTGATGTAGAGATCCGTCACGCCGTGCGAGCGCAGATGCTGGATCGTGAGCTCGGCCATCTTGCCCGCGCCGAAGATCAGCGCCTTGCAGCCGAGCAGGCCGCCGAGACTGTGGCTCGCGAGCTCTACGGCCGCGTAGCTCACGGACACCGACCGGTTCTGGATCTGCGTCTCCGTGCGCACACGCTTGCCCGTCTTGATGGCGCGGTGGAAAAGCGTGTTCAGTACCGTGCTCGTCGTATGCTCCTCGCGCGCGACGGCGTAGGCCTCCTTGACCTGCGAGAGGATCTGCCCCTCGCCGAGCACGAGGGAATCGAGGCTCGATGCCACGCGGAACAGATGGCGGACGCACGCCTCCCCCTCATAGGTATAGAGGTATTCGTCGATATCCTCCTCGCTGCCCGCGAGGTCAAAGAGGAATTCCTTCACGACGGCCTCGCCGTCCGCCTCGCCGTCCGTCACGGCGTAGATTTCCGTCCGGTTGCAGGTCGAGAGCACGACCGCCTCGTGGATGGACTCGTAGTCCTCGAGGTTCGAGAGGCCGCGCCGCAGGTCGCCCTTACCGATGGAAAAGCGCTCGCGTACCTCGACCGGCGCCGTCTTATGATTAAATCCCAATAGCAACAGCTGCATGATTGACCCTTTCCTTTGCCTGCGCGATATTCCCTTCATGCAGAAGGCGGAGCGTCTCCGCATCGATGGCCTTCCGCCAGAAATCCTGACGCGTCACGCCATCGAGGATATGCTCCCGCACGGCCTTGCGCTTCTCCTGCAGGAACGCGAGGAACTCGCCGAATACCACGGGATACTGCGCCTCGAGCTCCATGCGAATCTGCCGCGCAAGCTCCGGGCTCGCCCCGTTCGTCGATACGTCGAATTCCAAGTCACCGCGCACGACGCTCGCCGGCACATCGAAATCCGATGCCTCCGGGTGCACGGCGTCATTGACGAGTGCTCCCTCCGTGTGCGCTTCCTTACGCACCGTTTCCGCGTCCTCGCGGAGGTCAGCGGTCAGGAATACCAGCGAGGCACCGGCGAGGCAGCCCTTTCCATAGCGCTTCTTCTGCCAGACGATCTCGCCCGCCTCATGGCGGCTCCGGAGCTCCGCCGTGACATCCGGGGAAATGACGATGACTTCTGCATCGGCCTCTGCCAGCTTCAATGCCTTGCGTTCGGCGACGCGCCCGCCGCCGAGGATCACGCAGCGCCTGCCTTTGACATGTAACTGAATGGAATATGACATAGCTCTCCTCGTTTCTTCTGTCTTTCTTCATGACAAAAAATGAACGTTGTTCATGATTGATTTCTTTCATTATATCGCAAAGCGGACAGAAAAAAAAGGCAATCCTCCAAAATGGATTTTTGCCTTTCTTGATTCATCTTTATGCTTTCCATCCGCTCATTCCGCTCATTCGCCGAGCGTGATCAGATGCTTCTTGAGCACGTAAATCAGCGCCTGCGTGCGGTCGTTGACCTCGAGCTTGCGGAAAATGCTCGTCATGTGGTTCTTCACGGTCTTTTCGCTGACGCCGAGCGCATCCCCGATATCAGCATTGCTCATGCCTTTCGCGACGCATTTCAGCACGTCCATCTCGCGGGCGGTCAGATGGCACTCGCGGCGGCGTTCCTCGATGACGGCGTCCGCCTTCTTGCTGACATCCCCTTCGACCGTCTCGACGCCGAAGATACGTTCCGCGAGCTGCGGATAGATATACGGCTTTCCCTTGTGCACGATATGAATGGCCTTGACGAGGGTGTCCGAATCGACATCTTTGAGCAGATAGCCGAGCGCGCCGTTCTTCAGCAGCTCGAGCACGTAGTTGTCGCTGTCGTGGATGGTCAGCACGATGACCTTCGTCTTGGAATGCGCCGCCTTCATCTGCTTCAGGACCTCGAGGCCGGTCAATCCCGGCATGTTGAGGTCTAGCAGCAGGATATCCGGTTTCAGAAGCAAGACACGCGCGAGGGTCTCCTGTCCGTCCTCCGCTTCCCCGACGACTTTCAGGTCGTCCTCGAAGTTCAGCACGCGCTTGATTCCCTGCCGCAGCAGTGCGTGATCGTCTGCAATCATAACCGTTATTGCCATTTTCCCGTTCGCTCCTAATCTTTTATCTATTCTATGAGGCGGCGCCGCGCGGCTCCACCGCGTGTGCTGTCAAGAAAATCATGATTTCCGAGTCCTGCCGGCTGCTCTTCAGATAGCGGAAAAAGCCGCCGAACACCGGCATCCGGCTCAGCAAGGGGATGCCGGACATGTGCCGCGCTTCCTCCTGCCCGATCAGCCCGCCGATGACCATAGTCTCACCGTCGCGCAGCCGGACATTCGTATCCGCCTGCCGGTCCTGGAACCGATAGGTCTTCAAATCGTTGATATATTCCGGCGTGCTGACCTCCGTATGCACCCGCGTCGTGATTGTGCCATCGGCATTGATGCGCGGCGTGCACTGCAGGATGATGCCGACCGGCCGGTAGTCGTAGGACTGCGTCGTCTCACGGTTCGTCGTGCGCGTCTTTGCAATCGGCACGTCACCGCCGATCTTGATGAAGGCCTCGCGGCCCTGCAAGGTCGTGATGTTCGGCCGTGCGAGGATCTTCGCCCGACCGTCCGACACGAGTTCGTGCAGCCGGATTTCCGAATACCCGCGGAACGGGCCGCCCTCTGCCGCGCGGCTCACCGTGATCGTGTCTGCCTGCACGCCGCTGTCCCACTCGACGCCGATGGATTTCGAGCCATCCTTCGTCAATGCGACGACCTTCGCCTCGAGGGAAACCTGCCGTGGCGGCACATCGAGCTTCTCGATCATCGTCCCGATGCGGCCGGCATCCCTCGGCGTGCCGAAATAGACGAGGCTGCCGCCCGTCGCATCGACGAAAACGCCGCGCCCTTGCGGCCTTTCCACCGCGGGTTCTTTGGGAACAGACAGCTTCTGCTTGGCAGGCTGACGGCCGGACATATTCTCATTACCTTTGCTCATATTCGACGTTTTGGGGTGATTTCCTTCTTCCGACCAATATAAATTTACCGCATCAGCGAGCTCCTGCGGATCTGCATAGCGGATTTTCCACTGATAGGCATCGTAGAGCCCTTTCCCGCTCGCGGATGTGATCAGCACGATTCCGTTCCCTTTCTGCGTGAACGCCAGCCCGTTCGTCTGCGCGACCGCCCGCAGGATCTCCATCGGCTCCTCCGTCAGGTTGACGGTCACCTGCCCCGCGACATCCCCGCCGATGACGAGATGGATGCCGCCAGCGCGCGCCACGGAAAGCAGCAGGGAACACACATCCGTGTCGACCGCCTGCACCGTCATCGGCTGCGCCGCAGCATGCGGCATGAAAGAAGTCAGGCTGAAAAGCAGCCAGATCCAGAAAAGGCAGGCCATTTCCCGTAGAGCGGCCATTCCTTTTCCGCTCCGCATTTCCCATTTCACCAAAGAACCCTCCCATCCTGATTCAGTTCGTCAAAGCCTATTTTCTCGTTTTCCAGTATTGTCATCAGGGCACGCTGAGCCAGAAGGAATTGCCATCCGCCTCGAGCTCGACACCGGCATCCGAAATCGAGAGGATATGCCAGTCCCCGAGCCAGTCTCCGGTCAGAACGACCTTCTGCTGCCCGTCCATCTCGAGGATGGCGACGGGAACCGTGCCGCCGGACACCACACCTTTCAGCGAGGGCAGGACGGGCGGCGCTTCCTCCACGGCCGGCTCCACCTCGGGCGCGGCGCTTCCGCGGCTCGCTCGCGCCCGGCCGCTGCGCAGCTGACCCGGATCCTGCTGCTGCAGCCCGGCATCACCCTGCTGCAGCGGTGGATTCTGCGCGGCGGGAGCTTGGACTTTCTGCGCCGCCTGCTCGCGGGTTTCATGTCCCATCGAGAACGGGTTGTGGAGCTCCCCGGTCTCCCGCGCGAGATCTGCCCCGGCGATGCCGGTGCGGCCTACCGTTCCCGTCTTCTTTATCCCTTCCTGCGGGACATTCGGCGTTCCCTCCAATGCAGCTGGCTGCCCATCCGATATGGAGAAGAAGCCCCCGATGATGCAGATACCGAGCAGGACGAGCAGCAGAATCTTTAATTTTTGTCTTTTATTGACGGACATACGTTCAATCATTGGCAAAATCTCCAAAAAGAAGACCCTGCCTTTTGACAGAGTCTTGCCATTCTCTTCTGCAATCAGCAAAAGTTTTACTTTGCTTCTTTCTGCTTCTTCAGTGCCTGCAGGCGCGGCCACATGATTTTCTTGTAGGCCTCGACGCCCGGCTGGTCGAATGCATCGACATCCGCGAGCTCGCCCTCATAGGCGATGGACAGCGCGAGCATGTAGAGCAGCTCGCCGAGATGATACGGCGTGAGCTCCGGCAGCGTGAAGCATGCGTTATAACGCTTATTCGAAGCGAGCGCATCCGCGTTCGACTGGCGTGCCGTCTCGAGTGCCTCGCTGAACGTGACGCCCGCGACGCTCGCGAGCTTCTCTGCCTCCGGGAACACGTTCGGGATGGTCAGGTCATTCTTCCAGTTCGCGACTTTGATGAACTGCACGACTTTGTTGAGCTTGCCCTGCTGATGCTGCTGCGTCATCGAGTGCATATCACGCGTACCGAGTGCGACGATTGGCGTGCGGCCGTAGCAAACCTCTTTGCCTTCCTTGTTGAACTGCTTGCCGAGCGACTCCGCGAGTAGCTGGATATACCACTCCGAGATGGACTCGAGGTAGTCGCCGTATGGCATCATGACCTCGATATCGCGGCCGTGCTTCTCCGAAGCGGCGAACTTCAGCGCCGCGTTAAGCATAGCCGGGTTCTGCCACATATCTTCGTTCTGGCAGACCTTGTCCATGTCCTGCGCGCCCTGCAGGAAGCCCTTGATGTCATAGCCGATGCAGGCAGCGAGCGTCAGGCCGACCTCCGAGAACACGGAGAAGCGGCCGCCGACGCCGTCCGGAACCGCGAACTGCGGCCAGCCCTTTTCGATGGCGAGCTTCTTCAGGATGGTCTGGTTCTCCATGTTCGGATCCGTGACCGCGACGACCTCGAGATCGAGGTTCGACCTTTTCAGGAGCTCATCGTAGATGACCATGAAGTTCGACATCGTGTCGAGCGTGCCGCCCGATTTCGAGATGACGAGCAGCAGAACCTTGAACTTCTTCTGCTTGTGCATCTCTGCGACATCCGCCTGATACTCGAGCGAATGGATCAGGTCGCCCGTACGGCGCGAATCGATGTTGTTGCCGCTGAAATAGACCTTTGGGAAGCCGTTGCGCTCTTCCTTCGATTTCTCATTCCAGAACTCGCCGCACCAGGTGTCGAACAGCACCTTGTCGCCGAGGTACGAGCCGCCGATGCCGAGCGAAACAACCGCGTCGACGTTGTTCTGCACATGCTCCGTGAGCTTCTGCAGGCGCGCAATCGACTCCGGGCTGTTCAGATGGCCTTCCTCGACGTACGGGAGCTCCGAGAACAGCACCTTCTCCGGCTCGCCGTCCTTCGACAGGTGCGCGCGGATGAAACCTTTCTCGCGCATGACCTTCAGCGCCTCATGGGCCTTCTTCAGGTCATCCTTATAGCTGGCCAGATCCGCATCGGTTACCTTGTCCTCGCCATACAGGTTGTCGTAGTCAAACTCAAAGCCGGACTTCAGTTTCAAACTCATGTCTACCAACACTCCTCTTTACTTTTCCAGTTCTTCGAACATTATAGCACAATGTCTAATTCCTGTGAATCGTTGTTTTCATAAAAAGGAGAATTTTCCTTATCTTGGAACAACGGTTCAAGCCGCACCATCCATCCGCGTCAGGAATCTGAAAAACCGTTACATTCAAGCCAGCAGCGGCTTCACGGCCTCCGCGAGCTTATCCTTCTCGGCCTTGGCTTCCGCTAGATCCTTGCCGAGCGTCGTGAAATACGTCTTGATTTTCGGCTCCGTGCCGGACGGGCGCACGACGATGGTCGAGCCGTCATCGAGCGTATAGGTCAGCACGTTCGCCTTCGGCAGGCCGGTCTTTGCTGGTTCCGCATAGTCCGTGACCTTCGTGACGGCCTTGCCCGCGAATCCCGTCGGCGGCTCCTTGCGCAGCTTCTCCATGATGCCGGCCATCTTCTCCATGCCCGAAAGGCCCGGGAACGAGAACGCATCGACCTGGTTGTAATAGCGGCCATACTGCTGGTAAATCTCCTCGAGGCGCTGCTTGATGGACGAGCCAATGGAGCGGTAGTACGCTGCCATCTCGCAGATCAGCATGGACGAAACGACCGCGTCCTTATCGCGCACATAGGTGCCGGCGAGATAGCCATAGCTCTCCTCGAAGCCGAAGATGAAGCGGTCTTCCTCGCCGTTCTTCTCGAGGCCGGCAATCTGGTCGCCGATCCACTTGAAACCCGTCAGCACATGACGAAGCTCGACGCCGTAATGTGCCGCGACTTTGTCGGCGAGCGGCGTCGAGACAATCGACATGACCGCGACCGGATTCTTCGGCATCGTGCTCTTCTCGATGCGGCTCGCGCAGATGTAGTCGAGCAACAGCACGCCCATCTCGTTGCCTGTCACGAGCTCATAGGAGCCATCCGGACACTTCATCGCGATGCCGACGCGGTCTGCGTCCGGATCCGTCGCGAGCATCAGGTCTGCGCCCTCTTTCTCCGCGAGCTGCAGTCCCTTCTCGAGTGCCGCGTAGATCTCCGGGTTCGGGTACGAGCAGGTCGTGAAATAGCCGTTCGGGTACTCCTGCTCCGGCACGATAGTGACATCCGTGATGCCGATGTCGCGCAGGACATGCGTGACCGGCACGAGACCCGTGCCGTTGAGCGGCGAATAGACGAGCTTCAGGCCGGACGTCTTCGCGAGACCCGGGCGCACCTGCCGCGACTTGATGGCCTCGTAGAACGCCTTCTTGCAATCGTCGCCGACAAACTGGATCAGGCCCTTCTCGACGCCCTCGGCGAAGCTTACGTATTTCGCGCCCGTCAGCACGTCGGTCTTCTGGATGGACGCGTAGACGACCGCCGCCGCGTCATCCGTCATCTGGCAACCGTCCGGGCCGTATGCCTTATAGCCGTTGTACTGCGCCGGATTGTGCGAGGCCGTGACCATGATGCCCGCATTGCAATGATAGTAGCGCGTCGCGAACGAGAGCGCCGGAACCGGCATCAGCTCATCGTAGATGCGCACGTGGATGCCGTTCGCCGCGAGGACGCCCGCCGCGTCGCGCGCGAAATTCCAGCCCTTCAGGCGGCTGTCGTACGAGATGGCGACCGTCTGCGTGCCGCCCTGCGTCTTGACCCAGTCCGCCACGCCCTGCGTCGCCTGACGGACAACCCAGATATTCATGCGGTTCGTGCCCGCGCCGAGCACACCGCGGAGCCCGGCCGTACCGAACTTCAGCGCGACCGCGAAGCGATCCTTGATGGCCTCGTCGTCGCCCTCGATATCGCGCAGCTCCTTGTTCAGGTCAAAGTCTACGAGATCCGCTGCCGCCCAGCGCTTATACTCATCCAGATACATGTTCCTCATCCCTTCGATTGATTCTATGGATTCTATGCCCGCAAGAAAACGCGAATTCCACCATGGCACCCGCTATTCCCCGAAAAAGCCTGTCCGTATTCCATTCATACATTCATTTTCGACGTCAGCGGGGAAAATCCTGCTTTTCCGGTTCAGATCCGGCCTTTTTTGAAATTTTCCATCATCTCGTTCGTGAGGCTCCAGTCATCGGGCTGCAGCTCTACCGCGTCGCGCGGCACCCAGACGGCCTCTTTGAGCTCGTCCTCCTGACGGCGGATAGCCGTGCTGCCGTCGACATCGCAGTAGAATCCCGCGAGGATGTCCTGCACGCTGCCCCACGGCTGCGATTTATAGTAGCGGATATTCTTGATATGGAGGCCGACTTCCTCGTAGACCTCGCGCTCGACACATTCTTCGAGCGTCTCGCCGATCTCGGTGAAACCGGCAATCAGCGCGTAGTACGGCACATCGCGGTTCGCGTATTTCGTCAGCAGGATGCGATCCGCAGCCGGGTCGATGACACCCGCGATGATGGCCGGGATCAGCTGCGGATAGATCACACGCTTGCACGCCGGGCAAATCCGCGCGCGTTCCGCGAGCGAGGCCACCGTCTCATGCCCGCAGCTGCCGCAATAGCGGTTGTGCTGATACCAGATGGCGAGATGCGCCGCCGTATAAAGCGCATAAAAGAGCGCCTGCTCCTCCTGCCGCTCCGCACGGATTTCCCGGAGCGTCCGATAGGAAAAGCCCTGCGGCGCCTCCAGTCCACCCACGAGGTAAAAATCCTCCGTCTGCCCGTCTGCGCGGGCGAGAGAAAACAGGAAAACGGGCTCATCGTTGCCAGCGAATCCGGCATAGCTGTCAAAGGGCAGTTCCCCGAGCCGCGGGAAAGAGAGCTCCTGCCCGTCGCGCACGAGAAAAACCGGAACCTGCCTGCCAGATGCCGTCCGCTGCAAGCTCACGCAGAACATCGTGTCCCGCGTGCATGCGTTCTTGCCGGGCACCCAGCTGTTCTGGAGCCGTACCGGCGCAATATCCTGAATCATCGAATCACCTCTGCCCCTATCTTAGCACAGTTTCCCCTAGGCGGCCAGATAGTTTCTTTTCTTCCTGATTGTTTGCCCGCATACCGGTTTCCTGTTATAATGAAGGTTGATGGACTATCGAAAAAGGGAGGCTTTTGGCTTTATGTTACTTTCAAAGAAATCGGTGGAACTTCTTGCGCCGGCCGGAAACTGGGATACGCTCGTCGCGGCGATTGACGCAGGCGCGGATGCGGTCTATCTCGGCGGCAAGCATTTCAACATGCGCATGCACGAGGGAGACTTCAACTTCACCGATGAGCAGCTGAAGGACGGCATCGCCTACGCACACGCGCACGGCGTCCGTCTCTACGTCACGCTGAACAACCTCATCAGCGAGGAGGAAATCCCCGCATTGCGCGATTACCTGCGCTACCTGCAGCAGATCCGCCCGGACGCGATCCTCGTGCAGGATTTCGCCGTGCTCGAGCTCGTGCACGAGATGGGCATCGACATCCCGCTGCACACCTCGGTCATGATGAACACGCACAACGAATACGCAATCGAGAAGCTCAAGGAATACGGCATCACGCGCATCGTCGTCGGCCGCGAGATGACGCTTTCCGAGCTTTCTCTGTTCCGCGAGCGCACGGGCATCGAGGTCGAGTATTTCATGCACGGCGATATGTGCATGTCGGAATCCGGCCAGTGCATCCACTCGGGCGTCCTGTTCGGGCAGAGCGGCAACCGTGGGCGCTGCCTGAAGCCGTGCCGCTGGCCATACGAGCTCATCGACGAAGAGACCGAAGAACGGCTCGACGAAAACGGCCCCGGCCCATACAAGCTCGCGCTGAAGGATATGTGCATGTACCGCGCCATCCCGCAGCTCATCCAGGCCGGCGTCTACTCGTTCAAGATTGAGGGCCGCATGCGGCAGGCCCCGTTCGTCGCGCGGCTCGTGCGCACCTATCGCAAGGCCATCGACGCGTATATCCAGGATCCGGCCGGCTACCACACGGATGAGGCGGGCTGGCAGTCCCTCTACGAGAATCGCGTGCGCGACTACACGACGACGTTCGCGTTCGGCCACCCGACGGCCAAGGACATCGGCTTCACGGGCGAGCGCGAGCCGCGTTTCTTCTCGAAGGCCGTGCCGGAAACCGCCTTTGATGACAAAGTGCTGGAGAACGAGGGGCCCGTAAACAAAGAGAACGCAGCGCACCGCGTCCTCTCCGTCCGTTGCAATACGCTCGCGTCCGCCAAGGCCGCCATCTACGGCGGTGCCGACCGCGTCTACGTCGGCGGCGAGGCGTACCGCCCGCTCCATCCTTGGACGCGCGCCGAATACGAGGAAATCCTCGCTTGCGCACACGAAAAGGGCGCAAAGGTCATCCTGAACACGCCGCGCACGACCATGCGGCGCGAATGCGGTGAGCTCGAGCAGCTCTTCACCGACTGCCGGAGCCTCCCGTTCGATGGCGTCATGGTCAGCAACCTCGGCTCGCTGAAGCTCGCGAGCTCACTTACCGACTTCCCGGTGCAGGCCGACACCTCGTTCAACCTCTTCAACAGCCTCGCCGCGAAATTCCTGAAGGAAAACGGCGTCGTCCTAGCGGCGGCCTCGTACGAGCTCTCCTATGAGCAACTCAAGGCCATCCTCGAACACAGCGAGCTCCCAATCGAGGTCGTCGTGCATGGCGCGTACGAATCCATGCTCTGCGACCACAATATCCCGGGCATGAGCCTGCCGCATTATAACGAGCTCGACAACCCGGAGGTGCTCGACCGCCGCTACGCGCTGCTCGACGAGGCTGGCGAGAAGCACCCGATTCGCATCGACCAGTACGGCCGTAACCATATCGAATTCGCGAAGGATCTCGCCCTCTACCCGTATCTCGGCAAACTGAACGGCGTCGCATCCTACCGCATCGAGGCCCAGGACTACACGCCGGAGCTCACTGGCCTCGTGACCGAGGTATACCGCAAGGCGCTCGACAAGCTGGACGCCGAAAAAGATTATTTTGACAAAGAGCTCGTCGAAGATCTGGAGCATCAGAGCCCGCGCCGTTTCGGCATCGGCATCTGGCGGTTCCGCCAGTCCAAAGATTCCATTTGAGAGTTAGAGAGTTAGGGAGATTTTTTCATGGCAGGAAAAAAGTATATCGGCCCGGAAGCCATCATCGAGAAGAAGAAAAAATACATCATGCCGTGCCTTGCGCATTTCTATCAGCATCCGCGCGAATTCGTCAAGGGTTCGATGCAGTACCTCTGGGACAGCGAGGGGCGCAAGTACCTTGACTGCTACGCCGGCGTTTCCGTCATCAACTGCGGGCATTGCAACTCGGAAATCAACGCGAAGGTCACGGAGCAGGTCAACACCTTGCAGCATGTCTGCAACATCTATCTGACCGAGAATTTCGTGAACCTCGCGGAAAAGCTCGCGGAGGTCACGCCCGGTGACCTGCAGAAGACTTTCTTCTGCTCGACCGGTTCCGAGGCGACCGAGGGCGCGCTGCTGCTCGCGGAGATCTACACGGGGAATCCGGAGATCATCGCGCTGCGGCAGGGCCTGCACGGCCGCACGAAGCTCGGCATGAGCGTCACAGGCCTGCAGATGTGGCGCACGGACCCGAGCCCGGTCGGCGGCATCCATTTCGCCCCGAACCCGTACTGCTACCGCTGCCCGCTCGGCAAGAAGCGCAAGACCTGTGACCTCGCCTGCGCGAACGCGGTCGAGGACATCATCAAGACCGCGACCTCCGGCCACCCTGGCGCCTTCATCGCAGAGTCGATTCAGGGCAACGCCGGCATCATCGTGCCGCCGGACGGTTACTTCCAGCGCGTCAAGGAAATCTGCGAGCAGTATGGCACTCTGTTCATCTCCGACGAGGTGCAGACAGGCTTTGCGCGCACGGGCAAGATGTTCGCCATCGAGAACTGGGGTGTGACGCCGGACATCCTCGCGTGCGCCAAGGCGCTCGGCAACGGTGCGCCGATCTCCGCGTTCATCGCGAGCGCGAAGGTAGCCGACACCTATACGCGCCCCGGCGCCTCGACGCTCGGCGGCAACCCGGTCTCGAGCACGGCGGGCCTCGCCGTCCTCGAATACATCGAGAAGCACCACCTGAAGGAAAACGCACTCGCACGCGGTGAGCAGCTCCGCGCCGGCCTGCGCGAATTGCAGAAGAAGCACCCCGTCATCGGCGATGTGCGCGGCCTCGGCCTCATGGACGGCGCGGAATTCATCGAGAAAGACGGCTCGCCAGCCGCCCAGAAGCTCGACGATGTCCTCGAGACGATGAAGGATTGCGGCTACATCATCGGCAAGAACGGCGCCTCCCGCAACGTCATGGCCTTCCAGCCGCCGCTCATCATCACCGAGGAAAACGTCAACGACGTGCTGAACGCCCTCGACGATGTGCTGACCGAAAAACAGCTTTAACGCTTGCACCACGAAAAGGGGCTGTTGCACGAACAATATGCCGTGCAGCAGCCCCTCTATTTATTTCTATCGTCTTACCGATACCGTTTCTTCTGTATGGCCGGTTCGTCCGCGGTCTGCTGCGCCTCTGCCCGTTCCTCCCAGATCAGGGTCAGTGCCATCGAGAAGCCGTTGAACCGCGTCTCGCTGACCGACGCATACGCGCCGATGTTGCCGAACAGCACGTGGTCGCCGACCGAGAGCTCCGGCGCGAGGATATCGCGCGCGACGACATCGATGCCGTCGCAGCTCGGGCCGACCAAGGTCGTCAGGACCTGACTCTTGCCGCCGCGCTTCGACAGGAAATGCATCGGATACTGCCAGTGATCGAACAGGATGCCCGAAAGCGCACCGTAGAGGCCGTCGTCGAGCGTCACCATGCGCGTCCCGCTCGGGAGCTGCCGCACACCAATCACCGTCGTCAGCAGGTTCGCCGCGGTGCCCGGGATGAAACGGCCCGGCTCGCACCATACAGCCGTATCCGGGAACAGCCGCGCGATCTGCCGGTCGATGGCTGCGAGCATGCCCGCGACATCGACCGAGAGGCCCTCGGCATCCGGCACCGGGAATCCGCCGCCGATATCGAGGTCTGTCAGATGCATACCCTCGCTCTCCGCCTTTTCGAACAGGGCGCGCGCGAGCAGCAGCGCCTCCTCGTATGCCGCCGCCGAAAGCGACTGGCTGCCGACATGGAAACAGATGCCTACCGGGTGCAGGCCGGCGTCACGCGCCTGCCGCAGCAGCGGCAGCGCGTCCTCCGGCGCCGCGCCGAACTTCGTATTGAGGTCGACGAGCGCCTTGTTGTTCTTCACGCAAATCCGGACGAGGACATCGGCACCCGGCACATGCTCGCTCATCTTGCCGATCTCGCTCACCGCGTCGAAGGTCATGCGGTGCAGGCCGATTTTCCGGGCCATCCGCAGCCCGCGGAAATCTTTTACCGTATTCGCGTAAATCATGCGGTCACCCGCGACACCCTCGCGGGCGAGCATCTCCATCTCGCCCGCCGACGCCACATCGAAATGCGTGCCGAGCGCCGCCATACGCCGGAGCACGGCTGGTTCCGGATTCGCCTTGATGGCGTAGTACACGCCCGCATGCGGCAGATGCCGCCGCAGGAAACGGTAGTTCTCCTCAATCTGATCCACCGATGCGACGAGGAATGGCGTCTCCTGCCGCGCGGCCAGCTGATCCGCTTCCGCGGCGCTCAGCCAGAATTCTCTTTTCATAACACAACCCATCCATTCATTGGGAGAAAGCTCTCCCCCCGACTTGCACCGGTTCCTTCTATCCGGCGCAGAAAACACGGCTTTGTCTGTCAACGGCTATATTGTACTCTACTTTGCATAAGAATACAATCGTTTTTTCATATTTGTCAAACAGGGAAAAGCGAGTATAATATACTTTGTAGGTTCAAAAAATCCCCGCGCGTTGCGTGGTCAGAAAAGAGGAAACACATCATGGCAAACCGTTATTATACATTGAAGGTGGCTGGCGTCACGCGCGAGCTCCCAATCTTGAACGTCACGAAGAATCTCGCGATCGCCGGCTTCATCATGCTCGGGGACAACGAACTCGTCGACGCCTGCGCGCGCGAGCTCGCGAAGAAGATTCCGTCCGAAGTCGACATCATCCTGACCGCCGAGACGAAGGGCATCCCGCTCGCCGCGGAGCTCGCACGCCAGCTCGGCATGAAGCGGTTCGTCGTCGCGCGCAAGTCCATCAAGGCCTATATGGAACACCCGATCTGGGTCGAGGATGTCTCCATCACGACAAAGGGCGTGCAGAAGCTCTGTCTGAACGACCCGGACATCGAGCTGATCCGCGGCAGCAAAGTGCTGCTGCTCGACGATGTCGTGAGCACGGGCGGCTCCATGGCTGCGCTCAAGGAACTCACCGCAAAGGCGGGCGGCGAAGTCGCTGCCGAGGCCTGCGCCCTCGCCGAGGGCGATGCCGCAAAGCGCAAGGACATCATCTTCCTCGAGCCGCTGCCGCTCTTTGACGCAGAGTAAAACCGGAGTTTGCAATAAAAATACGGCTGGGACGCATAAACGCTATGCGCTCCAGCCGTATTTTCTTTCTCGTATATAACTCTCCACTCGACCCGCTCTCCTATAGGAACAGCCAGATGAGAACCGGGACAACCAGCAGGCTCGGCAGATAGTTGATGACGCGGAACTTCGTGACCTGAATCATGTTGAGGCCGATGGCGAGGATCAGCACGGAACCGGTCGTCCCGAGCTCCGCAATCAGCGTATCGGAGGACAGCGGGGCGAGCCACGCCGCGAGCAGGACAATCGCGCCTTGGAACAGGAACGTGAACGCCGCAGACCCCATGACGCCAACACCCATTGCGGCACTCATCATGATGCCGGACACGAAATCGAGCAGGGATTTCGTATAGAGCAACGTGTTATCCCCGCGCAGGCCCGCGTCAAGGGAGCCGACGATGACCATCGCGCCGACATTCATGATGAGGCAGGACGTGACAAACGCGTTTGCGATGCGTTCGCTGCTGTCTTCCGCTGCCCTCTGGTCCTTTGCGGCGCTGCCCTCCTGCGGCGCCGCGCGGAACCGGCTCGTCACGCGCTCCGCGAAGCGGTTCACCCGCTCCTCGAGGCAGAATGCCTCCCCGATGGCAACGCCTGCGACGACCGCGACGATGAGCAGCAGGATATGCTCCTCCTTCACCGCGCCCTGGATGCCGATCAGGATGGTGCAGAGACCCAGCGCCTCCATGAGCGCGTCACTGATCCGGCGCGGGATGCCGCGCCGCAATAGCAGGCCGATACCCGAACCGGCAAGGATGGCGACGGTATTGACGATTACTCCGAACATGAATGGCTCTCTCCTATTCTCTTACTTGCGCATAGCTTTTACCGCGTGATCCAGGCTGCGCAGAAAATTATCCACCTCTTCCTGCGTCGTATAACGTCCCATCGAGACGCGCACTGCCGATGCCGCCTGCTCCTTCGTCTGCCCCATCGCGAGCAGTACATGGGATGGCTCGAGCGAGCCCGCGGAGCAGGCAGAACCCGCGGAGACAGAAAAGCCGTCGATATCGAGCCGGATCAGCAAGGGCTCGTGGTCGATGCCCTCGATGCCGAAATTGAGATTGCCCGGCAGACGGCTCACTGCATCGCCGTTGACCCAGCTGCCCGTGATCTCCGCGATGCCGTCTGCAAGATGCTGACGGAGCGTGGCCAGGCGCGTGCTCTCCGCGTCCATTTTTGCGGCCGCGAGCGCTGCTGCCGCGCCGAGGCCCACGAGCCCCAGCACATTCTCGGTACCCGCGCGCATATCGCGCTCCTGCGCGCCGCCGTGCACGAGCGGGTCGGGCACCCAACCGCGGCGCAGATAGAGCGCCCCGACCCCTTTCGGCCCGTAGAACTTATGCGCGGAAAGCGAAAGCGCATCGACATGCAGCGCCTGCACATCGACGGGGATATGGCCGGCCGCCTGCACCGCATCCGTATGGAAGAAAATCCCCTTCTCCCGCAGGAATGCGCCGATCTCCGCGATGGGCTCGATCGTGCCAACCTCGTTGTTCGCCATCATGATGCTGACGAGGATCGTATCCTCGCGCACGGCGTCCTTCACCGCCTCAGGGGAGACGCGGCCCGCCTCGTCGACGGGCAAGACGGTCACATCGAAGCCCTCGCCCGCGAGCCACTGCACTGCGTTCAGCACGGCGTGGTGCTCGATGGCGCTCGTCACGATATGCGCACCTCTGCCCGCACGCCGCAGGGCGAACGCCATGCCCTTCAGCGCCCAGTTGTCGCTCTCGCTGCCGCCGGAAGTGAAGAAAATCTCCTCCGTCTCAGCGTGCAGCAGGGCCGCCACCTGCTCGCGCGCATGCCGGACGGCGCAGCGCGCCCGCTGCCCCTCCTGATAAAGTGCTGAAGGATTGCCGAAAACATCCGAAAGATAGGGATGCATGGCTTCGAAAACGCGCGCGTCGACGGGGGTGGTCGCCGCATAGTCGAGATACGTCCTCATATCGCCTTTTCCTTTCCATCTTTTCCATCTGTTCCGGCTGCTCTGTCCGTACGCGCGATGCGCGCTGCGCCCTTTTTCCGGCCGGTGCTTTTCACCTTGCGCAACTCCGCGCCGCAGCCCTCGCCATGCGCCCAGTATCCGTTCTCATCCGTCCCGTTATCGTCGCAGAGGTCTTTCAGCGTGATGCTGTTGAGCACCTGCCGGATGCTGTCGCCGACCTTGCCCCAGACATTGCGCGTGACGCAGGCTCCCGCGCGCGTGCACGCCTGATCCTTCGCACCCGCGTCCGCGAGCAGGCAGTCGACGAGCGCAATCGGCCCCTCGATGGCCGTGATAATCTCGCCGATGCTGATCGCGCATGGCGATTTCGCGAGCATATAGCCGCCCTGCGCCCCGCGCACGCTCTGCACGAGGCCCTTTTTCCGTAGCGTGCTCATGAGCTGCTCCAGATAGTTTTCCGAAATCCCCTGCGCCTCGGAAACCTCCTTGAGCGGCACAGCACCCTCCCCATAGTGCAGGGCCAGTTCATAAAGCGCCGTCACGCTGTAGCGGCTCTTCGTCGATAGTTTCATGGAAAATCCCCCGTTTTGGAATTCCGAGTAAAATAGTCATAATTCTGGTTTTTACTATAGCAAAAATCGCAGAGGATGTCAAAAGGGCGGCCCGCCAAAAGCGAGCCGCCCCTCTGTTTCTGTTATGCCGTTTTATGCCTTTGTGACTTCCGCATAGGCGAGGATTGCATCTGCAATCTTGTCGAGCGGAGCCTTTGCCGCATTGACGACGAGGTCGTAATGCGCGCCGTTGCCCCAGTCCTGACCGGTGTAGTAGTTATAGTAGCGTGCGCGCTTCTTATCCTCTTTGTCGAGATCCTTCAACGTCTTGCCGCCGTAGACCGACTGGCCGCGCGCCTCGCGGTAATCGTCATCCGCGCAGACGAAGATATCGAAATGATTGTCCATGTTGCGCAGTGCGTAATCCGCGCAGCGGCCGAGGATGACGCACGGGCCGTCCTGTGCGAGCTTGCGGACCGCCGCCGACTCCTGCAGGAACATCTCCTGCGTCGACGGCCCCATGTGCGTGCCGAACGAATGGAACGGCATGAACGTCATCGAGAGCGGTTTCACCGTGCGCTCCATCGAGAGCAGCTCGTCCTCCGTGAGATCGTTGATGCCGAGCTTTGCGGCCGCGATGTGGACGATCTGCCGGTCGTAGAGCTTCACGCCGAGCTTCTTCGCGAGGATTGCTGCGAGTTCACGGCCGCCAGCCCCATACTGACGGCTGATTGTATAGACCATCTGTTTTGCCATATCTATTCCCTCCAATAATGAATATCGAACCAACAATCCCTTTTCTTTAGCCTTGGAATTGGTTATTTGCTCATCTTATCCCAGTTCTGCTCGAGCTCCTCGACGATGCGCGCATGCTCCTGCTCCGTCAGCGTGACTTTCGCGCGATAGAGGATGCTTGCGAGGATGATCAGGACAATCGGGAGAGCGAACATGATGAGCTGGAAGCGGAGCAGGCCCGTGCTCGTGATGCTCGCGGCCGTTGCGCCGGAGGTCATGCCGACCCAGATTGCCGTCGCGCCGACGATAGCGGACGTCAGGGCGCCGGAGAGCTTATCGACGAGCGGACGTACGCAGAGCACAAGCGCCTCATCGCGGTGGCCGAGCTTCAGCTGGCCATACTCAACGGTATCGGTAATCGTCATCAGGACGACGAGGAAGACGAGCGGCTGCGGCAGGTTGAAGAGCGCTGCAGCGACGAGAACCATCGTCAGGTTCGTGCCGGCGAGATAATAGAGAACCAGGCCGACAATCATGACCGCAATCGATGCGAAGAACAGCTTGCGGCGGCTGAACTTCGTCGTAAGGGCCGGGAACAGGGCGACGGCCATCAGGCCGAAAATCGTGTTGATGACGCCGAGAATCGAGAATTTCGTCGAATCACCGAGAACGTACGTGAAATAATACAGGTTGAAGTTGTTGACGAGGTTCTGGCCGAGGCCGAACACGAGGTAAGCGATTGCAATCCACATGAGCTGATCGTTCTTCGCGAGGACCTTGAAGACATCTTTGAACGAAGTCTGCGTCTTGTTTTCGCGCAGCGCGGATTTCTGCTCATGCGTGCCGAGGCCGAGGATGATGGCGCCGAGCGTCGCGATGGCACCGCCGATGACTGCGAACATGAACCAGCCGTGCGGGTCACCCGCGCCGCCGTTCTTGTTCAGCGAGAAGAACAGGACGACCGGCATGACCATGATCGCGACGAGCTGCTGGCCGAAGACCGAACCGACACGTGCGAACGTCGCCGTGATCTCGCGCTCATGCGAGTCGAAGGACAGCGCCGGGATCATCGACCAGATGGCGACGTCCTTTGCCGAGTAGAACACGTCCATGATGAAATACACGATCGTGAACAGGATGAAGTACAGCGTCGGGTTCGTGACCGTCAGGCCGCCGAAGTCCGTGAACAGCATCGCGAGCGTGATAGCCGCGACGAACGCACCCGTGATAACCCATGGCTTGAATTTGCCCCAGCGCGTATCCGTCTTATCGACGAGGTTGCCGATGAACGGATCGATGAAGAGCTCCGCGACACGCATCACGAGGATGATTGTCGTGACGATGCCGATCATATAGCCGTCGCGCGACGTGTCGCCCGTATGGAACAGATTGCTCGTGACGAACATCATGAAGTACGTCGCCAGCATGTAGTAGAACAGATCATGTCCAAACGTACCGCAGGCATAGCAGATACGCTGCAACAGTTTGTTATGCATTGTGGAACATCCCCCTTATTCCGGTGAGAACCGCTTCCCTCCGCGGCCTCATACTGTATAAGAACTAAAAACAATACCGAATCGGAATCGTCTAGAGAACGGATGATCTATCTCCGACCGATAAGAATCTGTAAACCTGTAAACGTTTTCTTCTTTTCTCAAAAGAGAAGCGAGATGTCGACGCTCTCGCTTTTTGGAAACGTTTACTTTTTACGATTATGATTATACAATACGTATCCGTAAAAATCAATACCTATTGGGGAATTTTTTCGCTTTTTTGGTATTTTTCAGAATTTTATTGTATCGCCGCCGAAAAAAGGGGCTGTTGCACATACCACCAATGTGCAACAGCCCCTTCTATGACCGATATGGACTTGTTTTACTTCGCCATGAGCTCCGCGAGCTTATTCGCGACCTCGGCCGGATTATCCGGCAAGATGCCCTCGATGAGCAGTGCCTGGTCGTAGAGCAGCCCGCAATAATCCTTGAAGCCCTGGCTGTCCTTGTCCGCGTCGTGCAGGCTCTGCAGCTTCGTGAACAGCGCGTGATGCGGATTGATCTCGAGGATGCGCTTTGCCTTGAACATCGGGTTGTCCATGTTCTTGAATGTCTGCTCCATCGACAACGATGGACCCTGCGCATCCGCGACGAGGCAGACCGCACTCGACTTCAGGCGCGAGGAAATCTTGACGTCCGCAACTTTGTCGCCGAGCACTTCCTTGACGTCCTTCATGAGGTCGCCGTTGTCCTTCTGGAGCTTCTCCGTTTCCTTCTTGACCTCCTGGCTCTCCGCATCGTCGAGATCGAGGTCGCCCTGGCTGATGGAGTGGAACTCCTTGCCATCGTACTCGTGCAGCGTCGTCACGCAGAACTCGTCGACCGGATCCGTCAGATACAGCACCTCGATGCCCTTGTCCTTGAGCGTTTCAAGCTGCGGCAGATGCTCGATGGTCTCCTGATCCTTTGCCGTCGCGTAGTAGATCTTCTTCTGGCTCTCCGGCATGCGGTCTACGTATTCCTTGAGCGTCGTGAGCTTGTTCTCCTTCGAGCTCGTGAACAGTAGCAGATCTTTGAGCGCGTCGCGCGTGTCCGATGCCCCGCTGTACATCGTGTTGTAGACGCCGATTTTCAGCGACTTGCCGTATTCATTCCAGAACTTCTCATACCAGTCGCGCTTGTTCTTGAGCTTCTTTGCGAGTGCCTTCAGGATATGCTTCTCGAGCGCGCGGCCGATGACCTTGAGCTCGCGGCTCTGCTGGAGCATCTCGCGCGAGATGTTCAGCGAAAGGTCTGGCGAGTCCACGAGACCCTTGATGAAGCCGAGGTAGCTCGGCAGCAGATCCTTGCACTTGTCCATGATGAACACGTGGCGGCTGTAGAGCTGCAGCCCCGGCTCATAATCCGCATAGTAGAGGTTGAACGGCGCATGCGCTGGGATGGCGAGCAGCGCCGTGTACTCCGTCGTGCCCTCGGCCTTCGTATGGAAGACCTCCATCGGATCCTCCCACTCGTGGAACTGGTTCTTGAAGAACTCATTGTACTCCTCCGGCTTGATCTCGGACTTGTTCTTCGTCCAGAGCGGCTGCATCGAGTTCAGCGTGCGGAGCTCCGTGCGCTTTACCTTCTCCGCGCCCTCGATGGGCTTGCCATCCTTGTCCTTCGGCGTCTCCTCGAACGTGAAGTTCATCTTGATCGGGTAACGGACGTAGTCGCTGTACTTCTTGACGAGTCCCTCGATCTTGTACGTATCCGTGTAGTTCTCTTCGGCGTCATCGCCATAGAAGCCCTTCGCGAGCGTCAGCGTGATGGAAGTGCCGTGCTTCTCCTTCTCGGCCTCCTCGATCGTATAGTTGCCGTCTGCCGTGGACTCCCATTTATAGGCCTGCTTCTCACCGGCCTTGCGCGTCAGCACCGTGACCTTTTCCGCGACCATGAACGCCGAATAAAAGCCGACACCGAACTGGCCGATCATCTCTTTGTCATCCTTGGCCTCGCCTTCCTTGGCCTTCTTGAGCTGCTCCATGAAGGCCTTCGTGCCCGATTTTGCGATCGTGCCGAGGTTCTCGACGAGCTCCTTCTCACTCATGCCGATGCCGTTATCGGAAATCGTCAGCGTATGGCTCGCCGCGTCCGGCACGAGGAAAATCTCGTAGTTATCGTCGCCCTCGAGAAGATCCTTATCCGTCAGGCTCTCATAATGCAATTTGTCGATGGCATCCGATGCATTCGAAATGAGCTCACGCAGAAAAATCTCATGATTCGTGTAGATCGAATGAATCATGAGATCGAGGAGCTCTTTCGTCTCCGCCTGAAATTCATGTGTTTGCTTTGCCATGTTTGCTTCAGCCTCGCTTATCTCGTAAAATCTGTTTCCTATGCTGTCAGCACTCTAAGCTTCCGAGTGCTGAACCTATACTCCTTACTATAGCGCATAAAAAACAAAAAGTCAAATAAGCAAAACTGCAGGGATCAGAAGCCGGCATCGTCCGGCCGTTCACCATCCGCCATAGTCGTCTCCACCGGAATCTCCGCCGCCGTAGTCGTCCCCGCCATAATCATCGCCGCCATCATAGCCGCCATCATCGTCGCGATAAGAATCATCATCGTAACCACCACCATCGTCCGAATCCTCACAACCTGAGCCCGTGCCTTTACACGTCGATTCCGCCTCAAGCTCCTCCTTAAGCCAGGATCGCCCGGATTGCGTCACAAGTCTCCACATAGGCCTCGCGCACCCCTTTGGCGAGCGCATCGAGCTCGTCCGATGGCTCCTTTTTCCGGACAGCCTGCACCATCGCGTCCGCTGCGCGATACAGGCGCATGAGGCTCAGATTGCCCGACGTGCCCTTGAGCGTATGCACCGTCTTCTCCGACGTAACGAGGTCGCCGGCTTCATAGGCCGTGCAGAAATCCCGGTACGATGCATCGTCCAGGAATTTTCCGAGGAAACGGTGATAGAGCTCTTTCTTCCCCATGAACCGCTCGAGGCCCTGCCCGTATTCGATACCGGCCGCCTCAGCTTTCTCCTTCAAATCTTTCCCTTCCATAGAACCCCCTCCGTTCCAAAAATCGCGTACACCTGCGCCCCTATCCGCCGGTGCCGCTATCTGTCCCCTGACAATCTCTACTTCATGAACTGATCAATGGCTTTGCCCAGTGTCTCCATCGCCTCTTTATCGCCACTCTGCACGGCGTCCACCATGCAGTGCTCCAGATGATCCTTCAATATGATGCGAGACACGCCGCGGAGTGCGCTGTCCACAGCGCTCAGCTGGATCAGCACCTCGCTGCAGTCCCTGTCATTCTCGATCATGCGCTTGCATGACTCCAGATGACCGATCAATCGCGCCATGCGGTTGAGCACGGCTTTCGTCTGCGTATGATGGTGGTGATGTTCGTGGTTGTGCCCGTGATGCTCATGCGCCGCATCCTCCGCGACGGTCTGCGCGGAAACGGGCTCTATCCCGTTCGCCTTTTCACCTGTTTCCTTTTCTTTCATGATGCGTAAACTCCTCTTTTGGTACTATAGGTTAGTATTCTTGTTCCGCCTGCGTTTTTCCTTCTTTTCGCCCGTTATTTTCCCTTGCGGTTTTTCTTTCTTCTCTTTTTGCCCTGTGCATAGTATAATAGGGGCCTAGGAGGCTGTTATGCATCAGATTTTATTCACCATCGGGAGATTCCCGATCCGTTCCTACGGACTCATCCTGTCGCTTTCCATCATCCTCGCCACGGGCGTCGCGTACTTCCTCGCAAAAACCGATGGCAAGGGCACGGAAAAATACGTCGTCGACCTCGGCATCTACTGCGGGCTCGCCGGCCTGCTTGGCGCGCGGCTCTGGGACGTGTTCTTCTTCGACTGGGATTACTACCACAACCACCTGACCGAGCTGCTGAACGTCTGGCAGGGCGGCATGGCGATTCAGGGCGGCGTGCTGCTCGGCGTCATCGTCGGCATCCTCTACTGCCGCCACCATCGCCTCGACGTCATCCACCTGCTCGACGTATTCGCGCCGGCCATCGTGCTCGGCCAGTCGCTCGGCCGCTGCGCGAACCTGCTGAACGGCGACGCGTTCGGCGCGCCGACCGGCACGGGCTACGGCATCCTGTACCCTGCCACGACGCTCGCCCACCACGTCTACGGTGACGCACCCCTCTGGCCCGCCGAGGTCTGGGAGGGGCAGCTCGACCTCGCGATCTTCGCCATCCTGCTGCTTTACCGCGCCTTCCCGCACGTCAAAGGCCGCGCGTTCGCGCTCTACGTCATACTCTACTCCGCAGCGCGCTTCGCACTCGAGTTCCTGCGCGGCGATTACGCGGAAAAGGTGCTCGGCCCGCTCACGAGCGCCCAGGCCACGGCCTCAATCTTCTTCGCGCTTGCTCTGCTCGCCTATGTCCTGCTTCCTTATCTGTTGAAAAGAAAAACAGAAGGAATTCCGAAAAAAACCAATTGACGAATGCACCTGTTCTTCGATATAATAATAAAGTATATGTAAACAAGGGAAAATCCCTTCGCATACAAAAGAAGGAGCAAACGGATGAAGATTTTGGCCCGCCACCTGACAGCGGATTTCTATAATTGCAAAAACAACAAGATGACGGAAAACGCCACGATGCTGAACACGTTGCGCGGCCTCGTCGGCGCCTGCGGCTATCAGGTGCTGCGCACCGATTCCGCGTCCATGGAGGAAGGGCACACCTGCCTCGTGCTGCTCTGCAAGCAGGGGCATATCACGATGCACGTCTACAGCAAGCTGCTCTACGTCGCCGTCGATATCTTCATCTGCGACGAACAGGCGAATCCGGACATGCTGTTCCGCGCCATCAAGCATTTCTTCAAGCCGGACAAAGTCCGCACGACCTTCCTGAAGCGCGGCGACTTCGGCTCGAACCGCGATGCCCGCCCGAAGATCAAGAACCGCATCGCCCCCGTGCGCCGCTTCCGCAATACCAGCGTCAAGATGCTGCGCAGCACCAGTTCTAAAGTCATCCGCATCCTCGCGCACAAGAATTCCTGATAATCAACAGGCAAATAACTGTGTCGTTTTGAAACAACGCATAAGAAGCCGCCCGCAACGCAAACGCGCATCGCGGGCGGCTTTTCATTTCTATGGACTCAATCGGTGTGCAGAGCATCGTGACCTGCCGGAACTTCTCCTCCGTCATGCCAGCTTTCTTGACTGCTACGGACAGAGAGAGCGAGCCATCTTTCACAAGGTCGCGCAACGTATCCAGACGCCCCTCATTCCGGCCTTCACTACGGCCCAGTTCACGGCCCTCACTACGGCCCTCTGCACGCCCCACCTCGATACCCTCTTCACGGCCTCGGTTCATGGCTTTTATAGTCCGAGCCAAAGAATTCGAGGCTTCGGGCATGATTATAGGTGAATGCCCTGCCCCTGACTGAAATTAGCTATTGAAAAGCCATGTCGGTTCCTGTAAAGTATCCGTGACCAAACATAACGATACAAGGAGAAAACCAACATGGCCTCAGCGGATACTTTATGCAAAAAACTGCTCAATGTCAAGCATAC
>DAIMZO010000005.1:49981-98166 GCA_036733925.1 Selenomonadaceae bacterium | reverse complement strand
ACATGGCAGCCGGCCCGGCTTCCTATGGTATGACGGATACGATGGGCCGCATGCACTGCGATGCGCAGTTCGCTGGTTCCTCGTCCGTTCCGGCTCACGTCGACATGATGGGCCTCATCGGCATGGGCAACAACCCGATGGTCGGTGCAACCGTCGCCGTCGCCGTTGCTGTGCAGGAAGCTATGAGCAAATAATCGGCCTCTCGTCCGATATCCAGGCACCCCGCCCTGCGGGGTGTCTTTTTTCGTCTATGAAAGCCATTCTAAAGAAAATGGAAGTATGCGACGATAATATAGATAGCAAAAGCAAGGAAAGCGGGGAGAATATGAAACGGAAAATCGATCGGATAGTAGGGCTGGCGCTGCTTTCGGCGGCGCTTTGGACGCCTATGGCGTCGGCGCAGGTCGTCACGGCGACCGGGCAGGGCACGGACGAGCAGGCCGCGATCCGGGATGCCTCGCGCAACGCGGTTGAGCAGGTCGTCGGCACGCTCGTCGACGCGAAGACGATCGTCAGCGGCGGCGCGGTCGACCTCGATCAGATCTATACGAAGTCGCAGGGCTTCGTGAAAGATGTGCAGGTGCTCGAGAAGAGCCAGGCAAATGGCATGGTCACCGTGCGCGCGAGCATCGACGTGGACACGCGCCCGCGCGCGGAGCTCATGAACAACTTGCAGATGCTCCTGAAGCTCAATAACCCGCGCATCGCGGTCATCGTTCTGAAGCAGGACGCAAATGGCAACGTCAAGGGACATGACCGGACGGCAGAGGGGGCCATGAACCAGCGCCTCCTCGATCTCGGCTTCACGCATGTCGTGGACGCGGGCATCGTCTCGGGGCTGCAGAACGCGCAGCTCCTGAATCAGGTCTATAACGGTACGGCACGCGTCGGTGTGCTCGGCAGCTCGCTCGGTGCGGACTACGTCGTGCTCGGCCGGTCACGCACGAGCGCGAAGGCCATCTCCCTGCCCGACGGGAACGGCGGCTACACGCCGACGCAGCTCAAGACGGGCGATGCGGTGCTGAACGTCCGCGTCGTGCGCTTCGATACCGGAGAGATCCTCGGAACCTTTACGGAGGACGCGAAGGGCGTCGAGAACTCGGAGCAGATGGCCATGGAGAAAGCCGTGCAGAAGGCATCCGCGAACGCGGCGCAGCAGCTCGAGGAGAAGTTCCGCCATATCAGCGCGCAGACGGATACGTCCGTCGAGATGGACGTCTTCACGTCCGACAGCGCGGCTGTGCAGCAGCTCATGCAGGATCTGCGGGCGCTGCCGGCGGTGCAGAACGTCTACCTGCGCGAGCAGGGGAACGGCAAGGCCGTGCTGTCCGTCGAGACGACCGAGAGCCCGTCCGGCCTCGTCGAGCGCCTGAAGAGCAGCTCGAAGCTCGGCATGTACGTCGCGGGCATGACTGGCAGCACCGTGAAGCTTTCCGTTTCGCGCAGATAAGACAGAAAGAGGAAAAAGATGCACATCCAGAAAATTTTTGCGGCGCTGCTTGCCCTGCTGCTCGGCCTCGCCTGCCTCTGTTTTCCGGCAGCGGGCGAGGCGGCGGGGAGATCCATCCTCGAGCATCCGACGGTCGGCATCGTGCCGCTCGAGAACAATGGGATCCTCTCGAAGGAATGGAACCGCGAGGAGATGGGCGAGGTCTACACCTATGTCTATAACGCGTTCGTGGACAGCGGGAAGTTCAAGGTCATCGACCGGACACCGGTGGGACTCAAGCACATCCTCGATGAATTCTATCTGACGAATACCGGCCTCGTCGACCCGACGCATGTGGCGCAGGCCGGCAAGATGGATGGCGCGGACTACCTCGTGCTCGGCAGCGTGAACGGCGTGACGACGCGGTGCTCGCAGACGACCATCGTCGGTGCGGGCACGAAGCGCGCGCAGGTCACGGCCGAGATTGCGCTGCGCGTCGTCGATGCCGAGACCGGTGAGGTCGTGCTCGCCTCCATCGGCCGCTCGCGGCAGCGCAACACGCTGACGAAGGCGCCGCTCGGCCTGATCCGCATCGGTACCGATGATGTCGACAAGCAGCAGGTGCTCGACGCGCTCGGGGACGCGGCAGATGACGCGGTGGACGGCCTGATTGCACGCATGGAGGGCCGTCAGAAGAACGTGAAACGGTGAGGTGCTGGACTTGAACCTTCGGAATTACGCATGGATGCTGATCCTAGCGGGGCTCGGTATCGGACTCTGCCTGTTGCCTCTGCCGCGCGGCGCAGAGGCCGCAGGACTCTTCCAACAGGGGGACGGCGCGTGCGATGTATTCATCGGCGAGGTGCAGAGCTACGGCGATGACGAGCTCCGGAAACCGTATTTCGATACCTTTGCCGACAAGCTCGCCGGGGCACTCCGCGCCGCGCAGATCCAGACCGCCGCGAACGCCGATATGACGAACGAGGGCGGGCGGCACGAGGCGAATGGCGCAACAGGCGAGGCTGCGAGCCTTTCCGAGCTGCACATGGATGCCATCGTGCACGGCCATCAATACGACCGCGGCAATACCGCGGCAAAGCTCGCGCATTACGCGGACCGTGTCATGGGACGGGCCTATTTCGCCGACGAGGAGAAGGTGGACGCCTGGCACAAGCAGAAGCAGCTTCCGTATCGGCTGTCCGCGGACAAGCAGGATCTCGCTGTGCGGCTCGCAGCGGAGCATCAGGTGAGATTCCTGCTTTTCGTCAACATCAAGGACGTGGACGTGCGCCTGAAGCATGGCATTTTCGCATCGCACACGGGGCGGGAGATCCGCGGCAAGAAGATGACGTCGACGCTCGACTACTACCTTGTGCGCGGCACGGACGGCAAGGTCTACGAGGGACATATCGAGGACAAAAAGAGCGCGCAGCTGATCGATTTCGGGCTCGGCAAGACGGGCAAGGGCATGAACGTCGACACGATGCTCAGCGAGGTGTTTGAGCAGCAGGCAAAGGAAATCGTCCTCGATATGCAGAAGAACGGATTTCCTGCGTTGAGGTAAGAACGATGCGGCAGAAGAATTTTGGACAGATCCTGAGGCTCGGGGCTGCAGCGCTCGCGTGCCTGCTCCTGCTCCTCACCGGGAGCCCGGCGGCTCAGGCCGCGGACCGTCCCGTACTGACCGTGGCAGGCTTCCAGAGCCGCGTGCAGAAATCGGATCTCACGATGACGGATATCGACGTGTCGGTTGACGGGATGCTGCGTGAGGCATCGTCCGTCCTGCAGACCGAGCTCGCTGGCGACAGCCGTTTCATCCTGAAGGATTTCGGGCAGACGGCCATGCGGGCACGCATGGATGAAACAGCCCTGCAGAATGCGCTCGGCAGCGGCCAGATCGTTCCGCAGCTCGACCGCGAGGCCGATTACGTCTGCTATGGATACCTGACGACGCTCTCGAATGTCAAGGCGCAGAGCGGCGTGCTCGTATTCTCTGGGGCAGACAAGACCGTCTACGCGGAGCTCAGCGTCCGCGTGCTCGATACGCATACGCATACCATTGTCTACGTAGGCAAGGCGGACTCGCGGCGCAAGGCGGAGCTCCGCTATCACGCCATCCTGACGCGCGCGGACAGCGGCGCGGACGATGCCATCCGGCAGGCGCTCTCGGACGCGGCGGTCAACCTTGCCACGCAGCTCAGGGCAGCGATGTGAATACAGGGGATATGCAGAGGAAAAGAAGGGAACGGGTTTGAAGGGAAAACGATTGGCGGCATGGCTGTCCGGCCTCATCCTGGGCGCAGCTTTATGGGGGAATGGCGCCCCTGCCTCGGCGCACGGCAACATCTGGATGGACGAGCATCAGGGCGTAGCGGATAAGGATTTCGTCGCGGCCAAGGATTACCGGAAAATCCTGCTCTTTCCCATCCGCTACAAGGACGAACCGGATGGGAAAGTTGACGCGTTCTCCGCATACAATGAGATTCTGTACAAGCGGGTCAGCAAGCGCATCCGCAAGACGAATGTGCTGCGCTTCGAGAATCCCGCCGATGCAAAGCAGGCCGACCGGAGCCAGGAGCAGCGCTACATCCTGCGCGACGATCCGGGCGGCCAGAAGCTCCTGCAGCACTTCCCGACGGAGCAGGAGCGCGCGAAGGCCGTCTACGACAGTACGGGCGCGCAGGGCTACCTCCTGCCGCATATCCGATGGGACGGCGTGCGCGTCGATACGTCGCCCGCAATCTGGACGCGCGTCCGCATGGAGAACTATTACAATATCGTGAATGGCCCGAAAGGGAACCAGTCCGGGCTCGGGTATCAGGCATGGATCGCGGACCATCAGATCCCGGCCCGCAGCCGCACCCTGCAGATGGTCGACATGGACTTCACGCTGGTCGACGCGTATACCGGCAAGGCATCGATGACGCTCGTCGACTACTACCGCGTCTACGATGTCGATGAAACGCACGCCATCGACCAGATTGCGAAGAATTTCACCGGCGACTGGAACCGGCTGAAAGGCGACCACGACAACAAAGTGCCGGCGAATGCGCCGACGCTCGGCTTTCAGGCGCTGTCCTTGCCGGAAAATGCTCTGCGCGACGCGTTCCTCGTCCGCACCATCGGATACGCCTATACCGATGAGGCTGGCGATACGCTGAAGGGCGTCCGCGTGCGCTATACGCCGGGCGATGGGGACTATCTCGTGCGCGGCAGCGTGACGGCCTGCACCCGCGGGCAGACCTGGCACCGGCCCTATGCCACGACCTATCGCGAGAACTACAAGAACCAGAAATTCAAATGGGTGGACGATCAGGGCAACGAACATGAGGGACAGTACCGGTACTACCGCACGAGGATCAGCGACCATTTCGGCTACTATTCCTTCTGGTACCGCGTTGCCGCGCATCTCGAGCTCGTCAACGCCCATACCGGCGAAGTCGTCCTCGCCCGCGATGCAAGCGCCGATGACCCCGACCGCTACGCCAACGCCCTGCGCAGCATCTTCCACAACTTCTACAAAGACGTTGACCGCGCCATCGGCGTCAAGGCGGATTGAAGCCATCCATACAGCAGACCGGTCTCTCTTATTGGGAGGCCGGTTTGCTTATGTCGGGAAAATATGCTATGGTAAAAGAGAATCAGAATCAATAGAGGAAAAGAGGAGCACGGAAAATGGACGGAATAGCGTATGGGTGGCATCTGTTTCAGAGCGGCGGGGTCGTCATGTACCCGCTGCTGCTGCTCTCGGTGGTCACGGTGGCGATTGCGGTGGAGCGGCTGAGTTACTACCGGCAGAACCGGCGGGGATCGATGGCGTTCTTCGCGGCCGTCCGGGCGGCGCTCGCCGCAAGGGACTTCGGGAAGGCAGCACATCTCTGCGCGGAGAGCCCAATCGCCGTTGCCCGCATCATCGGGCAGGGGCTCGGGCACGATGCGGATGAGACGGCGATGAAGGATGCGTTCGAGCAGCGCATGACGCTCGAGGCGGCCGGGTTCCGGCGCTATCTCGACTATCTCTCCGCGATCGTCACAATCTCGCCGCTGCTCGGTCTGCTCGGCACGGTGACGGGCATGATCCGGACGTTCAGCATCCTCGACGGCGGCGCGGGTGCTGCGGCCATCACGGGCGGCGTCGGCGAGGCGCTCGTCGCGACGGCAACGGGCCTCTGCGTCGCGATTCTCGCGTTCTGCGCCTACACGTATTTCGACCATCAGTTCGACGCAATCGTGAACGACACGGAGGCGCTCGCCATCGACGTGCTGAACGCGAAGAAAGAAAGCGGGGCGCGGGCGTGATGTTCCAGAAGGTACGCAAGAAGAAAAAGCCGTATTTCATGATCATCCCGATGATCGACATCATCTTTTTCCTGCTCGTGTTCTTCATGATGAACAGCTTGCAGACCGTCGCGCAGAAGGCGCTCGCCGTGCAGCTGCCGCAAGCGAAGAATGCCGCGGCGCCCGCGCAGATGCCGATCATCCTGACGCTTGACCGGGAGGGGCATATCGCGGTCGACAACCGCCCTGTGAGCTACGACGAGGCGGCGGCCATCATGCGGCAGCACATGGCGGAGAACCCGGATGCGGCGGTCATCCTGCAGGCCGACGAGCAGACGGCGCACGGCCAGGTCGTCGCGATCATGGACATGCTGAAAGGTGCCGGCGTCCATCGGCTCGCGATTGCGGCCCAGGCGAGGAATTGATGCGATGATGAAGCGTGTGCTTTCGTGGAAAAGGGCCTATCTCGTCTCGCTGCTCGTCCATCTGGCAGTGGTTGCCGCGCTCATCGCCCTGCTGTCGGGCGCGGTCCTGCAGACGCAGCAGCGCATGGTCGTCGTCGACCTCGATGCGGCGGATACGGCCGAGACGGCGGGCAGCGGGCATGCGGGCGGCGGCAATGGCGGCGCGCGAAGCCCCGAGAGCCTTTTCCCCGAGAAACTCAGCGACGAAGAGATGACAAGGCGCGTCGAGCAGGTCGAGGCGGCGGAGTCCGCCATCCGGCCGCATGATCCGGCCGTGGAAAACGCATCTGCTGGGATGCCGCAGCCGGCGCCCGCAGAGCCTGCGGGCAAAATGGCGGGTACGGCAGTGACTGGCTCCACCGGGGATGGCTCAGGGGCTTCCGATGGCCAGGATAATGGCGCAGGAAATGGTATATCGGAGGGCAATGGCTCCGGCGCGGATAGCGGCGCGGGGAACGGATACGGCGCGGGCAGCGGCGAGGGGCAGGGTTCCGGCGACAGCGGCGCGCAGGGCACAGGGCGCGGCAGCTTCGATGTCGCGGGCTTCCGCGCGGCGATCGACGCGAACAAGCAGTACCCGGCGATGGCTATCCGCCGCGGCCTGACCGGATCCGTGACGATTGCCGTGACGCTCGGCCCGTCCGGCAGCTGTCAGGGCGTGTCGGTTGTCGCGGGCTCCGGGCAGCGCATCCTCGACCGGGCGGCCGTGCAGGCGGCGCGCAATGCCTGCCCGTACCCGAACCCGGAGGGCCGGCCCGTGCAGGTCACGACGACCATCCATTTTTCTCTGGAATAAAGGCATTTGCGGAGCGGTGGCAGGGCTCGTCCCTGTCCCGCTCTTTTCTTGTTTTCAAGGCAAAATAAACATAAATGCTATTTATCGGACTAAATACGAACGATAAATTTTGTGAAAAATACTTCTTTATCGGAATCCGCCCTTTTTTTGCATTTTCCAGTTGCCGACGCGGAAAAAATCGTATAGAATGAATGTATACAGAAATTGACAGACAATATCAAGTCAAGAAAAGTGGAGGTAGAAGATGTTAAAGAAGACGAAAATCATCTGCACGCAGGGTCCGTCCACGGAGAAGCCGGGCGTTGTTGACGCGCTGATCGCAAATGGCATGAATTGCGCGCGGTTCAACTTCTCGCATGGGAATCACGCGGAGCACCAGGCACGCATCGACGCGGTGCGCGCAGCGGCGAAGAAGGCAGGCCGCGTCATCTCTCTGATCCTCGACACGAAGGGCCCGGAGATGCGCCTCGGCGAGTTCAAGGCCGGCAAGGTCATGCTGCAGAAGGGCAAGAAATTCACGCTGACTTACGACGATGAGCCGGGCGATGAGACGCATGTCTCCATCAACCACAAGAAACTCTACACCGAGGTCAAGCCGGGCGACAAGCTCCTGCTCTCCGATGGCCTTGTCGAGCTCCGCGTTGAGGAGATCAAGGGAAAAGACATCCTGACGACCATCCTGAACAGCGGCAAGATGAGCACGCGCAAGCGCGTCGCGGCACCGGGCGTCTCGCTCGGCCTCCCGCCGATTTCCGACCAGGACAAGAAGGACATCATCTTCGGCGTCCAGAATGACATGGACTTCGTCGCGGCTTCGTTCATCCAGCGCGCAAGCGACGTCGAGGCCATCCGTGCGCTCATCAACGAGCACGGCGGCCACATGGAGATCATCCCGAAGATCGAGAACCTCGAGGGTGTCAAGAACTTCGACGCAATCCTCGCGGTCTCCGATGGCATCATGGTCGCACGCGGCGATCTCGGCGTGGAGATCCCGGCTGAGGATGTGCCGCTGATCCAGAAGGACATCATCAAGAAGTGCAACCGCGCCGGCAAGCCGGTCATCGTCGCGACGCAGATGCTCGACTCCATGGAGCGCAATCCGCGTCCGACGCGCGCAGAGGTCTCCGATGTCGGCAACGCGATCCTCGACGGCACGGACGCGATCATGCTCTCTGGCGAGACGGCTTCCGGCGACTATCCGGTCGAGGCCGCCGCGACGATGAACCGCATCGCCATGCGCATCGAGCAGTCCCTCGACTACAAGAAGCTCTTCACGAGCAAGTCGATCGAGCGCCAGCCGAGCACGACGGACGCCATCGCGCACGCGACGGTCGAGCTCGCCTATGAGCTTGATGCAAAGGCCATCATCACGCCGACGATGTCCGGCTACACGACGAAGGTCGTCTCGAAATACCGTCCGAAATGCGCGATTGTCGCGTATGCTTCGAACGATAAGGTCGCGCGTCATCTGAACCTCCGCTGGGGCGTCTATCCGGTCCGCGGCCGCTCCTGGCACACGGTCGACGAGATGACGGGCTCCGCGACGCAGGCTGCGCTCGACCACGGCTACGTCGCTATCGGCGACAAGACCATCGTGACCTCCGGCATCAAGCTCAGCGAGGGCGACACGAGCTCCATCCGTGTCTACACGATGCACGCATAAGGGCATAGGATTTACGCATAGAAACGGCAGAAGCCGGCGGGAGAGATTCCGCCGGCTTTTTTGTGCGCTTGCCACGGCGCACTTTTTCTGCTACTATGAAGGAAAGTGCTTACAACAAGAAAGAAAAGGGGAAATCAAGATGCAATTAGGAATCCGTCTGCATGATATCGCGCCGGGGACGCTCGAGGAGCGGCTGCGCATCGCCAAGGAACAAGGCTTTGCCTGTGGGCATCTCGCGCTGACGAAAGTTCTTACGGACTACCCGGGGAACGCGGCGCTGACGCCGGGCTTCGCGATGTATCTGCGGAAGCTTTTTGCGAAATACGATCTCGATGTCGCGGTGCTCGGCAACTACAAGAACCTCGGCAACCCGGATCCTGCGCAGCTCGCGGAGATCCAGCGCGGCTACTATGACAACATCCGCTTCGCCGCGATGCTCGGCGCCGGCGTGCTCGGCACGGAGACCGGCGCGCCGAACACGAGCTACACGGAGGACACACCGGAGGGCCGCACCGAGGAGGCGCTCGGCACGTTCATCCGCAACCTGCGCCCCGTCGTGGCCTGCGCCGAGAAATTCGGCGTGATCGTCGCGATCGAGCCGGTCTGCCGCCACATCGTCTATGACTCGAAGCGCGCGCTCGCCGTGCTCCGCGCCATCGATTCGCCGAACCTGCGCATCATCCTAGACCCCGTGAACCTGCTCGGCCCGCATAACGTCGACGACCGCGAGGCGGTCATCCGCACGGCCATCGAGGACCTCGGCGACTACGTGGCCGTCGTGCACCTCAAAGACTTCCAGCGCGCAGACGGGAAACTGAAGTCGGTCGCCTGCGGGCAGGGCGAGATGGACTACACCGAGATCCTGCGCTTCATCAAGACGCGCAAACCATACATCCACGCGACCCTCGAGAACACGACCCCCGAGAACGCTGTGCAGACCAGTCAGTGGATTCAGGAGCAGTACGACGCGCTTTGATGCATACCGATGACAATCCTTTTGACGATCTCTGAAAACGCGGCAATGTTCTGAATTTTATGTTTTGAACCATATTCCTGCCTTTGCATATCGGACTATGTTTCTTTACTTCGATTGTTTTCTAGAAAATGCAATGTTATGCTTGTGTTAATAAGATAGAAAACTAGGGAATAATCCCAAAAGATAGGAGCAAGAAACGGGGCTGGAGGAAATGAGGAACCTTCTGCGGAAAGTCCGTGATGTATGCAGCAGGGAAAACGGCGCGGTCATCGTGCTGACGGCATTTATCCTGCCGATGACGCTCTGCCTGACCGGCCTGTCGGTTGACGTCGGGCGGGCCTATGTCGTGAAGTCGAACCTGCAGAACGCCGCAGACGCGTCGGCGCTGGCCGGCGGCCACATGTATGCGAGCACGGAGCGCAATCACGGCAAGACCATGGATTGCGTGGAAAACTATACAGGGAAAAACCTCCGGGATAAGACCATTGCGGAGGGCATGGACGCGCCCGATGACGAGGATACGGTCAACGTCGAGACGCAAATCGCGAACGACAACGTCGACGTCTACCTGCGCCAGCGCGTGCCGACCATCTTCCTCGGCGCCGTGGGCAGCCTCCTGAACATCGGCGACTACGGCTCCCTCTCCGTCACCGCGGCCTCCCGCGCCCATGTTTCGGCAACCGGCGGCACGGAGAACAACGGCTTCTTCGACTATACGATTTTCGGTGCGGCGACGACGCGCTGGACGAAGAACGATGAGCGCGGCAATTCCGCGCACAAGCAGTACAAGACAAGCGGCCTGACCGAGGAGGATATGCAGCCGGACAACAACCCGGAACTTGCGTCGGTCGTATTCAAGGGCAATCCGCACAATCCGTATAAAATCAAGGGCAATATCGGCAGCAATGGCCGCATCGGCTTCAACAACAACAGCGGCGGCGAGTATAACTTTCAGATGACGAATGCGGATGGTATCAACGATGACGGTATTTCGCGGATGGATACGAGCAGCATCTATGGGACGGAGAACGAATTCGCGAACCCGCAGGGCGACGCAAAGGGCCCAGACAAGACTAAGGTGAAATACAATACCACCGTCAATACTTCACCGGTAGATATTTCCTTCCGCGCATCGAACCCGATCATGAAGGATCTCTACAGCTTCTATCAGGAGGTAAAGAGCCTCTGCCGTACGAACCGCAAGGCAGCGGAACAGAAGGGCTGGTACTGCGATGACACGACGCCGTCCAATCAGAGCTATCAGTTCGACGCGGGCGGCCTGAACGACAAGGAATTGAATCCGCTCGGCCTGCAGTGCAACAGCAACAACATCTACCAGCATTCCGATGGGCTGAGCTCGGATCAGGAGCGGTTCCGCGTCATCATCGTCAACGGGGACGTCACCATCAATATGGACAAGAACGGCCTGCACAATTGGGACATGAACGAGAAATACGTCGATAAGGACGGCGACGGCAAGGAGCACGACAACTACGCGCTGATCATCTCCCTGCACGGCAATATCCACATGCACAACTACTCGAAATTCCGCGGCATCATCTACGCGCCGGAAGGGACGGTCTGGCTCGACTCCTACGACCGGATTTTCGCCAACGTCATCGGCCAGCGCGTCATCGTGGACAACCAGGACTACGACGTCGAATCCGGCCCGTTCCTGACCAAGAAAAACGCCGGCAGCAAAGACATCCCCCACATCGGCGGCACCTCCCACGTCACCGTCACCCTCGAGGCAATCTGATTCATTGACAGAAAAGAAACCAGCCGCTAAACCCGGCGGCTGGTTTCTTTTTGCTTTACTTTACATAGAAAATATAATCTAGATTATAATCACATTATATGATAACATCACTAGACGATTTTTTCAAGCTTTTCAGTCGTTGCGGCCCCCGCGCAAAGATATGCCTTGTTGGGGTTGTATGGTAGAATAAATAGGAATTGCTTTATTCATGTTACGGATGATGACGGGTAGGGAGGCTTTTTTCTTTGTTGCTTACCATTTTGATGATTCTCGATGCGCTGATCTGCATCGCTTTGATTGCGTCGGTTCTCGGTCAGGAAGCGAAGTCCGCCGGCATGGGCGGCATGGGCGGCGGCGCGGACACCGTCTTCTCGAGCAAGGCCCGCGGTATGGATGCCCTGCTCGCACGCGTGACCGTGGTGCTCGCGGTGCTTTTTGCGGTGATCACGATTGTGATCGCGAGAATGACGAATTGACGGTAAAAGGATCCGATCCTATGAGGTTTCATGAAGCGTTCCGGCCCGCCGGCATCTGGTGGCACAGGAGCGCTTCCTTCATGTATCCAAGTGGGATCTTACGGATATAGGAGGCGCTGTCGATGATCTTACCGGGAGCGGCGCCGTTCCTGCTGCCCGGCGGGCGGCACGGCGTCCTGCTGATTCACGGGTTTACGGGACTGCCCGCAGAGCTCCTGCTGATGGGGCAGTATCTGAATGAGAACGGATTCACGGTGCTCGCCGTGCGCCTCGCGGGGCATGGCACGACCGAGGAGGATATGAGCCACATGACCGCGGAGGACTGGATGGACTCCGTGCGGGACGGCGCCGCGATCCTTGACGGGATCTGCGACGATTTCTCGGTGATCGGGCATTCGATGGGCGGCCTTTTTGCGCTGCGGCTGGCGTCGGAGTACCCGGTCGCGAAGGTCGTGACGCTCGCCGCGCCGATCTTCATCGCGAAGGAGCGCGGCATCGACTATCTGCCCTCGCGCGAGCTGTCGGACGGCCTGTTCGTGCCGAAGGCGCGCCGCCGGCTGAAGAACGTGCCGCGCGCGGCGAACCATACGTACCGGCGCATGCCGCTGATCTCCGTGCACGAACTGCTCGATGTCATCGACGCGACGAAGGGATGCATCGAGCGCGTCTGCGAGCCCTGCCTGATCGTGCAGAGCCGGGACGACCACACGGCGGATCCGAAGAGTGCGGTCTACATCTATAACCACCTGCCAGAAGCGGAGAAGGAGATCTTCTGGCTGGAGCACGGCGGCCATCTGCTGCCGCTCGCCGAGACGCGTGACACGGTGTTCCGCGAGGCGGCCCGTTTCCTGATGAAAGACGGAAGCAAAAAGAAAGCATGACCATAACCACCATAGAACCATAGAAAAGAGAAACGTAGTCAGAGACTGTGTAACGGGAAAGGAAAAATATGGACTTAAAAGAACGGATACTCTCTTACATGCATGAGGAGGCCTACAAGCCGCTGCTCGCGGAGGATCTCGCGGCGAATCTCGGCATCTCGACGGCAGAGGATCAGGCGGCATTCGGGCAGGCGCTCGAGGAACTGGAGAAAGAGGGCGCGGTCATCAAGAACCGCAGTGACCTCTACGGCGTGCCCGCGCGCATGCATCTCGTCGTCGGCCATCTCTCGATGACGGCGAAGGGCTTCGGCTTCATCACGCCGGATGTCAAGGAGAGCGAGGACGAGACGGACGTGTTCGTCCCGGCGAACGCCATCGGCTCGGCCATGCACGGCGACCGCGTGGTCGCGCGCGTGACGCCGCCGAAGGAGGAGGGCCGCTCCCGCGAGGGCGAGATCTTGCGCGTGCTCGAGCGCGCCAACGAGAAGATCGTCGGCACGTTCGAACGCAGCAAGACGTTCGGCTTCGTGACGCCGGACAACACGAAGCTCACGAACGACATCTTCATCCCGAAAAAGGCCACGAAGGGCGCGAAGACGGGCGCCAAAGTCGTCGTGAAGATCACGCAGTGGCCGAGCCCGCGCCGCAATGCGGAGGGCGAGGTCACCGAGATCCTCGGCATGACGGGCGACCCGGGCGTCGATGTGCTCTCGGTCATGCGCGAGTATGACCTCTCGGAGACGTTCCCGGAGGACGTGCAGGCCGCGGCGACGGCCTGTGAGGAGAACCCGAGCCCCGAGGAGTACGAGGGGCGCCGCGACCGCCGCGATTTCCATATCGTGACGGTGGACGGCGACGACTCGAAGGATCTCGACGACGGCGTCTACGCGTATAAGAACGAGGATGGCTCGTTCTTCCTCGGCGTCTATATCGCCGATGTCAGCTGGTATGTGCGCGAGAACGAGCCGCTTGACCGCGAGGCGCGCGAGCGCGGCACGAGCGTCTACCTCGTCGACCGCGTCATCCCGATGCTGCCGAAGGAGCTCAGCAACGGCATCTGCTCGCTGAATCAGGGCGTTGACCGTCTGTCGATGGCCTGCGAGATGCAGATCTCCCCGGAGGGCGAGATCACGAGCTACGAGATTGTGCCGACGGTGATCCACGTTTACCGCCGCCTGACCTACAACATCGTCAACAAAGTGCTCGTCGACAAAGAGGAGCCGTATCTCTCGGACAACGAGGATATCCGCCCGATGCTCGAGACGCTCGAGGAGCTGCGCGGCGTGCTGAAAGCGAAGCGTCACCGCCGCGGCTCAATCGACTTCGAGATTCCGGAGGTCAAGGTCAAGCTCGACGCCGAGGGGCATCCGATCGCGCTGATCAAGCGGGTCGGATCGCTCGCGGAGTCCATCATCGAGGAGTGCATGCTGGCCGCGAACGAGACGGTCGCGCGCCACATGGACTTGAAGAACCTGCCGTTCCTGTACCGCGTGCACGAGCAGCCGAATGAGGAGAAGCTCGAGCGCCTGAACACGGTGCTCGCGGCGTTCGGCCTCTACGTGCGCCCAGATGAGAACGGCCACGTGCAGCCGATGGATATCCAGCGCGTGCTTGCGAAGGTCGAAGGCAAGCCGGAGGAGCGCCTGCTCTCGACGGTGGCCCTGCGCTCGATGCAGCAGGCGCGCTACAGCCCCGAGAGCCTCGGGCATTTCGGCCTCGCGGCGCGCTACTACACGCATTTCACGTCGCCGATTCGCCGCTACCCGGATCTCATCGTGCACCGCCTGCTCCGCGAGACGTTCGCGACAGGCACCATGCCGGCCGCGCGGCAGGAGCAGCTGCGCGGCATCCTGCCGGATATCGCCGACCACGCATCCGCACGCGAGCGCATCGCGATCGAGGCGGAACGCGAGACGACGGACATGAAGAAGATCGAGTACATGGCGCAGTTCGTCGGCGAGGAGTTCCCAGCGATCATTTCGGGCGTCACGGCGTTCGGCATCTTCGTCGAGCTGGATAACGGCGTCGAGGGCCTCGTGCACGTCTCGACGATGGTCAACGATTTCTACGAATACAAAGAAGAGCAGTTCGCGATGGTCGGCGAACGCACGCAGAAGAAATACCGCCTCGGCGACGAGGTCGAGGTGCTGCTCGTCCGCGCGAACGTCGAGGAGCGCAACCTCGATTTCGTGCTGAAGGATAACGGCGCTTATGACCCTGAGGCCATGAAGAACGCCGTGAAGGGCGGCCGTAAATCGGGGAAACCTGCTGGCAAGAAGGACGGCGACAAGCCAAGCGGCCGCGGCCGCTCGCATGGCGGGCACCGCGGCGGGAAATCCACGGGGAACTCTCTCGCGGACGCGTTTGCCGCAGCCAAGGAGCGCAAGGAAGGCAAGAATACGCATGGCAGCCGCGGCGCGTCGGGCGAGAAGCTCTCGCACCGCCAGCTGGAAGGCAGGCACGTGGGCAGCCCGAAGCGCGGCCGCCAGGAAGGCAGCAAGGAGCGCGAGCTCCGCGGCCGCATGCGCAAGGATTTCGGCGGCACACCGAAACGCGAGCGCGAGCAGGGCGACTACCATCACGTGCATGTGACGGGCCTGAACTCCGCCGTATGGCCGGATCCGCCGGGATACCATGAGAAGCGCCACGACGAGGAAAAGCAGGAAAGGCCGCGCAAGGCACCACGCCGCGGCTTCTCGGGCCACCGCAAGACCGAGGGCGGCACGGGCAACGCGAAATAAGTTTTATCACGAATCCATAAAGGGGGCTTTGCCATGGAGAAGAAAAGACCGGCGATCAAGATCGTTTGCGAGAACCGCAAGGCAAGGCACGACTACTTCATTCACGAGACCTTTGAGGCCGGGCTGGCGCTGCAGGGCACGGAGGTCAAATCACTCCGTGCCGGCCGCGCAAACCTCAAAGACAGCTACGCCTATATCAAGAACAACGAGATCTTCCTCGACAACATGCATATCAGCCCGTACAAAGAGGGGAACATCTTCAACCACGACCCGCTGCGCACGCGAAAGCTGCTGATGCACAAGGCGGAGATCGTCAAGCTCATGAGCAAGACGAAGGAAAAGGGCTATACCCTGATCCCGCTCAAGATCTATTTCAAGCGCGGCCGCGCAAAGGCCGAGATTGCGCTGGCATCGGGCAAGCACAACTACGACAAGCGGCAGGCCTTGCAACAGAGGGCCGCGAAGCGCGATATCGAACGGGCGCTGAAGGAACGTCAGCGCTGAGGGCATAGTGTGACAGACAGGGAGTGAGTACGATGGCTGTTAGTGTTCCGACGGTTCCGCCGCTCTACATGATCGCCATCGGCGCTTCGACGGGAGGCACCGAGGCCATATCGACCTTGATGGCCGGTCTGCGGCCGCCGCTCCCCAGCATCGTGATCGTCCAGCATATCCCCGCGATGTTCTCGCGGCTTTTCGCGGAGCGGCTCGACTCGGAATGCTTCCTGCACGTCAAGGAGGCGGAGGAGGGCGAGATCGTCCTGCCGAATACGGTCTACATCGCGCCGGGGGGCAAGCACATGCGCGTCGGGCGCATGGGCCAGCGCTGCTGGCTCTCGTGCCGTCCGGGGCCGCCAGTGCACAGCGTCTGCCCGTCGGTCGATGTGCTGTTCGATTCGGTCGCGGAATGCGTCGGCCGCCACGCGCTCGGCGTGATCCTGACCGGCATGGGAAAGGACGGCGCCGAGGGCCTGCTCGCGATGCGGAAGGCCGGCGCGCACACCATCGGGCAGGATCAGCGAAGCTGCGTCGTCTACGGCATGCCGCATGCGGCGATGGCAGCTGGGGCCGTCGAATGGCAGCTGCCCCTTTCGGAGATTGCGCCGGAGATCCTGCGGCTGGTACGGCTGAGCCGGAAATAGGAAGTGCGGAAATAGGAGGATAAGCGATGAGTGTCGAGAGCAACGAAAAGGCGCTGGCCTTTCAGGAATTCCTGATGGAGCACAATATCAATGTGTTCAGCACGGAAACGCTGGAGGACGACTACAATACCGTCATTTTCCGCTCGCGCATCGAGACGAGCGGGCAGATCCTGCCGATGGCGATCTTCATCGATACGAGCATCTTCACGGTGATCCGCACGCAGATCGTGACCGGCGTGCCGAAGGAGCACTGGTCGCGGCTCAAGAGCTACCTGAACGGCCTCAATGGCAAGTACAAGGTGTTCAAGTACTATCTGCGCGAGGACGGCACAATCTACCTCGATATCTGCCTGCCGTACGTCGACGAGACGTTCGACAGCAAGATGATCCAGCTGATGCTCTCGGTCCTCGTGCAGCATCTCGAGGCGGCCTATCCCGACATCATGGCCGAGGTCTGGAAAAAAGAAAACTGAGAGAAGAAAAAGTTATCCCCCGTAAAGCCTGAAGCGACATTTACGGGGGATAACTTTTATTCTGCGCGGGAACGCGAGAAGCGGAAGATCAGCGCGCCGAGGATGCCGGAGAGCACGGACGCGGAGAGGATGCTGAGCTTCGCGGCAGCGAGGATATCGGGATCGGGGAACGCGAGCGTCGCGATGAAGATGGACATCGTGAAGCCGATGCCGCCGAGGCTGCCGACGCCGAGCAGCTGGCGCGTTGCGGCCTTGCCGGGCAGCGGCGCGCGGATCGCGGCGGTCAGCAATCGCGTGCTGCCGAAGATACCGATGGGCTTGCCGAGGATCAGGCCGGCCGCGATGCCGAGGCAGAGCGGCGAGGTCAGGGAGAAGCTGCCGCCGCCGATGGCGACGCCGGCGTTCGCGAGCGCGAAGACCGGCATGATGAAGTAGGCCGACCATGGCTCGAGCGCGGACTCGACGCGGTGCAGCAGAGACGCGGAGGCATCCTCGCAGGCGGGGATTGAGAGCCCGAGCAGGACGCCCGCAATCGTCGGGTGGATTCCCGATGACAGGAACGCGCTCCACGCGAGCAGGCCGAGCGCGAGGTAGAGCGGCAGGCTCCGGAGCCCGCGGAAACGGGTGCGGCCGAGCAGGAACGCCCCGAGCAGCGCGAGCAGGCCGAGGCCGAGCGGCAGGACGGAGATATCGGTGCTGTAGAACAGCGCGATCACGACAATCGCGCCGAGGTCATCGACAATCGCGAGCGCGGTCAGGAACACGCCGAGCCCGAGCGGCGCGTCGCGGCCGACGAGCGACAGGATGCCGAGCGCGAACGCGATGTCCGTCGCCATCGGGATGCCCCAGCCGTCGGCGGTCTCCGTGCCGTAGTTGATCAGGCTGTAGAGCAGGGCCGGTACGAGCATACCGAACAGCGCCGCCGTGACGGGCAGCACCATCGCGGATTTCGTGCGGAGCTCGCCGTACAGGAACTCGCGCTTGATCTCGAGCCCGATCGCGAAGAAGAAGACGGTCATGAGGCCGTCGTTGACCCAGTGCTCGAGCGGCATGGAGAGCGTGAACCCGCCGAGGGAGAAGCCGAGCGGCAGGTGCAGCAGGGCCTCGTAGCTCTCCGCGAGCGGGGAGTTCGCAAGAGCGAGCGCGGCGATGGCCGCAAGCAGCAGCACGAGGCCGCTGCTCGACTCCATCTGGAAAAATCGGCGGAATGGGGCAAGGACATCTTTCAGAGTCTGTTTCATGATGCAGTGGCTCCTTTCAGATTATCATGGGATTTTTTCACCGGCAGTCCGCAGTCAATAGAGAAGCTTGACGTTGTTCTCGAACAGCGCGTTTTTCCAGTTCTCGCCGGGATCCGTATCCGTGACGATGTACGAGACATCGCGGATCTCAGCGCAGTGCACGAACGCCGTGCGGTCGAATTTCGAATGGTCGGCGAGCAGGATGGATTTCTCCGCGTGCTTGATCATCAGCCGTTTGATGCGGCTCTCGCTCTCGTTGGATTCCATGATGCCCTTCTGGAGGTCGAGCGCCTTGCAGCTGATCAGTGCGTAGTCGACGTAGTACTGCCGCAGGCAGTCCATGGCCATCGCCCCGGTCAGGGCATAGGAGAACTGGCGCATGACGCCGCCGGTGCAGACCACGGTGAACGGCGTGGCCTGCGACGCGAATTCCTCCATCAGGTGGATCGAGTTTGTGATGATCGTGATGTGGCGCTGCAGGCCGCGCAGGCGCTGCAGCAGGATCTCGCAGGTCGTGCTCGAATCCACCATGATGGTGTCGCCGTCCTGGATGATGTCCTCTGCACGCTCCGCAATCTTCATCTTGCTGGCGTTGTTGAGGCCTGAGCGCTTGACGAACGGCACCTCCTCGCTCGTGTGCTCCGCGAGCACGGCACCGCCGTAGCTGCGGCGCAGCAGATCCTGTGCCTCGAGCTTCTCGAGGTCGCGGCGGATGGTCTCCTCCGTGACCTTGAATTCTTTTGCGAGCTCCGATACATATACCTTGCGGTTCACGCGGAGCCGCTGCATGATTTCTTGTCTTCGTTCCAGTCCAAGCATGATGCTGCCTCCCTGTTTTTCCGTTTCCGGATATGAAACTCATCCCACTTCCTAATTATACGAAAAAAATTTCTGTAAAGCAACAGAAACAGTAAGAAAAGCAGACTTCTTTCCTGTGGTATCAGCGGAAAAATCGATGCTTTGCTCAGAAAGGCTGAAGGCTTATCCGACTTTCGTTTTATTTTCAGAGTGATACACTACACTATAGAATGATAAAGTTTGTACTATTTTTCCGTTTTCATCGAGTGATTGAATTTTGACTATGAATCGCAGGGAGTTTATCCAGAATATCGCATTATTGGGCGCGGGCGCCCTCCTCGCGCCGGAACTGCTGGCAAAGAACATGGCGGAGGCGGCGTGGAGCACGGACTCCGGCCTCACGGGCGTCGAGGTCAAGGCGACGCATCTGACATTCCGCTCGCTCACGAACCGCACGAAGACCGACGCGATCATCGTGCATCATATCGGCAACACGAACGCGGACGTATCGGCGGCGACCGTTCACCAATGGCATCTCGCGAACGGGTGGGCCGGCATCGGCTACCATTTCCTGATCCGGAAGGACGGGACCATCGAGCAGGGCCGGCCGATGAGCACGATCGGTGCGCACTGCTATGGGGAGAACTACCATACGGTCGGCATCAACATCGTCGGGAACTTCATGACGGCACAGCCGGAGACGGCGCAGATGCGGAGCGCAGCGCGGCTGATCGCCGCGATATGCAGGTTCTATGGCATGCAGCCCGGGGGCAGCACCGTTTTCGGGCACCGTGACTTCAACGCGACGGCCTGCCCGGGCGACAACCTCTACGCGCGGCTGCCGGAGCTCATCGAGGCCTCGCGAGAGTTCTATTTCTGATTGGTGTAGAGACAGGAGATGGGACAGATGTCCGGAATACGCTATCGCTGGTTCGATGACGGGGATTACGTCGATGAGTTCGGTATGCCGCTGAGCCGCGGGGAGATCGACCGCATGGAGCGGGAGGAGGAGCGCGCGGCGGAGCCCGACGCGGAGCATCTCTATACGCGCGGCGAGAAGGTCAGCATCGTCCTCGCTGCGGCCCTGCTCCTCGCCGGGCTCTGGACGGAAGACGGGCGGCTCTTCCTGATCAGCGCGGCGTTCCTGCTCTATGAGGTCCGCAAGATTGTCGAGGTATTCGGCGGCAAAGAGGGACATAACCTCGCGAATGTCCTGAAAGGGTTCAGTATCGTCCTTTTCTTCGGAGCGTTCTTTTTGACTTTTTCGTAATTCTCTGACTAGTTTCGCATAAAAAGCCAACAGGTCAAAGAAAATTAGAAAAAGTCATTTTTTTGTATTTTTTTTCGTGATTTTAGAAGGAAAATGCAGATGCTTATCGAACTTACAAGTATAGAAAAAAATAAAAAATACGACGGATAAAAGCGGATAAAAGCGGTGAACCGCAGTCTCTAAAAGGGAGAGACAAGGGAAATGAGCGTTCTATCCAAGGGGGATTTCTTATGAGGAAGACAGAGTGCCTGGCCATGATACTCGCCGGCGGGCAGGGCAGCCGCCTCGGCGCATTGACCAAGAAGATTGCAAAGCCAGCCGTGCCATTCGGCGGCAAGTACCGCATCATCGACTTTCCATTGAGCAACTGCGCGAACTCCGGCATCACGAAGGTCGGCGTGCTCACGCAGTACCGCCCGCTCGAGCTGCATAACTATCTGGCGTCTGGCAGCGCGTGGGATCTCGACACGAAGGATGGCGGCGTATTCATCCTGCCGCCGTACGCGCGCGAGAAAGGCGCGGACTGGTACCGCGGGACTGCGGACGCCATCTATCAGAACCTGAACTTCATCGATCTGGCGGATCCGGAGTACGTGCTCGTGCTCTCGGGTGACCACATCTACACGATGGATTATTCGTGGATGCTCGAGGCGCACAAGCAGAACAAGGCGGAGGCGACAATCGGCGTCATCCAGGTGCCATGGGATGAGGCGCCGCGTTTCGGTATCATGAACACGGACAAGACCGGCCGCATCGAGGAGTTCGAGGAGAAGCCGGCGAAGCCGAAGAGCAACCTCGCCTCGATGGGCATCTACATCTTCAACCGGGATTTCCTCGAGAAATACCTGATCGAGGATGCGAAGGACGAGACCTCCGCGCACGACTTCGGCAAGAACATCATCCCGAAGATGCTCGCCGACAAGGCACGCCTTTATTCGTACGCGTTCGACGGCTACTGGAAGGATGTCGGCACGATCGAGAGCCTCTGGCAGGCGAATATGGATCTGCTGCAGGACAAGCCGCCGTTCGAGCTCAATGGCGACTGGAAGATTTATTCGTCGAATCCGTCGATGCCGCCGCATTACGTCGGCGATGACGCGGTGATCAGCCGCTCGATGATCAGCGAGGGCTCGATGATCCTCGGCGAGGTCGAGCATTCCGTGATCTTCCCGGGCGTCGTCGTCGAAAAGGGCGCGAAGGTCAGCAATTCGGTCATCATGCCGAACACGGTCGTCGAGGAAGGCACCATCGTTGACTACGCCATCGTCGCGCAGAACTGTACGATCGAGGAAGGCGCGGCCGTCGTCGGCGAGGAAGGCGCGGTCACGGTCGTCGCAGACGGCGAGACGGTCCCGGCGGAAGCTGGCTCGAAGCAGGCCGGCTGAGGAAGAATCGGAGTGGTGAAAAAGTGAAAACAGTAATGGGAATCATCGACCTGCAGGACGATAACCGGCTGATCCGGGAGCTCTCGGAGCACCGCAACGTCGCGTCGATTCCGTTCGCCGGCCGCTACCGGCTGATCGATTTCGCCCTGTCGAGCATGGTGAACTCCGGCGTCAACAACGTCGGCATCATGCTGCCGGACAATCCGCGCTCGGTGCTCGACCACCTGCGGTCCGGCAAGGACTGGGATCTCGCGAGGCGGCATGACGGGCTCTTCTACCTGCCGGCGTCGCCGTCGAAGAAGGGAGAGAGCAAAGGCGATCTCAAGAGCTTCTACGACAACCTGGACTTCTTCGAGCACAGCTCGCAGAAGTACGTACTGGTCGCGAGCGGCAGCTTCGTCTACAACATCGACTTTAACGACATGCTCCGCTTCCACCAGAACACGGGCGCGGACATCACGGTGCTCTGCCATACGATCATGGAGAAGCAGGAGGGCGAGACAATCGTTGTCGAGACCGCGGAGAACGGCCTCGTCGAGGATATCGCCATCAAGCCGGCCGCTTATGAGGGTTCGAAAGTGGCTTTGAATGCTTTCCTGATGGAAAAGCGGAAGTTCGTCGATCTCGTGCGCGAGACCTATGAGCACGGCGGGCAGGATCTGCTGCTCGACGGACTCATACGGCAGGCGCGCGACTACACGATTTACGCATGGGAACACGATGGCTACGCGGCGCAGGTCGATTCGACGGACGCCTACTACAAGGCGAGCATGGAAGTGCTGCAGCCGAAGATATGGAAAGAACTCTTTATGGGAAATCACTTGATCTTCACGAAGGTCAAGGATGAAGTACCGGTCCAATACAAGAAGACCGCGAAAGTCAAGAATTCATTGATTGCGAATGGCTGCGTCATTCGCGGCGAAGTCGAGAACAGCATCCTCTTCCGGGGCGTACGCGTCGGCAAGGGCGTAAAGATCAAGAACTCCATCGTCATGCAGAAGGGGAGCATCGAGGACGGAGCGGTGGTCGAGAACGTCATCGCGGACAAGAACGTCGTGATCACGGAAGACAAATGGCTGAAAGGCGCGCCGAATTATCCCCTGATCATCAAAAAGAATGTGGTTATCTGACGACACAGGAGCCGCCATAAAGTGATGCGGGGAGCAGCTGCTTTAGGGCGGCTTTTCGCGTCGAAAAGGAAGTCCCCTTTTCCGGCGTCATAGCGTTTATTCCTCTCTGCCAGTCCGGCAGAACGTCAAAGGAGTGTTAGTTTTGGCGAAAGAAACGAAAGAAACGAAGCAGAAGAACCGAGAATTCGAAAAAGAAAAGGAAGAACTGAAGCTCCGCTTTGTCCAGACCGCACATATCATGTGGGGCCGCGAGCTCGACGAGCTCACGAGCAATGAGATCTACCAGACCGTCGCAGCGACGGCCAAGCAGTATATATCCGATAACTGGATCAAGACGAACAAGGCTTACGCGGAGCGTCAGGACAAGCAGGTCTACTACTTCTCCATCGAGTTCCTGATGGGCCGCCTGCTGAAGTCGAACCTCATGAACCTCGGCATCGAGGAGGTCGTCAAGGAGGTTCTCGCGGACTTCGACCTCGACCTCGGGAAGACGTTCGAGGAGGAGCCGGATGCCGGCCTCGGCAACGGCGGTCTCGGCCGCCTCGCGGCCTGCTTCATCGACTCGCTGGCCGCGCGCAGCCTGCCGGGACACGGCTGCAGCATCCGCTATCAGTACGGCCTGTTCGAGCAGAAGATCATCAACGGCAACCAGGTCGAGATCCCGGACAACTGGCTGCGCGACGGCTTCGCCTGGGAGTACCGCAAGCCGGATAAGGCCATCGACGTCAAGTTCAACGGCAATGTGTATCTGGCAAAGCAGCCGGATGGCCGTCTGAAGCCTGTCTACGAGAACCCGATGACGGTCATGGCGGTCCCGTACGATGTGCCAATCGTCGGCTACCACAACAATACGGTCAACACGCTGCGCCTCTGGAATGCCGAGGTCAACAAGGACTTCTCGGATTACGGCTACCTGACGAAGGAGCAGATCCAGCAGAAGAACGAGTACCGCCAGTTCGTCGAGTCGATCACGCGCTTCCTGTACCCGGATGACAGCACGTATGACGGACGCCGTATGCGCCTCATACAGGAGTACTTCCTCGTCTCGGCCGGCGTGCAGAGCATCGTGCGCCACTACAAGAAAACGGGCATGGACATCCACGATTTCGGCAAGAAGATCGCAATCCATATCAACGATACGCATCCGGCGCTCTGCGTCGCCGAGCTCATGCGCATCCTCGTCGACGAGGAGGATCTCTCGTGGAATGAGGCCTGGAGCATCACGAAGAACACGATCGCGTACACGAACCACACGATCCTGCCGGAGGCGCTCGAAAAGTGGCCGGTCGATATGTTCAAGCCGCTCTTGCCGCGCATCTACATGATCATCGACGAAATCAACCGCCGCTGGCTCATCGACGTACGCGCGCGCTACCCGAAGAACGAGGACAAGGTGCATGCGCTCTCCATCATCCAGGACGACATGGTGCACATGGCGCGCCTCGCGGTCGTCGGCAGCCACAGCGTCAACGGCGTCGCGAAGATCCACACGCAGATCCTGAAGGACACGACGCTGCACGACTTCTACGAGTACAACCCGCGGATGTTCAACAACAAGACGAACGGCATCACGCACCGCCGCTGGCTCATGGGCGCGAATCCGGAGCTCTCGACGCTGATCGACAATACGATCGGCAGCCAGCGCTGGCGCCGTCAGCCGGAGATGCTCGAGCTCCTGAACGACTACGTCGACGACAAGGCGTTCCTGACTGAGATCGGCAAGATCAAGCGCATCCGCAAGGCGGGGCTCGCCGCGTACGTCAAGGAGCACAACGGCATCGAGGTCGACCCGGACAGCATCTTCGATATTCAGGTCAAGCGCATCCATTCGTACAAGCGCCAGCTCATGAACATCCTGCACATCATGTACCAGTATCATAAGCTCAAGACCGACAAGGACTACACGATGCTGCCGACGACGTATTTCTTCGGCGGCAAGGCGGCGCCTGGCTACTTCATCGCAAAAGAGACCATCCGCCTGATCAACGCGGTCGCGGACAAGGTGAACAGCGATCCAGAGACCAACGACAAGCTCAAGGTCGTTTTCATCGAGAACTTCGGCGTATCGATCGGCGAACTCGTCTATCCGGCGGCCGAGGTCTCCGAGCAGATCTCGACGGCGTCGAAAGAGGCGTCCGGCACGGGCAACATGAAGTTCATGATGAACGGCGCCATCACGCTCGGCACGCTCGACGGTGCGAACGTCGAGATCCGCGACGCGGTCGGCGGCGACGCGAACTTCGTCCTGTTCGGCCTGCGCGCGGAGGAAGTGCTGAACTACTACGCGCACGGCGGCTATTCGGCCTGGGATGAGTACAACCAGAACGAGCAGGTCAAGCTCGTCGTCGACCAGCTCGTCGATGGCACCTATGGCGACTTCCGCTCGCTGCACGATTACTTCATCCAGGGCAACGATGAGTTCTTCATCCTGAAGGATTTCAAGGCCTACACCGAGGCGCACGAGGAGATCTACAACCGCTATCAGAAGCGGTACGCATGGCTCCGCTCCGCGGCGGTCAACATCGCGAACTCCGGCTGGTTCTCTTCGGACCGCACGATCAGTGAGTACGCGAGCGAGATCTGGCAGATCAAGCCGTCGAAGATCCTTTGAGCGGGAACAAGGGGAAATAAAGAGAGCAAAGGGGAGAATTACCGGTGAAAACATCGGATTTGAGTGAATTTGACCGCTACCTGTTCCATCAGGGAACCAATTACCATACCTATGAGATGCTCGGCGCGCATTTCATGGAGCAGGACGGGAAGAAGGGCGTGCGCTTCGCGGTCTGGGCACCGCACGCGAAAAATGTCAGCGTCGTCGGGGATTTCAACCACTGGGATACGCGGGTGAACCCGATGCAGCGACTGGCGGACGGCGAGATCTGGAGCGTCTTCGTCGAGGGGCTCGAGGAAGGCGACATCTATAAATACGCGATCGAACCGCCATGGGGCGGCCCGCGCATCATGAAAGCCGACCCGTACGGGTTCTACGCGGAGAAGAAGCCGAAGACCGCATCTAGGATCTACGACCTCTCGCATTACGAATGGCGCGATCAGGACTGGTACGAGAAAAAGGAAAAAGAGAGCAGCTACGAGCGGCCGATGCTGACCTATGAGGTGCACGCGGGCTCCTGGCGCCGGAACGCCGACGGGGAATACCTCAGCTACCGCGAGCTCGCGGATCAGCTGATCGAATACGCAAAGAAGATGCACTACACGCATATCGAGTTCATGCCGCTCTGCGAGCATCCGTTCGATGGCTCGTGGGGCTATCAGATCACCGGCTACTACGCCGTGACGAGCCGTTACGGCACGCCGGATGATTTCCGCTATCTCGTCGACAAGGCGCATGAGGCGGGCATCGCGATCATCATGGACTGGGTGCCGGGGCATTTCTGCAAGGACGAGCAGGGCCTGCGCCATTTCGATGGCATGACGCTCTACGAGTCCGACAACGAGCAGCGTGCCGAGAACTGGGAATGGGGCACGACGAATTTCGACTACGGCCGCACGGAGGTGCAGAGCTTCCTGATTTCGAACGCGATGTTCTGGATGGAGGAGTTCCATATCGACGGCCTGCGCATCGACGCGGTCGCGAACATGCTCTACCTGAACTACGGGCGCAAGGATGGCGAGTGGCAGCCGAACAAATACGGCGACACCGGCAACCTCGAGGCCATGGACTTCATCAAGAAGCTCAACGAGGCCATCTTCAAGTATCATCCGCAGGCGCTGATGATTGCCGAGGAGTCGACCGCCTGGCCGCTGATCTCGAAGCCTGTCTATATGGGCGGCATGGGCTTCAACTACAAATGGAACATGGGCTGGATGAACGACACGCTCAAATACATGTCGCTCGACCCCATCTACCGCAAATGGAATCAGGACAAGCTGACGTTCTCGTTCATGTATGCGTTCAGCGAGAATTTCGTGCTGCCGCTCTCGCATGACGAGGTCGTGCATGGCAAATGCTCGCTGATCAGCAAGATGCCGGGCGACTACTGGCAGAAGTTCGCGGGCCTGCGCACGTTCTTCGCGTACTGGATGGCGCACCCCGGCAAGAAGCTCATCTTCATGGGCGGCGAGTTCGGCCAGTTCATCGAGTGGAAGTACGACGACAGCCTCGACTGGCACCTCGTGCAGAAGTACCCGATGCACACGAAGATGCAGCATTATTCCGCGGTGCTCAACGCGTTCTATCAGGCAAACCGCCCGCTCTGGGAGGTCGACTTCGACTGGAACGGCTTCCAGTGGATCGATTGCAACGACAACGAGAACAGCGTGATCTCGTTCATCCGCAAGGCGAAGGACGCAAAGGATTTTCTCGTCGTGGTCTGCAACTTCACGCCGGAGGTTCGTCACGATTACCGCATCGGCGTACCGGCGAAGGGCGCCTACGCCGAGGTGTTCAACTCCGACGCCGAGGAATTCGGCGGCAGCGGCGTGAGGAACGAGGGCGAGCTCCAGAGCGAGGACAAGCCGTGGCATAACCGCGAGCAGTCCATCGCGCTGACCGTTCCGCCGATGGCGACCGTCTATCTGCGGCTCGCGGCGCACGAGGACTGAGCAGGCAGGACATCATGCCCTGCGACCAGATAAGAGTCAAATAAATAGGAATAATCTGATAATAGAAAAGAAAATCAGAGTACAGCAAAGGGTTTTAGGAGGTCATCTGGATATGAAGGTTTTGTATGTTGCAGCAGAGGCGGTTCCATTTGCCAAGACGGGCGGGCTTGCGGATGTGGCCGGGTCACTCCCAAAGGCACTCGTCGAGGCCGGAGCCGATGTGCGCGTCATCCTGCCGAAATACGGCAAGATCCCGGAAGAATACCGGAGCCAGATGCGCCATATCTACGATGGGGAGATCCCGGTCTCGTGGCGCAAGAAATACGTCGGGCTCGATGCGCTCGACTACAATGGCGTCACGTACTATTTCGTTGACAATGAGGAATATTTCCGCCGCGAGGGCTTCTATGGCTACGGCGATGACGCGGAACGGTTCTCGTTCTTCTGCCGCGCCGTGCTGAACCTGCTGCCGGCTATGGATTTCTGGCCGGACGTCATCCACACGAACGACTGGCACACGGGCCTCGTCAACGTGTTCCTGAAGCTCGAGCACGAGGGCGACGCGCGCTATGAGAAGATCCGCACGCTCTATACGATCCACAATCTGAAGTATCAGGGCGTGTTCCCGAAAGACGTCATGGGCGACGTGCTTGGCCTCGACTGGAAGTATTTCAACAACGGCGACCTCGAGTTCTACGACGCCGTGAATTTCATGAAGGGCGGCCTCGTCTACGCCGACTACATCTCGACGGTATCGAAGACGTACGCGCAGGAGATCCAGTACCCGTATTTCGGCGAGCATCTCGACGGCCTGCTGCGGAGCCGCAAGGACACACTGTTCGGCATCGTCAACGGCATCGACTACGAGCGCTGCAATCCGCGCACGGATAAATACATCTTCGAGACCTACGATCTCGCGAGCGTCGACCGCAAGCTCGACAACAAGACGGAACTGCAGAAGCTCCTCGGGCTCGAAATGAGTCGCCGCAAGCCGGTCGTCTCGCTCGTGTCCCGCCTCGTCGAGCCGAAGGGCATGGACCTGATCGTGCGCATGATGGATGAGATCCTGCAGCACGAGAACATCCAGTTCATCGTGCTCGGCACCGGCGAGAAGCGCTATGAGGACTGGTTCAAGGGCCTCGCATGGCGTTTCCCGCGCCGCGTCTCGGTCAACATCCGCTTCTCGAACCGCCTCGCGCAGCGCATCTACGCGGGCTCCGACATCTTCCTGATGCCGTCCCAGTATGAGCCGTGCGGCATCGGCCAGCTCATCGCGCTGCGTTACGGCACAATCCCGGTCGTGCGCGAGACCGGCGGCCTGAAGGACACGGTCATCCCGTACGACAAGAAGACCGGCACGGGCAACGGGTTCCTGTTCAAGAACTACAATGCCCATGAGATGATGTACGCGTTGAAGCATGCGCTGACCACCTTCAACAACCTCAACGAGTGGTATCACGTGGTTGAGAACGCGATGAAGTCGGACTACAGCTGGAAGAATTCGGCGCGCGAGTATATGGATCTCTACGAGAAGCTCGTGGCCGAGAAATAAGATTCTATCCGCCGCGTAACTTTTGGAAAGGAAGGACGGCAATGAGGGGGCTTTGCCGTTCTTTTCTTTGTGATTGTTTTCAGGTTTTTTGATTTTTCTGATGGAAGGAAGAGAGGGAAGTCATGTTGGATTCATCCAGTATCTGCCATAATTCGCAGAACATCTACTTCCGCAACCCGACCGGGGCGGCGGAAGCCGGCAGCCGGGTGCGCATGGCGCTTTGGCTGAGGACCGGAGAGGACGTGAAGAGCGTCTTCCTGCGCTGCTGGCAGGATCAGACCGGTGAGAAACTTGTTCCCATGCAGGAGGCCCCCGGAAAATACCCCGGCAACGCCGAGGAACATTACTACATCGCGGAGATCACGATGCCGCCGAAGGGGTGCCTGCTCTGGTACTACTTCATCGTGACGATGCCGGACGGCACCTATTTCTACGGCAACAACCGCGACCAGCTCGGCGGCTGCGGCGAGCTCTACCACGAGGCGCCGCCGTCGTTCCAGATCACGGTCTACAACAAGGGCGCGAAGACGCCGGACTGGTTCAAGCACGCCGTCATGTACCAGATCTTCCCGGACCGCTTCAACCGCGCCGGGGACAAGCTCATCGAGAAGAAGGGCGCGGTCATGCACGCGAGCTGGGACGACGACCCATGCTACTACAAGGATCCCGACACGAAGGAAATCGTCGCGTACGACTTCTTCGGCGGGGACCTCAAGGGCATCGAGGAGAAGCTCGACGACCTCAAGGCGCTCGGCATCTCGGTCATCTACCTGAACCCGGTCTTCGAGTCGGAGAGCAACCACCACTATGATACGGGCGACTACAAGAAGATCGACCCGATGCTCGGCACGGAGGAGGATTTCCGGCACCTCGTGAAAACGGCGAAGGCGAAGGGCATCCGCATCCTGCTGGACGGCGTGTTCAGCCATACGGGCAGCAACAGCCGCTACTTCAACCGCAAGGGCGAGTACGACTCCATCGGCGCGTTCCAGTCGCCGGATTCGCCGTACTATGACTGGTACCACTTCCGCAACTATCCGTACGAATACGATTGCTGGTGGGACTTCAACACGTTGCCGGACGTCACGGAGACGACGCCCTCCTATATGGATTTCATCATCAGCAGCAAGGACAGCGTGCTGCACCACTGGATGAAGGACGGCATCGCGGGCTGGCGCCTCGACGTCATCGACGAGCTGCCGCCGACGTTCTCGCAGGCGTTCTACAAGGAACTGAAGAAAACGGATCCGGACGCCGTGATGATCGGCGAGGTCTGGGAGGATGCGTCGAACAAGGTCGCCTACGGGCAGCAGCGCGAGTACCTCTGCGGACAGGAAATGGACTCCGCGATGAACTATCCGTTCCGCAAGGATGTCTTTGAGTTCCTGCTCGGCAAGGTTGACGCGCAGCTCTGCATGCGGCGCCTCGAGAGCCTGCGGGAGAACTATCCGAAGCAGAATTTCTACGCGATGATGAACCTGCTCGGCAGCCATGACCGCGCGCGCGCAATCACGGTGCTCGGCGAGGCCCCGTACTACGACGGCATGCCGGCCATCGAGCAGTCGCGGTTCCGCATGAACCCGGATCAGTATAACCTCGGTATGGCGCGGCTGTTCCTCGCTGCGCTCTGGCAGATGACGTACCCGGGCGTGCCGAGCATCTACTATGGCGACGAGATTGGCATGCAGGGCTTCAAGGATCCGTACAATCGCCGACCGTACCGCTGGCAGGACGGCGACACCTACATCCGCGACTACGTGAAGAAGCTCGTCGCGCTGCGCAATGGGCACGCGGCCCTGCGTACGGGCGAGATCCTGCCGCTGCAGGCGGACGGCGACGTCATCTGTTACGCGCGCTTCATCCGCGGCGGCAGGGATGTGTTCGGCGAGAAGGCCGAGGACGAGGCGTTCCTGATTGCCATCAACCGCAGCCGCACGGATGAGAAGACCATCACGCTCGAGGTCGCGGGCTTCGCGGAGGGCGAACTCGAGGACTGTCTCGACGAGGGCAAGAGCTATGGCGTGCGCAATGGCTCCGTGACCTTCACAATCCCGCCGCTGAAGGGCGCTCTGCTGCAGCAGAAGAAGCAGGGCGGCAAATATCCGCGCGAGGCCGGCATCCTGCTGCACCCGACGTCCCTGCCGTCGAAATGCGGCATCGGCGGGCTCGGCAAAGAGGCCTATGACTTCGTCGACTTCCTCGCGGCCTCCGGGGTGAAGGTCTGGCAGATGCTGCCGCTCGGCCCGCTGGCTTTCGGCTACTCGCCGTATCAGTCGCCGTCAGCGTTCGCCGGCAACGAGCTGCTCGTCGACATCGATGCTCTCGTGAAGCGCGGCTGGCTCACGGCCGCCGAGGCGAAGGTACCGTACGCCGACAACGGCAGCCGCGTCGACTACGCGCGCGTCGAGGAGTACAAGAAGACCTGCATCCGCAAGGCATGGCCGAAATTCCGCAAGTCGCGCGAGATCCGCTCCTCCTATCAGGATTTCTGCCAGAAGAACGCGTACTGGCTCGACGACTACGCGCTGTTCCAGGCCGCGAAGAAGGAGTACCGCGGCGAGGCGTGGACGCGCTGGCCGGAGAAGGTCCGCGACCGCGAGCCGGGCGCCATCCGCGAGCTCCGCAGCCGCCTCGAGGAGAGCGTCGATATCGTGAAGTTCGCGCAGTTCCTGTTCTATATCCAGTGGCGGCGTCTGCACGACTACGCGGCAGAGTACGGCGTGAAGTTCCTCGGCGACATGCCGATCTTCATCTCGCAGGACAGCTCCGATGTCTGGGCGAACCGCCATCTGTTCAACCTGAACGGCGACGGCACGCCGAAGACGGTCGCCGGCGTACCGCCAGATTATTTCAGCGCGGACGGCCAGCTCTGGGGCAACCCGCATTACCGCTGGGATGAGATGGCCAAGGACGGCTACGCCTGGTGGAAGGCGCGCTTCCGCAAGCTCTTCGAGCTCGTCGACATGGTGCGCGTCGACCATTTCCGCGGCTTCGAAGCCTACTGGGTCGTCGATGCCGGCGCGGAGAACGCGCGCGGCGGTCATTGGGAGAAAGGCCCGGGCAAGCCGTTCTTCGACGCGGTCAAGGCGGAGCTCGGCAGCCTGCCAATCGTCGCGGAGAACCTCGGCATCATCACGGACGAGGTCGAGCAGCTCCGCGAGGACTGCGGCTTCCCGGGCATGAAGGTGCTGCAGTTCCTGCTGCACATCAACAGCGAGGGCCGCACGGGCTTCGCCGCGCCGGAGAACAGCGTCGTCTACACGGGCACGCACGACAACAACACGACGGTCGGCTGGTATACGGGCGACCTGAACGCCGCAGACCGCACGGCGGTCGCGGATCTGCTCGGTGCGGATCCGGATGATCCGAAGGATGTCGCGGCAAAGCTCACGGCGTTCGCATATCAGACCGACGCGCGCCTCGCCGTCGTGCCGATGCAGGATATCCTCGGCCTCGATGGCCGGAACCGTATGAACACGCCGGGCACGGTCGGCAGCAATTGGACCTGGCGCATGACGCCGGATGACATGAAGCAGGCGAAGGGCAAGGCCGTCTGGCTGAAATCCCTCTGCGAACATTATCATCGTTAATCCTTACATAAAGGGAAATTATCAGAGTCCCGTACTTTTTCGTGCGGGGCTCTTTTTGTCTTTCGCTCCGGAAATTTCCTCTATTGAGATTTTACAGGCAGGACGGTATAATAAGATATACGTTCTTGTGATTTTAGGAGGAAAAAGCTATGTTTCATATGGGTGTACCGGAACTCGTCCTGATCCTGATCATCGGTCTCGTCATCTTCGGCCCGGGCAAGCTGCCGGGTGTCGGCAAGGCGCTGGGCCAGAGCATCCGCGAATTCAAAAAAGCGAATGCCGAGGACGACGAGAAGGACAAGAACACCGTGAACGTCACGGCGGAGTCCAAGGAGATTGCGGACAAGGCGGACGCGAAGAAACAGGGCTGACCGGGCCCGTGCGCTGCTTTCCGGGAGGAAAATCCCCGGGAAAGCGGCATTTCACGAAAAAGAAACGAAAATTTTTCGATAAATCGCATCCATCCGAAAGATAAATGCGATGGCATGCGCCAAGAGAAACTAGAGCTTCTAACAGCTTGAATCGAATAGACAGGTAAGAGGACTACATGAGCGAGGAGAAACAACCCGTAGACGAAGAGAAGAAGGCGCTGGTGAAGGCGGAGACCGAAGTGGGTGCGCCCGAGGTGCCGGCGGAATCCGAGATTTCGGAGGAGGAAATGGATGACGGCAGCATGACGCTCATCGCGCATCTGACCGAGCTGCGCAGCCGCATCATCAAAAGTCTGGCCGCCATCGTGATCGGCAGCTGCATCGCCTATTTCTTCATCGACGATATCATGCATTATCTGACCCTTCCGGTCGGCAAGCTCTACTATATGCAGCCGTCGGAGGCGTTCTTCACGTACCTGAAGGTCGCGATTGCGGCGGGCTTCCTGCTTGCGCTGCCGGTGGTGTTCTACCAGATCTGGCGGTTCTTCTTGCCGGCGCTGACGGCGAAGGAGCGCATGGTGCTCGGCCTGCTCGTGCCGACGTCTGTCGTGCTGTTCTTCGCGGGCATCGCGTTCTCGTTCTTCCTCGTGCTGCCGGCCGCCGTACAGTTCTTCATGGGGTTCGGCAACGACGAATTGCAATCCCTGTTTTCGGTCAACAAGTATTTTGACTTCGTCATCTGGTTCGTGCTGCCGTTCGGCGTGACGTTCGAGCTGCCCTTGATCATCACGATCCTCGGCAAGATGGGCATCATCACGTCGGCATTCCTGAAGAAGCACATGCGCCTCGTCATCTTCCTGTCGTTCGTCCTCGCGGCAATCATCACGCCGACGCCGGACGTCTTCACGCAGACGATGATCGCGGTCCCGATGATGCTCCTTTACATCGTCGGCTATCTGATCGTGCGGTATATCCTGCGGCGCTGATCTTGATCTTGATTTTTGGGAGGGACTGTTTTGGCCTATAAAGACTTGCGCGAATTCATCGCAGAGCTCGAGAAACGCGGGCTGCTCAAACGCATCCAGACGGAGGTGGATCCGCACCTCGAGATCACGGAGATCACCGACCGCGTATCGAAGCAGGAGGGGCGCAAAAATGTCGCGCTGCTGTTCGAGCACGTGAAGGGGTCGAAGATGCCGGTGCTCATGAACGCGTTCGGCAGCTACGAGCGCATGTCGCTCGCGCTCGGCGTCGAGAAGCTCGACGATATCGGCGACGAGATCCGCGAGCTGCTGCGGATCCCGAAGGTCTCGCTCGCGCACAAGCTCGACGCGCTGCACCTCGTGCCGATGCTGAAGGGCGCCATCAATTTCCCGAAGTATGTGAAAAATGCGCCATGCCAGGAGGTCGTCGAGACGGAGAACCCGAACCTCGACGAGATCCCAATCCTGACCTGCTGGCCGCAAGACGGCGGCCCGTTCGTGACGCTGCCGCTCGTCTTCACGAAGAACCCGAAGACGGGCAAGCGCAACGTCGGCATGTACCGCCTGCAGAAATACGACAGCCGCACGACCGGCATGCATTGGCATATCCATAAGAACGGCGCGGACAACTTCCGCGACATGAAGGCGATGGGCGGCGACCGCATCGAGGCCGCCGTCGCAATCGGCACGGATCCGGTGCTGACCTACGCGGCGACCGCGCCGCTGCCGCGCGACATCGACGAGATGGTGTTCGCGGGCTTCCTGCGGCATAAATCGGTCGAGATGGTCAAATGCAAGACCGTCGATCTCGAGGTGCCGGCGACGGCCGAAATCGTGCTCGAGGGCTATGTGCTGACCGACGAGAAGCGCCGCGAGGGGCCGTTCGGCGACCATACGGGCTACTATTCCCTCGCGGACGACTACCCGGTGTTCCACATCACGGCGATCACGCACCGCAAGGATCCGATCTACGCGGCGACCGTGGTCGGCAAGCCGCCGATGGAGGACTGCTATCTCGCGAAGGCGACCGAGCGCATCTTCCTGCCGCTGATGCAGGAGATGATGCCGGAGATCGTCGACATCAACATGCCGCTCGAGGGCGTGTTCCACGACTGCGTCGTCGTGTCCATCAAGAAGACCTACCCGATGCAGGCGCGCAAGGTCATGCACGCACTCTGGGGCATGGGCCAGATGATGAACGTCAAGATGATCATCGTCGTCGACGCGCACGTCAATGTGCAGGATATGAAAGAGGTCTGGTGGCGCGTGTTCAACAACATCGACGCGAAACACGACCTCGAGATCGTCGAGGGCCCGCTCGACGTGCTCGATCATTCCTCGCCAATGGCGAAATGGGGCGCGAAGCTTGGCATCGACGCGACGAAGTCCTGGCCGGAGGAAGGCCATACACGCGAGTGGCCGGATGAGATCGCGATGCGCGAGGACGTCAAGAAGATGGTCGACGCCAAGTGGAAGGAGCTTGGACTGGACGAATGATTGACATCAAAGCGCATATCAACAATGTCGCGCTGCACCATACAATCTTTGATCTGCCGTTCGCGTTCATGGCCGCGTTCCTCGCGGCTGGCGGGCATCCACACGTATGGGATATCGTCTGGATCGCCGTCGCAATCACGGCGGGCCGCGCGGCCTCGCTCGCGATGGACAACCTCGCGGATCTGAAATACGACCGGCAGCAGCCGCGCATGCAATACCGCGCGATGGTCAGCGGCCGCATCTCGAAGCGCGAGGCAGAGATCTTCATCGTGCTGACGCTCGCGCTGATGGTTTTTGCGGTGCTGCAATTGCAGCCCATCTGCATCTACCTGCTGCCGCTCGCGGCTATCCCATGCCTCATCTATCCGTTCATGAAGCGCGTGACGGGCTGGGTGCATTACTTTCTCGGCCTCGCCATCGCGATGGCGCCGGCGGGCGGCTGGGTTGGCGTGAGCGGAACCATCGAGCCGCCAATCCTCGTGCTCTGCACGGCGGTTGCGCTCTGGATCGGTTCGTTTGACGCGATGTACGGCGCGCAGGACGAGGCCTTCGACCGCTCGCAGGGCCTGCACTCGCTCGCTGTTTCCTATGGTGCGCGCAATGCGTTCCGCATCGCGACGGCGGGGCACGTGCTCTGCATCGCGCTGTTCCTCGTGCTCGGTGCCATGATGAGGCTCGGCGTGCCCTACTACATCGGCGTCGCGGTCGCGGCCGTGACGCTCATCTATCAGCACCATATCGTCAGCCCGACGGATTTCTCGCGCGTGACGCAGCGCTACTTCATGCGCAACGGCATCGTGTCCGTCGCGATATTCTTGTTTACCTGGGCGAGCTTCTATTTCTGAGATGGCCGTCCATGCCAAAGGGGGAATTTTATGCCAGCAAGCATCCTTTCGGGAAAGGCGTTCGCGCAGGCGTTCAAGGACGATGCGCGCGTGCGCGCCGAGGCGCTCGTCCGGGCGCACGGCGTGACGCCGGGGCTCGCCGTCGTGCTCGTCGGCAGCGACGCCGCGTCGCAGGTCTACGTGCGGAACAAGGATAAGGCCTGCGCGGAGGTCGGCCTTTATTCCGAGGTCGTGCGCATGCCGGAGAGCACGACGAAGGCGGAGCTGATCGGGAAGATCGAGAGCCTCAACGCGTCGGAGAAGATCCACGGCATCCTCGTGCAGCTGCCGCTGCCAGACGGGCTCCACGCGCATGAGGCGGAGATTCTCGAGCACATCGACCCGGCAAAGGATGTCGATGGCTTCCACCCGGTCAACATGGGCAAGCTCGTGCTCGGCATCCCGGGGCTCACGCCGTGCACGCCGACGGGCTGCGTGCGCATGCTCGAGCATGCGGGCATCCCCATCGACGGCCGGCGCGCGGTCATCGTCGGGCGCAGCAACATCGTCGGCAAGCCGATGCTGCATTTGCTGCTGGCGAAGCACGCGACGGTTACGATCTGCCACAGCCATACGAAGGATCTCGCGGCCATCACGCGCGAGGCGGATATCCTCGTCGCGGCGGTCGGCCGGCCGCATTTCATCACGGCGGATATGGTGAAGCCCGGCGCGGCCGTCATCGACGTCGGCATCAACCGGCTCGCACCGGATGAGGAGCACCCGAAGGGGAAGCTCGTCGGCGACGTCGATTTTGACGCGGTATGCGAGATTGCCGGCGCGATCACGCCGGTGCCGGGCGGCGTCGGTCTGCTGACCGTCGCGATGCTCATGCAGAACGTCGTGCGCGCCGCGGAGATGCAAGTCCGTTGATCCATGCCCTCCGGGCATTTTGGGATAAAGCTTTATGTGAGCCTGCGGAGATTGGAACGCGCGGGCGGAAAAAGAGGAGAGAGCCAAATGAAATCTGATGTCGAGATCGCACAGAGCGCCGAGATGCGCCCCATTCAGGAAATCGCGAAGAAGCTGGGCATTTCTGAGGACGACCTGGAGCTCTACGGGAAGTACAAGGCAAAGGTCACGCCGGAGGCTTGGGAGCGCGTCAAGGACCGCCCGAACGGTAAGCTGATCCTCGTGACGGCCATCAACCCGACGTCGGCCGGCGAGGGCAAGACGACGACGAGCGTCGGCCTCGCGGATGCGTTCCACCGCCAGGGCAAGAAGACGGTCGTCGCGCTGCGCGAGCCGTCACTCGGCCCATGCTTCGGCATGAAGGGCGGCGCGGCCGGCGGCGGCTATGCGCAGGTCGTGCCGATGGAGGACATCAACCTGCATTTCACGGGCGACTTCCACGCAATCACGACGGCGCATAACCTGCTCGCGGCCGTCATCGACAACCACATCCATCAGGGCAACGCGCTCGGGCTCGACCCGCGCCGCATCACGTGGAAACGCGTGCTCGACCTCAACGACCGCGCGCTGCGCCATGTCGTGATCGGCCTCGGCGGCAAGGCACACGGCGTGCCGCGCGAGACGGGTTTCGACATCACGGTGGCCTCGGAGATGATGGCCATCCTTTGCCTCGCCGACGGCCTCGAGGACATGAAGAAGCGCCTCGGCGAGATCATCATCGGCTATACCTACGATGGCCGCGCCGTGCGCGCCGACGAGCTGAATGTGACGGGCGCGCTGACGCTCCTCTTCAAGGACGCGATCAAGCCGAACCTCGTGCAGACGCTCGAGGGCACGCCGGCCTTCATCCACGGCGGCCCGTTCGCGAATATCGCACATGGCTGCAACAGCGTCATGGCGACGAAATACGCGCTGAAATTCGCGGACTACGCAATCACGGAGGCCGGCTTCGGCGCAGACCTCGGCGCGGAGAAATTCCTCGACATCAAATGCCGCTTCGCGGGCCTGCGCCCGGATGCCGTCGTGATTGTCGCGACGGTTCGCGCGCTGAAGATGCACGGCGGTCTCGATAAGAAAGAACTCAACAAGCGCGACATGCAGGCGCTCGAGAAGGGCCTCGCGAACCTCACGAAGCATATCGAGAACATTCAGGCCTTCGGCCTGCCGGCGGTCGTCGCGATCAACCGCTTCCCGACGGATACCGAGGAGGAGCTCAACTTCGTCCGTCAGGCCTGCGAGAAGCTCGGCGCGTCCGTCGCGCTTTCCGAGGTCTGGGCCAAGGGCGGCGAGGGCGGCCTCGAGCTCGCAGACAAGGTCATCGAGGCGACGAAGAAGGAAAATCATTTCCATTATATCTACGATGTGGAGGAGAGTATCCCCGCAAAGATCGAGAAGATCGCCAAGACCATCTACGGCGCGGACGGCGTCGACTTCACGAAGGCCGCACGGAAGCAGCTCGCGGAGATTGAGAGCCTCGGCCTTGACAAGATGCCGGTCTGCATGGCAAAGACGCAGTACTCGCTCTCGGATGACCCGGCGAAGCTCGGCCGTCCGACGGGCTTCCGCATCACGGTGCGCGAGCTCCGCGTCTCGGCCGGTGCAGGCTTCATCGTCGCGCTGACCGGCAACATCCTGACCATGCCGGGCCTGCCGAAGCATCCGGCGGCCGAGAACATGGACATCGATGCAAACGGCAAGATTACGGGACTTTTCTGACAAGGAGCTGAGGCGAATGAAACGCGTATCGGTGGAGCTGGTGCCGCGCGATGAGGAATCCCTCCGCGCGGAGCTCGCGCTCGTCGCAAAATATCAGGATCAGGTGGATGTCATCAACGTGCCGGATCTCCTGCGCTTTGATACTAGGAGCTGGGAGGGCGCGGCCATCGCGCGGGAGACATTCCCGTCCGTGATGCCGCATATCCGCGCGATGGATATCGACCTGAACCGGGAACTGCCGATGAAGGCGTACCTGCGCGAGCATCATATCACGGAGGTGCTCGTCATCGAGGGCGACCCGCCGCAGGATATGAGCCATGAGGTCTACCCGACGCAGACGCCGGACGTGATCTGGAAATTCGGCCGGGAGATGCCGGAGGTCAAGGTCTACGCGGGCATCGACCAGTACCGCAGCTCGATGCGCGATGAGCTCTACCGCATCCAGCGCAAGATCCAGGCCGGCGCGAAAGGCTTCTTCACGCAGCCGTTCTACGATATGCGCTACCTCTCGATGTACGCGGACATGCTGCAGGGGCAGGAGGTCTATTGGGGCGTCTCCCCGGTCATGACCGCACGCTCGAAAAGCTATTGGGAGCGCAAGAACAGCGTCGTGTTCCCGCCGGAGTTCGAGACGAGCCTCGACTGGGCCGTGGACTTCACGCACCGTGTGATGGAGTTCGCCGACGCGCACGACGGGAGCCTTTACGTCATGCCAATCAAGGCAAACCTTGAAGCCTATCTTGACGGGGTGTTCCAGCACTGACCGTCAGGTATGGATAGATTCTAGTTTAGGAGAGTTGTACAATGTTTAAGATCCTTTCCAAGGAGGAACTTTCCCCGAACGTCTACGCGTATCAGATCGATGCGCCGCGCGTCGCGCGGAAAGCCCAGCCGGGGCAGTTCATCATCCTGCGCACGAATGAGGAGGGCGAGCGCATCCCCCTGACTATCGCGGATTTCGACCGCGAGAAGGGAACCATCCTGCTCGTGTTCCAGGTTATCGGCGCGACGACGATGGAGCTCGCGGCGATGCAGGAGGGAGACAGCCTCGCGGACTTTGTCGGTCCGCTCGGCCGGCCTTCGGTCATCCGGAAGATGGACGGTGCGGTCGTCGTGGTCGGCGGCGGCATCGGTGTCGCGCCGACCTACCCGATTGCGCGTGCGATGAAAGAGGCGGGCAACAAGGTCATCGCAATCATGGGCGCCAAGACGAAGGATATCCTGATCATGGAGGATCAGATGAAAGCGGTCACGGACGAGATCCTCGTGACGACCGATGACGGCTCCCGCGGCATCAAGGGCTTCGTGACCTACGCGGTGCAGGCCCTCGTCGACCGCGGCGAGAAGATCGGCCAGATCACGGCCATCGGCCCGGTCATCATGATGAAGAGCGTTGCGGACGCGACGCGCGAGCTCGGCATTCCGACGGTCGTGAGCCTGAACCCGATCATGGTCGACGGCACGGGGATGTGCGGCGGCTGCCGCGTGACGGTCGGCGACGAGACGAAATTCGCCTGCGTCGACGGCCCGGAGTTTGACGGACACGCGGTCGATTTCAAGGGACTCATGAGCCGTCAGCGCATGTACCGCGATCTGGAGGCAGAGGAGAAAGACCACGTCTGTCGCATCGGCCTTGGGAGGTAAGTAGAACTATGGCATTGTCCTTAAAGAAGCACGAGATGCCGGAGCAGGATCCTTCGGTACGCGCACATAATTTTGATGAAGTGGCTCTGGGCTACGACGAGGAGACGGCGGTCGCGGAGGCAGAGCGCTGCCTGCACTGCAAGGTGCCTCTCTGCCGCAAAGGCTGCCCGGTCGCCATCGACATCCCGGCGTTCATCGAGCGCATCAAGAACCGCGATTTCGACGGCGCCATCGACAAGATCAAGGAGTCGAACGCCCTGCCGGCCATCTGCGGACGCGTCTGCCCGCAGGAGACGCAGTGCGAGGCGAACTGCATCGTCGGCAAGCGCGGCGAGCCGGTCGCCATCGGCCGCCTCGAGCGCTTTGCCGCAGACCGCGCGATGGCGAAGGGCGAGAAGGCAGAGAAGGTCGAGCCGGCCAAGGACGCGAAGCGCGTCGCGGTCATCGGCTCCGGCCCGTCCGGCCTTTCCTGCGCCGGCGACCTCGCGAAGAAAGGCTACAAGGTCACGATCTTCGAGGCCCTGCACAAGGCAGGCGGCGTGCTGTCCTATGGCATCCCGGAATTCCGCCTGCCGAAAGACAAGGTCGTGCAGAAGGAGATCGACGCAATCCAGGATCTCGGCGTCGACATCGAGCTCGACTCCGTCGCTGGCCGCCTGTTCACGGTCGACGAACTCCTGGAGGACGAGGGCTTTGACGCGGTGTTCATCGGCACGGGCGCTGGACTGCCGCGCTTCCAGAACATCCCGGGCGAGAACCTCAACGGCGTCTACTCGGCGAACGAGTTCCTGACACGCTGCAACCTCATGAAGGCCTACGATTTCCCGAACCACGCGACGCCAATCAAGGTCGGGAAGAAGGTCGCGGTTGTCGGCGGCGGCAACGTCGCGATGGACGCGGCGCGCACGGCCCTGCGCCTCGGCGCAGAGGAAGTCTCCATCGTCTACCGCCGCAGCGAGGCCGAGCTCCCGGCCCGCGCGGAGGAAGTCGGCCATGCGAAGGAGGAGGGCATCCGCTTCCAGCTGCTGACGAACCCGGTCGAGGTGATCGGCGACGAGAACGGCTGGGTCAAGGAACTGCGTTGTATCCGCATGGAGCTCGGCGAGCCGGACGCGTCCGGACGCCGCCGTCCGGTGCCCATCGATGGCTCGGAGTTCACGGAGCCGATGGATACGGTCATCATCGCCATCGGCACGGGCCCGAACCCGATTATCGCGCATACGACGCCGGGCCTCGAGACAACGAAGCGCGGCAATATCGCGGCCGATGAGGAGACCGGCAAGACGAGCAAAGAGGGCGTGTTCGCCGGCGGCGATATCGTGACCGGCGCCGCGACCGTCATCCTCGCGATGGGCGCGGGCCGCAAAGCCGCCGCCGCCATCGACGAGTACCTGAAAAATAAGTAAAGACTTTGGCTGTCATAAGCCTTCCCCTCGGGGGAAGGCCATCTGGGAGGGGATGCCCTGTGTTAGATTTTGCGGCCATCGACTTTGAGACCGCGACCTCGCGCCGCGACTCGGCGTGCTCGGTCGCGGTCGTCGAGATTGCCGGCGGGAAACTCGTGGACAGCTACTACACGCTGATCCGCCCGCCGCGCAACTACTACAACTGGTTCAACACGCGGATCCACGGCATCACGAGCGCGGACACCGCGGATGCGCCGGACTTCGCGGCGATATGGCCGGAGCTCGCCGCGCATCTCGCGGGGCGCATCGTCGTCGCGCATAACGCGCGCTTCGATATGAGCGTGCTGAGGGCGTGCCTCTACGGCGCGCATCTCGAGGCGCCCGTATTCTCGTATGCGGATACGGTCGCGATCTCGCGGAAGGTCTGGCCGGATCTCGAGAACCACAAGCTCGATACGGTCGGGCAGTTCCTGCATATCGACTTCCATCACCATCAGGCCCTCGACGATGCGAAGACCTGTGCGGCGATACCGATCTGCGCCGCCCGCGAGGTCGGCGAGCAGGACTTCCGCGCTCTCGCGCGCCATATCGGCGTCCGCATCCAACCCTTCCGCCAGAGATAAAAAAAGCAGGCTGCAGATGCAGCCTGCTTTTTTATGCAACAACGGTTATGCGTTGGTCTTGGTGCGTTTCTTGGTCAGGTATTCGTCGATGGCGGCAGCAACGTGCTTTGCGTCCTTGACGGTCTGCACGACGTTCCACGATCCTTTGACGACGTCGCCGGCCGAGAACACGCCCTCGCGTGTCGTCTCGCCGACCTCGTTGACCTCGATGAGCCCGACATCGTCGGTTCCGACGCCGGTCGTCGTGCTGACGATGCGGTCCTTCGGCCCCTGCGAGACGGCGATGACGGTGCTGTCAGCCGGGTAGAGCTTCGGCTCGCTTTCGCTGACGAGCTTGCCGTCCTTATCGTACTCGCGGTCGGTGAGCATCGGCCCCTCGTGCGTGAGCGCGGCAACGCCTTTGTTGAACTCGAACTCGACGCCGTCGGCCTGCGCGTATTCGAACTCGCGGATGCTCGCGCGGACCTCCTGATGGCGCGCGTAGATCGTGACGTAGCGGCTGCCCTTGCGGATGGCCGTGCGCGCGACGTCGATGGCGGAGTTGCCCGAGCCGATGACCGCGACGCGGTCGCCGAGGTGGTAGACGTCCGGGTTCTGCAGATAGTCGATCGCGTAGTGGCTGTTCGCGAGGCTCTCGCCCTTGACGCCGAGCGAGCGCGGCCGCCAGACGCCCGAGCCGATGAAGACCGCGTCGTAGCCGTCACCAAACAGCGTGTCGATGGTCAGCACGCCGCCGATGTCGGTGTTCGGACGGATGTGGATGCCGAGCTCGTAGAGCTTCTTCTGATAGCGGTCGAGGATCGTCTTCGGCAGGCGGAAATCCGGGATGCCGTAGCGCAGCATGCCGCCAATCTTGTCCATGCGCTCGAACATCGTGACGTCGTAGCCGAGCTGGGCGAGCTTCACGGCAACCGTGATGCCGGCCGGGCCCGAGCCGATGATCGCGACGTTCTGCCCCTTGGAGGGCTCACGCTTCAGCACGGCCTTGTCGAGATAGGTCTCCGAGATGTAGTGCTCAATCGACGAGATCTGCACCGGTGCGCCGCGGCGTCCCTGGATGCAGTTGCCCTCGCACTGGGCCTCGTGGTCGCAGACGAGGGAGCAGACCACGCTCAGGGGGTTATTCTCGAACAGCATGGCGCCGGCCTCATTGATATCGCCTTTGAGGAAGAGGCGGATCATCTCCGGGATATTGGTCTCGACCGGGCAGCCGTGCATCTGGCACATCGGTTTCTTGCACTGCAGGCAGCGCCGCGCTTCGTTGATAACATGGACAGCCATTTCGTTTCACCTGTTTCTTTCTGTATACAAGCTTCCCTTCTGGTATCATTATATAAACCGGTTTACAAAAAGTCAAGATTGAAAGGATTCATAACGGATTAATGATTAATCTAAATTGTTAGAAAGTTGGTTGACAATAAATTTTTTTAATGCTATGATACAAAAAGTTATGATAGAAATTGGGGAAGTGTGTACTTTTCCCGATGATGTTTTTCTGCTCAAACCCCTATAGGAGGAGTATTCGTGGAAGGTTTTTGTATTGTCATCGCGCTCTTGGGCCTGATGTACTTTGCCTATCGCGGCTGGTCCATCATCCTGATTGCGCCGTTCTTTGCCGGTATTGCTGCACTGGCCAGCGCTTTTGACATCCTGCCGGTCTACAGTGAGCTCTACATGACAAAGCTTGCGGAGTACGTGAAGACGTATTATCCGGTGTTCCTGTTCGGTGCCGTTTTCGCCAAGCTCATGGAGAAGGGCGGCCTCGCGTCGTCGGTCGCGGCGAAGATTATGGACGTGCTCGGGGAAAAGCGCGCGATCCTCGCCGTACTGCTCGGTTGCGGCGTCCTCGCGTACGGCGGCCTCTCGGTCTTCGTCGTCGCGTTCGTCATGTATCCGTTCGGTGCCGTCATCTTCCGCAAGGCGGACATCCCGAAGCGCCTGCTCCCGGCAACGCTCTGGATGGGTATCTTCTCGTTCGCGATGGTATCCCTGCCGGGCACGCCGCAGATCCAGAACATCATCCCTTCGTCGTATTTTGAGACGTCGACCTGGGCGGCGCCGGGCATCGGCATCTTCGCCTCGCTGCTCTACCTGGCCATCGGCTGGGGCTGGGTCGGCCACCGCGCGAAAAAGCTGAAGGCGAAAGGCGAGGGCTACGGCGACCACGTCGACAGCCACCGCCACAAGCCGGAGCCGAAGATCCACATCCCATGGTACTGGGCGCTGTTGCCGCTCGTCATGGTCATCGTGATCAACGTGATCCTGTCGAATCCGTTCGGCTGGTCGTGGGGCTTCCATTGGAACTCGGACAGCCTCGAGGCATTCGCTCCGTTCCACCTGAGCCTGCTCGCGCCGGGCGTCGGCAAGGTCTCGGCCATCTGGTCGATCAGCGTCGCACTGATCATCAGCTCGGTCGTCGCGGCCTTCATCGGCCGCAACCGCTTCCGCGTCATGGACGGCTTCCTCTCGCCAATCAACTACGGTGCGCTTTCGTCGGGCACGGCGGTTCTGAACGTCGCATCGGGCTATGCGTTCGGCTGCGTGCTCGTCGCGATGCCGGGCTTCCAGCCGATCACGCAGGCCCTGATCGGCATTGCGAACTCCTCGGGCGTGCTGCTCTCGGCAACGCTGACGACCATCATCATGTGCGCCATCACGGGCAGCTCGTCGAGCGGCCTCACCATCGCGCTCTCGGCCCTCGGTGACCAGTGGGTGCAGATGGCGACGGCGGCGGGCATCCCGCTCGAGGTGCTGCACCGCATCGTCGATGTCGCTTCCATCGGTATCGACCCGGTGCCGCATGCCGGCGCGCTCGTCACCCTGCTCGCAATCTGCGGCCTCACGCATAGCGAGAGCTATTACGACATCGTCGTATGTATGGGACTGAAATTCCTCGTGCCATTCGTGTGCATCCTGTTCTACATGCTCACTGGCATTGTGTAAAAGTATCTTGCGTTTCGACGCGATTGACGGTATAATTAGATAAAACTGTTGACGGAGAAACGTGGGAGATGAGGCGGTTTGAAACTGGATAGTATGAAGGTTTTGCTTGCGTGTTTAGCCGTATTCCTGTTCAGCTGACCGCGCTCGCTATAGAGACCCGGGCGGAGCTGCGAACGTTTTGCGGCTCCGCTTTCTTGTTGCAGGAAAATCCGGAACAGACGACGAAATACGCACGAAAGAGCAATTAGGAGGAAACGCTGATGGCAGAAGATGTGGCTAGCTTTGCAGCGAATATCTTAAAACCGAAGATCAAGGTGTTCGGCGTGGGCGGCGGTGGAAACAGCGCGCTCATGCGCATGGGACAGCATAAGAAACTCGATATCGACCTGATTGCGGTCAATACGGACGCGATGCAGCTGAAGGCCGCGCGCGAGGCAGGCGTGGAAACCCTGCAGATTGGAGAGGCCCTGACCAGCGGGCGCGGCACGGGCAGCAATGTCGAGATTGGCGAACAGGCAGCCAAGGCCGACCAGGCGAAGATCGAGGATGCGATGACCGGCGCGGACATGGTCTTCATCACGGCGGGCATGGGCGGCGGCGCCGGCACCGGCGCGGCACCGGTCATCGCGAAGATCGCGCACGACAAAGGCATCCTCTCCATCGGCATCGTCAACATGCCATTCCACCACGAGGGGCGCCGCAAGCGCACAATCGCGGCGCAGGGTGTCGCGAAGATGCGCGAGAACATGGATGCGCTGATTGCCGTGCAGAACGACAACCTGCTGAAGATCCCGGAGAACCGCCGCCTCTCGGTGCGCCAGGCTTTCGAGTACGCGGACAAGGTGCTCGTGCAGGGTATCAATTGCGTCGCGGAGCTGATCCTGACGACGGGCATCATCAACGTCGATTTCGCCGATGTCACGACGATCCTGCGCCAGAGCCCGAGCAGCGACGCCCTGCTCGGCATCGGGCACAGTGCGCACGGCGCGATGGATGCCGTGAAGCAGGCGACGAGCAGCCCGCTCGTCGACAAGAGCATCGAGGGCGCGCGCGGCTTCATCCTGAACCTGACGGCCGACAGCAGCCTTTCCATCGGCGAGGTCAATGACGCGATGGAGTACATCTATACGAACACGGATCCCGACGTCAACATCATTCTCGGCACCGTCATCGACGAGGACAAGAAGGGCGAGGTGCAGGCGACCATCATCGCGACCGATTTCGAGGGCAGCGACGAGACCGTCGGCAAGAAGGCGGATCCGGCGGGAAAGGGCGCGGCCCCCGCGGCAAAGCAGGGCTTTGAGGTAGCGCCGATGCCGTTCATGAACACGGCGCCGCAGCAGTCAAAACCGCAGCCGAATCCCGGTGCGTTCGCGATCCCGGCGTTCAAGATCACCCCGGACAAATAAAAACGGGGCCGGAAAGCCATCCGCTCAGGACGGCTTTCCGGCATTTTTGACGAAACAAGCAGAAAGGAAATCCAATGAGAAATCTGGGAAGGTTTTCGCGCACGGAGCTGCTACTCGGCGAGGAAGGCATGGACAAGCTCGCGGCCAGCACGGTCGCCATCTTCGGCGTCGGCGGCGTCGGCTCCTATGCCGCCGAGGGGCTCGCGCGCGCGGGCGTTGGCCATATCGTGCTGATCGACAACGACCTGATCTGCCTGACGAACCTGAACCGGCAGATCCACGCGCTGACGAAGACCGTCGGGCAGAAAAAGACGGAGGCCATGCGCGAGCGCATCCTCGCCATCAACCCGAAGGCCGTCGTCGACTGCATCGAGACGTTCTACGAGCCGGATCGGGCAGACGAGTTCTTCGCTACGCGCTACGACTACGTCGTCGACGCCATCGACACCGTGACGGGCAAGATCAGCCTCGCCGTCGAGTGCGACCGCCGCGGCATCCCCCTCATCAGCAGCATGGGCGCCGGCAACAAGCTCGACCCGACCCTGTTCGAGGTCACGGATATCTACAAGACGAGCGTCGACCCGCTCGCGCGCGTCATGCGTAAGAAGCTCAAGGAGAAGCGCGTGAAGAAGCTTAAGGTCGTCTATTCGAAGGAAAAGCCGCTGAAGGTTGCGATGAGCGGCTGCGGTGCGAACTGCATCTGTCCGCCGGGTGCGGCGAACAACTGCGATTTCCGGCGCGCGGTGCCGGGCAGCATCTCGTTCGTGCCGTCCGTCGTCGGCCTGATCATCGCGGGCGTCGTCGTGCGCGACCTGACCGGCGCGAAAGTGGAGAAATCGGCCTGACAGGCAGGAAAAGAGGGGAAAACGGATGAAGATAACGGTTTTAGGCTGCGGCCGCTGGGGGTCGTTCCACGCCTGGTACGCGGATCATATCGGCCACGAGGTCACGCTCTGGGGGCGTCCCGGCTCCAAGCATCTATCGGAGCTCATGGAGACGCGCCGGAACGAGTACTTGACGCTGCCGGGATCGGTGCAGCTGACCGATGACCTGCAGGCCGCCGTGGCGTCGGCCGAGGTGTTCGTCATTTCCATCAGCTCGCAGCAGTTCCGGGCGCTCTCGCGGCAGCTCGCGGCATACGATATCGGAGACCGCGTGTTCGTGCTCTGCATGAAGGGCCTCGAGATCGGCAC
>DAIMZO010000005.1:0-49959 GCA_036733925.1 Selenomonadaceae bacterium | reverse complement strand
AATACTGATCGGCACGGGCAAGCGCCTGACGACTGTATTCGACGAGGAGACGGGCTGGGGCAGCCGCGCGGCGGTCTGGGTCGGCCCGGGCCATGTGCAGGATTTCCTGCGCGGCGTGCCGAACTGTATGGTCATCGCGGCGAAGGAAATCCTGCTGACGAAGCAGGTCGTCGAGATCTTCTCGAGCCCGCTGATCCGATTCTACTACGGCGAGGATCTGCTCGGCACGGAGATCGGCGCGGCGGCGAAGAACGTCATCGGCCTCGCGGCCGGTATGCTCGACGGCTTCGGCTACAGCAGCCTGAAGGGCGCACTGATGGCGCGCGGCACGCGCGAGCTCTCGCGGCTCATCGAGGCGATGGGCGGCGACAAGATGACGGTCTACGGCCTCTCGCATCTCGGCGACTACGAGGCGACCCTGTTCTCGCCGCACAGCAACAACCGCCGCTTCGGCGAGGATCTCATAAAGGGCAAGCCGTTCACGAAGCTTGCCGAGGGCGTCTACACGGTCGAGGCGCTCATGGATCTCTCGAAGAAATACGGCGTCGAGCTGCCCATCTGCCAGACGGTCTACGAGATCGTCCATCATCACAAGGATCCGAAGGAACAGCTCACGAAGCTCTTCCTTCGCTCCACCAAATCCGAAATGGCCTGAAGATTCCGCGGGACTGCCGCACGCGTTCGTTTTCGAGCTCGTGCGGCAGTCTTTTTTGTGCTTTTTTTACAAAAATGGAACTACTTTAAAATCTTATGATTTGTCTAAATATATTCTCTGTGACCCAACGAGAGAAAATGATAGTATATAAGCATAAAGAAACGATAAATACGAGAAAGTGGGGCAGAAAGGAATGGAGTTCAGCTGGAATCAGAAGCTCTATGATGAAATTGAACGCTGCACCGAGCCGTTGTCCGAGAGGCGACCGATGGGGAAGACCTACGATGTGACGTCCGACCGTTACGCGGCGCTGGTGACCGTGGAGGAGGAAGAGTTCTTCACACACCCGGATGGGCCGTACAGCGGAACGAAAGACGAACTGAAGAAAGACCTGACCTATCGGAGCAAGCATCTGATCCGCAATATTCAGAAGGTTCCATTTTCAGGAAAAGCCATCCAGCAGGCCATCGATGATGCGGCGGCCGATGGCGGCGGCATCGTCGTGATCCCGGATGGCACGTATTACACCGGCGCGCTCGAGCTGAAATCGGGCGTCGAGCTTCACCTCGCCTACGGCGCGGAGCTCCGCTTCATGCGGAACAAGACGAACCGCTACTATCCGGTCCGGTTCAGCCGCTGGGAAGGCGTTGAATGCATGAATTTCTCACCGTTCATCTATGCGGACGGTGCGGAAAATATAGCGGTAACAGGTACAGGTACATTGAATGGCTGTGCGGACGAATTCAACTGGATGCCGTGGAAATTCGGATATTTCGGTGAGACGGATCAGGAGTTCCAGCGCCAGAAGCTCTTTGCCGATGGCGATGCGGATGTTCCGCCGGAGCAGCGGATATTCGATGATACGGTATCGACCCTGCGCCCGCCGTTCCTGCAGTTCATCCATTGCAAGAACGTGCTTGTGCAGGATGTCGCGATCCGCAACTCGCCGTTCTGGGAGGTCAACCCGGTTCTCTGCGAGAACGTGCTGATCAAGGGAATCCACGTACAAACTAACCTCTACAACAACGATGGCGTGGATCCGGAGAGCACGAAGAACATGCTGATCGAGGACTGCTACTTCGAGACCGGCGATGACTGCATCGCCGTGAAGTCCGGGCGGAACCACGACGGACGGCGCGTCAACGTACCCTGTGAGAACCTGATCATCCGCGGGAACCGCTTCAGCAACGGGCATGGCGGAATCACAATCGGCAGTGAGATATCGGGGGGCGTGCGGAACGTTTTCGCGGAAGACAACAGTTTCGACAGCCCGAACCTCAACTACCCGATCCGGTTCAAGACCAACGCGAAGCGAGGCGGCTGTCTGGAAAACATCTACGTGCGCCGCAGCGTCGTGAACAAGTCGCGCATCGCTGTCGTGCATTGCAACTTCTTCTACGAGGAGGGCAAGAACGGCCATCACATGCCGATCCTGCGCAATGTGACGCTCGAGGATTTCCGGACGAAGGAGGGCGGCAGCATCGATGCGAAGTACCCGTTCTATCTGCGGGGCTTCGTGGAGTCGCCGATTCAGAATGTGACATTCCGGAATATGGATCTGCAAGGGGTCCGCGGCGAGGCCATCTTCGAGCATATCGAGAACCTCTGCATCGACAATGTCACGATCAACGGTATCCGCCAGAACGATGTCACGGAGGATATCGGCGAATTACCCGATTCTGCAAGCATTGCAGTAGAGTGAATAGAACCTGTGCAACAAGTTGTTTTGGGAGGCAGAAATCATGAAAACACGGAAAGTTACCTGGTGGAACGTTCTGGGCTATGCATGCCTGAACTTCCTCGGTGGCGGCACGCAGGCGCTGTCCTCAGCGTTCCTGATGCTGTTCTACACATCGGCCTGCGAGATCCCGGCCGTACAGGCAGGACTTATCTTTACGATTGCACGCCTGATCGATGCGGTCGGCAACCCGGTCATGGGCTTCATTTCCGATAATATGGGCCGCACGAGGATCGGCCGCAAGTTCGGCCGTCGGCGCCTGTTCATCCTGACCGGCGCGCCGCTCGTCCTGATCACCTATCCGATCCTCTGGACGCCGGGCCATTCCTTCGCGTTCTACCTGATTGCGAACATGATTTATGAGATGGTCTTCACGTCCGTCATGGTTCCGGGCCCGACGCTGCCGGCAGAGATGACGCAGATCGCTTCCGAGAAGACGAAGCTCGTTTCGGCAAAACAGTACTGCGGCACGTTCGCTTCGACGATCGCCCTGCTCTTCCCGGCCTTCTTCTTCCAGCGCCTCGGCGATGACAGCATCGATGCATACTTCTACACCGGCCTGTCGTACGCCATCGTGACGGCCATCTCCCTGCTCGTCGTGTACGCACTCACGTACGAGCGTGCACCGGAGGACATCCACTACACGGATAAGATGGGTTCCGTCCATCACGTCCTGCTGAAGCTCGTCAACGACGTGTTCGCTTCGATGCGTATCCGCGCATTCCGCCTCCATGCAGGCATGATGCTCTTCATCGGCATCTACAAGAACCTCGCGGCCGGCGTATTCACCTACTACGTCGTCTATGCCCTCGGCCTCACGAAGAGCGCCACGTCTATCATCACCTCGCTTTCCACGCTCGTCGCTTTCGTCGCACTCGCCATCTTCATCACGCTCTGCTATCGTTACGGCGGCCCGTTCGCGTTCAAGGTCGTCGGCGTCATCGTCACGGTCTCGCTGCTCGGTTACTATGCGCTGTACCTCGGCCACTTCGGCATGGAGGAGCACATGGTCATCGTCTGGTTGACGGTTCTCGCCATCATCAACAATATCGGCAAGGCCGGTGCAGACTATATCCCGGTATTCCAGCTGCCGTTCATGGCAGATATCGATGAGGCGGTCACGATGGAGCGCCGTGAGGGCATCTTCACCGGTGTCAACGGCCTCCTCTCGAAAGTCGCATCCGCTGCGGAGGGCTTCCTCCTCGGCGTCGGCCTCTCGCTCTTCGGCTTTGAGAAGGGCGCTGGCCAGCAGTCCGCAAGCGCCATCGACGGCGTCCTGATCATGACGATCGTCGTGCCGATTGCCCTCTGCGTCGTCATCTGGCTGATCAGCCGCAACCTCAAGCTCACGAAAGAGAACCACAAGCTCCTCGTCGACGAGGTGCACCGCATCCGCGCTGGCGGCAGCATGGCCGACGTCACGCCGGAGACGAAAGCTGCGGTCGAGGCGCTCACGGGCTGGAAGTACGAACAGTGCTTCGGTCATAACGATGTCATGCACCGCCACAGCGAGGCGCAGGCAAAATACGCAAACTGATCCCCCAATCCCCTAATCCCTGAATCGCATAACAATTGGATACCGGCTCGCCGCTTCGGTGAGCCGGTATCGTCAAAAGGAGAAGTATCATGGCACAGAACAAACCGTATTCCCAGTGGATGGCGGACTCCGTCATCGCGCGCAAGACTGACCTCACGAGCTATTGGGCCTATGAGTTCGGCCTGACCCTCGACGGCATTGCCGAGGTATGGAAGCAGACCGGCGACCAGAAATATTTCGACTATGTGAAGTCCTGCACCGACACGTTCGTGCAGAAAGACGGCACGATCCGCGGCTACAGCGTCGATGAGTACAACATCGACCACCTGAACAACGGCAAGATCCTGCTGACGGTCTATCAGGCCACGCATGACCCGGCTTACAAGAAGGCCCTCGACCTGCTGCGCAGCCAGATCGAGCATCATCCGCGCACGAAGGAAGGCGTGTTCTGGCATAAGGAGATCTACCCGGAGCAGATCTGGCTCGACGGCCTCTACATGGGCGCGACGTTCTACGCGAAATACGTCAGCGAGTTCACGAAGGATCCGAAGGAATACGACGACATCGCACGCCAGTTCATCATCGCGCGCAAGCACACGCTCGACCCGAAGACCGGCTTGCTCTACCACGCCTATGACGATGCGCGCAAGCAGCCATGGGCGGATCCGGTGACGGGCCTCTCAAAGCATTTCTGGAGCCGCTCGATGGGCTGGTTCTGCATGGCCATTGTCGACACGCTCGAGCAGCTGCCGGAGGACAACCAGTACCGCGGCGAGCTCATCAAGATCTACAACGAGACCATGGAGGCCCTGCTGAAGGTCGCGGACAAGAACAGCCATGTCTGGTATCAGGTGCTCGACTGCGGCGACCGCAAGGGCAACTACCTCGAGGCATCCGGCTCCTGCATGATCGCGTACTCCCTGTTCAAGGGCGTCCGCCTCGGCTACCTGCCAGAGAAGATGCGCGACTTCGCGAAACTCAGCTATCAGGGCCTGCTTGACGAATTCATCTGCGAGACCCCGATGGGCACCATCGACCTCAACAAGATCTGCTTCGTCGCAGGCCTCGGCGGCAAGCCGACCAAAGCCTACGGCGAGCGCGACGGTTCGTTTGCCTACTACATCAGCGAGCCAATCGTCACCAACGAGCCGAAAGGCCTTGGCCCGTTCATCCTCGCGGCAGCCGAATACGAGCGGCTTTGATTTAAAAGCAGGATAGAGAAACGATATACAATCCAAAGAAAGTAAAAAGCGCCTGTGACCATGCGGTTGCAGGCACTTTTTGCTTTTATTTTTGAGGCTTCGGGCATGATCGTGGGTGAATGCCCTGCCCCTGGCTGAAATCAGCTATTGAAAAACCATGTTGATTCCTGTAAAGTATCAGTGACCCAACCGAACATTCCTTACCCACAGGGATGCCCGAAGAGCCATTTTTTAGAACGCCGCGGAAGTACGAGCAAAAGAAATCTGCGGAAACCAAGACAGACGCAGGAATTTCTCTTGACATCGATGCGGGGCTATGTTATGATTCTTAACTGTGGACGCATGAAGTGTGTCCGGATTAGCTGTGCGCTTGCGCGGCTATCCCCAACCGCACAGCGGGGCTGGGAAGTCAGCGTTTTCGCTGCGCCGAAGCTGGCGAGTAATCCATAGGGAGGTGTTTTCATGTACGCGATTATCAAAACGGGCGGCAAGCAGTACAAGGTTGCTGAGGGCGACGAGATCTTCGTCGAGAAGCTCAACGTAGCAGAGGGCGATGCCGTGACGTTCGACGAGGTTCTCACGGTGGTCAGCGATGGCGACGTCAAAGTCGGCAAGCCGGTCGTCGAGGGTGCCAAGGTAACGGGCAAGGTGGAAGCCCAGGGCAAAGGCAAGAAGATCCGCATCTTCAAGTACAAGGCGAAGTCCAACTATCGCCGCCGCCAGGGCCACCGTCAGCCGTACACGAAGGTTGTCATCGAGAAGATTGAAGCCTGATGATCAAGGTTCGGCTTTTTCTGAATGCAGAGGGTAGGATTGCGGGGTATTCCGTCAGCGGCCACAGCGGCATGGCGGAATATGGCAAAGACATCGTTTGCGCCGGGGTATCGGTCCTCGCGCAGACGGCGCTCCTCGGGCTCCTCGAGCAGCTCCATGCCGCGGTGGATTACCGCGTCGAGAGCGGCGATATGGAGGTTGCCTTGAGGGACGCGCCGGATGACGCAACGGAAAACCTTCTGCAGACCATGCTTCTCGGCCTGCGCCAGATTGCGGCGCAGGCGCCGGAGGCAGTGAGTATATCGGAGCAAAGGGACTCCGCGCGGAGGTGAAATCCATGTTTACTTTCGATTTGCAGCTGTTCGCTCATAAGAAGGGCGTCAGCTCCACGCGTAACGGCCGTGATTCCGAGTCCAAGCGTCTCGGTGTCAAGGAGCATGCCGGCACGGTCGTAACGGCTGGCAGCATCCTCGTCCGCCAGCGCGGCACGCATTTCCATCCGGGCCACAACGTCGGCATCGGCAAGGACGATACGCTGTTCGCGAAGGTTGCCGGCAAGGTAGCCATCGAGCGCAAGGGCAAGTATAACCGCCAGATCAGCGTTTATACGGCTGAAGAACAAGCTATGTAATAGCAGATTGGACGTACCTGCGTTATCCCTGCGATGGCGCAGGTATTTCTGTATTTGGTCCTATATTGGAATATTCGGCGTGAAGATGCGTTGTGACAAGGAAGGAGCCGGTATTCCGAGGGGAATACCGGTTTTTTCGTTATCACAAGGAAAAGAAAGCTTCGAAGGGAAAGGAGACTACTATGCAATTCATCGATCGGACGCCGGTCATCCTGAAGGCCGGGGACGGCGGGCACGGGAAATCCGCGTTCCGCCGCGAGAAATTCGTGCCGAAGGGCGGCCCGGCGGGCGGCGACGGCGGCAAGGGCGGAGACATCATCTTTGTCGTCGACACGAACCTGAACACACTGCTCGACTTCCGCTATCACCGGAAGTTCAAGGCGGAGAACGGCGAGAACGGCGACATCAAGAACATGTACGGCGCGAACGCGCCGGCCTGCTATGTCAAAGTACCGCCAGGAACGATCGTGAAGGATGAGGAGACGGGCGAGGTGCTCGCGGACCTCACCGAGGTCGGCCAGCAGGCTGTGATCTGCAAGGGCGGCCGTGGCGGCCGCGGCAACGCGAAATTCGCGACGGCCGCGAACCGCGCACCGACGTTCGCGGAGTTCGGTGAGCCGGGCGAGTCGCGCCGCGTGATCCTCGAGCTGAAGCTGCTCGCGGATGTCGGGCTGGTCGGCTATCCGAGCGTCGGCAAGTCGAGCTTGATCTCGAGCTGCAGCTCGGCGAAGCCGGAGATCGCGGACTATCCGTTCACGACGATCACGCCCGTGCTCGGCGTCGTGAAGACCGACTATGAGAAGAGCTTCGTCATGGCGGATATCCCTGGCCTCATCGAGGGCGCCGCGGACGGCGTCGGCCTCGGCCACGACTTCCTGCGGCATATCGAGCGCACGAAGCTGATCCTGCACATCGTCGACGCGTCGGGCATCGAGGGCCGCAATCCGGTCGAGGACTATTACAACATCAACAAGGAACTGCGGAAGTACAGCGACAAGATCATGAAGAAGACGCAGATCCTCGTCGCGAACAAGATCGACCTGCCGCAGGCGCAGGAGAACCTCCCGCGGCTCCAGAAGCTCGCGAAGGAGGAGGGCCTTGCGTATTTCGAGATTTCGGCGGCGACGCATCAGGGCGTGCGCGAGCTGATTGCCTACGTCGGCACCTGGCTCGATAACTACGTGTCGGAGCCGGAGGAAGAGGAGACGGAGCAGGTCTACGATGAGAACGGCGAGGATCCGGAAAAGGTCACGATCACGCGCAACGACGCGGCCGATTTCATCGTGCATGGCAAGGCCATCGAGAAGCTCGTCGCGATGACGAACTTCAACAACGACGAGGCCGTGCGCCGCTTCCAGTACATCTGGCGCATCAAGGGCATCGACGAGAAGCTCAAGGCGCGCGGCATCAAGGAGGGCCAGACGGTTCATATCGGGGATATGGAGTTCGAGTATCGCGAGTAATACGCGGAAGAAATAGGAGAAACAAATGCTGAGACATTCTTTGACGGGAAAACAGAAGAGCTTCCTGCGCTCGATGGGCATGGGCATCGACCCGGTCGTGCAGATGGGCAAGGACGGCCTGACGCCGGCTGTCGTGCAGTCGGCGCGTGAGGCCATCAAGAAGCGTGAGCTCATCAAGGTACGCGTGCTGCAGAACAGCGCGGACGATGCGGAACAGATCAAGAGCATGATTGAGACGCTGACGGAGCGCGTCGACGCGGAGCTCGTGCAGATCATCGGCCGGAATGGGCTGCTGTTCAAGCGGAATTTCGACAAGCCGAAGATCGAGCTGCCGTAATCTATCGAAGCGAAAGGAGTGAGGTGCATGACGATGGACGGCAGGGCGCGGCTGAAAGAGGCGAAGCGCGTCGTCGTGAAGGTCGGGTCGAGCACGCTGACGCATAAGACGGGCAAGCTCAACCTGCACCGCATCGAGCATCTCGTGCGCGATCTCGCGGAGCTCTCGAACGAGGGGCGCGAGGTCATCCTGGTATCATCGGGCGCGCAGGCGGCAGGCATGGGCCGGCTAGGTCTCGCCAAGAAGCCGGCGGACATGCCGGGCAAGCAGGCGCTCGCGGCCATCGGGCAGGGCATCCTGCTGCATATCTACGAGAAGTTCTTCGCGGAGTACGGCAAGACGGTCGGGCAGGTGCTCCTGACGAAGGAGGACGCCGTGCGCCACAACCACTACCATCACTCGCGCAATGCGCTGTTCGCGCTGCTTGAGATGGGCGCCATCCCGATCATCAACGAGAACGACGCAATCTCGGTCGATGAGTTCCAGATCGGCGACAACGACAACCTGTCGGCCATCGTCGCGACGCTCGTTGACGCAGACGCGCTCATCATCCTCTCGGATATCGAGGGGCTCTATACGGCGAATCCGCAGACGCACGCGGACGCGCAGCTCATCCACGAGGTGCCGGAGGTGACGCCGGCCATCGAGGCGCTCGCGGGCGGCGCGGGCTCCTCGCTCGGCACAGGCGGCATGATGACGAAGATCCAGGCCGCGAAGGTCGCGGGCGGCGCAGGCGTCACGATGGCCATCGTCTCGGGGCTCCGCCGGCATGCACTGCTCGACGTGCTCGCGGGCGAGGAGGTCGGCACGGTGTTCCCGGCGCGCGAGGATCATCTGCAGCTCCGCCGGAGCTGGCTCGCGTTCGGCAAGCGGCTCGCCGGCGACATTGCGGTCGACGCGGGCTGCGAGCGCGCGCTGCGCGAGCAGGGCGCGAGCATCCTGGCCGTCGGCATCACGGACTGCGCCGGGGCGTTCCCGGCGGGCAGCACCGTGCGGATTCTTTCCGAGAAACAGCAGGAAATCGCGCGCGGCATCGTGAATTATGATAGTGAGGCGATCCGGCGCCTGATGGGCCACCAGACCGAGGATTTCGCGAAGATCCTCGGCGGCGCGGACTGCCCGGCGGAAATCATCCACCGGGACAATATGGTGCTGATGGTCTGACGAGGTGCCGGAGGGCAGAAGGATTGGGAGGAATCTCTATGGCAGTCGATATGGAAAAAGCTATGCGGGAAAAGGCGGAGGCGGCCAAGGCGGCCTCGCGGAAGCTTGGCGTCCTGCCGACGGGCGTGAAGAATCAGGCCCTGCTCGCGATGGCGCACGTGCTCGAGCAGCGCAGCGAGCTCATCCTGCGCGCCAACGCGGAGGATCTTGAGGAGGCGCGCGAAAAGGGCCTGCGCCGCTCGTATCTCGACCGTCTGATGCTCGATGAGAACCGCATCGCGAAAATGGCGGAGGGCCTGCGCCAGACGGCGTCCCTGCCGGATCCGGTCTGCCAGGGCGATTACTCGACCGTGCGCCCGAACGGCCTGGAGATTCGCCGCGTACGCGTCCCCATCGGGGTCATCGGCATCATCTATGAGGCGCGGCCAAACGTCACGGCGGACGCCGCGGGGCTCTGCCTGAAATCGGGCAACGCCGTGATGCTGCGCGGCGGCAGCGAGGCCATCCGCTCGAACACGGCCATCAGCTCATTGCTCGCGAAGGCGGCCTGCAAGGCCGGCATCCCGGAGGGTGCCATCCAGTTCGTTGAGTATACGGACCACGAGGCCGTCGACGTCATGGCGCATCTCTCGGGCCTGCTCGACGTGATCATCCCGCGCGGCGGCGCGGGGCTCATCCGCCATGTGGCCGAGAACAGCTCGGTGCCGGTCATCGAGACGGGCACGGGCGTCTGCCATACCTATGTCGACGACTCCGCAGATCAGGATATGGCTGTGAAGATCGCGGTCAACGCGAAATGCTCGCATCCGTCGGTCTGCAACGCGATGGAGAGCCTGCTCGTGCATCAGGACATTGCGGCGGCGTTCCTGCCGAAGCTCGCGGTGGTCATGCAGGAAAAGCATGTCGAGCTGCGCGGTGACGAGCGGGCGCGCGCCATCTGCCCGGACATGGCCGAGGCCACGGAGGAGGACTGGCACACCGAGTACGGCGATCTGATCCTTTCCATCAAGGTCGTCGACGACCTCACGGCGGCCATCGAGCACATCAATACGTACAACACGGGGCACAGCGAGACCATCGTGACGGAGAATCTCGAACATGCGCACCGCTTCCAGAAAGAGGTCGATGCGGCGGCGGTCTACGTCAATGCGTCGACGCGCTTCACCGACGGCTTTGAGTTCGGGTTCGGTGCCGAGATCGGCATCAGCACGCAGAAGCTCCACGCGCGCGGCCCGATGGGGCTCGAGGCGCTGACGAGCACGAAATATCTGATCTATGGCGAAGGGCAGGTCCGCGAATGACCATCCGCGAGACCATGCGGCGCGTGCAGGGCTATATCCGTGCCGGCAGGGCCTATCTCCATACGGAGAAAGGTTGGCATGACGCCTGCGACTACGGGCGCGCGCTGCTCTGGCTTTTCGTGAGCATCGCGCTCGCCTTGGCGCTGTTTTCGATGATGGCGCAGGTACTATTGGGAGGGCAGTCGGAATGAGCAGGCAGATCGGTATCATGGGCGGCACGTTCGACCCGATCCACGAGGGGCATCTGATCACGGCGGAAGCCGTGCGCAGCGAGCTCGGACTCGACACCGTGCTGTTCATCCCGGCGGCCATCCCGCCGCACAAGCTCCATCAGCAGGTCGCGTCGGCGCAGGACCGCTACATCATGACGCAGCTCGCCGTCTGCTCGAATCCGCATTTCATCGCGTCGGATATCGAGCTGCGGCGCAAGGGTGCGTCCTACACAATCGATACGATCCTCGAGCTCCGCGCACGCTACGGCTCCGATATGGAATTCTATTTCTTCATCGGTGCGGACGCGGTCAACGACCTCGACACCTGGCACCGGGTCGATGAGCTGTTGCAGCTCTGCCGTTTCGTGACGGCGACGCGGCAGGGCACGGAGCTCGACGTCACGCGCCTGCACGACCGGTTCGGCGATGCGGGCTGCCAGCGCATCCACCGCATCGACACGCCGCAGCTCGAGATCTCGTCAACCGATATCCGCCGCCGCGTGCGCGAGGGGAAGTCCATCCGCTACCTCGTGCCGCAGGCTGTCCGCGAGTACATTGAGAAAGAGGGACTTTACCTGTGATTACGATGAGCATCGACGATATGAAGAAGCAGCTCGAGAGCCGGCTGAAACCATCGCGCTATCAGCATTCGCTCGGCGTCATGGACACGGCGGTATTTCTCGCCGGCCGCTTCGGTGTCGATGAGAAAAAGGCGCGCGTTGCGGGCCTCCTGCATGACTGCGCGCGACAGTACCCGAATGATGCGATGCGCGAGGAGGCAGATCGGCGCGGCCTCGTCTACAGCTCGGTCGAGGCCGCGATGCCTCTGCTGCTGCACGCCTATATCGGCGCCGCGCTCGTGCGCGAGGACTACGGCGTCGAGGACGAGGAGATCTCGCGCGCCATCTACCGGCACACGGTCGGCGGCGCCGGCATGTCGAAGCTCGACAAGATCATCTGGTTCGCCGATATGATCGAGCCGTCGCGGAGCTATCCGCAGGTGGAGATGCTGCGCGAGCTCGCGCGGACTGCGGAGCTCGACGACATGCTGCTCGAGGGGCTCAGCCAGTCCATCGCGTTCGTGACGGAGAAAGGGCACATGATCCACCCGGACACCGTGCTCGCGCGCAACGAAATCCTGCTGCGCCGCATGGCGAAGCGTTGAGCATCGGAGGAGATGGATAGAGAAGGGCAGCGTGGACGAGCATGGACGATAGGGAAAAAGACCCGGTCAGTATCACGCGGGCGAATATCGAGCGGAAGCGTCGGGCACTGCGCCGCAGGCGGCGGCGCGCGCTCGTGCGGCTGACGGGCGTGTTGATTGTGCTGGCGGCGCTGCTCGCCGTGCTGCTCGTCACCGGGTTCGCCGCTATCCGGCTCGGCGTGCAGACCTACTACAATGTGCAGAGCCGGTATCAGGGCTATCTCGAGCGCCAGCAGGCCTGGCGCGGCGAGGTCGACCCGCGCTTTGACGGCTATACGAACGTGCTGATCCTCGGCCTCGACGATGGCGCCGACGCCGCGGAGGACGGCGGGCGGCGCGCGGACACGGTGCTGCTGCTGAGCTCGGATAACCAGACGGGCAAGGTGCGGTTCCTGTCGATCCCGCGCGATACCTGGATCCACTATCCGGGTACGCAGCAGGGCGGCCGGATCAGCAGCGCCTATACGGTCGGCGGCCCGTCGATGATGGTGCGCGCGATCAGCAATCTGCTCGGCGGCGTCTCCATCCATCAGTACGTCGTCGTTGACACGAAGGCGTTCGCGGATCTCATCGACCAGCTCGGCGGCCTCGACCTCTACGTCGAGGGCGATATGGATTACGATGACCCGGCCTCCGGGCTCACCATCCATCTGAAGCGCGGCTATCAGCACCTCGACGGGCGGCAGGTGCAGGGCTACCTGCGCTATCGGAGCCCGGAGATGGGCGATACGGGGCGCGTGCAGCGGCAGCAGAAATTCGTGCGCGTGCTCTACAATAAGCTGCTGCAGGTGGAGACCATCCCGCATCTGCCGGAAATCGCGAAGATCCTTCGCGAGGAAGTCGACACGAGCGCGGAGATCTTCGACGCGGCGCATCTCGCGAACGTCCTGCGCGGCATCAGCACGGAGCAGCCGGAGACGAAGATGCTGCCCGGCGAGCCGGCGCAGGATGACGACACCATCTGGGTGCCGGACGAGAGCGCCATCCGCGAATGCGTGCAGGAGCTTTTCCCAGAAGAAGAAAACGGAAACGACGAAGATTCGTAATTATATTTTTTAGGAGGAATCATCTTGACAGAGAAAGAAGTATGCGAGGCCATCTGCAAGGCGGCCAGCGATAAGAAGGCGCGCGACATCGTCATCATGGACATGCAGGGCATCTCGAGCTCGACGGACTATTTCGTCGTCTGCTCGGCGAATACGGCGACGCAGGTGCGGGCCATCGCCGACAACATCGAGGAGGAGCTCGCCGAGAAAGGGGCGGCCTTCGGCCATAAAGAGGGCTACCGCGAGGGCGAATGGGTCCTGATGGACTACGGCGACGTCATCGCGCACATCTTCCGTCAGGACGCGCGCGAGTACTACGCGATCGAGCAGCTCTGGGGTGAAGCGAAACTGACGACCTATGAGGACTGATACGATGCATACGGATCACACGGAGCATACGGAACATACGGAGACTGCCGCGGCGCCGCGCGCGAAACGCAGCCTGAAGCCGAGCACGGTCGAGACGCTGCGCGTCGCACGCCTCGGCGAGATGGGCGCGTTCCTCGATGCGGGCACCGGCAATACCTCGGACGACATCCTGCTGCACAAGCACCAGCAGACGGCGGAGGTTGCGGTCGGCGACGAGGTCGAGGTGTTCCTTTACCGCGACCCGAAGCACCGCCTGACCGCGAGCATGCGTGTGCCGAGGATGAAGGAGGGCCAGATTGCGTACCTGAAGGTCATCAACGTCGACAAGGACGGGGCCTATGTCGATGTCGGCGCGGAGCGCGGCATCTTCATGCCGTACGCGGGCATGCGCGGGCGGCCGCAGGTCGGCGAGAAGGTCTGGGCGAAGCTCTACACGGATAAGTCCGGCCGCCTCGCCGTGACGATGGAGGTCGAGGACGAGATGCGCCGCGCCTCTGTCTCCGCGATCGGCAAGGCGCGCCGCGGGGATCGGGTGACGGGCGCCATCTACAACTACACGGACGCGGGCGCGTTCCTGTTCTCCGAGGAGCACTACATCGTCTTCATCGCGAACAAGGAGATGCGCGAGCGGCCGCGCGTCGGCGAGATCGTGACGGCGCGCGTGACCTATGTGCGCCCGGACGGCCGGCTGAATGCCTCCCTGCTCGAGGCCAAGGAGAACGCGCTGCTCGCGGACGCCGGGCGGATCCTCTCGCTCCTGCAGCAGCGCAAGGGCAAGATGCCGTACACCGACAAGACCTCCCCCGAGGTCATCCGCGACAAATTCCATATCTCGAAGGCGGCGTTCAAGCGCGCGCTCGGCCACCTGCTGAAGAACGGCATCGTCAAGGAACACGACGGCTGGACGTACCTGAAGGAGGCTTCGGGCGCAGCGGATACCGCAGCTCCGGGGCAGGCGGATTGATGGACGCAACGTCCTTCGGAAAAGTTTCTGCGGGATTTTTACGGGATATTTTTGCAGGATAGAAGGAATTTCCCGTTCCGGCGCGAATAGAACATTATAGAAATAGAATTCTACCATCCAGCCGCGCCATGGAATCGCATGAGGGAAGATGCGCGGCCGGGATCTAGGAAATTGGAATACCATGCGAAAGCAGTTCGAGTTATGGGGGCGAATTTGATGGCAGCAGAAAATCTTACAGCAGAGACGAGCGGGGATAAAAAGGGAATCCTGCTTGAAAGCGGCACCAACGAATTTGAGATTGTGGAGTTCAGCATCGGGAACGTGAACTACGGCATCAATGTCGCGAAGGTCCGCGAGGTCGTGACGGCGCAGCCGGTGACGACGATGCCGCAGGCGCATCCGTACGTCGACGGCCTGTTCACGTTGCGCGGCAAGGCAATCCCGCTCGTGAACCTGCCGCGCTGCCTGAATGTGCAGCCGAACGGCGAGCTCAAGAACATCATCGTGACGGAGATCAACAACTACAACATCGGCTTCCTCGTCGAGAACGTCTCGCGCATCCACCGCATCTCGTGGAAGGACATGGAGCCGGCGCCGGAGGTCGGCGACCAGTCCCGCGTGGTCGGCATCGTCAAGATGAAGGATCGCATCGTGCTGCTGCTCGACTTCGAGACAATCATCGCCGAAATCAATCCAGAGGTCAACGCGAAGCTCACGACGTTCGAGGAAGCGACCGAGGACGTCAAGGACAAGCGCGCGAAGGTGCACGTCGTCATCGCCGAGGACTCGGGCATGCTGCGCGAGCTGCTCGTGACGACCCTGCATGAGTCCGGCTACCGCTTCGTCCGCGACTTCGGCAATGGGCAGGACGCTTGGGAGTACCTGCAGGGCCTCGCGAAGAAAGACGGCCCGATCGAGGATCAGGTCGGCATCGTCATCACCGATGTTGAGATGCCGAAGATGGACGGCCACCGTCTGCTCAAGCTCATCCGCGAGGATGACCGCCTGAAGGAAGTGCCGGTCGTGCTGTTCTCCTCGCTGATCAGTGAAGAGATGCGCATCAAGGGCGAGAGCCTCGGCGCATCCGGCCAGGTATCGAAACCGGAGATCAACAAACTCATCAACCTGCTCGATCACCTCGTGTTTGGCACCCCGCTCGACGAGGACAACGAAGAAAACGAGTAAGAAATATGCCTTCCCCATAGGGGAAGGCTTTTATTTTACAGAAAAGGGGAGAATTACTATGCGAATGCGTAAGGGAGTGAGTCATCCCTTATCGGGAAAGTGCGCAACGGCCACGCAGATTTCTGAAAAGAATTGTTTCTCGTGGATACAGAGAAGAACAAAAAGAAATGCTTGCAATAACGCAAAAAATATGATACCATATATACATCATAAAGATAACCAAAAGGAATCATGATAGCAAGATAGATGGAAGGTGTGGCGTTATGAACTTCGAAATGATGATGGAAAAAGAACGGATGAGTGGATATGTGGCCGGCATGGAGGAGGGCCGCGTGGAAGTCGCGCGCTCGATGCTCCGCGATAAGATGCCGCTCGATGTGGTCGCGAAATACAGCCGCCTTCCGTTGAGCGAGCTGCAGGCACTTGAGGCAGAATGCCGCGCGATGGCCTCCTGAACCGGCTGCGCTCGGAAAAGCTTGCGGGAAAATTCAAGATGCTATAGAATGGAACTTGTCGGCAGACAGGTTCCATTCTTTTTGCGCGAGAAAAAATTCCGAAAAGAATGTTTTATATAAAAGGAACTCTGTCTTTTATGAAGAATATAATCCATTGGAGGGGTTCTTTTGGCTAAATTTAGTGGACGCAACTACGGCATGGCGGTGCTCTTCGTCGTGGTCGGGGCGATTCTCGGCGGGCTGCTCGGCGAGCTCATGCGGCAGGTCGATGCGCTCTCCGGGCTGATCCCGTACCTCGTGACGACGTACCCGGTCTTCGATATCCAGCCGTTCACGATCAATCTCTATGTGATCCAGCTGACGATCGGCCTGTCGTTCGCACCGAATCTCATGAGCATCCTCGGCATCGTGCTCGCGCTGTTCCTGTTCCGGAAGTACTGAGCGTGCCCCATCCTGTCCCTGCCAGAAGAAATCCCGGATCCCGATAGAGATGGAGAGGTTTTTCAGAAAGGCAGGGGTATTTTTATGTCAGCAATCATGGTCAGGGATCTGCCGCGGGATGAGCGGCCACGGGAAAAGCTCTTGCGCGATGGCGCTGCGAGCCTGTCAAACGCCGAGCTGCTCGCGATCCTCCTGCGCACGGGGACGAAGGACTGCTCCGTGCTCGAGGTCGCGGAGCAGGTGCTCGCGTGCTTCCAGGGCGTCGGGCTCACGGGGCTCGTGCACATGAACCCGCACGAGATTACACGGATCCACGGCATCTCGTCAGTCAAGGCCGCGACAATCTTCGCGGCGGTCGAGCTCGGGCGGCGGCTCTCGGTCAAGGCAGCCGAGAAGATCGAGGTCGTGCACGGGCCGGAGGACGCCGCGCATTTCGCGATGCCGCGGTTCCGCTACGAGCAGCGCGAGCATTTCGCCGTGATGCTGCTCAACATGAAGAACCACATCCTCGGCATGGCCGACGTATCAATCGGCAGCCTGTCCGCATCCATCGTGCACCCGCGCGAGGTGTTCCGGCCGGCCATCCAGTACGCGGCGGCCTCGATGATCCTGTTCCACAACCACCCGTCCGGCGACCCGTCGCCGAGCCGCGAGGATATCGCCGTGACCGAGCGGCTGGCCCGCGCGGGGCAGATCATGGATATCCCCGTGCTCGACCACATCATCCTTGGCGAGCAGCGTTTCCTTTCCTTTAAGGAAGAAGGCCTGTTCCCCGACGTCCGCGCAAGTTAAAGAAACGGGAAGAAAAGAAAAATATTGGGAAAAATCGAAAACAGAAGGTTACAAAGCGGAAAAGTTGTGATAGAATAAAGGCATTGCCTAATGAATATGATACTGGACAATTCTGAAGGGAGTTATTTGACGATATGTGGAGTCTTTTTGGTGGTTTGTCTCACGATATGGGCATTGACCTCGGGACGGCGAATACGCTGGTGCATGTGAAGGGGCGCGGCATCGTGCTGCGCGAGCCGTCGGTCGTTGCGATCAAGAGCGATACGGGCGATGTCCTTGCGGTCGGCGAGGAAGCAAAGCAGATGATCGGCCGTACGCCGGGCAATATCGTCGCAATCCGCCCGATGAAAGACGGTGTCATCGCTGATTTCGACGTGACCCAGGCGATGCTGAAATACTTCATCCGCAAGGCGATGAATACGAAGTCCTTCGTGCGCCCGCGCGTCGTGGTCGGCGTACCGTCCGGCGTCACGGAGGTAGAGAAGCGCGCGGTCATCGACGCCGCGCAGCAGGCTGGCGCACGCGAGGCCTATCTGATTGAGGAGCCGATGGCAGCCGCGATCGGCGCAGGGCTGCCGGTCGAGGAAGCGACGGGCAGCATGGTCGTCGATATCGGCGGCGGCACGACGGAGATTGCCGTGATCTCGCTCGGCGGCATCGTCACGAGCCGCTCCATCCGCATCGGCGGCGATGAGATGGATTCGTCCATCGTGCAGTACATCAAGCGCATGTACAACCTCATGATCGGCGAGCGCACGGCCGAGGAGATCAAGATCCAGATTGGCACGGCCATCGTGACGCCGGATGCGGACAAGTCGATGGATATCCGCGGCCGCGACCTCGTCAGCGGCCTGCCGAAGACGCTGACCATCACGTCGAAGGAAATCCGCGAGGCCCTCAACGAGCCGATCTACAAGATCGTCGAGGCCGTCAAGGGCACGCTCGAGCGCACGCCGCCAGAGCTTGCGGCCGATGTCATGGATCACGGCATCATGATGACGGGCGGCGGCGCCCTTCTTACGAATCTCGATAAGCTCCTGTCGAAAGAGACGGGCATGCCGGTACTCGTTGCTGAGGACGCGCTTTCGTGCGTCGGCGAAGGGACGGGCAAATCCCTCGAGAACATTGAACTCCTGAAACGCGTCGTCATGACGTCGAAGAAGCTGAGAGCATAAAAATGAGCAAAAGGGTAAGAAGAGATAGCCATTCGGGCCGCAAGGTCTGGGCACTGCTGTTCGTCATCATCAGCGTCTTCTGCATCATCTTCTTTTCCGCAAGAGGGCGCTTCCGCGTGCCGGTGAGCAGTCAGGCGGTATCTCTGGTGCTGTCGCCATTCCAGTCGGCGGTATCGTGGGTCGGCAGCCAGATCAACTACGTGACGTCGAACATCTGGGAGATCGTCACGGAACATGAACAGAACAAGATGCTCCGTAGCGAGGTCAACCAGCTCCGCGTGCAGAACCTGCAGGCGAGTGAGTACGCCGCGGAGAACGCGCGGCTGCGCGCTCTGCTCGACTACAAGCAGACCGCGACGCAGTTCGACCTGAAGGCTGCGCGCGTCATCGGCCGCGAGGCATCGACCTGGTCGAGCATGATCATCATCAACCGCGGCACGGTGGACGGCGTCAAAGAAGATATGCCGGTCGTGACGGAGAAGGGGCTCGTCGGACGCATCGTCGAGGCGGGGCCGAATTCGTCGAAGGTGCAACTGATCACGGATCCGCGCTCGTCGGTCGGCGTGCTCGTGCAGCGCGCCGAGTCGCGCGTCAACGGCATCGTCGAGGGCGATATGGACAATCCGACCATGCCGCGCATGGTCAACATTCCGAAGGATTCCGACGTGCAGGAGGGCGATGTCATCGTGACCTCCGGCTTCGGCGGGATTTTCCCGAAGGGGCTCACGGTCGGGCTCGTGTCCAAGCTGCGGCATGACACCGGCGGCCTGCTCGAGGTCGCAATCCTCGAGCCGGCGGTCGACTTCCAGAAGCTCGAGGATGTCGCCGTGATCACGGCGTCCCGCGAGGCGCCGCCGGAGCCGCTGAAGGCACCGGCGCAGACGCCGGGAACCGAGACGGATCCTGCGGCGGACGCAGCGGAGCAGGCTGAGGCGTCGGAGGCGGATCAGTGATGAAGAAATTCGGCATACTGGCAGCCATCGTCGCAGGGCTTTTCGTCCTGCAGTCCTCGCTGCTGCCGATGATCGCCTATCACGGCGTCACGGCGGATCTGCTGCTGCTGCTCACCGTTTCGTTCGCGTTCCTGCGCGGCGTGCGGGAGGGCGCGCTGATGGGCTTCCTGACCGGGCTCCTGCAGGATCTCGCGACCGGCACGTTCTTCGGCGTGAACACGTTCACGCATCTCGTGCTCGGCCTTTTCTTCGGGAGCTTCTCGGGGCGCATCTTCAAGGAGCAGTTTTTCCTGCCGGTGCTATCTTCTTTGCCGGCAGCGGCGGCAAGCTATTTTATTTTAGCGGTACTTATGGTATTATTAGGGTATCGCTTTAATCTGACCGCATCGATGCAGTACACGCTGCTGCCGATGCTCGTCTATCAGATTATCTTTGCGTATCCGGTTCACCGGATCGCCTATGCCATCGATGCATGGCTCAGTGAAAAGAATTAATTAGAGACGGGAGCCGCTGACCGACAGGCCGAGGGCGGTGGATCAGCGGCGACCGGCAGATTAAGGCACCTTACGGGGTGCCTTTCGTTTGTGTGACAGGCAGGAGAGAACGCATTGTGAACGAACAGGAGGATTTCAGCGGGCGGCTCAAGGTGCTCGCCGGGCTGATGGTGCTGGTCATCGCCGTCCTCATCGCGAGGGCGGGATACCTGCAGATATATGAGGGGGACTATTACGCGGAGCTCGCGGACGGCAACCGCATCCGCATCATCCCGTCGATGGCGCCGCGCGGCACGTTCTACGACCGCAACGGCGAGCTGCTGGTCAAGAACCGGCCGGGCTTCACGGTGTCCCTGCTCCCGCTCACGTCGCCGATTTCGGACGACGTCATCGCGCGGCTGTCGGATCTGCTGAAGGTGCCGACCGAGGAGATCCAGCAGAAGATCGCCGCGCACAGCGGCTTTGACCCGATCCGCATCAAGCAGGATGTCACGCCCGATATCGTGTCGATCCTCGAGGAGCAGAAGGAGCTCTATCCGGGCGTCGTCATCGAGGTACAGCCGATCCGCGACTACATCCTGAAGCAGATGGGCGCGCATACGTTCGGCTATGTCTCGGAGATCAACGACACCGAGCTTGAGAAGCTCAAGGATCAGGGATATAAGAGCGGCGACATCATCGGCAAATTCGGCCTCGAGAAGGTCTACGATAAGGAGCTCCGCGGCCAGAACGGCGGCGAGCAGGTCGAGGTCGACGTGTCCGGCAAGCCGGTCAAGATCCTCGGCAAGAAGGAGCCTGTTGCGGGCTATGACCTCGTCCTGACCATCGACAAGAACCTGCAGCAGGCGGCGGAAAAGGCGGTCGACGACCAGCTCGCCGCCATCCACGCGCCGGCTGCGGCGGCTGTCGTCATGAACCCGCAGACCGGTGAGATCCTCGCGATGGTCAGCCGGCCGGCGTTCGACCCGAACTTGTTCGCGCACGGCATCTCTTCGAAGGACTGGAACGCGCTGAACAACAACCCGGCGCATCCGATGGACAACAAGACGATCACCGGCGAGTATCCGCCGGGATCGACGTTCAAGATCGTCACGGGCACGGCGGCGCTCACGGAGGGCGTCGTGACGCCGGAAGAGCAGATCATGGATACCGGCCACCACTGGATCATCCCGAAGGGGAACTCCGGCGGCGAGGCGCTCGGCCTGATCAACTTCCGCGAGGCACTCGCGCATTCCGATAACGTCTATTTCTATGAGATGGGCAACCGGCTCGGCATCGATCGGCTCGAGAAGTACGCCCGCATGTTCGGCCTCGGCCAGCGCACGGGCATCGACCTGCCGTATGAGGCAGAAGGCCTCGTCGCGAACCGCGCCTACAAGGCGAAGTGGTTCGAGGACGGCGAATGGTATCTGTCGGAGACCTTCGATGCGGCCATCGGGCAGGGCTTCAACCTCGTGACGCCGCTGCAGGCATGCATGGTCATGAGTGAAATCGCGGCGAACGGGCAGCGATTCAAGCCGCATCTCGTCAAGCGCATGCTGAATCCGGACGGCTCGGTCGCAAAGGAAATCGAGCCGGAACTCCTGAGCACGCTCGACGTACCGCCGAATGTCATCCAGCTCGTGCAGGAGGGCCTGCACGACGTCACGAAGTACGGCACGGCGGCGAGCTCGTTCCGCGGGTTCACCATCGACATCGCGGGCAAGACCGGTACGGCGGAGAACTCGCAGGGCCGCGACCACGGCTGGTTCGTCGCCTATGGGCCGTTCGACAATCCGAACATCTGCGTCGCAGTCATCGTCGAGCAGGGCGGCTTCGGTGCGCAGTCCGCGGTGCCGATTGGGCGCAAGATCCTCGAGGCGGCATTCGGCCAGGATCGGCAGCAGGATAATGCGAACTGAGCGTGCAGGACAGCACGCAGAATATAGAGAGAAATCCGGGAGGAAGCAATGGGTGAGAAAATCGTAAAGATCAAGGGGAGCACGGACGGCCTGCAGCTCAGCTTTGCGGACGGCGCGGACTTCCCTTCGATTGAGCGGGAAATCCGGGCACAGCTCGAATCGAGCTCCGGCTTTTTCCTGCGCGGGACGCTCGTGAGCCTGCCAGACGGCGCGCTGAGCGCGGAGGAGCGCACGGCGTTGCAGAAGCTGTTCCACGCGTACGGGCTGATTCTGCGCACGGAGAAGGCCGCGGCCGCAGCCACGCAGTTCACCGGGAAGAAGCGCGAGGAGAATCCTGCGCCAGCGCCGAAAGCGGCGCCTTCGAATGCCGACGCGCAGGTGCAGGAGATGGTCGTCGTGAACCGGACGCTGCGCGGCGGGCAGGAGATCCGCACGGAGAGCTCCGTGCTCGTCTGCGGCAACGTCAATCCGGGCGCGCAGATCATCGCAGGCGGCAGCATCGACATCCGCGGTACCTGCCGCGGCATGGTGCACGCGGGGGCGTTCGGCAACACGGACGCGTTCGTGATCGCCGACCGGCTGATCCCGACGCAGATCCGCATCGCCGACCTCGTCGCGCGGGCGCCGGATCACATGAAGCCGGAGGAAAAGGCGGAGCGCGCGTCAATCAAGGACGGCCAGATTGTCATCGAGCCGATTGAACGCTGAAAGGCAGAAACAGAAGATATTCTTTTCATATAGAGAGACTGGAGCAGAGCTGGAAAGGCAGGAAGATTTATGAGCAAGATTTATGTCATCACCTCGGGCAAGGGCGGCGTCGGCAAGACGACGACGACGGCGAATCTCGGCGTCGGCCTTGCGATGCGCGGGAAGAAAGTCGTTCTGATCGACACGGATACGGGGCTCCGCAACCTCGACCTGATGCTCGGCCTCGAGAACCGCATCCTCTACGACCTCATCGACGTGACCGAGGGCCGCGTGCCGTACAAGAAGGCGCTCGTCCGGCATAAGAAGTTCGACAATCTCTACCTGCTGCCGACGTCGCAGGTCAAGGACAAGACGGCGGTCAACCCGGAGCAGCTCGTGAAGCTCTGCGAAGAGCTGCGCAAGGAGTTCGAGTATATCCTGATCGACTGCCCGGCTGGCATCGAGCAGGGCTTCAAGACGGCAATCGCCGCCGCGGACACCGCGCTCGTCGTCACGATGCCGGAGATTTCGGCAGTGCGCGACGCGGACAAGATCATCGGCGAGCTCGGCCGTGCGGACATGAAGGAGATCGAGCTGATCATCAACCGCATCCGCCCGCAGATGGTCGAGAACGGCGAGATGATGGACATGGAGGACATCAACGACATCCTGTCCATCGACGTCATCGGCCAGGTGCCGGATGACATCAAGGTCGTCACGGCGGCGAACCGCGGCGAGCCGTGCGTCATGAGCGACGACTCGCAGGCCGGCCAGGCCTACCGCAACATCGTCGGCCGCCTGCTCGGCGAGACCATCCCGTTCATGGAGTTCGAGAAGGAGGGCTTCTGGAGCCGTCTGAAGCACGTGTTCGGGAAATAAGGAGGAGGAAGAGACATGCTCGATGCTTTGATGCAGATATTCGGGAAAAAAGAGAAATCGGGGAAGATCGCAAAGGAGCGCCTGCAGGTCGTGCTGATCCGCGACCGCGCGAACCTCTCCCCCGAGGTCATGGACAATATCAAGAACGACATCATCGAAGTCCTGTCGAAATACGTGAAGATCAACCGGCAGGACATGGAGATATCGCTGTCCGACGATCAGGACAGCGATTCCGCGGCCATCGTGGTCAACGTCCCGGTCAGCCGCGAGAGGAAATAAAAGCAGGGCGCATAACGAATGGGAAAGAAACTTCTGCGGCGCATGGATCCGTGGCTCGTGCTCGCGACGGCGGGCATCCTGATCATGAGCCTCGTCATCATCGGCAGCGCCACGCATATCAACACGCCGGGTGAGGAACGCTATTGGTACGTACAGCGGCAGGGCATGTTCGCGCTCGTCAACATCGCGATTGCTGCGTTCTTCATGAATTTTGACTACAAGATGCTCGAGCGGTATGGCAACAAGCTCTACATCTTCAACCTAATCCTGCTGGCCGCGGTCATGGTCTTCGGCCATTCCGCGCTCGGCGCGCAGCGCTGGATCATGATCGGTCCAATCAGCATCCAGCCGTCGGAGTTCTCGAAGCTCATCATGATCATCTCGCTCGCGACGATGCTGACCGACAAGGTCGGCAAGATCAACAACCTGCATGACCTGCTGCCGATCGCGGCCTACGTCGGCCTGCCGTTTCTGCTCGTGCTGAAGCAGCCGGATCTCGGCACCTCGCTCGTGTTCATGGGCATCTTCTTCGGCATGGTGTTCGCGGCGGGCATCAACGGGAAGCTCCTAGCCGGGATTTTCGCGGCGGGCATCGCCTCCCTGCCGGTGCTCTGGCATTTCCTGAAGGACTATCAGAAAATGCGCATCATGGTATTCATGGATCCGAACGTCGACCCGCTCGGATCCGGCTACCATATCATCCAGTCGAAAATCGCGATCGGCTCGGGCATGCTGTTCGGCAAGGGGCTGTTCCACGGCACGCAGAGCCAGCTGAACTTCCTGCCGGAGAACCACACCGACTTCATCTTCGCCGTGGTCGGCGAGGAGCTCGGCTTCGTCGGCGTCGCGTTCCTGCTCGTGCTCTACCTGATCGTGCTCTGGCGCGGCATGAAGATCGCGCAGGATGCGAGCGACGTGTTCGGGCGGCTGCTCGCGGTCGGCATCACCTCGATGCTCGCGTTCCACGTGCTCGTCAATGTCGGCATGACGATGGGCATCATGCCGGTCACGGGTATCCCGCTGCCTCTGATGAGTTACGGCGTCAGCTCGCTGACCACGAACATCTTGTCCATCGCGATCCTGCTGAATATCCAGCTCCGGAAACAGAAACTGACCTTTTAGTATAGCCTTCCCCCAAGGGGAAGGGGGACCGCGTAAGCGGTGGATGAGGTGTTACCACAAGTGTGGAAGCACATAGAGAGGTTCTTCAAGGTTTCGCCGACACCTCATCCGTCTGCCCTTCGGGCAGCCACCTTCCCCTCGGGGGAAGGCTTATCTTGTATGATACGAACTTTTGGAGGAACGAAAACACCATGGTAACGCTCGACCCAGAAATCCTGCAGTCCGTGCTGAAACCGTCGCGCTATACGGGCGGCGAATGGAACGCCGTCGTGAAGGACGCCAGCAAGATGGCGTGCACCTGGGCGCTCGCCCTGCCGGACGTCTACGAGGTCGGCATGAGCAACCTCGGGCTCGCCATCCTCTACGAGGTGCTGAACGCGCGCGCAGACATCGCGGCGGAGCGCGTCTATGCGCCGTGGACCGATATGGAGGCCGAGATGCGCGCGCGCGAAATCCCGCTGTTCTCGCTCGAGACAAAGCGCGAGATCGCCTCCTTTGATTTCCTCGGCTTTTCCCTGCAGTACGAGATGATCTACTCGAACGTGCTCTACATGCTCGACCTCGCGGGCATTCCGTTCCGCGCGGCGGACCGCAGCGAGGATATGCCGTTCGTCGTCGGCGGTGGGCCGTGCGTGTTCAACGTCGAGCCGGTCGCGGATTTCTTCGACTTCTTCATCGTCGGCGAGGGCGAGGAGGTCATCCTCGAGGTTTCCGACGTATTCAAGGCGTGGAAGGCCGAGGGCAGGCCGGGCGGCCGCCGGGAGTTCCTGCGCCGCCTGCTCGCCGTCGACGGCATCTACGTGCCGTCGTTCTACGAGCCCGTATACACGGAGACCGGCGACTTCGCGGCGATGAAGCCTCTCGACCCTGCGGCGCGCATGCCAATCTACAAGCGCGTCATAAAGGACATGGATCAGTCGGCGGGCGTGCAGCATCCGGTCGTCCCGTACATGGACATCGTGCACAACCGCATCATGCTCGAGCTGTTCCGCGGCTGCAGCCGCGGGTGCCGTTTCTGCCAGGCGGGCATCTGCTACCGTCCGGTGCGCGAGCGCTCGGAGAAGAACCTGCGCGGCATGGCGCGCGGCCTCGTCGACTGCTCGGGCTACAACGAGATGAGCCTGACCTCGCTTTCCTCGGCGGACTACTCCTACCTCGGCGAGCTCGTCGATGACCTCGTGCACGACTTCAAGGATGAGAAGGTCAGCGTGTCCCTGCCGTCCCTGCGCATCGACAGCTTCTCGATTGCACTCGCGGACAAGCTCTCAAAGATGCGGAAGTCCGGCCTGACCTTTGCGCCGGAGGCCGGCACGCAGCGCCTGCGCGACGTCATCAACAAGGGCGTGACGGAGGAAGACCTCATGACGGCCTGCGCGGCGGCGTTCCGCAAGGGTTGGAAGCAGGTCAAGCTCTACTTCATGATGGGCCTGCCGACCGAGACCGACGACGACGTCATCGGCATCGCACAGCTCGCGAAGAAGGTCGTCGACCTCTACACGGAGATCCGCGGCAAGCGCGGTGTCAAGGTCACAATCTCGGTCGCGTGCTTCGTGCCGAAGCCGTACACGCCGTTCCAGTGGTTTGGCCAGCTGCCGATCGAGGAGTTCGAGCGCCGCCAGCACGTGCTGAAAGAGCATATCACGGATCGCGCCATCACGTTCCACTACCACGACGCGCGGCTGTCGGTCATCGAGGGCGTGTTCGCGCGCGGCGACCGCCGCCTCGCTCCGGTGCTCGAGCAGGCCTATCGGGACGGCTGCAAATTCGATGGCTGGAGCGACCTGTTCCAGAATGACAGATGGCATGAGGCGTTCCAGAAATGCGGCATCGACATGGGCTGCTACAGCCGGCGCACGCGCGACTTCAATGAGCCCCTGCCATGGGAGATCACATCGCCGGGCGTCAACAAAGAGTTCCTGCTCCGCGAGTGGAAAAAGGCCATGCAGGGCGCGTTCACGGAGGACTGCCGCCGCGGCCGCTGCTCGGCCTGCGGCATCTGCCCGAACCTCAAGGTGCACGTCATCGACCATCTGAAGGCGAAGGCGCCGGAGGAGCAGGAAACGCGCTTCGTCGGCGAGGAGCAGGAATCGTCCTCCGCACGCCGCAACCCGAAGGGGCCGGGCAAGCCGCGTACGCTCTACAAGTACCGTGCGGAGATTACGAAAGGCGACGATCTGCGCTATGTCTCGCATCTCGACTACGCGAACCTCTTCATCCGCGCATTCGACCGCGCAAAGCTGCCGATGGCGTATTCGGAGGGCTTCAACCCGCACATGAAGGTCGCGTTCGCATCGGCTCTGTCGCTCGGCGTCGCGAGCGAGGCCGAGTACATGGATTTCGAGCTGACGAAGCCCGTCGCGCAGCCAGAGGTCTTTGACCGGCTCTCGGCGCAGCTGCCGCCGGGGGTGAGGCTCCTGCGGCTCAAGGAGGTGCGCACGAAGCACAAGGCGCTGATGGCGGAGACCGACGAGGCCCGCTACCGGCTCGCCGTGCCGTACACGGGGGACGCCGCGGCCGCGGAAAAGGCCGTCGCGGCCTACAACGCGGCGCATGAGGTGCACTACGAGCGCGTGACGCCGAAGAAGAAACGTGAGATCGAGACGAAGCAGTACATGCTCGCGCCGGTCACGGTCGAGGCCGGGGACGGCGCGCTCCGCCTGACGATGGATATCCGCATCACGCAGGCCGGCTCTGTGAAGCCGCTCGAGGTGCTGACGGCGATGACCGAGCAGTTCGGGCTTGCCGTGCGCCCCGCGCAGGCGATGATCACGCGCACGGGCCTGTATGGGCAGGGCCGCACGCTGCTGGACCTCGTCGAGTAACGTCAAGCAACCAGGAAGAAAGGGGGAGAGAGCCCGTTGAAGCAGATCTATATCAGCGCGCAGCCGGAGGAGACGCGCGTGGCCATCGTCACGGACGGTCAATTGCAGGCGGTCGAGATGGAGCGGAGTTCGCACTCCCATCTCGTCGGCAACATCTACAAGGGACAGGTACAGAACGTCCTGAAGGGCATGCAGGCCGCGTTCGTCGATATCGGCATGGAGAAGAACGCGTTCCTGTACGTCGGCGACGGCATGCCGCAGGACGTCCAGCACGTGCTGCCGCAGAAGCAGAAGACGAAGGTGCATATCGGCGAGTACCTGCCCGTGCAGATCACGAAGGACGCGGTCGGCACGAAGGGCCCGCGCGCGACGACGCATATCACAATCCCGGGGCGCAACATCGTGCTGCTGCCGACCGCGGCCTATATCGGCATCTCACGGCGCATCGAGGACGAGGCGGAGCGCGCGCGGCTGCAGGCCATCGCGGAGCGGCATGTGCCAGAGGGCATGGGCCTGATCCTGCGCACGGCGTCTGAGGGGCTCCCAGAGGACGAGCTCGCAAAGGAGATGGATTACCTCGCGAAAATCTGGCAGGGGATCCTCGCGCGCTTCGCGCTGAAGAGCCGCGGGGCGACGCTCCTCTACCGCGACGCGGATCTGCTCGTCCGCGTGATCCGCGACCACCTCGATGATACGGTCGACCGGATTGCTGTCGAGGGGCGGCAGGCCTTCTCGCGCGTCAAGGAGCTTGCGCAGACCCTCCTGCCATCGGCAGCGGATTGCGTGGAATGCTACGAGGAGAGGACGCCGCTCTTTGTCGAGTACGGCATCGAGAAGGAGATCGAGAGCCTCGGCGCGCGCCGCGTCGAGCTCGCGAGCGGCGGCTTCCTCGTCATCGACAAGACCGAGGCGCTGACGGCCATCGACGTCAACACGGGCAAATATGTCGGCCGCGACAACCTCGCGGAGACCGCGTACCGTACGAACCTCGAGGCCGCGGACGAGGTCATGAAGCAGATCCGCCTGCGCGACATCGGCGGCATGATCCTCATCGACTTCATCGACATGGAGCGCGAGGCGCAGAAAGAGGAGCTGCTCGCGAAGCTCCGCCACCTTGCGCATCTCGACCGCACGAAGACCAGTGTCGTCGATATCACGCGGCTCGGGCTCGTCGAGATCACGCGCAAGAAGACCCGCGAGAACCTCGACAGCATCGTCTACGCGGACTGCCCGGTCTGCCACGGCCTCGGCCGCGTCGAGTCGCCGGAGACCGTGTCCATCCGCATCAGCCGCGACATCCGCCGCATGGAGAGGAAATCCCATGCTGCGGACGGATACGAGGTCGAGGTGCACGAGTCCGTCGCCGAGGAGCTCCGGCAGAACCAGCTCATGATGAACCTCGCCGCCGAGTTCGGCACCGACATCAAGGTCACGACCGTCCCCGGCATGCACCCCGAGAACTACACGATCCTCCAGCAGAGCTAGCTCCGCCACTTATCCATCCATATTACGTTTCCGTCAGAAAAAGGACGCCCTTCACTCATGCGTCCTTTTTTTTCATGCGTTCTTTTTCCTCCCGCTCATCAAGCAGGAAATCGTATTCATTTTCGATCGTGTGCCGCACCATGGCTTGTCCGCGTGCGTCGAGATAGCGGAACTTCTCGACGAGGTGCCGCTCGAGCGGCGAGAGGTGCATCTCGCCAGACGGCTGCGGCGGCAGATCGAGCAGGTCATCCGCCGAGACATGGAAGAACAGCGCGATATCGCGGATCTCGCGGTCGCGCGCGGGCCGCGTGCCCTTCTCGATGCGGTTCAGGACGCTCTGATGGAGTTGCACGGCCGCGGCGAGCTCGCCCTGCTGGACATCGCGTTCGACGCGCAGATCATAGATGCGCTGACCGATCGCCGTTTCATCGTCCATAGCAGCACCTCCCCTTCATTGGTGTTTGCTATCATTATAAAATACAAAAGACGGGAAAGTGCTTTATTTTCCAAAACACAAAATTAGATAGGGGATATTGCAGAAATCTGCAAAAATATTTTTCAAAATAGCAATTTATGACTTAATTTTTGCCAAAACAGGCCGATATATAAAGTGTAAGGCAGGGAGAGGCATCCGGAACGGTCCGCATGCAGCCGTTTCCGAGAGCCGGTCTCAGCCGAAAGGGCGGGCATGGATGTCCGCATAAGAATGGAATGGGCAGAAAAGCCCAGTTCTCAAGGAGGAATTTTATCATGGCTATGGTTGTAAAGAACAACATGTCGGCAATCAGCACGCTGAATACGCTGAACAAGAACTCGTCCGCGCTCGCAAAGAGCCTGCAGAAGGTCTCCTCGGGCATGAAGATCAACTCGGCAGCCGATGACGCTTCCGGGTATGCAATCTCCGAGCGCATGCGCGTCCAGATCCGCGGCCTCGACCAGTCGAACCAGAACACGCAGAACGGCACGAGCATGATGAAGGTCACGGAGGGCGCTGTCTCCTCGACGGTCGACATCCTGAAGACCCTCAAAGAGAAAGCCATCAATGCAGCCAACGATACGAACACGGACGCAGACCGTCAGACGATCCAGAAGGAGCTCAACCAGAGCATCGACCAGATCGATGACAACGCGAACGTCACGTACAACGGCAAATACCTCGTCGATGGTTCGAAGAACACGGTCGGCGATGCGACGTATACGGCCCTCTCGAATCAGAGCCTGAAGAAGGGCACGACGGGTGCGGATCCCCTGACGAGTCTCGCGGCCCGCAACGGCGATGCGCTGAACATTGCTTCGACGGATAAGGTCACGGTCTCGTACGTCCAGGGCGGCAAGACCTATTCGACGGTGTTCCAGGTCGGCACGCATACGCTGAACGATGTGTTCCAGGCGGCAGAGGATATCGACAGCGGCAGCAAGATTTTCGCCGATGCCTCCAACGATGCGTATCAGGCAGCAAAGACGGGCAAGGCAATCGACAGCACCGATGTCTCGACGGCGGTCAGTACGGCTGTAACGAACGTTTCGACGGCGGACAGCACGTATACGAGCAGCATGAATGTAGCAGCATCCACGCTCGCGACGAAAGTCAAAGCATTCAATACTAGTGCCGGTAGTGACGTGAATAAGGGTTCAGAGGCGAAATTCGATGCGTCCCTCGAGACGTTCGATGCTTCCAAGATGAGTGCGGCTGACTATATCGCCTCTGTCAAGGGCGCGACCAAGTATGCAGATGCTGTGAAATTTGGTGCGACGAACGGCACGAAGATGGACGAGGCGGTCTCCACGGCGGATTCCTCGGCGACGGCGGCGAAGAGCACGTACAACAAGACGGATGGTGCGGTTCACCTTCTCTCTGGTTCTGCAGTCGGCGTTGCGGCTTCGAAAAAGACGGTCGAGACGGCAGACGGCACGGATGCGGTCACGGTGCTCGCAAACAAAGCAGGCATCAACGGCCAGATTTCCGGCCTCAATATCAGCATCACGGACAGCGACGGCAACGTCAAGAAATCCGCGAACGCGGCGCTCGATGACTTCAATGAGACGGTCCGTGCGCAGAACAAGTCCGATGACAACGCGATCACGCTGCAGGTCGGTACGAAAGCCAACCAGAGCATCAAGGTTGGCCTGACGGATATGCGCTCCGAGGCACTCGGCCTGAAGGGCAGCGACGGCACGAAGCTCAACATCTCTACGCAGACGAAGGCGAACGCGGCCATCAACGTCCTCGACAATGCGCTGCAGAAGGCACTCGATCAGCAGACGACCATCGGCTCCGTTGAGTCCCGCCTCTCCTACACGAGCAGCAACCTCACGACGGCATCCGAGAACGTCCAGAGCTCCGAGTCCACGATCCGAGACGCAGACATGGCAAAAGAAATGACGGAATACACGAAGAACAACGTTCTCCTGCAGGCCGCCCAGTCCATGCTCGCTCAGGCGAACCAGAGCAGCAGCTCCGTTCTCAGCCTGCTCCAGTAATCCCTTAAAATCATATCCATTGTGATTTCAGGAGGTGTAAGACTTGATATCTTACACCTCCTTTTCCATTTATGATTAATTATGGAGAAGAAGTATGAATAAAGATGCATCATGGCCCTTTAATTTGGTTCAGGACTTCCGCTATGGCAAGCTGATCTACAATCAGCTCGACACCTACATCGGCAAGTCCATCAAGCTCTACGGCGAATTTTCGCGCGGCGAGGCCGTGCTCTTCGATGCGCTGATCCATGCTGGCGATACGGTCGTCGAGGCGGGCGCGAATATCGGCTCGCATACGGTGCATTTCGCGCGGCTTGTCGGTGCGGGCGGCGAGGTCTACGCGTATGAGCCGCAGCGGCTCGTCTACCAGCTGCTCTGCGGCAACGTCGCGATCAACAGCCTCGCGAATGTCTATACGTACCGCGCGGGCGTCGGCAGTCAGGCGGGGACGCTCCGCGTGCCGGAGCTCGCGCCGGAGGAGATGCACAACTGGGGCGGCGTTTCTCTGCTCGGGCAGGAACAGGGCGAGGAAGTGCCGCTTGTGACCATTGACGACCAGAAGCTCACCACCTGCGATTTCATCAAGATCGACGTCGAGGGGATGGAGGTGGAGGTCTTGCGGGGCGCACGGCAGACGATCCGCTCGCTTCGGCCCGTCATCTACCTCGAGGCGAATGACGCGGAGGAAGAGGCAGACGTCCTGCGCTTGCTCGCGCCGCTCGGCTATCGTGTCTACCGCCATCAGCCGCCGATGTACAGCAAGGACAACTATTTCCACAACCCCGAGGATGCGTTCTGCATCACGCGGACGCGGGAGGACGGGACGACGCAGGCGGTCTCCATCGTCTCGATGAACCTCCTCTGTCTGCCGCAGCAGCGACAGGCGCCGTCCGAGGAGACGTATCATCTGACGCCGCTTGCGGCGCCGGAGCGCGCGGCAGAGACGGCAGAGCAGGCGGAGGTACCGGCAGCAGACGCGGAGACCATCCACGTCCTCTACGCCATCCAGGACAAGAAAGGCACCTACGCGAAGTTCCTCGGTGCCTCGGTCGGCTCGCTGCTCGCGCATACGAAAGCCTCGGTGATGCTCCACATTTTCCACGACGGCGCACTCACGAAGGAGAGTGTGCAGCGCTTGCGGCAGATGGTGCGCGACCACGGGCAGAGGATTCGCTTCTACAACGTCCGCGAGCTCGCGGCGGACACCTTCCGCCAGGCGGAGGAGATTTTCCGCGAGGCGATGGAGGACGCGCGCTATACGGAGGCGATGTTCTACCGCCTCGTCGCGCCGCAAGTGCTCGCATCGGACATCAAGCGCTGCATCTACCTCGATGCCGACACCATCGTCCACATGGACATCAAGAAGCTCTGGCAGGAGCCGATCAATGCCTGTGGTATGGCGGCAGTGCGCGAGCGGACGCTGCTCAACCACTATCGCGCGAAGTCCGTCGGCAAGACGAAGGAAGCCGTCTACGAGCGCATGGGCGAGGCGGGCGTGACGCTCGCGAACTGCTTCAACTCCGGCGTGCTGCTCATGGACCTCGACCGCCTGCGCGAGCGCGGCGACATCCTGCTGCCGGGGCTGCGCTTCCTCGCGCAGTTCCCGGGCGAGAGCAAGTTCTACGACCAGGATATCCTGAATTACTACTTCGCGAAAGACCTCACGCCGCTCTCGTGGAAATACAACATCCTCTTGCACTGGGACAAGCAGTTCGGCGAGCCTGTCGTCACGGAGGGCATCTATCATTTCATGGGCCACTCGCTCGAGATGAAGGAGAACGACCCGCGCGATACGCTGTTTTTCGACGCGTTCCTGCAGACGCCGTGGGGGAATGGCCAGTTCCTCGAACATTTCGGCACGACGATGGAGCAGATCTACGAGCTGACGCTCATGCCGTGGATGGAGCAGGCGCGCAAGGTTTTCCTCGTGACGCTGACGCGCAACCCCGTGCTCGCCGCGACAGAGGAACTCCTGCCGGCGCTCCTGCACCTCTACCGCCACCCGCTGGCGGAGCATTATTCTGAGGAAGAGAAGAAAAAGAAAGTCACGCCGGAGCAGGCGCAGGAATTCTTCAAGAGCGAGGGCATCCCGTTCGTCTATCTCGGCTCCGAGGAAAAGGGCCTGTCCCTGAAGCTCCCGTACGATGTTGATACCAGCTGCTATCTGCTGTTCGCCGTAGACTACAAGAAAGTCGAGGGTGCATTCCTCATGGCGGGCCTCCAGCGCGGCGAGCAGTTCCTGAATGCCAACTTCCTGCTGAACGGCAAAGACTGGCTGACCCACGTCATCCAGCCGCAGAAATTCATCGAAACGCTCTGAGACTGGTCGTGAAGTACAAAATAGAAAAATTATGCTTGATTTTGCTGAAACAGCAAGATATAATAATAGACGAAGGGGCCTACCATCCCCTTCAGGTTCTTAAGACAGCAGCGGGATGCTAGCCCTGCCGAGACCTGTCCAAGGACTACCATTGCCAGCCTCCGCCCTACCAGCGGAGGTTTTTTATTGAAAAAAGGCTTGCCTGGGGTGGGGGAAGTATGCTATACTGAAAACCGGTGTTAAAAAGCACGCGGCCGGATGTCTGCCCTGTGCCCTGCGGGGTGGTGCGGACGGTGAAAGCCGCGGAAGATAGCAACAGGAGGTACACCAAAATGGCAGTTATTTCTATGAAACAGCTCTTGGAGGCCGGTGTCCATTTCGGTCATCAGACTCGCCGCTGGAACCCGAAGATGGCGAAGTACATCTTCACGGAGCGCAATGGCATCTACATCATTGACCTGCAGAAGACGGTCAAGAAGGTAGACGAGGCCTATGCTTTCCTGCGCGATGTCGCGGCTCAGGGCAAGGACGTGCTGTTTGTCGGCACGAAGAAACAGGCGCAGGAAGCCATCAAAGAAGAGGCTGAGCGCGCTGGTCAGTTCTATGTCAACGAGCGCTGGCTCGGCGGCATGCTGACGAACTTCCAGACGATCCAGAAGCGCATCAAGCGCCTCAAGGAACTCGAGGCGATGGAAGAGGACGGCACGTTTGAAGTCCTCACGAAGAAAGAGGTTCAGGGCCTCCGTCATGAGATGGAGAAGCTCGAGAAGAACCTCGGCGGCATCAAAGAGATGAAGAAGCTGCCGGGCGCTCTGTTCGTTGTCGATCCGCGCAAGGAGAGCATTGCGGTCGCTGAGGCGCGCAAGCTGAACATCCCTATCGTCGCGGTTGTCGATACGAACTGCGATCCGGATCTCATCGACTACGTCATTCCGGGCAACGACGACGCTATCCGCGCCGTGAAGCTGCTCACGAACAAGATGGCTGACGCTGTCCTCGAGGGCCGTCAGGGCCAGGATGGTTCGGAAGACGAGGCTGAGGCGAAAGAGGCTGACGCGGAGTAATCCCGGACGATCGGAATAGCGAAAAGTACAGACGGGGTAAGGGTTTTTATCCCTTGCCCCGTTTGTTATCGAGACAAAGAGCAAACGAAAAAGAGCAAACGAAATAGGAGGAAGTTGAAAAATGGCAAAGATTACGGCTGCAATGGTAAAGGAACTGCGCGAGACGACGGGCGCCGGGATGATGGACTGCAAGAAGGCACTGACGGCGACGGACGGCGACAAGGCAAAGGCCATTGACTGGCTCCGTGAGAAGGGCATCGCGAAGGCTGCAAAGAAGGCTGGCCGCACGGCTGCTGAGGGCGCGGTCACGGCTGCCATCTCCGAGGACGGCAAGACGGGCGCACTCGTCGAGATCAACTGCGAGACGGATTTCGCGGCTGGCAACGAGCAGTTCAAGAGCCTGACGGCGAAGATCGCAAAGCACATCGTCGACACGAAGCCGGCGGATCTCGACGCGCTGAACGACAGCGTCATCGACGGCAAGAAGGTCTCCGAGATCATCACGGACGCTACGGCCACGATCGGCGAGAAGATTTCACTGCGCCGCTTCGTCTGCTATGAGAGCGATGGCCGTCTCGGCAGCTACATCCACATGGGCGGCAAGATCGGCGTCCTCGTCAACCTGACGGGCGGCGATGACGCGCTCGCAAAGGACGTCGCGATGCAGATTGCTGCAGCGAACCCGGTTGCCATCGACGAGACGGCTGTGCCGGCTGACATCGTCGCGCACGAGAAGGAAGTCGCGAAGAAGCAGGCTGAGGAAGAGGGTAAGCCGGCCAAGATCATCGACCGCATCGTCGAGGGCCGCATCAAGAAGTTCTACAAGGAAGTCTGCCTCGACCAGCAGATTTTCGTCAAGGATTCTGACAAGACGATCACGGACATCCTCGGCGGCAACAAGGTCACGGCGTTCACGCGCTTCCAGCTCGGCGAGGGTATCGAGAAGAAGCAGGAGGACTTCGCAGCTGAGGTCAAAGCTCAGATGCAGTAATTCCCCCGCGGAACCTATCGCATGACAGCAGGAGCCATCCGGTACGGGCAATTTTATGCACGGCCGGATGGCTCTTTTTGCTTTCTTTTTTTCTCTGAGCATAGTATAATAACAAAAGGTATGTAGAAAAACGGAGGAGAGAGAATCGTGAATACAGCGAAATATCATCGTGTCGTTTTGAAGCTCAGCGGGGAGTCCCTCGCGGGGGATCAGGGCTTCGGCATCAATCCGGAGGTCGTCGAGGATATCGCGAAGCAGATCCGCATCGTGCGCCAGCAGGGCATCGACGTGGCTGTGGTCGTCGGCGGAGGCAACATCTGGCGCGGACTCGCGGGATCGGCGAAGGGCATGGATCGCGCGACGGCAGACTACATGGGCATGATGGCGACAGTCATGAATGCACTCGCCCTGCAGGATGCGCTTGAGAAGCTCGAGGTCGACACGCGCGTGCAGACGGCCATCGAGATGCGTCAGGTCGCAGAGCCGTACATCCGCCGCAAGGCCATCCGCCACATGGAGAAGGGCCGCGTCGTGATCTTCGGCGCCGGCACGGGCAACCCGTATTTTTCTACCGACACGACGGCAGCGCTGCGCGCGGCGGAGATCGAGGCCGACGTCATCCTGATGGCGAAGAAGGGCACGGACGGCATCTACGACTGCGACCCGAACAAGAACCCGGACGCGAAGAAGTTCGATTCGCTGACCTATATCGACATCCTGAACAAGGGCCTCGCAGTTATGGATACGACGGCGACGAGCCTCTGCATGGACAATGACATCCCGCTCGTCGTGTTCAATATCGACGAGCATGAGAACATCGTGAAAGCAGCCGTCGGCGAGAAGATCGGCACAACGGTAGGAGGAAAAGAAGCATGACGACGAAAGAAATTGAAGCACAGCACGAAGAACGCATGAAGAAATCCATCGAGGCGCTGAAGCGCGAGCTCGCGTCCCTGCGCGCAGGCCGCGCGACGCCTTCGTTGCTCGACCACGTGATGGTCGACTACTACGGCGCACCGACGCCGGTCAACCAGGTCGCGAAGGTCGCCGTGCCGGAGCCGCGCATGATCCTGATCCAGCCTTGGGACAAGGGCATGCTGCACGACATCGAGGTCGCCATCATGAAATCGGACCTCGGCCTGAGCCCGAACTCGGACGGCACGGCCATCCGCCTGACCATCCCGGCTCTGACGCAGGAGCGCCGTCAGGAGCTCGTCAAGGCGGTCAATAAGAAGACCGAGGAGGCAAAGGTCGCACTGCGCAACGTGCGCCGCGACGGCAACGACGCCATCAAGAAGCTCGAGAAGGACAAAGAAATCACGGAGGACGAGTCGAAGCGCGCACAGGCGGATATGCAGAAGCTCGTCGACCGCTATGTGAAGATGGCCGATGACGCGAAAGCGAAGAAAGAAAAAGAGGTCATGGAAGTCTGATGCGGGACACGCCAGACATTCTCGGTCGTCCATGGCCCGAGGCGAAGGCGATGCTCGAGGTAGCGGAAGTCCCCTACGCAGAGGAGATCACGCGCCCGACGAAGCATTTCTTTTCGGTCGATGAGGAGCGGCTCTTCGTTGTCCGCGTCAAGAATCGGGAGGAGGGCGGCCTCGCGGTCGTCCTCGCCGCGCATATGGTTCCGAAGGACTGACGGGGCTTTCCGCTCGTTCCGCCATGGAAGATGAGGTTAGTATGTGGAAAAAGATATTTGGAGGAGCCGGCTCCAGCGAGACCTTTGAGATTCCGGCCAAGGATTCGCCGCTGTTCGCGCGGATCAACTGGGAAAAGCTGCCGCGCCACGTCGCCATCATCATGGATGGGAATGGCCGTTGGGCGAAGGGCAAGGGCATGATCCGCACGGCCGGCCACACGGCCGGCGTCAAGACGCTCAAGAATATCCTGAAGACGGCCATCGGCCTGCAGCTCGATGCGCTGACGGTCTACGCGTTCTCGACGGAGAACTGGAAGCGCCCGCGCCCGGAGGTCGACTTCCTGATGCAGCTCTTTTCGGACTATCTGAAGAAGGAATTGCAGGAAATGCACGAGGACAACGTGCAGATTCATTTCCTCGGCCGCATCGACGGCTTGCCGAAAAGCTTGCAGAAGCAGATGCGCGACGCCGAGGAGCTCATGAAGAACAACACGGGCGTCAAGTTCAACGTCGCCGCGAACTACGGCGGGCAGGACGAGCTTCTGCGCGCGACGCAGAGCATCGCGGCGAAGGCCGCGGCCGGCGAGCTGCGGCCGGAGGACATCACGCTCTCGACCATCGAGGATGAGCTCGATACGAGGGGGAACCTGCCGGTCGACCTCGTGATCCGTACGAGCGGCGACTTGCGCCTGTCGAATTTCCTGCTCTGGCAGTCGGCCTATGCGGAGTTCTGGTTCACGGATACGAACTGGCCGGATTTCACGCCGGAGGAGTTCGTCGACGCGATGGTCGACTTCGCCGGCCGCAACCGCCGTTTCGGCGGCCTCAAGAATAAGTAAGATTAGGAGCGTTAGCTTTGATTACGCGAATCATCACTGGAATTGTCGGAATCGCACTTGCCGCTTTTGTCATTCAGACGGGCGGCACCCTTTTTGCGGTTTTCGCGCTCGTGCTCTCGCTGATTGCGTATTTCGAGTACGTGCGCGCGTTCGCACATAAGGGCGGGAACCTCGCCTTCGTCCCGGGGCTCGTGGGGCTCGCGCTGCTCTGGGGCTGCGCATGGCTCGGCAACAGCGACGAGACGATGCTCGTCGGCACGCTGATCGTGCTCGGCATCCTGCTCGAGAGCGTGCTGCTGCACGGCCGTATCACGTTCGTCGACGCGTGCCTGTCGATTGCCGGCATCTTCTATTTCGGCCTTTCGTTCGGCTACATGGTCATGCTGCGCGGCTTCGAGCCGGAAGTCTTGCTTGCAACGCCGTTTGGGCCGTTCGAGTTCGGCTGTGCGATGATCTGGGTCATGTTCATCGGCACGTGGGCGAGCGACACGTTCGCCTATTTCGTCGGCTCGGCCATCGGCAGCCACAAGCTCTGCCCGACCATCAGCCCGAACAAGACCATCGAGGGTTTCCTCGGCTCGGTCGTCGGCACGACGGCCGCGGTGTACGGCCTCAGCCTGTTCTTCGGCCTGCCGGGCCTGCCGATGGCCGGCCTCGGCCTCGCCATCTCGATCCTTGCGACGCTCGGCGACCTCGTCGAGTCCGTCGCGAAGCGCTACACCGGCATCAAGGACTCCGGCAACATCATCCCGGGGCACGGCGGGGTCTGGGACCGCTTCGACAGCGTGCTGTTCACGGCGCCGCTCGTGTTCTACGTGACGGTGTTCTGCAGCCTCGCGGCAAGATAAGGAGAAATGATCATGAAAAATCTGGCCGTACTCGGCTCGACCGGGTCGATCGGCACGCAGACGCTCGACGTCGTGCGCACCCACCCGGAACTCTTCCATATCTCGGTGCTCGCGGCGAATGCGAGCGATGAGAAGCTCGAGGCGCAGATCCGCGAGTTCGAGCCGGAGCTCGCCGTGCTGTCCGATGCGTCTGCCTATGCGCGCCTCAAGGAGCGCTATCATGGCAAGACGAAGCTCGCGGGCGGTCGGCAGGCCTTCATCGACGCGGCGGCCCTGCCGGATGTCGACGTCGTCGTGACGTCGATGATGGGTTTTGCCGGCCTCGAGCCGACGATGAAGGCGCTCGACGCGAAGAAGGATATCGCGCTCGCGAACAAGGAGACGCTCGTCGTCGCCGGCGAGCTCGTCACGCGGCGCGCGAAGGAACAGGGCGCGCGCATCCTGCCCGTGGACAGCGAGCATTGCGCGTTCTTCCAATGTCTGCAGGGCGAGAAGCTCGACTCGGTCGAAAAGCTTTTGCTGACCTGCTCGGGCGGCCCGTTCCGCGGCAAGAAGCGCGCGGATCTCGAGCACGTGACGGTCGCGCAGGTGCTCGACCATCCGACCTGGAACATGGGGCGGAAGATCACGGTCGACTCCGCGACGCTCGTCAACAAGGGGCTCGAGGTCATTGAGGCGAAATGGCTCTACGGCGTGCGCTACGACCAGATCCAGGTTGTCGTGCACCCGCAGAGCATCGTGCACTCGATGGTTGAGTTCCACGACGGCGCGGTCATCGCGCAGCTCGGTGCGCCGGATATGCGCCTGCCGATTCAGTATGCGCTGACCTATCCGGAGCGGCAACCGTCGGATTTTCCGCGGCTCGATTTCTGGAAGATGCAGGATCTGACCTTTGAGAAGCCGGATACGGAGACGTTCCGCGGGCTGAGATTCGCCTACGAGGCGGGGGAGATGGGCGGCACGGCGCCGTGCGTCTTCAATGCGGCGAATGAGGTCGCGGTCGGTGCATTTCTGAAGGGCGCTATCCACTTCCTCGACATCTACGATATCATCGAGCAGACGATGCTCGCGCGCGAGACCATCCTCGGGCCGACGCTCGAGGAGCTGTTCGAAGAGGATCGCTGGGCGCGTGCCTATGCGTCGAAATTGTTGGAAAGGTAATCTATGGTACTGACACTTCTGGCCGCGATTTTTGTGTTCGGCCTGCTCGTGCTCGTCCATGAGCTTGGCCATTTCGTGACGGCGAAGCTGACGGGCATGCGCGTCCGGGAATTCGCCATCGGGTTCGGCCCGCAGATCGGCAGCGTGCAGAAGGGCGAGACCATCTATTCGCTGCGCGTCGTGCCGCTCGGCGGTTACAACGACATCGCGGGCATGGATCCGGAGGACACGGAGGCGGGCGGCCACGGCTTCTCGACGAAATCCGTGCCCGCGCGCATGCTCGTGATCCTCGCGGGCTCGTTCATGAACGTCATCTTGCCGCTCGTGCTGTTCTTCGGCATCTTCTTTTTCTCGGGCGTCCACATGCCGAATCCGGAACCGGTGCTCGGGAAGGTCCTCGCGGGCAAGCCGGCGGCGGTCGCCGGGCTGCAGCAGGGGGATCGCATCGTTTCCATCGATGGGAATGCGGTTGCCACATGGAAGGATTTCGTCTCGACGGTCGCCACGGCGGACGGGCAGACGGAGCTCTCCGTGACCGTTGAGCGGGACGGGCAGACGCTGACGACGGGCATCACGCCGTCCTATGATCCGACGACGAAGCGCTCGCTGGTCGGCGTCATGAACGACGCCATCGTCACGCATCCCGGCTTCATGGAGTCCTGGCGGCTCGCTGCGGACAGCACGGGGAAGATCATCCAGATGATGGTCGACGGGCTCTACCGCATCGTGCTCGAGCTCTCGGGCGAGGATCTCGCGGGGCCGGTCGGCATCGCGCAGATGGCCGGCGAGGCTGCGGAGATGGGCCTCGTGCCATTGCTGAATTTCGCGGCGCTGCTCTCGCTGAACCTCGCGGTCATCAACATGTTCCCGCTGCCGGGGCTCGATGGCGGGCATTTCCTCGGGCTATGCTTCGAGGCGGTGCGCGGCAGGGCGCTCTCGCCGAAATCCCTGCAGATTGCACAGGGCGTCGGCGTCGCGCTGATCCTGCTGCTGATGATCTACGTGACGCGGAACGATGTGATCCGCGCGCTGCATCTCTGAGGACTGAGAGGACTAGGAAGACTAGGAAGGAAAGGCTGTTATGGTACAGTATGAACGCAAGAAGACCCGGCAGATCCATGTCGGGGATGTCGCCATCGGCGGCGGCGCGCCGGTCTCTGTGCAGTCGATGACGAATACGAAGACGACGGATACGGCGGCGACGCTCTCGCAGATCCGCGCGCTCGCGGCGGCGGGCTGCGACATCGTGCGCATGGCGGTGCCGGATATGGACGCGGCGGAGAACGTCGGCAACATCGTCCGCCAGTCGCCGGTGCCGCTGATCGCGGATATCCATTTCGACTACCGGCTCGCCATCGAGGCCATCCATCAGGGCATCCAGGGTCTTCGACTGAACCCGGGCAATATCGGCGGCGAGGACCGCGTGCGCGCGGTCGTGACCGAGGCGAAAGCGGCCGGCATCCCAATCCGCATCGGCGTGAACGCGGGATCGCTCGATAAGAAGATCCTTGCGAAATACGGCGGCGTGACGGCCGAGGCCCTCGTCGAGTCGGCGATGGAGCATGTGCACATCCTCGAGAAACAGCATTTCTACGATATGAAGATCTCGCTGAAGGCGCACGACGTGCCACTGACGCTCGCGGCCTACCGGCTCATGAGCAAGACGGTCGACTACCCGCTGCACCTCGGCATCACCGAGGCCGGGACGGTGCATTCCGGTATCATCAAGTCGGCGGTCGGCATCGGGGCCTTGCTCGCCGAGGGCATCGGCGACACGCTCCGCGTGAGCTTGACCGGCGCCCCGGTCGTCGAGGTCAAGGTCGCGAACGAGATCTTGAAGTCGCTCGGCCTCAAGGAGTACGGCCCGACGCTCGTCGCGTGCCCGACCTGCGGCCGCACGAGCATTGACCTGCCGGCCATCGCGGCCCGCGTCGAGAAGAAGCTCGAGGGCATCACGGATCCCATCGAGGTCGCGGTCATGGGCTGCGTCGTGAATGGCCCGGGCGAGGCGCGCGGCGCGGACGTCGGCATCGCCGGCGGCAACGGCGAGGGCCTCGTGTTCCGCAAGGGCGAGATTCTGCGCAAGGTGCCAGAGGAAGATCTCGTCGAGGAACTTTTCAAGGAAATCGATACGATACTGGAGGAACGGAAAAACAAATGAGAGCTAGTAATCTATATGCGCCGACGCTGCGCAATACGCCGGCCGACGCCGAAGTCAAAAGCCATCAGCTCATGCTGCGCGCGGGCATGATCCGCAAGTCCGCGAGCGGCATGTACAACTTTCTGCCGCTCGGCTGGCGCGTCATCCGCAAGATCGAGCAGATCATCCGCGAGGAGATGGACGCGGCGGGCGGCCAGGAGATCATGATGCCGATCCTGCAGCCGGCGGAGCTCTGGAAGGAGAGCGGCCGCTGGTCGGCGTACGGCGACGAGATGATGCGGCTGAAGGACCGCCACGAGCAGGAATACTCGCTCGGTCCGACGCATGAGGAGATGATTACGGCGCTCGTGCGCGATGAGGTGCGCTCGTACAAGCAGCTCCCGCTCCTGCTCTATCAGATCCAGGACAAGTTCCGCGATGAGCGCCGTCCGCGCTTCGGCCTGATGCGCAGCCGCGAGTTCATCATGAAGGATCTCTACTCGTTCGACCGCGACGTGGAGGGCATGCGCGTATCGTATCAGAAGATGTACGACGCCTATACGAAAATCTTCACGCGCATGGGCCTGAAGTTCCGCCCGGTCGAGGCCGACAACGGTGCCATCGGCGGCGCGAAATCCCACGAGTTCACGGTGCTCGCTGATGCCGGCGAGTCGAACATCGCGTATTGCGAGTCCTGCGACTATGCGGCGAGCGACGAGAAAGCGGAGCTGCACCCGATTGAGGCCGTGGCAGAGGAGATGCAGCCGCTCGAGAAGGTCGCGACGCCGGGCACGAGCACGATCGACGCGCTCTGCCAGTTCCTGAACGTGCCGGTCGAGAAGACCATCAAGGCCGTCGCGTACCAGACGGAGACGGACGAGCTCGTGCTCGCGTTCGTGCGCGGTGACCACGAGGTCAACGAGACGAAGGTGCAGAACGCCGTCGGCGCACAGGAACTCCGCATGGCGGACGAGGCTGCCATCACGGCGGCGGGCGGCTGCGCGGGCTTCATGAGCCCCATCGGCATCAAGGCGGGCACGAGGATCCTCGTCGACCCGACCGTCATGAACCTCTGCAACGCTGTGGCCGGTGCGAACGAGAAGGACGCACACTACCGGAATGTCAACCCGAAGCGCGACTTCCCGGGCGAGGGCCTGCTCGTCAAGGATATCCGCCTCGTGCAAGCGGGCGACCCGTGCCCGCATTGCGGTGCGCCGCTCAAGATGACGCGCGGCATCGAGGCCGGCCAGGTCTTCATGCTCGGCACGAAGTACAGCGAGGCGATGGGCGCGAAATTCCTCGACGAGAACGGCAAGGAGCACCCGCTCGTCATGGGCTGCTACGGCATCGGCGTCGGACGCACGATGGCCGCGGCCATCGAGCAGAACAACGACGAGCAGGGCATCATATGGCCGCGCGCGATTGCGCCGTACGAGGTTGTCGTCGTGCCGGTCAACGGCAAGAAAGAGGATCAGCTCCAGTACGCCGAGGCCATCTACGATGAGCTCCAGAAAGCCGGCGTCGATACCCTGCTCGACGACCGCCCGGAGCGCGCCGGCGTCAAGTTCAAGGACTGCGACCTCATCGGTTACCCGGTCCGCGTGACCGTCAGCCCGAAGGGCATGGAGGCCGGCACCGTCGAGATCAAAGTGCGCCGCACCGGCGAGGTCAAAGTCGTCGCGCGCGATGCGTACCTCGAGAACGTCCTTGACCTGCTCAAGACGCTCTGAATACTTTCTTGAAATCAGGAAGAGCCGCTGCTCAAGTTTCCGGACTTGAGCAGCGGCTCTTTTTATTTCTCGTTGAAGAATTTGGTGAGCCGCGGAAGCCTTTTCGGCGGATAGCAGGCGTAGTAATGGATATGGACGGATCCGTCGGCAATCGGCACGACGACGCGTCCCTCCGGCGCCTTGCCGTCCTTGCGTTTGAAGCTTAAATCCGTCATGAAGGACGGCAGAACGGAGAAGCGGACGAGCTCGTCAAATGCGGTATCATCTTGGATCAGGAAATTCGTGTGGGGCATAGCCTCCTTCACGATTCCGGCCCAGAAGCCGAGATTCGGCCGCAGCAGCATGGTCTCGCCGTCGAGATCCGCGAGGTGCAGGAAAGTTTTTTCCGCCAATGGATGCGCGACCGGCAGGGCGAAGAGCAGATGCTCCTCGCCGATTTCCTGGCAGACGAGGCCGGCATTGTCCACTTCCTGCGGCAGGACGGCAATCTGATAGCTGTGATCGAGGAGTTTCTCTTTCAAGAGGTCGAGCCCGCAGATCTCCGAAGTGATCGTCATGTCGGGGTAAAGGCTGGAGAGATCCGGCAGGAGCGTCCATAGCGGCGCCGGGGCGCAGCTCCCGACGAAGATGGTATGCCGGGCGCGTTCGTGCGCGATAAGAGATGCCGTCATCTCCTGCGCCTCATGGACAATCTGCCTGGCGAACGGCACGGCGAGCTCGCCGTTCTCGTTCAAGGCAATCTTGTTCTTGGCATGCGTAAAGAGCGGTACGGTCAATTCTTCTTCCAGCCTGCGCATAGAGCGGCTCAGCGCTGGCTGCGAAAGATGCAGCTCCTCCGCGGCAGCGGAGAGCGTGCCGTGTTCCGCAAAGGACAGCAGCTGCTCCAGTTGATTCAGTTCAAACATTGCAATCACCCCCTGTAGGATAGCATATCCGCGCATCTCTGCCAAGTATTCAGTATGCGTGGCACGCATAGAGCATTGCAAAACGGGAACTGTACTTCTGTTCAAAATCCACGTATGATATAAGAGCAAAAGGGAAATACATCTGCAAAGAAATACTCAAATCTTTACGTATTACGTATAATGAAAGGACGATTTTCATGGAATTCACTACATTGAGCAATGGCGTCAAGGCACCGCTGCTCGGCGTCGGCACCTTCCTGCTGAGTCTCGAGGAGACGGAAGAGTCCGTCTATGAGGCCATCCGTTGCGGCTATCGCATGATCGATACGGCGAACGGGTACCTCAATGAGTCGGCGGTTAGCAAAGCCGTCGCCCGCGCCACCCGCGAGGGGCTCGTGAAGCGCGAGGAACTGTTCATCTCGACGAAGCTCTGGCCGACGGTATACGAGAAGGAATCGGCGGTCGACGATACGCTCGCGCGCCTCGGCCTCGACCATGTCGACCTGCTGTTCATCCATCAGCCGGCCGGCAATTTCATCGCAGGCTATCAGCAGCTCGAGAAAGCCTATCGGGAAGGCAAGGCAAAGTCAATCGGCATCTCGAATTTCCACGATGCGAAGCTCGAGAAGCTTCTGGCTGCGGCGGAGATCAAGCCACATGTCATCCAGCTCGAGACGCATCCGTATTTTGCGCATCACGCGCAGATGGATCGCTTGGAGGAATACGGCACGAAGCTCATGGGCTGGTACCCGCTCGGTCATGGCGATGGCAAGCTCCTGCACGAAAAGGTATTCGAGAATCTCGCTGTCAAATACCATAAGAGCACGGTGCAGATCATCCTGCGCTGGGCCGTCCAGTACGGCGTCATGACCATCCCCGGCTCGAAGAACGCCGAGCATCTCCGCTCGAACTTCGATATCTTCGATTTTGCGCTGACGGATGACGAAATGAGGGAGATTGCCAAGCTCGATGGCCGCAAACGCTATTACCACGCCGATGACGCGATGGAGGAGCGCTATGCGAGCATGCATCTGAGCATTGAGAAATGAAATCGTCTGTTTTCTGATAGTTGCGGAAAACGCTGAGTACTCGAAAGGAGTTCCATAATGGAATATGTAACGCTGAACAATGGAGTCAAGATGCCGCAGCTCGGCTACGGCGTCTATCAGACGAAGCCAGAGGAGACGGAGGCCGCCGTCACTACGGCGCTCGAGGTTGGCTACCGCCTGATCGACACGGCGGCCTCTTATGGCAATGAAGAGGGGGTCGGCGCAGCCGTCAAGGCGAGCGGCTTGCCGCGCGAAGAACTCTTCGTGACGACGAAGCTGTGGGTACAGGATCACGGCTACGACAATACGCTGAAGGCTTTCGATACCTCGATGAAGAAGCTCGGCCTCGACTACCTCGACCTCTACCTGATCCATAAACCGTATGCCGATTACTACGGCGCGTGGCGTGCCATGGAACGCCTCTGCAAAGAAGGCCGCATCCGCGCCATCGGCGTGACGAGCTTCTGGAACGAACGCCTCGCCGACCTTTTCAATTGCAATGAGGTAAAGCCTGCCATCAATCAGGTCGAGACGAACGTCTGGAACCAGAAATGGGCAGAAGCCGACTTCATGAAGCAGCATGGTATCCAGCAGGAGGCGTGGGCACCGTTCGCCGAGGGCAACAACGATGTCTTCAAGAACCCGACGCTGCTGCAGATTGCCCATAAGCATGGCAAGACGACGGGGCAGGTCATGCTTCGCTGGCTCCTGCAGCGCGGCATCGTCGTCATCCCGAAATCCGTGCATAGAGAGCGCATGGAGGAGAACCTGAACGTATTCGATTTCCAGCTCGACGAGGCGGATATGTCAGACATTCGTTCCCTCGATACGAAGAAGAGCACGATTTACGACGAGATGGATCCGCAGATTGCCCTCTTCATCGGCAAGAGAAAGATTCACGACTAAAGATTCTCAGAAGGATTTGTCATAAGGAGGACATATCATCTATATGAGTGAAAATGCAGATAATTTTTTAAAAGGACCTCTGGCCGGCAAGCTCTTCCGCTTCGCCCTGCCCGTGGCGTTCACCATCATCTGCGAACAGCTCGTCAGCGGCACGGACGTCCTCGTCCTCGGGCGCTCCGTCGGCGCGTCTGCTATGGCGGCCGTCGGCAACGACACGCCGGTGCTGACGCTGCTCATCTCCTTGCTCGTCGGCCTGTCGCTCGGCGCCAACGTACTGCTCGCGCAGGCGATTGGCGGGCGCAAGGATGACGAGGCGCGCTCGATCCTCCACGCGTCCGTAGCGTTCTCCCTGCTTCTGGGCATCGCGTTCGCCATCATCGGCGAGGCGGCGGCAGCGCCGCTCCTCTCACTCATGAGCGTGCCGCCGGAGGTGCAGGACGAGGCGGAGACCTACCTACGGATCTTCTTCTGCGCCATGCCGTTCCTCTCGCTCTACAATTTCGAGGCGGCGCTCTTCCGCGCCATGGGCGACAGCCGGACACCACTTTACGCGCTGATGCTCGCCGCCGCCCTCAATGGCGTGCTCGACCTGCTCGCTGCCGCCATCGGCCTCGGCCTCTCCGGCATCGTCTGGGCGACGGTGCTCGCCTACGTGCTCGACGCCGCCGTCCTCTTCCTCCTGCTCCTGCGCCGTCCAGGACTGCATCTCTCCCTGCGGCAGCTGACGCTCGCGCCCGGCAGGTGGTGTGGCATCCTCCGCCTCGGCCTGCCCGCAGGCGTGCAGGGCATGGTCTTCTCCATCTCGAACCTCGTCATCCAGTCCGCCATCAACAGCCTCGGCCCCAAGGCCATGACGGCATCTTCGGCGGCGTTTGCCATCGAGATCAACATCTATGCCTTCGTCAACGGCTTCGGACAGGCCGCGACGACCTTCGTCGGACAAAATTTCGGTGCGCTCAACCTCCGCCGCTGCTTCGAGGTGACGAAACGGGCACTGCAGGTGGAGACCGCCTTCGTTTTCGCGGTCTCGCTCGTGACGGTGCTCGCCGCCCGCCCGCTCCTCTCACTCTTCTCGAGCGACCCGCTCATCCTCTCATATGGCATCTTGCGCATCTACTTCGTCACGGGCATGCAGGTCATCAACGGCGTCATCGAGATCCTCTCAGGTTCCCTGCGCGGCTACGGCTACTCCTTGCCACCAGCCCTCGTCGTGCTGTTTACCGTCTGCGGCGTGCGGATTATTTGGGTCCTGACTGCTTTTTCGGCAGCACCGAGTTTTCCGATGCTGCTCGTCTGCTACCCTTTGAGCTGGTTTCTGACCGCTTTCTTGCTGACCTTCGTCTACCGCAGCCTGCGGCAGAACATTATCGAAAATTATGCCGGCTGCCTACGCGAGGAGATTATCCGACGGCGCTCGCCGGCATCACGATGACGACGAGCGCCGTCTGTCTTGACCATGCCGATTGCCTTCTGGGTCGGCGGCCTTGGCTGATGCCATCTGTACTTGCAAAAAAAGATTTCCGGATTTTCTATGGGACGAAAACCTGCTGGATATCGTCAGCAAGGGGAACACGCTTTTCTGGGGAAGGAAAAATGGTATAATACGGATTGAGAAAGAGAGGCGGAAGTTATGGAAAAGGAAAAAGATACGCGAAAGGAAAACGAGGAAGAGAATCCGTGGAAGGAGGGGCTCTGGCAGGCGTTCAAGGCGATGAGCATCCTGAGCGGCGTCGGCGTCTACTTCGTCGTCGTCATCGCCATCTGCGTGTATCTCGGCCATCTCGCGGATACCCATTTCGGGCTCGGCGATGCGGGGAAATTCATCGGGATCCTCGCCGGCTTCCCGATTGCAATCTATTCGCTCTGGCGTCAGCTGAAACACGGCCTATTCGGCGGGAAACCGAAAAAATAACAGAAACCGAGAAGGGCGGCGTGACGAGGGCCACCATCACGAAGCTGCTGCAGCGCATGCGCCACATGGGGAATATCGAGAGGAGGACGAGCGGCAAAAGCTCGTGCAGATCACGCCGAAGGGACGGGCTCTCATGGAGCGGCTGCTGCCGCCGCATTATGAGCGCGTCGCAAAGATCGTGGAAAAGCTCACGCCGGAGGAGCAGGAACAGCTGAGAGCCTTGCTGCTGAAGATGGGCTGAAGCCGGCAGACGGCATCGTGCCGTTTTTTACCCATATAATTAGCCGACTAACGTAAAAGAGGAGAAGAACATGCTTTCAAAAAGCATGAAGCTGAGGAAGAAAACGATGGGAACCGGCGTATTCCTGCTCGTCTTGCTGATCATCAGCGGCATTGTCCTGCTGTATCGGGGCCACGATGCGGTTGCGCTGGGCAGGGAAAAGAAAGAGGGAATCTCCCGCAGGGGCTGGAAAAAGACCACTACACCGGCGTGCAGACGAATATCGGCGCGTTCTACGACCAGACGAACATGGCGCAGACGGGCAATGTCAAAGCGGCGCTCAACCAGATTACATGGCGCGCGTCTGCGCATGAATTTCAGCACAGCCGATGCAAAAAAAGGGACAAATGACGAAATTTGTTCTTGCATCGTTCGGATGGATAGCATATAATAAAGAACAAGGCCGACCGCGATAACAATT
>DAIMZO010000004.1:22040-100724 GCA_036733925.1 Selenomonadaceae bacterium | reverse complement strand
CTTGGCTGATGGAAAACCGTCAGCCAGTTTTTATTTCCGGGTTAAATCTGAAAGTTATCTGAAAGAAATCAAAAGGGGATGGAACAATCCGGGAAGCATGATGTATCTCGAAGTACGACGACTCACGTCGTATGATATATATAACGTATTGGGTTTCAAAGATACAGCCTAATCTAACCCAGGAGCGGGGGAACCATGGGAAACGCACAGTCGTTTTCTTTTTGGGGTGAACGCGTGGATCTAGCCCGGCGAGACCGGTGCGATGAAATCTGCGAGGGTGGTCTTCTCTACCCTAACCCGGCAGCTAACCTCGTAGGCGATTTGAGAGAGGAGTTGGCTTTTTGAGTAAAGCAGCACGTATCATCACATTGACGGTGGCTCTGGTATTATGCCTTTCGAGCATGGCAGGGGCATCGGCCTTCCGCGTTGGCGATCAGGGCACGGATGTAGCGGAGATCCAGGGACAGCTTCATAGCCTCGGCTACGATGTCAAGGCTGATGGGGATTACGGTCCGGCAACGGTCGAGGCAGTCAAGGCGTTCCAGTTATCCCGTGGCCTTTCCGCTGATGGTCTGGTAGGATCGGCAACCTATTCCGCACTGCTCGGCAAATCGATGCCGGAAGTGGTGCACAGCACGAATGCGGTGGCGAGCACGGTCGTTTCTGAGTCGATGAACTATCTTGGCGTGCCGTACGTCTTTGGCGGTACGACGCCGAACGGCTTCGACTGCTCGGGCTATGTGCGCTATGTCTTTGCGGAGGCGGGCATCTACCTGCCGCGTACGGCAGACGCGCAGTACGAGTGCGGCTATGCGGTCTCGACTGCAGAGCTCCAGCCGGGCGACCTCGTGTTCTTCTCCACGTATGAGCCGGGTGCGTCGCATGTCGGCATCTATCTTGGTGACGGCAACTTCATCAACGCGTCCTCGAGCCGCGGCGTTTCTGTCGCATCGCTCTACAGCTCTTACTGGGGTTCCTGCTATATCGGCGCCCGCCGCGTTATGTAACAACTAGACGATTTTTGGGAGAGGGCAGAACCTCTCCTCTTTTTTTCTATGCTTGGCTGTGATTAGGGGGAATGAGCATGGGAGATCTGTTTTTGTGGCTGCTCATCGTGTTGATGCTGGCCTATACGTTCTGGGATGAGCTCTTTACAGACTAATTCTCTTTCCGGAAAGGATTTTCATAGGAGTATATCGAATACAGTAGAAATAGGAAAACAGAAACAGGGTTCGGTATAGAAGGAGAGACAGGATATGACAAAAGTCAGGATCATGAATATGATGTTCTACGGCTTCCACGGCGTCTACGAGTATGAGCGGGAGCAGGGGCAGAAGTTCTATGTGGATATCGAGGTCGAGACGAAGGATGATACCGTCGCGCAGACCGACGACATGAAGGACGGCGTCGATCCGGCGGCCGTCTATGAGTTCGTCAAAGAGACCATGGAAAAGAAACGCTATCAGAATCTCACGGCGCTCGCGGCGCATATCGACGACAATCTGCTCGAGAAGTATCCGCATTTCCGCGCGGTGACGGCGCGCATCCGCAAGCCGTCCGTGCCGATTTCCGGTCCAATCGATTATGTCGAGGCCGAGGTTACGCGCGAGGCGGAATAATCGAATCTTTTGGGTGCTGCGCGGTGCGCGGCACTCTTTTTCTATTTTATAGTTGCATTCTGTAACAATTTTCTGTAAGATTGTATATCGTATAGGGGTATTCTATCTTTTTGGATGGAAGTTGGGGATAAGAGTGAGTGAGGAAACGAAGAATCGTTATATTCTCGCGGCTTTATCGGAGATCCCCGGGTTCGGGAGCCGGCGGATCCGCCGGCTGCTCGAAGCGTTCCCGGTTGCGGAGCTCTGGCGGATTCCCGCGGAGGAGATGCGGGAGGCCGAGCCCTCGGCCGTGCTCCGCGAGCGGCTTGCCGCGTTCCGCATGGAGCATCCGGATGAGCCGGAGCGGCTGCGGGAGCGCTGCGGGAAGGCTGGCGTGCATGTATGCACGATCCAGTCCGCGGAGTATCCAACGGCATTGCACGAGATCTTCGATCCACCAATCGTGCTCTATTATCGCGGGACATGGATCCCGGACGCGCGCCGCGTCGCGATGGTCGGCTCCCGCCGCTGCAGCAGCTACGGCGAGGGAATCGCGCAGAATTTCGCACGGGACTTCGCCGTGGCGGGGCTGACGGTTGTCAGCGGCGCTGCGCGCGGCATCGATACGAACGCACATAAGGGCGCGCTGCGGGGCGGCCGGACGGCCGCGGTGCTCGGCTGCGGCATCGACATCGCCTACCCTCGGGAGAACCGGCGCATGCTCGAGGAAATCGCGGAGCGCGGTGTCGTGCTCAGTGAGTACGGGCCGGGCGTCCAGCCGCTTCCGGCGTTCTTCCCTGCGCGCAACCGCATCATCAGCGGGCTTTCAGAGGGGACGCTCGTCGTCGAGGCAGCGCGCCGCAGCGGTTCGCTGATCACGGCGGAGCTCGCGCTTTCGGAGGGTCGGAACGTCTACGCGGTGCCCGGCAGCATCTGGTCGGAATCCTCGGCCGGGTGCCACCATCTGATCCAGCAGGGGGCCAAGCTCGTGACCGCTCCGCAAGATGTCCTTGAGGACTATGGCATCGAGGCGGCGCCGGCGCGGAAAAAGCGCCTTTCGCTGAGCCCTGAGGAGAGGAAAATCTGGCAGGTGCTTTCCTTTGACCATTATCTGACCCCGGACGAGATCGTCCTGAGCCTGCCGGACGGCGATATCGCGAATCTGCCCCTGCAGCTCCTGCAGATGGAGCTCAAGGGGCTGGTCATACAGAACGACTTGCACGCCTATCGGCGCGCGGAGAGGGAGTGAATTTTTGGCAGCTGCAGCAGAAAAGAAAAAAACGGCTACAAAAACGAAAGCGAAGAAGAGAACAGCGCCGAAGAAGATCCTCGTCATCGTGGAGTCTCCGGCGAAGGCCAAGACCATAGAGAAGTATCTGGGGCGCCGGTACATGGTTCGCGCGTCGATGGGGCATCTGCGCGATCTGCCGAAGAGCCAGTTCGGCATCGACGTGGAGCATGATTTCGCGCCGAAATACATCAACATCCGCGGCAAGGGCGACCTGATCAAGGCGCTCAAGAAGGACGCGAAGCACGCGAGCAAGATCTATCTCGCAAGCGATCCCGATCGCGAGGGAGAGGCCATCGCGTGGCATCTCGCGTATATCCTCGGGCTCGACCCGGCCGATGACTGCCGTATCGTGTTCAACGAGATCACGAAGCCGGCCATCCAGGAGGCCGTCAAGCACCCGCGCAAGATCAACCTCGACCAGGTCGACGCGCAGCAGGCGCGCCGCATGCTCGACCGCATCGTCGGCTACAACCTCTCGCCGCTGCTCTGGCGGAAGATCCGCAAGGGCCTCTCGGCTGGCCGCGTGCAGTCGGTGACGGTCAAGCTGATCTGCGACCGCGAGAAGGAGATCCAGGCGTTCCGGTCGGAAGAATACTGGACGGTTGGATTGAAGCTCCGCAAGCAGAAATCCGCGATGTTCAACGCGGAACTCACGCAGATTGACGGGGAGAAGCTGAACCTCAAGAACAAGGAAGAGACGGATCAGGTCGTCGCGGATCTCACGGTGCAGGATCTCACGGTAAAAGCGGTGAAGCGCAGTGAGCGCAAGCGCCGCGCACCGGCTCCGTTCACGACGAGCTCCTTGCAGCAGGACGCCGCGCGCAAGCTCGGCTTTGTCTCGCGGCGTACGATGCGCATCGCGCAGCAGCTCTACGAAGGCATCGAGCTCGGCCATCACGGGGCCACCGGTCTGATCACCTATATGCGTACGGACTCGACGCGCATCTCGGAGCTTGCGCAGGGCGAGGCGCGGACGTTCCTCGAAAACCGTCTCGGTGCGGCCTATGTACCGGAGAAACCGAATATCTACGCGGCCGGCAAGAAAGCACAGGACGCGCATGAGGCCATCCGGCCGACGAATATCGAGCTGACGCCGGCGAGCCTCGAGAAATATCTCGATAAAGACCAGATGAAGCTCTACACGCTGATCTGGCAGCGCTTCGCGGCGAGCCAGATGACGCCGGCCATCTACGATACGATGGGCGTGACCATCCAGGCGGGCACGCGCTATACGATCCGCACGAATGGATCGAAACTGAAATTCCCGGGCTTTACAGCGGTCTACGCAGGCGCGGACAGCAAGAAGAAGGAAAAGGATGTTGTGCTGCCGGATATGGAAGAGGGCGACGTCCTGCAGATCGCAAAGACGCTGCCGGAACAGCATTTCACCGAGCCGCCCCCACGCTACAACGACGCCTCACTCGTCAAGACGCTCGAGGAAAAGGAAATCGGGCGCCCGAGCACCTACGCGCCAATCATCGACACGATCCAGGCCCGCGGCTATGTGCAGCGTATCGATAAGCATTTCCAGCCGACGGAGCTCGGCTTCGTCGTCATCGACATGCTCGAGAAATATTTCAAGAACATCGTCAACGTGAAGTTCACGGCGGATCTCGAGAACGAGCTCGATGAGATCGCGGAGGGCAAGGTCGAGAAGAACGACCTGCTGCGCGAGTTCTACGGGCCGTTTGAGGAAACGGTCGAGAAGGCGGACGAAGCCATCGGCAAGGTCGAGATGCCGGTCGAGGTATCGAATGTGCGCTGCGAGAAATGCGGCCGCATGATGGTCGTGAAGCAGGGCCGCTATGGCAAGTTCCTCGCGTGCCCGGGGTTTCCAGAGTGCCGGAACACGAAGCCATTGCTCGTCGATACCGGCGTCAAATGCCCGAAATGCGGCGGCGCGATTGTTGAGCGCAAGACGCACCGCGGCCGGAAATTCTATGGTTGCGAGAACTACCCGAAATGCGATTACACGACCTGGGATGCGCCGCAGAAGGAGACCTGCAAGGCGTGCGGGTCGTTCATGCTGCTGCACCGGTTCAAGAACGGGCGCACGATGCTGTACTGCAGCAACGATGACTGCAAATCGCGCATCAACCACCCGATGAATCAGGAACTCGAGAAGATCCGCGCGCGCATGGAAGCGAAAAAGAAGCGCGATGCGGAGAAAGCCGCAGAAGAGGCACAGAAAGAAGAAACAAAAGAAAAGGAAAAGAAGGCATGAGAAAGGTTCTTGTCATCGGCGCCGGCCTCGCCGGCTCCGAGGCCGCCTGGCAGGCGGCAAATCGCGGCGCGGAGGTCACGCTCTACGAGATGCGGCCGGAGCATCAGACGCCCGCGCATAAGACGGGCGGCTTTGCCGAGCTCGTCTGCAGCAATTCCCTGCGCGGCGCCGGCCTCGAGAACGCCGTCGGCGTGCTCAAAGAGGAAATGCGCCGCATAGGCTCCATCGTCATGGAGGCGGCCGATGCGACGCGCGTGCCGGCGGGCGGGGCGCTTGCGGTCGACCGTCACGGCTTCAGCGACTATATCACGGAAAAGGTCAAGAACCATCCGCATATCCACGTGGTCTATGAGGAAGTGCAGGAAATCCCGCTTTCGGAGGACGCCGTGACCATCGTGGCAAGCGGCCCGCTGACGGCTGGAAAGCTCGCTGACGCCATCGGCGCGCTCGTCGGGCACGACAGCCTTTCGTTCTTCGATGCGGCGGCGCCGATCGTGAGCCTCGAGTCCATCGACATGAGCAAGGCATGGCGCGCCTCGCGCTATGGCAAGGGGACGGCGGACTATATCAACTGCGCGATGAGCGAGCCGGAGTACCGCGCGTTCTGGCACGAGCTCGTGCATGCCGAGGAAGCCCCGGTGCACGGCTTCGAGAAAAAGAAGGTCTTTGACGGCTGCATGCCGGTCGAGGTCATGGCCGCGCGCGGCGCGGACACGCTGCTCTACGGGCCGCTGAAACCGGTCGGCCTCGAGGATCCGCATACGGGGAAGCGGCCGTTCGCGGTCGTGCAGCTCCGGCAGGACAACGCGGCGGCGACGCTTTACAACATCGTCGGTTTCCAGACGCATCTGAAGTGGCCGGAACAGCGCCGGGTCTTCGGTATGATTCCAGGCCTCGAGCACGCGGAATTCGTGCGCTACGGCGTCATGCACCGCAATACGTTCCTGAATTCGCCGAAGCACATGTGGCAGACTCTGCAGTTCCGCGGGCAGGACAATCTGCTGTTCGCCGGACAGATGACGGGCGTCGAAGGCTATATCGAGTCCGCGTCATCGGGACTCGTCGCGGGGATCAACGCCGCGCGGCTCGCGCAGGGCTGGCGGCCGCTCGTATTCCCGGCGGAGACCTGCCATGGCGCGCTCGCGCACTACATCGTCACGAGCGAGGCCAAGCATTTCCAGCCAATGAACGTGAACTTCGGCATCCTGCCGGAGCTCGGCGAGCGGATCCGCGACAAGAAAGAAAAGAAACTGCGTCTGGCGCACCGCGCGCTGGATGCGCTGCAGGCATTTCTGCCAAGTTTGGATCAGGAAGAGACGGGAGTGGAGTAAATTGGCATACAGTTTTCACGCGACGACCATCTGCGCCGTCCGCAAGAATGGGAAGACAGCAATCGCCGGTGACGGACAGGTCACGTTCGGCGAGCACACGATCATGAAGGCGAACGCACGTAAGGTGCGCCGCCTGTATCACGGCAAAGTGCTGTCGGGTTTTGCGGGTTCGGTTGCCGATGCCTTCACGCTGTTCGAGAAATTCGAAGCGAAGCTCGAGTCCTATCATGGCAATCTCGAGCGTGCGGCCGTCGAGCTCGCAAAAGAATGGCGTACGGACAAGGTGCTCCATAAGCTCGAGGCGCTGCTGCTCGTCGCAGACTCTGAGCACATCCTGATGATATCGGGCGGTGGCGAGGTCATCGAGCCGGACGGGGATTGCGCGGCCATCGGATCGGGTGGCTTCTACGCACTGTCCGCGGCCCGGGCGCTCACGCGGCATACAGGTATGAGCGCGGCGGAGATCGCGAAGGAATCGCTGTCGATCGCCTCGGATATCTGCGTTTATACGAACCACAACATCATTGTAGAGGAGCTGGAGAACTGATGGAGATGGAGAAGCAGAGCATGCTCGGCGTCAACGAACAGACGCCAAGACAGATCGTGGAGGAGCTGGACCGGTACATCGTCGGGCAGGACGAGGCGAAGCGCTCGGTCGCCATCGCGCTCCGCAACCGCTGGCGCAGCCGCCAGCTGAGCTCGGTCATGCAGGATGAGGTCATCCCGAAGAATATCCTGATGATTGGATCGACCGGCGTCGGCAAGACGGAGATCGCGCGCCGTCTCGCGAAGCTCGTCAAGGCTCCTTTCGTCAAGGTCGAGGCGACGAAGTTCACGGAGGTCGGCTACGTCGGCCGCGATGTCGAGACCATCGTGCGCGACCTCGCGGAGGTCGCGGTCCGCATGGTGCGCAAGGACCGCATGGACGCGGTGCAGGAAAAGGCGAAAAAGCTCGCCGAGGAGCGCATCCTCGACGTGTTCGTGCCGCAGCCGAAGAAATCCCAGAATCCGCTCGGCCGCCTGTTCGGCGGTGACGACGAGGAGGAAAAGGACGAGGCAGGCCAGGAGCCGAAGAAATATCAGGCAGGCCGTGAATGGGTCCGCAAACGCCTCGACAAGGGCGAGCTCGAGAAGGAAATGATTGAGGTCGAGGTCGAGGAGGACGCGAAGCCGATGGTTGGCATGTTCGCGGGCTCGAGCCTCGAGAACATGGGGGATAACCTGCAGGATATGCTCGGCAGCATGATGCCGAAGCGGCATAAGAAACGCAAGGTCTCCGTCGAGGAAGCGCGCCGGATCTTCACGCAGCAGGAGGCCGAGAAGCTCATCGATATGGACGCCGTCGCGGAGGAGGCCTGCAAGGTCGCCGAGCACTCTGGCATCGTCTTCCTCGATGAGATCGACAAGGTCGCGGTCCGCGGCGACGCTGGCGGCCAGGATGTCTCCCGCGAGGGTGTGCAGCGCGATATCCTGCCGATCGTCGAGGGCACGACGGTCATGACGAAGTACGGCCCCATCAAGACGGATCATGTGCTGTTCATCGCGGCCGGCGCGTTCCACCTCGCGAAGCCGTCGGACCTCATCCCGGAGCTGCAGGGCCGTTTCCCAATCCGCGTGGAGCTCCAGTCGCTGCGCAAAGAGGATTTCGAGAAGATCCTGACCGAGCCGCAGAATGCGCTGATCAAGCAGTATCAGGCACTGCTCGCGACCGAGGGCGTCGAGCTCGAGTTCCGCCCGGACGCCATCAGCCGCATCGCGCAGCTCGCCTGCGACGTCAACGAGCAGTCCGAGGACATCGGCGCGCGCCGTCTGCATACGCTGCTCGAGAAGCTGCTCGAGGATGTGAGCTTTGACGCGCCGGAGCTCACGGAGAAGCATATCGTCATCGATGAGGCTTATGTGGATAACAAGCTCAAGGACATTGTCGTGAACCGTGATTTAAGCCAATTCATTCTTTAACTTTGCGCGGAAATATGGTAAACTGTACCTATAGTGAGAAAATTTCGTCAAGTCATTGGATCAGAAAGAAGGATACGCGAGATGGCATCGCTGCTGGAAAAAACGCGCAAACTGGATAAATTGCTGCAGAGCTCGGAGGTCGTTGAGTACGACGGGATTTCCCGTGTGCTCAGCAACGTCCTCGACGCGAATGTCTACATCACGGACGACAAGGGCAAGATCTACGGCTACGCATTCGTCGATGATTTCGAATGCAGCCTGATGATCGACAAGGTCATCAATCAGGGCGAGTTCCCGAAAAAATACGTGAACTGGCTCATGCGCATCGACGAGACGCGCGCGAACCTCCGCTCGAAGACTGGCATGTGTGCGTACGACGAGGGGAAGGAATGCAAGTTCCATGGGAAGAACACGACCATCGTCCCAATCTATGGGGTCGGCAACCGCATCGGCACGCTGATTGTCGCGAAGTACAACGGGGAGTTCACCGATGATGACCTGCTGCTCGCGGAGTACAGCGCGACGGTCGTCGGCATGGAGATGTTCCGCGCCATCGCGGAGAAAAAGCGCGAGGAGACGCATAAGCGTGCGGTCGTGCACACGGCGATGTACCGCCTGTCCCCGTCGGAAAAGGAGGCAGCGGTCGCTATCTTCACGGAATTCGATCCGGAGGAAGGCCAGCTCATCGCCTCGAAGGTCGCGGACGAGGCGCGCATCACGCGATCAGTCATCGTCAACGTCCTGCGCAAGCTCGAGTCGGCAGGCATTATCCATACGGATTCGATGGGCATGAAAGGAACGCGCATCCGGATCCTCAACGACAAGCTCTTCGAGGGCATTCAGGAACTGCGCCGAGAAGTCTGATTTTTATAGGATGTAAGAACTAAGAATAGGAAAAGCATACGACGGGCCATGGGTCTGCCGTATGCTTTTTTTTTCAATGGCTTCTAAATTTCCAGAAAAAGTGATAGAATGAAAAGGAATTGTATGATAGACTTAGAAGTATCTCTAATAGGCGGCAACTTGGTACGGCCACCTTATGATGGAGAACAGGAGGCTTACGATGTTCCTAGACCAGATCATGAACGCGCCTTCGATGGACTATCTATCGAGAGGATTGACCGCCGCGAACCTGCGGCATGAGGTCATCAGCAACAATATCGCGAACGTCAATACGCCGAACTTCAAGCGCAGCCAGGTGAATTTCGAGGATCTGCTCTCGAAGGAACTGCATCTTGACGATGATCCGAACAAATTGCAGCTCGTGCGCACGCACGACAAGCACCTCCCGGTCGGCTTGCCCGGAAAGGCCAATCCGGTCATCGAGGAGGATGACACGACGACCATGCGCGTCGATAACAACAACGTGGATATCGACATCGAGATGGCCAGTCTTGCAAAGAATCAGCTCTACTATAACTCCATGGCGACGGAGCTCGGCAATTACATCTCGAGGATGCGCAGCTCCATCACGAGCCAGAGCTGAGACGGATCGGGCAAACGGACGGATGATGGAATGCTTCCATGAAAAGCAGGGGGAAGAAACATGGGGATGTTTATGGGAATCGATGCGGCGGCGTCTGGCCTCACGGCGGAACGCCTGCGCATGGATGTCATCTCGAACAATATCGCGAACGCGAATACGACCAGGACGCGGGAGGGCGGCGCATATCACCGCCGCTACGTGATTTTTGAGCCGCGCGAGAACGACGAGAGCTCATTTACGAGCTTCCTGCAGAAGTCGATGCACAAGACGGCAGCGGGGAACGGTGTCCGCGCGGTCGGCATCGCCGCAGATAATGAACAGGGCCCGCTCGTCTATGACCCCGGACATCCGGATGCGAACGCACAGGGCTATGTCGAGCGGCCAAACGTCAACATCGTGTCGGAAATGGTCGATATGATCACGGCCTCGCGCGCCTATGAGGCGAATACGACGACCATAGACGCCGCGAAATCGATGTTCACGAAAGCGCTCGATATCGGCAAATGACGGACTGGCTGACTGACAAAGTCCAGCAGAAAGGATAAAGCGAATGGATATTACGCCTTTGCAGATGACGCCGGTGCAGATGCACGCGGAAAGCCATCTCGGTGAAACGCAGCCAAAGGAAGAAACCAAGAGCTTCGGCGATTATCTCGTCGACGCGCTGAAGAAGACCAATGACCTCCAGCTCGACGCGGATCGTGAGAATGCTTTGCTCGCGGCGGGACAGATCGACGATATCTCCGAGGTCGTCCTCGCGAGTCAGAAGGCAGATCTCGCTTTGCAGCTGACCCTTCAGATCCGGAACCGCGCGGTTTCCGCCTATCAGGAAATCATGCGGATGCAGGTGTAAATGCATTTTTTCTGATGTTATGCGAAAAGGGAAGGAACGGGCAGAGAAGAAGGGCCAGAAGGCCGTATAGAGCCCGCATTTCCACGAGAGCTCAGGGTTTGAAGGGATTGAGATCATGGGAGACTTAAAAGAGCGGTTCCAGCAGCTGCGCGACCGTTTCACGAAACGGCAGCGCTATATCATGCTTGGCGTCGCTTTGGCACTCCTCCTCGCGATATTGGGTGTCTGCTTCTGGTACGGCAGCAAGCCGGACATGGTTCCGCTCTTTACGAATATGGAGCAGAAAGACGCCGGCGAGGTAGCTGCGAAACTGAAAGAAGATAAGGTCGAGTACAAGGTCGAGGAAACGAAGCAGGGGACGACAATCCTCGTCCCGTCGAAGAACGTACATGACGAGCGCCTGAAGCTCGCCGTCGACGGGCTGCCGCGCGGTCAGAAGGGCTTTGAGATTTTCGATGACAGCAAGCTCGGCGTCACGGAGTTCCAGAACAAGGTCAACTATCTGCAGGCCCTGCAGGGCGAGCTCACGCGCACGATTGAGCAGATCGATGCGGTCGAGAAATGCCGCGTGCATATCGTGCTGCCGGAGGACAGCCTCTACAAGAAGAATGAGAAGCCGGCGACGGCCTCCATCATGCTGCGTCTGAAGCCGAATCAGGAGCTCACGAAGAAAGAGATCAAGGGCATCACGAATCTCGTCGCGCACAGCATCCAGGGACTGCAGCCGGAGAACATCACGATCGTCGATGAGAGCGGCAAGCTGCTGAACGATCCGGACGATCAGGACGAGCAGAGCGTCAAGGCGAAGACGATGACCCAGCTCGACATGACGAAGAAGGTTCAGGACAACATCCAGAAAAATATCCAGTCGCTGCTCGATCAGTCGCTCGGCCGCGGCAAAGCGGTCGCGCGCGTCAGCGTGGAGCTCGATTTCGACGACAAGACGACGGATCGCCAGACGTTCTCGCCGGTCGTCGACGATTCGGGCATCATCCGCAGCCAGCAGGACAGCGATGAGACCTACAATGGCACGTCGACGAATCCGGGCGGCCCGGCAGGCGTGCAGTCGAATGTCCCGGGCTACGTTGCGCAGCAGGGCAATGCCAACGCGAACTACGAGAAGAAAGAGTCGACGAAGAACTACGAGATTAACGAGGAAAAGCAGAAGATCGTCGCGTCGCCTGGCTCCATCCGCCGGCTGAATGTCGCGGTGCTCGTCAACGACAGCGTGACGACAGCGCAGCAGGACAGCATCATGAACGCGGTCTCGAGCGCGGCCGGCATCAATCAGGACCGTGGTGATACGATCTCGGTCGAGCCGTTGCCGTTCAGCACGGCGGATGCCGACGCGCAGGCCGCGGAAGAACAGGCCGCGAAGGACCGCGCGAACCGCAATGTCTATCTGATCCTCGCCGGCTTCCTGCTCGTTCTCGCCCTGATCACGGGCGCCTATGCCATCCACCGCCGCAAGAAGCAGCAGGAGCTCGAGGCAATCGAAGAGCAGAAACGTCAGGAAGAAGAGGCGCGCCGGGAACGCGAAGAGGCGAGAAGGGCAGCTATGGCAGAAGCAGGCGAGACAGACGAAGAAGGCGAGCTCTCCGAAGAGGAGCAGCGCCATCTCACCGAGAAGCAGACCATCCAGGAGCTCATCGACAAAAAGCCTGCGGAGATGGCAATGCTCATCAAGACTTGGCTATCGGAGGAAGAGTAAGCTATGGCAGACATGTACGGAGAAAGCGAACAGGAGCTCTCCAACGAGGAGAAAGCCGCGGTATTGTTCATCGCTCTGGGGCCTGAGTATTCCGCGAAGCTCTTTCAGCACCTCGACGATGATGAGATTGAGAAGATTACGCTTGGCATCGCGAACCACAAGCAGGTCAGCGCAGAGCAGAAGCAGGCCGTCATCAGCGAATTCTACCAGATGGCGATGGCGAAGGACTACATCTCGACTGGCGGCCTCGAATACGCGCAGGGCGTGCTCGAGAAGGCGCTCGGCGCCGAGAAGGCCAACGAGATCATCAGCCGTCTCACGACGAGCCTGCAGGTGCGCCCGTTCGACTTCCTGCGCAAGACGGATCCGTCTCAGCTGCTGAACTTCATCCAGAACGAGCATCCGCAGACCATTGCGCTGATCATGGCCTATCTCGAGCCGGATCAGGCCGCGACCGTCCTGTCCGCGCTGTCCCCGGACGCGCAGGCGGATGTCGCGAAGCGCATCGCGCAGATGGATCGCACGTCGCCGGAAATCATCCGCGAGGTCGAGCGCGTGCTCGAGCGCAAGCTCTCGTCGCTCGTCACGCAGGATTTCACGTCGGCTGGCGGCATCCAGTCCATCGTCGACGTGCTCAACAACGTCGACCGCACGACCGAGAAATCCATCCTCGAACAGCTCGAGGTCGACTCGCCGGAGCTCGCAGAGGAGATCAAGAAGCGCATGTTCGTGTTCGAGGACATCGTGCAGCTCGACGACCGCTCACTGCAGCTCGTGCTGCGCGGTGTCGACACGAAAGACCTTTCGCTCGCGCTCAAGGCAACGCCGAAGGAAGTGGCCGACAAGGTCTACAAGAACATGTCGAAGCGCGCCGGCGATATGCTGCGCGAGGAAATCGAGTTCATGGGTCCGGTCAAGATCCGCGATGTCGAGGAGGCACAGCAGAAAATCGTCGGCATCATCCGCAACCTCGAGGACAAGGGCGAGATTGTGGTCGCGCACGGCAAGGGGGACGAGATGATTGTCTAAGGTCATCAAGGCGCCGGTATTCAAGGACGACCCGCGCGCCATCGAGACGCCGAAGGCAGCCCCGGAACCCGTGGCCGCCGATGGCAATGCCGAAACGGAGAATGACGACTTCAATGATGAGACGCGCGCGGCGATGCTGCAGGAGATCGCGGCGAAAGAGGATCGCGCGAACCAGCTGCTGCGCGACGCACAGGTGCAGGCCGATATCCTGCGGCAGAATGCGCAGACCGACTACGACAAGCGCATGAATGAGGTGCAGGCAGAAATCGATGCGCAGCGCGAGGAGGCCCGCCAGCAGGGACACGACGAGGGCTTTGCCGAAGGGAAGGCAGAGGGGACTGAGCAGGCGAAGAAGGACATGGCCGACGCGATGAACGCGGCCAATGCCAAGGCCGAAAAGACGCTGCGGGACGCGAAAGAAGCCGCGCAGGACTACGTGCAGCATGCTGAGGAGCAGATCGTCACGATCGCGATGGCGGCCGTCGAAAAGATCCTGCCGCAGCATTTCATCGATGTGCCGCAGGTCGTTCTGCCGGTCGTCCGCAATGCAATCTCGCAGGTCAAGGATCAGAAGGAGATTGTCGTGCATGTCCCACCGGACGCCTACGACATGGTGCTCATGGCGCGCGATGAATTCCGCAGCATGCTGCCGGGCGGCGATACGAGCCTCGAGATCCAGTCGGATGAGGCGCTGAAGCCCGGCGACTGCATGATCGAGACGCCGAACGGCAGCGTCGACGCGCGGCTTTTGACGCAGATTGAGGCCGTGAAGCAGGCGGTACGGGATGTCATGGCATAGGGGAAGCATGGGATATGCAGATTGATGTTCAGAAATATAAAGAAGCGATTGCGGGCTGCCATACGATGAAGCTCACGGGCAAGGTCACGCAGGTCATCGGCCTTGTCATCGAGTCGCAGGGGCCGACGGTCAGCGTCGGGGAACTCTGCTATGTGAGCTCGCATTTCCCGAATGTGCCGCCTCTGCCTGCGGAGGTCGTCGGGTTCCGCGAGGGCTATGTCATGCTGATGCCGATCGGCGAGATGCGCGGCATCGGCCCGGGCTGCGAAGTGGTCTCGGCGCAGAAGACGCTCCGCGTCAAGGTCGGCCGCGAGCTGCTCGGCCGGGTGCTCGACGGCCTCGGGAACCCGATGGACGGCAAGGGGCCAATCCTCTCGGAAAAGGAATATCCATTGCAGGCAGCTCCGCCAGATCCATTGAAGCGGCCGCGCATCCATAACAGCCTCTACGTCGGCGTGCGGGCCATCGACGGCCTGATCACGATGGGCGAAGGGCAGCGTATCGGCATCATGGCTGGTTCCGGTGTCGGGAAATCCACGCTGCTCTCGATGATTGCGCGGAACACCGAGGCGGATATCAGCGTCATTGCGCTCGTCGGCGAGCGCGGCCGTGAGGTCCGCGACTTCATCGAGCGTGATCTCGGCGAGGAGGGCATGAAGCGCTCCGTCGTCGTTGTCGCGACCTCGGATCAGCCGGCGCTCGTCCGCATCAAGGGCGCGATGACCGCGACGGCCATCGCGGAGTACTTCCGCGACCAGGGGCACAAGGTCATCCTGATGATGGATTCCGTCACGCGCTTCGCGATGGCGCAGCGCGAGGTCGGCCTGACTGTCGGCGAGCCGCCGGCGACGCGCGGCTACACGCCGTCGGTATTCGCGATGCTGCCGAAGCTGCTCGAGCGCGCCGGCACGAGCGACAAGGGCTCGATCACCGGCATCTACACGGTGCTCGTCGACGGTGACGACATGAATGAGCCGATTGCTGATGCGGTCCGTTCCATCCTCGACGGACATATCGTGTTGTCGCGCGATATCGCCGCGCAGAACCATTTCCCGGCCATCGACATCATGACGAGTGTCAGCCGTGTCATGGGCGATGTCGTCACGAAGGAGCACTTGCAGGCTGCGCAGCGCATGCGCCAGCTCATGGCGGTCTACCGCGACGCAGAAGACCTCATCCATATCGGTGCGTACGTCAAGGGTTCGAGCGCGAAGATCGACGAATCCATCGAGAAGATCGATGCCATCAACGCTTTCCTCTGTCAGGGAATCTTTGAGGTCGACAGCTATGAGGACACGGAGAAGAAGCTCGAAAGCATCACGGGATGAGATAGATGAAGAAATTCAAGTTTCAGCTCGAGACATTGCTGAAGGTCACGCGCATGAAGAAAGAGGACGCAGAGGCCGCCTACGCGGAAGCCACGCGGAAGCTCGAGGATCAGCGCGCGCATCTGCAGATGCTGCTCGATGAGATGCAGCAGGGGCAGCGCGACTACGAGAAGATTTCCCGCGAGGGGACGCGCGTCAAGGTCGGCCGCATCATGCAGTTCAACAGCTTTTTCGCGTGGAAGCGCGAGCAGATCGAGATGCAGAACAACCTGATTCTGCAGAGCCGCGCCGAAAAGCAGAAAAAACTCAAGGCACTCATGGAGGTCATGCGCTACCTCAAGAGCATCGAGCAGCTCAAAGACCGGAAATGGCAGGAATACAAAGAGGAAGTTATGCATGAGGAGCAGAAGGTGCTCGATGAGCTCGGGCAGCAGCTCGTCATGCGCAGAAAGGAAGCGGCTTCATGATCAACTTGAACGGCGTCCATGAGATTCAGGCGCGCATTGCGGCCATCCAGCAGAAGTTCGGGATTCCCGGCGGCGTGCCGGGCATGGATTTCGGCAGCACCTTGCAGAAGGAAATCGATAAGGGCGGAAAGACGCAGGCCGTGCACGAGAGCAATCCGTCCGCACAGAGTTCTGCCGCCGTAAATGCAACAGGGACGCAGGCGGCGGAGACGCAGTCTGCCGCGCCGGCCCTCGATGCGGATCTGCCGCCGGCAAATCCGACGCTCTCGAATCTGATTCAGGAGGCTGCGCAGAAATATCAGGTCGACCCGAAGCTCGTTTCTGCGGTCGCTGAGGTGGAATCCGGCGGGAACCAGTCGGCCACGTCACCGGCCGGTGCCATCGGCGTCATGCAGCTCATGCCGGGGACGGCTGAGGGGCTCGGCGTCAACCCGTACGACGAGCGTCAGAACATCGAGGGCGGAGCAAAATACCTGCGCGAGATGCTCGATACGTTCGGCGGCGATGTGCGCAAGGCTGTCGCCGCGTACAATGCCGGCCCACAGGCCGTCAAGGATTACGGCGGCGTGCCGCCATACCGCGAGACGCAGAACTATGTGAACAAGGTGCTCGATCTTTATCGATAAGGGAACCTAGGAGAAGGCAGGGGGAGACATGGCCGAAAAGAAACAGAAGGTCAAGAAGTTTTTCAAGGGATTCATCATCCTTTTGCTGCTTCTGGCTTTGATCGTCGGTGGTTTTGCACTCGGTATCTATCTGCGCATCTTCAATACGCAGGACGCGAACGAGAAGTTCGGGCTCTACAACCTACCGGTCATCGGCCGGTATTTCGTGAAGCCAGCGCCGAAAGAGCCGGCGGTTGAGGCGGACAGCTCGTCCGTAGAAGATCCGGCGGCACAGGAAGATCAGCAGAAACAGAAGCAGACGAAGATCTCGCAGAAGGATATCGAGAAACAGCAGAAGGAACGCGAGGATGCTGAGCGCAAACGCGTGACGAAGCTCGCCCGCCTCTACAACAATATGAAACCGCAGGACGCCGCGAGCGCGATGGACACGCTTGATGACGATCTCTGCGTCGCCATCCTTCAGCGCATGGACGAGGGGCAGGCAGCGAAAGTCCTGTCCGCATTCCAGCCGTCGAAGGCCGGCCGCTTGACGCAGCTGATTTACGAGGGCAAGAAGAAGCAGATGACGCCGACCGATGCCGGCGATAATCAGCAGCAGGGCACGAGCGGCCAGAATGGGCAGAATTGAAGAATCATGGGGGTTCCGTATATCGTTGGGTTTAAGTTCCGTGGACAATCCGACGATATATTTTTTGAGCAAAGATTTCAGCAGCGAAGGGAGGTGAATCTATGGCAGATACGAATATCGCGAACCTGCTCAAGGTGCAGGTTTCCGCGCAGACAGCACTCAAGACAACGGGACTTGGTTCTTCCAAGAACACGGATGCTTCCAGCAATGCCTTCGGGCAGACGCTGAACCGCGTTTCGGCGCGGAATGGTTCTGCCGGCCAGAGCGTTCAGGATGACGCAGCGGCACCGGAGAATCCGGTGAAGGACAGCGCGGACAGCAAGGATGTGCAGGTCGCGCAGAGAAAACAGGTTATCGGGAAAGCAGACGCAGAAAGCAGGGATGCGGCGCAGAAGAATGCCAGGGATGTGGCACAGAAACAGGCGGAGACGCCGGCGCCAGAACAGGATGCGGAAGATGACAGCAAGGCGGAAAAGGCCAGCGCGCAGACAACGCAGTATGTGAACCTGCTTTTTTCGATGCTCACGATGCAGGAACAGCCGGCGGAAACGCTGGCTGCGGCAGCCGTGACTGAGAAAGATGGATTGCAGGAAAACGGCGCACAGGCCATTCCGACAGCTGCGGAGGAGACCGCCAATCCGGCCTTGCAGACGCTTCTCCCGCAGTCGGAGGAGGCGTCGAATAAAGGGCAGGATATGCTCAAAGTCCTATCCGGCCAGGGATGGCAGACAACAGAAGCAAGGGAGGCAAAAGGCGTGCAGGCCGCTGTCAATATGATGGTTGCTGCTGACGCCTCGTCCACGCAGAACATGCAGGACGCGCAGAATGCGGTCGTGTCCATGCTTTCAGAACCGGACGTTCCTGCAGAACAGACGGCTGCGCTGCAGAGCCTGGCAAGCCCAGTCATCCTGCAGGCCAAGAGCGGCGCGGGAAGCACCGTGCAGACCAATTCGGCACTATCGAAGCTGTTCCATCAGACGCAGCAGACGGCTGCTGAAACGGTTCCTGCTGACTCGGCTGCAGTTTCACAGATATCTCCGGCTGTAACCGCTGTCACGACGGATCCTTTGGAAGCATCCACCATGACTTCTGCACAGGTCGCGGATCTTTCCAAGATCACGGGGCAAGTGGAGGCTGTATCGGTGGGAGCACCGCAGGAACTGCAGCAGCAGAGTCCGGCGGATTCCGCAAATTCTGCGGATGCCGTGCAGGGAAGCAGCGGAGAGGACGCAGGAAATGTGCTGCAGCAGGCGGTGCTTTCCCCGAAAGGAACGCAGTCCGAAGATGATAATCCGTCCACGGGACAGGATCAGGCTGGCGCGCAGGAAACGGGGAAGGCTGAGGCGGTGACGCAGAGCCATTCCACCAATTCGTCGACTGGCGTCAGCACATTCCAGCAGGCGGTGCAAGCGAGCATCAGCGGCACGCAGGATGCCTCACAGACGCAGCCGACGGCGCGGACGGATTACCAGATCACGCAGCAGATCGTCAATCAGGCGCGGCTCATCCGTCGCGGTGAGGACACGCAGATGGTCATCCATCTGAAACCGGAGCACCTTGGCAATCTGACGCTGAAGGTTTCGGTCTCGGCGGATGGCAGCGTCAACGCATCGTTCCACAGCGACAACGCACAGGTTCGTACGATTATCGAGAACTCCTTGAGCCAGCTCCGTACAGAACTCAACAATCAGGGCATCAAGGTTGACCATGTCGAAGTCTACGCGGGTCTTGCGGATGGCGGCCTGCCGCAGCAGAGCGGCCAGCAGGGCCAGCAGCAGGGCAGCGGCCAGCATGCGATGCGCAGCACGCAGGAGAGCGTCGATGCCTTTGAGGACGAACAAGACCTTCAGGCGGCGCTCGCTCAGCAGACCGATATGGTTTCGCCGACCGGTGTGGACTATCGCGTATGATTTTATTTTCGGAAAGAAAAGATGGGAGGGATAACGATGTCGGATTCGACCTCGCTCAATACGATAACCGTAGACGGCGTGACGAAGACGGTTTCCCAGTATAATGCGGAGAAATCTTCCTCGTCCAGTTCGTCCACATCTTCGACGTCCTCGACATCGAGTTCGTCGAACAGCACGCTCGGCAAGGACGCATTCCTGGAACTGCTCGTGACGCAGATGAAGTATCAGGATCCGCTCGACCCGCAGGATAACAGCGAGTACCTTTCGCAGCTCGCGCAGTTCTCCGCGCTCGAGCAGATGACGAACGTCGCGGAAGGGCTCACGACCGTCTCGAATACGGTCTCGAGCATTTCGTCCATCCTGACCGCGAGCAAGGCGAGCGGCCTGATCGGCCAGACGGTCGGCTGGGAGCAGGACAAGCAGACGATGACGGGCACCGTCGAAGGCGTCAAGATGAAGGACGATACGGCAAGCCTCGTCGTCAAGGCGACCGATGGCAAGACCTATACGGTAGCAGCCAGCGACCTGACGCTGATCGGCAAGTCGAAGTAAGATATACAGGAGGCAGGGAAAATGGCGGATTCACGCATTTTCTTTTCGTCACAGCCGCTCCTGCCTATCGACAATCACAGCAATCATGCGGCGTACGCGCGGAGCAGAACCACGGGAACGGCAGGTTCCCAGAGCTTTGCGAAGATCTACGAGGACGCGAAAAATCAGGTGAGCTTTTCCCAGCATGCGCTTGAGCGGATGCGGACGAGAAATCTGAATCTGAGCGATCAAGATCTTGCGAAACTCGATCGGACGGTCGATGCGATGTCCAAGAAGGGCGCGCGGGAGTCCTTGATCTATCTGGGCGGTATCGCCCTCGTGGTAAGCGTCGCGAACCGGACTGTGATTACGGCCATGGACGGCAGCCAGGCAAAAGAAAATATTTTCACGAACATCGACAGCGCGGCAATCCTGTAATGGAGTTGGACCTACGGGAAACTTCGGGATGCCGAACGACAGAAGCATCTCGATGGGATTGCGCGTGACGATGCAGAACAGAATACAGAAAGGAAGTTTTCCTCATGATGCGTTCACTTTTCTCCGGGGTATCCGGTCTGAAATCCCATCAGACGCGCATGGATGTCATCGGAAACAACATCGCAAACGTCAACACGACGGGCTATAAATCCAGCCGCGTGAATTTTGAAGATATGATCTCGCAGACGCTTTCGAGCGCGTCGTCCGCGACGGATACCGTCGGCGGTACGAACCCGAAGCAGATTGGCCTCGGAACGGGCGTCGGCTCGATTGACCTGCTGTTCACGGACGGTTCCGTGCAGTCGACGGGCAAGAACACGGATCTCGCGCTTTCCGGCAACGGCCTGTTCGTCGTGAAGAGCGGCAATGAGACCTATTATACGCGCAACGGTGCGTTCCAGTTCGATGAGGACGGCAACTACACGTTGCCGTCCTCCGGCATGTATGTGCAGGGCTGGATGGCGAAGGACGGTGTGCTCAACACGAGCGGCAGCGTGACGAATATCCAGATCCCGTCTGGCAAGAGCATGGCTTCAAAGGCAACGTCTGTCGGTACTTATGCGAACAATCTGAATGCGGCGGCACTGACCGTAACGAAAATCATGCAGGGTTCAACGTCTGTGAACACGGCAACGGCTGACTCATCAAGCCCGGTGACTCTCACGATGAGTGACGGTTCCACGGTGACGGAGACATCGGGAACCTATACGGTCGGCTACAGCCTGCCGGTCACGACGACGTTGACGGTCTACGACAGCCTCGGCAACGCGCACAGCGTTCCGGTCTACTTCACGAAGACGAAGACGGATGCGACTGGCAAGATCGGCAATGCGTGGACGGTTTCGGTCAAAGCTGACCCGGCTGAAAAAAGTGAAGAACTCCCGGAGAGCGATGGCTCGAAGACGACGGTCGAGATGAAGCCGGTTACGCTGCAGTTCGACACGAGCGGCAAATATGTTTCCGGAGGGGAGACGGCGACCTTGACGCTGACCAACGGCTCGAAGACGGGGCAGACGGTTACGCTCGACCTGACGTCGCTGACGCAGTATTCGGGCAGCTCGACGGTCAATGGCACGACGGACGGCCATGCAGCTGGCACGCTTTCGAGCGTCAGCATCGACAAATCCGGCACGATTACAGGCACCTATACGAACGGCGTCAAGCAGACCGAGGCACAGATTGCGATTGCACAGTTCACGAATGCGTCGGGCCTTGAGAAGACGGGCAGCAGCCTCTATCAGGTCTCGAACAACTCCGGCACGGCGAATGTCAAGACGGCTTCGGATCTCGGCGTCACGATCACGCCTTCCGCGCTCGAAATGTCGAATGTCGACATCTCTGATGAGTTCACGAATATGATCATCACGCAGCGCGGCTTCCAGTCGAATTCGAAGATCATCACGGTCGGTGATGAGATGCTCCAGACACTGATCAATATGAAACAGTAATCGGAGAACGTGATTCTGAACGGAAAATTTGGGCAGGAGTGCTGTCATGGCACTTCTGCCTGAATTTTTTTCAAAAAAAGACGAATTTCCCGGAAAAGAAAAAGGAAAAAACGGTACGCGTGCCGAAAACAAATAGAATAGAGGCAGTAATGCCTAGGAAACGCAAAAGGGTTTAGGGAAGATGGGAGATCGACACCGATGATAAAGCTGACGAGATTCAATTCGCAGACCAATCAGAAAGGCGAGTTTGTGCTGAACGCCGAAATCATAGAGACCATCGAGGAAACGCCGGACACGGTGATCACGCTGACCAATGGCAAGAAACTGATCGTTGAGGAATCGATGGATGAGATTGTGCGGCGTGTCATGAAGTATCGGCGGGCCTTAAAACAATTTTAGGACATTTTCCGTATAGACTTTTTTCTGTCGCTTGATATAATGGAAGGGTAGCGATTAAGGAAAATAGGCATTTCGGTCATTCCTTAAGAAGGGAGAAGCGTATGGCTGCGGAAGAGAAGAAAACAGAGGAAGCACCGGCAGAGGCAGAGGCACCAAAGAAGAAGTCTCCAATCCTGCTGGTGGTAGTTCTGGTCATCATCGGACTCGTCCTCGCCGGCGGCATCTCGTTCTTCGTCACGACCAAGATGATGGCGAATACGAATGCGACAAACGTCAGTGAGCACCATGACCCGGGTACGTTCGTGAAGCTCGGCGATGAGAAGGAGGGCATCCTCGTCAATGTCGGCGGCCCGAAGGCGGGCAAGTTCCTGAAATGCGGCATTGTCCTCGAGATGAACCCGTCGAAGAAGGACAACGTTGAAGAGGGAAAGCTCAAGCCAATGGCGGAGACCAAGATCCTCGATTCGACGATGCAGATCCTCCGTTCGGCATCGCTCGATGAGTTCGATGCCAACAAACAGGATGATCTGAAGAAGAAGATCAAAGACGAGCTCAACGACAAGCTCGGCCAAGGCTCCGTCTATGATGTGTATTTCACTAGCTTCCTGCTGCAGTGAGGGAAAATATAGAAGTTCAGGCAGGAAGGAGGACGAAGGTTGGCAGATGATGTCCTGTCTCAATCCGAGATAGATAAGTTGCTGTCCGCCCTGTCGGATGGCTCTGTATCCGCTGAGGAAGTCAAGGCAGACGAAGAACAGAAGAAAATCAAGACCTACGATTTTCGTCGTCCGGATAAATTCTCGAAAGACCAGATCCGCACTTTGTTTATGCTCCACGAGAGCTTCTCAAGGTTGCTGAACACGTATCTTTCCACGCATCTGCGGACGATGGTCAACGTAGAGGTAGCCTCCGTAGAACAGCTGACCTATCAGGAATTTGTCCAGTCACTGGCAAATCCATCGGTCATCAGCATCCTGGCGGTGCCGCCCCTCAAGGGCAACATCATCATGGAAATCAATACGGAGATCGCGTTCGCGTTCATCGACCGCGTGTTCGGCGGCGAGGGGAACACCTCGCCGAAACCGCGCGTGCTGACAGAAATCGAGGAGACGGTCATGCGCCGCTTCATCGATGTTGCGAACAATCTGCTGCGCGAGGCGTGGTCGACCGTCATCGACATCCACCCGACACTCGAGGCGACGGAATCGAATCCGCAGTTCACGCAGATCGTTCCGCCGAGCGACATGGTCGTGATCGTGACCATCCAGATGAAGGTCGGCGAAGTCGAGGGCATGATGAATATCTGCGTGCCGTATCTGGTGCTGGAGCCTATCATGTCGAAGCTGACGACGACGTTCTGGGTGGCTTCGTCGGTCACGAAGGACGATGATCCGCAACAGGTCAAGATCCTGCAGAAGAAGATCGAGCGCACGAAAGTGCCATTCGTCGTCGAGCTCGGGCGTGTGAATCTGACGATCCGCGAGTTCTTGACGCTCGGTTTCGGCGATGTCCTGCAGCTGGATACCGGCGTGAAGGATGAGATGTGCTGCCTCGTTGGCAAGCGGCCGAAATTCTACGCACGGCCTGGCACCTCAGGGAAGAAGATGGCGGTTCAGATTACGAGAATCATGAATCAGGATCAGGAAGAGGAATCAGAAGAAGGAGATGAAGTAACGGATGAGTGACGATGCAATCTCGCAAGAGGAAATTGATGCCCTGCTGAATGGGGGAATCCCATCGGCAGACGGCGGAGACGCACCCGCGGGAGGTTCGGACTCAGGTACGGCGGCGGATGCGGCGCCTGCAGATGCAGGGATCACGGCTCCTGCTGGGGCGGATTCATCTCGGTTTGATGATGTACTCTCCGATATGGAAAAGGACGCTCTCGGCGAAATCGGCAATATCTCGATGGGGAGCGCGGCGACGACGCTTTCCGTCCTGCTCGGCCATAAGGTAAACATCACGACTCCGTCGGTGGCGGTCTCGACGATGGGCATCATCAAGGAAAACTATCCGATGCCGTATCTGATCGTCGAGGTCGGCTACACGACGGGTATCGACGGCAACAACGTCCTCGCCATCCAGGCGCAGGACGCGGCCATCATCGCTGACCTCATGATGGGCGGCGATGGCACGACGCCGGATACCGAGCTCAATGAAATCCACATGAGCGCGGTCGGCGAGGCCATGAACCAGATGATGGGGACGGTCGCGACGTCGTTGTCGACGATGTTCAATAAGAAAATCGATATCTCCCCCCCGACGACGAGCCTCATTGATCTCGGTACGGAGGACAAGGTTACCGAGATCGTCGGCGACAACAACGAGCCGGTCGCGCGCATCTCCTTCCGCATGGAGGTCGATGGCCTCATCGACAGCGAGATCATGCAGATCCTGCCAATCCATGTGGCAAAGGAAATGGTGCAGTCCCTGATGAACCCGGGGGCGGATGAGGAGCCGGCTCCACAGCCAGAAGCTCCGGCAGCGCCAGCGCCTCAGCCAGCGCCAGCACCGCAGCCAGCACCAGCACCGCAGCCGGCACCGGCGCCACAGCCTGCGCCTCAGCAGCCAATGGCCGCGGCGCCCGCTCCTGGATATGGTTACGCGGCGCCGCCGGCTCAGCCGCATGTCGCCACGAATGTTCCGGTTCAGCAGGCACAGTTCACGCCGCTCAATACGCAGCCGGTTCAGGTCAACGACGCAAATATCGGCCTGATTCTCGACGTACCTCTTGAGGTCACGGTTGAGCTTGGCCGCACGAGAAAATCCATCAAGGAAATTCTCGAGCTGACCAATGGGTCGATCATCGAGCTCGACAAGCTCGCCGGCGAACCGGTCGATATTCAGGTCAACGGGAAATTCCTCGCAAAAGGTGAAGTCGTCGTCATCGATGAAAACTTCGGCGTGCGCATCACCGAGATCGTAAGCCCGGAGGAGAGAGCAAGCAAACTGCAGTGATTGCGGGTTTGACTTGTTTAATCGATGATTTTCCGATATAATAGCTTAAAGGAAAACAAATAGGAATATCAGGGGCAAGGCACATGCCATTGCTCATTCAAAGATGAGGAGAGATGAAACATGGCAGTACGGGTATTAGTTGTAGATGACGCAGCGTTCATGCGGATGATGGTTAAAGATATCCTGACAAAGAACGGCTACGAAGTCGTCGGAGAGGCAGAGAACGGCATGAAGGCCTTGGAGAAATACCAGGAACTCAAGCCGGATCTCGTCACGATGGATATCACGATGCCGGAGATGGATGGCATTTCCGCCGTCAAAGAAATCAAGAAAGTCGACCCGAACGCGAAAATCGTCATGTGCAGCGCCATGGGCCAGCAGGCCATGGTCATCGAGGCCATTCAGGCCGGCGCGCGTGATTTCATCGTCAAGCCGTTTCAGGCTGACCGCGTTCTGGAGGCTGTGCGCAAAGCAGTAGGCTGATGACAGGAAAAACGCGAAAGATTGTATTGGTGGGACTGGCAGGGCTTGCAGCAGTCTTGCTGCTGGCCATGGATCCCGCATCAGCTGCTGAGGAAGCGACTTCAGGCGGATATCTATCCGGCTATGAAAACACGGATCCCCGGCCGACGACGGTATCCTTGTGGTCGACTGCGGCCTATTTGCTCAGTTTATTCGCCATTTTTGCCTTTGTGGTGGGGATGGCCTATTTTGTTGCAAAGTATTTAGGCGGGCATTTCGCAAAGCAGCAGGCAGGAAATGGGGGGCGTATCCTCTCCCATCTGCCGCTGGGGCCGAACCGATCAGTCTGTGTCGTGGAGATGGCGGGCCGCTGTCTTCTGCTCGGCGTCACCGAGCATCAGATCACGCTGCTCTCAGAGATCACGGATCCCGGGGAAATCGAGCGCCTGGAACACGACGCGGATGATCACCCGGTACGTCCGGAACTCTTTGCGAAGCAGTTCGGGACGCTTGGCGATTTCGTGCAGAAGATCCCGCCGATGTTCCGGAAATAAGCGCGGGCCGTGTCCATGGGTCATACGAAATGAAAAGGGGTTGTAGGCGTTTGAGACGCCCGAATATCTTATTTTTGCTGGGCGGCGCGCTGCTGCTTCTGGTCTGGTGGTCCGGGAGCGCGGACGCAGCGTCGGTGATTCCTTCCGTGAATGTCGATGTCGGGACGGCGAATAAGCCGCAGGACGTCGCTGCGACCCTGCAGGTCGCGGCAGTGCTGACGATCGTTTCGCTCGCACCGGGCATCCTGATGATGACGACGTCATTCGTGCGCATCGTCGTCGTGCTCGGCTTCCTGCGGAACGCATTGTCGACGCAGAATGTCCCGCCGAATCAGGTCGTTATCGCGCTGTCCCTGTTCCTGACGTTCTACATCATGGCGCCGTATTGGGGCCAGGCGAATGAGCAGGGAATCCAGCCCTATTTGAACGGGCAAATCACGCAGGAGCAGGCCATCGACAACTCGGTGGCACCAATCCGCGAATTCATGTTCAAGCAGACACGCGAATCGGATCTCGCGCTTTTTGTCAATCTGTCGGATGCTGAGCGGCCGGAGGGCCCGGAGGACGTATCGACCTTCACGCTGATTCCGGCGTTCATCATCAGCGAACTCAAGACGGCATTCCAGATCGGCTTCATGATCTACATCCCGTTCATCGTCATCGATATGATTGTCGCGAGTACGCTGATGTCGATGGGCATGATGATGCTGCCGCCGGTCATGATATCGCTGCCATTCAAGATCTTGCTGTTCGTCATGGTCGATGGCTGGCACCTCTTGATTAAGTCGCTGATCGTCAGTTTCAAATAGCTTTGCTTTTTCCGGGAGGGGGGAGAGGATAAGATGTCCGGAGATCTGGTTATCCAGCTTGGCCAACAGGCGCTCTGGATCGTCATGATCGTCTCCGCGCCAATGCTCGGCCTCGGGCTGCTCGTTGGCCTCGCGGTCAGCGTATTCCAGGCGACGACGTCGATACAGGAGCAGACGCTCGCGTTCATCCCGAAGATCATCGCGGTGTTCGTCGCTATCCTGCTGTTCGGCCCATGGATGCTCCGCATCATGGTCGAGTACATTACGAATCTTCTGGTGAATCTGCCGAGTTATATCAGCTAAAGGGAGAGCTCTATGGATTATTTTACCCTTATGCAGGATCACGCAGCGGTTTTTCTGCTGATGCTGACCCGTGTCAGCGGTATTTTCATCATCTCTCCTTTCTTCGGCAGCATCAATATCCCCGTGTATATCCGTGCGGCGGCATCGTTCGTGTTCACGGTCGTCCTGTTCCCCGTCGTGGACAGCCTCGGGGCCGTGCAGGCACCGCCATCGGTGCTCGCCTACTCTATCGCGGTGCTCGAGGAACTCTTCATCGGCTGGCTCATCGGCTTTGTCGCCTATGTGGCCTTCTCCGCTATCCAGATGGCCGGCAAAATCATGGATATGCAGGTGGGCTTTGCCATTGTCAATGTGATGGATCCAACTTCCGGTCAGCAGATGCCGCTCATCGGAAGTTTTCTTTATAATCTGGGAATCATCATCTTCCTCGCGACGAATGGGCATCACATGATCATCGCGTCGTTGGTCGAGAGCTTCCGCGCCGTGCCAATCTTGACGATGCAGCCAAGCCTGTCGCTGCCGGTCATCCTGACGGATTTCGTGGCAGCGACGTTCGTGACGGGCATGAAGATTGCGATGCCGGTCACGTTCGCAATCCTCTTGACGAATGTCGGGCTCGGCATTCTCGCGCGCACGATGCCGCAGATGAACATCTTCGTCGTCGGCATCCCGATGCAGCTCATGATCGGCGTCGGCGTGCTCTCGATGCTCCTGCCGTTCTACGTTCTGTTCCTGGATGTGTTGTTCAATGAAATGTATGGGAATATCAGCATTGCCCTGCGCGCACTCCAGTAGCGTGGAATGGGAGGAAAGGCTGCCGTTTGCCCTCAACCTGCAGCTGTTCGCGGACGGGGACAAGACCGAGGAGCCGACAAGCAAGCGGCGCAGCGATGCGAAGAAGAAAGGCCAGGTCGGCCGGAGCACCGAGCTCAGCACGGCATTTGTGCTGCTCATCGGCTTCTTCACCATCAAGATGCTCGCGCAGTCCATCTACAATGAGCTCTATGCGTACACGACCTACATCTTCGGGCATCTTGATCAGACGCTCGATGTCGAGAACATCGTCAACCTGTTCCTCGAGGCGTCCATCGTCTTCGGGAAGACGGCCCTGCCAATCATGCTCGCCATCATGCTGATTGGGCTCGGCATCAACTTCTTTCAGGTCGGTCTGAACTTCAATACGGAAAAGCTTGAGCCGAAGCTCAGCAACCTGAATCCGATCAACGGCGTCGGCCGCATGTTCTCGAAGCGTTCGCTCGTCGAGCTCGTGAAATCCCTGCTGAAGATCATCGTTATCGGGGCGTTCCTGTACATGGTGCTCAAGGATCAGATCCTCGCGATGCCCCAGTTCATCTACTACGACCTCGATACGAGCCTCGGGCAGATGATCAACATCGTGCTGAAGATGGCCTTCCAGATCTGCGGGGTCATCATGGTCGTCGGTGTCCTCGACTACGGCTACCAGAAATGGCAGACGACGCAGGACCTGAAGATGACGAAGCAGGAGGTCAAGGACGAGTTCAAGCAGACCGAGGGCGATCCGCAGATCAAGGGCAAGATCCGGCAGAAACAGCGCCAGATGGCGATGTCCCGCATGATGAAGGAAGTCCCGAAGGCGGACGTTATCGTCACGAACCCGACGCATTTCGCGGTTGCGCTCGAGTATCATAAAGGCATGACGGCGCCGAAAGTCCTCGCGAAAGGGCAGGATCTCGTCGCGCAGAAAATCAAGGCCATCGGCCGCGAGAACCACGTGCCGCTTGTCGAGAACGTGCCGCTTGCCCGTGCGCTCTATCGGACTACCGAGATCGGTGATTTCATCCCGCAGGAACTCTATCAGTCCGTTGCGGAGGTTCTTGCCTATGTCTATCGTCTGAAGCATCACCGGACGGCGTAAGCCGCCTGTTCCTATTTCGTTCAACAAGAAGGAGAAATGCGTATGGCTGCAACCGGAGCCGCTACCTTGAAGTCGGGGGGCAACTTCATCCAACGATACAGCGATGTCCTCATCGCGGTAGCCATCGTCACGATTGTCGTCATGATGATCATCCCGCTGCCGACGTTCCTGCTCGATCTGCTGATCTGCCTGAACATCACGATTGCGCTGCTCGTTGTCATGGCGGTCATCTACAATGTCGAGGCGCTCGACCTGTCGATATTCCCGTCGCTGCTGCTGATTACGACGCTTTTCCGGCTTGCACTGAATATCTCGTCGACGCGGCTGATCCTGCTCGACGGCTTTGCCGGAGAGGTCATCACGGCATTCGGCAACTTCGTTGTCGGAGGCAACGCGGTCGTCGGCTTCATCGTATTCGTCATCCTCGTCATCATCAACTTCCTCGTCATCACGAAGGGGTCGGAACGCGTGGCAGAGGTTTCCGCGCGATTCACCCTCGACGCGATGCCGGGCAAGCAGATGTCCATCGACGCGGATCTGAATCAGGGTGCGATCACCGACGCGGAGGCGCGCCGCCGCCGCGAGAAGATCCAGCGCGAGGCGGACTTCTTCGGCGCAATGGATGGTGCTTCGAAGTTCGTCAAGGGCGATGCCATCGCGGCCATCATCATCATGTTCATCAACATCTCTGCGGGCTTCGTCATCGGCATGCTGCAGCGCGGCCTCGACGCGCAGGCGGCCCTGCAGCAGTACACCTTGCTGACCGTCGGCGAGGGCCTTGTCTCGCAGATCCCGGCTCTGCTGATTTCGACGGCTACCGGCCTCATCGTCACGCGTGCCGGCGCAGAGGGCAACCTCGGCCGCGATCTCGTCGACCAGCTGTTCCGCAACGATCGCATCTTCTTCATCCTGTCCGGCGTATTGGTATTCTTCGCCATCGTGCCGGGCCTGCCGGGCATCCCGTTTGCGACGCTTTCCGGCATCTGCGCGTTCATCGGCTACCAGCTTAAGCGCGGCACAGAAAAGGTGCTGCCGGCCGAGGAGAAGACGAAGGAGAAGCAGAAGGCAGTCGAACGCCGCGAGGCGGCGAAACCGGAGAATATCGTCTCGTTGCTGCACGTCGACCCGATGGAGCTCGAGATCGGCTACAGCCTGATCCCGCTCGTCGATACGGGACAGGGCGGCGACCTGCTCGACCGCATCGTCATGATCCGGCGGCAGTGCGCGCTCGAGCTCGGACTCGTCGTGCCGACCATCCGCATCCGCGATAACATCCAGATCAAGCCGAACGCCTACATCATCAAGCTGAAGGGCATCGAGATCGCGAAGGGCGAACTCATGCTCGACCATTATCTGGCGATGAACTCCGGCACGGTGTTCGAGGAGGTGCCGGGCATCGAGACGACGGAGCCGGCCTTCGGGCTGCCGGCGCTCTGGATTCCGGAGAACGAACGCGAGCAGGCGGAGCTCAACGGCTACACGGTCGTTGATGCCGTCTCCGTGCTCGCGACGCATCTGACGGAGGTCATCAAGCAGCATGCCGATGAGATCCTCGGCCGTCAGGAGACGCAAAACCTCGTCGACAATCTCAAGAAGACCAACGAGGCACTCGTCAGCGAGGTCGTTCCGAACCTCATGAGCATCGGCGAGGTGCAGAAAGTCCTGCAGGGCCTGCTGCACGAGCGCGTCTCGATCCGCGATATGGAGACAATCCTCGAGGTGCTTTCTGACTACGCGCGCGCGACGAAGGATCCGGAAGTCCTGACGGAGTACGTGCGGCACGCGATGGCACGCCAGATCACGCAGCAGAACGTGCAGAACGGCGTGCTGCCCTGCGTGACGCTCGACCCGGCGCTCGAGAACCGCATCGCGGGCGGCATCCAGCGCACAGATCACGGCTCGTATGTGAGCCTCGATCCGGATTCGATGCAGAAGCTCGTCGAATCGTTGAACAAGGAGCTCGAAAAGCTCACAAACATGGGCTATCAGCCCATCGTGCTGACGAGCCCGGCCGTCCGGCCGTACTTCCGCAAGCTCGTCGAGCGCTCCGTGCCGGGCATCATCGTGCTCTCGCACGCGGAAATCGAGCAGTCCGTGGAAATCCAGATTCTTGGGGTGGTGAAGATCTAAGTGCAGATCAAAGTGTTCAAGGCTCCTACGATGAAAGAATGCATGGAGCAGGTGAAAAGGGAGCTCGGCAGGGACGCCGTGATTCTCCATACGAAGAAATACAAGGACGGCGGGTTCTTCGGCTACGGCGGCTCGGAGGTCATCGAGGTCACAGCGGCCATCGAGGATCAGCCGGAGAACCAGCATGAGCCGACGAAGCCGGTGAAGAAGGCTGCGCCGAAACCCGTGATGCCGGCAAACGTCCTCGGGCAGTACAAGACGGCGGGCACGCAGGCCGGCGTGGATATCGCGTCCAAAGAGACGATGCCGGGCGCGCAGACGGCCTACATGCCGCAGCAGCCCGCAGCGCCTGTGCTGCCGGTCCGGCCAGCCGCGCCGGCAGGAAATACGGCTCAGGTCAGCCGTCCGGAGGATCAGCAGAAGATCCAGCAGCTCGAGAATGAGCTCGCGCAGATGAAGTCCATGCTCGCGCAGGTCATGAGCAAGAACGAGACGCCGGGCGAGGTGACGCTGCAGGAGGCTCTGCAGCGTCAGGGCGTTGCGGAAAATGTGCTGAAGGACTTCGCGGCGCAGGCTTCGGCCGGCGATACGCTTGTCGACGAGATGGCCCCTGAGGCGCGCGGCATCCTGTCAGCGTTCCTCGAGAGCAATGTGCCGTTCCAGCACGGCCTCCGGCAGAATGGCGAAAAACCGCATATCGCCGCGCTGATCGGCCCGACCGGCGTCGGCAAGACGACGACGCTCGCGAAGATTGCCGCGCGGCTCGTGCTCGAGAAGGATGTCCGTGCTGCACTGATTACGGCGGATACCTATCGCATATCGGCAGTCGAACAGCTCAAGACCTATTCCGATATCATCGGGCTGCCGCTCGAGATCGTCTATACACCGGACGAATTGCGCGTCGCGATACACAAGCACCGCGACAAAGACCTGATCCTCATTGATACGGCGGGGCGCAGCCAGCACAACGCGTACCAGATGAAAGAGCTGCAGGATTTCCTGAAGGTCTCGCCCCATATCGAGAAGCACCTCGTCATGAGCGCGACGACGAAGGATCTCGATGCGGCCGATATCCTGCAGAAATTCTCTGTCTGCAAGCCGGATGGGCTCATCTTCACGAAGACCGATGAGACGCGAAGCCTCGGCCTCATCGTGAACTTGCTCTATCAGCGCAAGGACATCCGGCTGTCGTTCCTGACGAACGGGCAGAGCGTGCCGGACGATATCCGCGCGGCGGATGCCGGCACGCTCGCGGATCTTCTCCTCGGAGCCTGAGGCCTATGGCAGACCAGGCAGCAAGGCTGCGGCAGATCGTCGGCAACCGGAAAGAACAGAAGAGGGACGAGACACAGCGTGACGCCGGCCTGCCACGTGTCATTGCGGTCACGAGCGGCAAGGGAGGCGTTGGAAAGACCAATCTCGCCGTAAACCTGTCCATCGCGCTCGGCATGGCTGGAAAGCGCGTGCTGCTCATCGACGCAGATCTCGGCATGGCGAACGTCGACGTCGTCCTCGGCAGCCATGCGCGCAGGCATCTCCTGAATCTCATCGAGGAGGATGTGACCCTCGACGATGTCCTCGTACATGGCCCTTATGGCGTCAACTACATTTCCGGCGGCTCGGGCATCGAGAAGGTGCGCGCGTTCAGCGACTGGGAGCAGTTCTGCCTGCTGCAGAAGCTCGCGGCCTGCGGCGATATCGCGGATATCATCCTGCTCGACACCGGCGCGGGACTCGGGAAGAATGTCATGGACTTCGTGCTGGCGGCTGATGAGGTGCTGCTCGTCACGACGCCGGAGCCGACCGCACTGACCGATGCCTACGCGATGATGAAGGCGTACAGCGTCTACGCGGAGGAAAAGAACCTGAAACTCGTCGTGAACCGCGTCTACGAACCGGAGGAGAGCCGCGATGTCGTCGCAAAGCTTGAGCAGACATCCGAACGCTTCCTGCACATGCGCTTTTCGTGTCTCGGCTATCTCTATGAGGACCGTGCGGTGCAGCTGGCCGTGCGGCATCAGGTTCCATTCCTGATCGATGCGCCGGACTCTGTGGCCGCGCGCTGCGTCAAAGGTCTCACGGAAAGCCTGCTCTACGGAAAGCAGATGAAGGTGAGCCGGGGCTGGAAAGAATTTTTACAACAAATTTTTCACTTTCCACGTTAAACATGGAGGAACTTTACGATGGCAAGCGAAATAATAAAAGCAGAGAAAGTCTTGAAGATAGGTCAGCGACTGGAATTTTATCTGGAAGGCAGCGAGGAAGGCTATAAGAGCCGTCTGGAGGATATCCAGAAGGACTGCCTGATCGTGGCCATGCCGTTTGACAAGAAACGCGTGCCGATCATCCCGGTTCGCGGGGATTCTATCTATGGGCTCGCCAGCGGGGATCAGTGCCGTTACCGCTTCCTGACGACGTTTCAGGGGGTTGCACTCGACGGTCAGGTTCCGACCTGGATCATCGTGAAGCCAGAAACGGTCGAGCGGCATCAGAATCGCGAGTTCGTGCGCGTTCGCGTGAGCCTGCATCTCCGCATCCGCCTGATCGACGAGGAAGGCCGCATCGAAAAGCCCTTTGAGACGGACTCCATCGATCTCAGCGGTAATGGCATCGGCTTTGTGCTGGATCGTCCGGTCAAAGAAGATTCGCAGGCCACGATTGAGATCAGCGAGATCCCGAACGTCGGCACGCTCGACATCCTGTGCCGTATCGTCCGCGTCGCGCGTGTCGAACGGGATGACGGGACGAGCGTATGGCGCGTCGGCGCGGCATTCCAGAATGTGCCACGGCCAGTGACCAATAAGATTGTCCACTATATCTTTACCGTACAGCGGCAGAGCATTGCCAGAGGTATCTCGATTGTGGACTGATTGCCGGGGAAAGCGGCATCGGTTCATGGCTGCCCTGCGATAGCGAGGTGATGGGAATGATTCGTATCCTGATTGCGGATGATTCCGCCTTCATGCGGAAGGTGCTCTCGGATCTTTTCCGGAAGCAGCCGGATTTCGAGGTCGTCGGAACCGCGAGGAACGGCGAGGAGGCGGTAAGGCTCGTCAAGCAGGAAAAGCCGGATCTGCTGACGCTTGACGTCAATATGCCGGTCATGGACGGGCTCAACGCACTCGCCGTCATCATGGACGAATGCCCGATGCCGGTCGTGATGCTGAGCAGCCTGACACAGGAGGGCACGGATGCCACGGTGCGCGCGCTGAGCCTCGGCGCCGTAGACTTCATCAGCAAGCCCGGAGGATCAATCTCGAAAATCGATGCGATTGAACCTGAAATCCTGCAGAAATGTCGGAAAGCGGCAAAGGCTCATGTGCAGAAGCTGCAGCAGGAGAAGAAAGCGCCTCCTCCGGCAAGGCCTGCCATACCCGTCATGCGGCACGTCACGCTCCCCGGCATCAAGAAGGAGCCGCCGCGGCAGGAACCCGCGAAGCCAGCCTTCGGGCGGAAGCCGAATCCTCTGCTGCAACGTCGGAAACCGGAGTTCCAGCCGAAACCGGTGATAGTCGAGCGCGGCAGCGGGCAGAAGCTTGTCGCCATCGGCACATCGACGGGCGGGCCGCAGGCTTTGCAGAACGTCATCACGCGCCTGCCGGCTGACCTCCCATGCGGGGTCGTCGTCGTGCAGCATATGCCGCCGCATTTCACGAAAGCACTCGCGGACCGGCTGAACACGATTTCCGCCATCGCGGTCAAAGAAGCGGAGGACGGGGAGGTCATCCGGCCCGGTCAGGTCTATATCGCGCCGGGCGGGTTCCACCTCCGCGTGGTGCCGGACGGCACGGACCGGCGCATCGCGCTCGGCTCGGATCCGCCGGTCGGCAACCACCGGCCCTGCGTCAACGTGATGTTCGATTCTGTCGCACCATTCGGTCAGAAAGTCACAGCGGTCATCATGACCGGCATGGGCTCGGATGGCTGTGAGGGAATGAAGAAGATAAAGGCTGCCGGCGGCTACAGCATCGCGCAGAATGAAGACACTTGCGTGGTCTACGGCATGCCGCGCGCAGTCGTCGAGGCCGGACTCGCCGATGAAGTGAGGCCGGTGGAGCAGATTGCCGGCGCAATCGTATCGGCTGTGAAGCGCTAATTATTAGGGGGAATACAAATGGACACGAATCAGTATATGGATATGTTCCTGGACGAGTCCCATGAACACCTGCAATCCTTGAACGACGGGCTTCTCAGCCTCGAGGACAACATGGAGGATACCTCGGTCGTCAACGAGATTTTCCGCAACGCGCATACGCTGAAAGGCATGTCGGCGACCATGGGCTACAACAAGATTGCGGAGCTCACGCATGAGATGGAGGATGTGCTCGACCTTATCCGCAACGACAAGCTGAAGCTCGACGAGAACATCATCGACATCCTGTTCAAATGCGTCGACTCGCTCGAGCAGATGATCGATAACGTCGGCAATGGCGACCCGGAGGATCTCGTCGATGTCTCCGACCTCGTCAAGCAGCTCAGCAAGATCTCGAAGGGCGACGTACCGGAGGCGAAGGGCATGACCGCACCGGAGGCGTCGGCTGCACCAGCAGCGCCGGAAAAAGCGGCGGCTCATGCAGCCCCGACCATTGAGCTGACGGATGTCGACCGCGATGTCATCAAGCAGGCAAAAGAGAAGGGCCTGCTCGCAATCCATGTCAAGGTCACGCTCGCTGAGACCTGCCTGCTGAAATCCGCACGCTCCTACATGGTCATGAACGCGCTCGATGAGCTCGGTGATGTCATCAAGTCCGTGCCGTCGGCCGAAGACCTCGAACAGGAGAAGTTCGATCATTCCTTCGATGTCGTTGTCATTACGGCATCGGAGCCGAAGCAGGTCGAGGCGGCCATCAACTCAATCTCCGAAATCGAGGAAGTGAAAACGGCGGTCATCGACCCGGATGCTGAGGCTGCGCCGAAGGCGGAGGAGAAAGCACCGGAGAAGAAGGCAGAGTCCGCGAAGGCCGCAAAGACCGCCGCTGCACCGGCCAAGAAGGCTGCGGCTCCGAAGGCACCGGCCAAGAAGCCGGCCGCGCACAAGAAGCCGCATCAGAGCCAGTCGGTCCGCGTCGACATCGACAAGCTTGACAGCCTCATGAACCTCATGGGCGAGCTCGTCATCAACAAGGTGCGCCTCGAGCAGATCGGCCAGACGCACCGTATCGCCGAGCTCACGGAGACGCTCGAGCAGATGGACCGCGTGACGACCGACCTGCAGAACATCGTCATGAAGGTTCGCATGGTTCCGGTCAGCTCGGTATTCAACCGCTTCCCGCGCATGGTCCGCGATATAGCGAAGGAACTGCATAAAGAGATCAATCTGACCATCGAGGGCGAGGAAACCGAACTCGACCGCACGGTCATCGATGAGATCGGCGATCCAATCATGCATCTGCTGCGCAACTCCTGCGACCATGGCGTCGAGGATCCGGATACCCGTGAAGCGAAGGGCAAACCGCGCACCGGGGAGGTCGGGCTCATCGCCCGTCACGAGGGCAACAACGTCGTCATCATGGTCACCGATGACGGCGCGGGCATCAATGCTGACAAGATTCGCTCGAAGGCGGTTGAGAAGGGCATGATCAGTCAGGAAGAGGCCGACAAGCTCGACGACGCAGAGGCAGTCCGCCTGATCTTCCTGCCGGGATTTTCGACGGCAGACCACATCTCCGATATCTCCGGGCGCGGCGTCGGCATGGATGTCGTGCGCAGCAAGATCGAGGCGCTGTCCGGTCACGTCGATGTCGAGACGAAGATTGACGAGGGATCGATCTTCAAGATCAAGCTGCCGCTGACCCTTGCCATCATCCAGGCGATGATGGTCCAGGTGCAGGAGGAGATGTACGCGATTCCTCTCGGCTCCATCGACAGCACCATCAACATCCAGCCGACGGATATCCAGACCATCCAGAACAAGGAGGTCATCGTCCTTCGCGGCGAGATCATCCCAATCATCCGCATGGAGCAGGTTCTGCAGGTACCGCATGTCAAGGACGCCGAGGATATGTTTGTCGTCGTCGTGCACACCGGCGAGGCCAAGGCCGGCATCGTCGTCGACAACCTGATCGGCCAGCAGGAAATCGTCATCAAGGCACTCGGCAATCTGTTCTCGGGACTCAAGATGTTCTCCGGTGCGACGGTACTCGGTGATGGCCGCATCGCCCTGATCCTTGACGTCGCGACGATGATGCAGTAAGAGGAGGTACAGCGACATGGCTAATGAAGAAATCAAACAGAATGACAATGGCGAAGGGATTCAGGTCGTCGCCTTCAAACTCCTGAATGAAGAATATGGTATCAGCATCCTCAACGTGCAGGAAATCCGCAATCTGACGGATATCACGCGCGTCCCGTTTGCCGCGGACTACATCAAGGGTGTCATCAATCTGCGCGGATCCGTTCTGCCGGTCATCGACCTCAAGAAGCGCCTCGGCCTTGCCGACGCGCCATATACGGACAACACGCGCATCGTGACGGTCAACATCGGCGAGCTGCACGTCGGCATGCTCGTCGACGCCGTGACCGAGGTCCTGACCATCCACAGCAAGCCGGTCGACCCGAAGAAGGCCATCAACGGCAAGGAAATCACCAAGTACCTGAGCGGTATCGGCAACGTGGATGGCAGACTCATCATCATGCTCAATCTCGAGGAAATCGTCGGTCAGGAGAAGAAAGACGAGAAATAATCAGCGCTTCCATAGGGCGGCCTGTCCGATGGACGCAGGATGAGGTGTTACGATATGTCAGATGAATTGAACCTTACGCCGAGCCAGCTCGACGCACTTCGGGAGATCGGCAATGTCGGCGCGGGAAACTCCGCGACCGCACTGTCCCAGATCATCAACCGGCGCATCGATATGAATGTGCCGAAAGTCGCGCTGGTACCGCTTGACGCGGTGCCGGACATGGTCGGCGGGCCAGACGCTATCGTTGTCGGCGTGTTCCTGCGCGTCTACGGCAAGGCACCAGGCAATATCCTGTTCCTGCTTCCGCAGAAGAGTGCGTTCTACCTCGTAGATACGCTGATGGGCCGGAAGCATGGGCAGACGCAGAAATTGGATTTCATGGATGAATCGGCATTGATGGAAATCGGCAACATCCTTTCCGGAGCTTATCTCAACGCGTTCTATACGTTCACCAATCTGTCGATGCTCCCGTCCATCCCTGCGCTCGCGATGGATATGGCGGGTGCTATCCTGAACGTCGTGCTCGTGCAGCTCGGCCAGATGGGCGACCAGGCATTGGTCATTGAGACGGAGTTCTTGTCGGAGGATGACGGCATCAGCGGACATTTCTTTCTGGTGCCGGATCCCGGATCGTTGCAGACCATCATATCTGCGGTAGGAGTTGAGTGATATGCCAGAACTGATCAAAGTCGGCATGGCGGATTATAAGGTCGGGAAAGCTCCGGATACGCTTATCAGCTATGGTCTTGGATCCTGCATCGGCATCTCTCTTTATGACCCGCAGGCAAAGGTCGGTGGGCTCCTGCATATCATGCTGCCGGACAGCAAGCAGGCGCGGGCGAGCGACAACCCCGCGAAATTCGCCGACACAGGAATGCCGCTGCTGCTCCGGGATGTGCTCGCACTCGGTGCCGTGCGCAGCCGCCTTGTCGCGAAGATGGCGGGGGGCGCGCAGATGTTCGCTTTTGCCAACGCGACGGATATCATGCGCGTCGGCGCACGAAACGCGGAAGCCGTGAAGGCCATCCTGAGCGATATGAAGATCCGGTTGCTTGCTGAGGATACCGGCGGCACCTATGGGCGCACGGTCTCAATCAATCTCGAGACTGGCTCCTATAAGGTCAAGACCATCAATAAGGGCGAGAAAGAGATTTGAACAGGTGATGGATTTTGCTTAAATTTCAGATATCCCTGCTCATCGCCATTCTTGCAGCGCTCGCTATCTGCATCGCGGGAGTACTGCGGGATATCCGCGGGACGACCGTGCTTCTGCGCATGGTCATCGGCGCGTTCGCTTCCGGCCTGTTCGTCTACCTCGTGACCTTTATCCTCGAGGCAAAGGGCTGGGTGCTTTTCGATAAGAGCCTTGACAAGGCTCTGGATGAGGCCGTAGAGGCCGGGCAGGAGGAGAAGACGGAGGCCGCAGAGACTGACACGCCGGCTTCCAGCACGGTGCAGCCGGATGCGGCACAAGGGGACGATGCGCAGGATGCGCAGCCTGAGGACGGCGGAGAAGAAGGAGGCTTCCAGCCGCTGGCCTCGGAGAATCTGCGCCATGTGGACACGGAGAAGAGCAGTTAACGGCGAAAGGGGGTCGATGGCATGGATGCGGAGAGCAGAAAGAAAATCGACGTCGAATCGCTATGGCGGCGTTATCAGGAAGACCGGAATACAGATCTGCGCAACGAGCTTGCGGAATACTACCTGCCGCTCGTCAAGATGACGGCCGGGCGCATTGCCATCAGTTTGCCGGCGCATGTGGATCGCGAAGACCTGCTTTCGAGCGGCTTCTTCGGACTGCTCGATGCCATCGAGCGCTATGATCTGTCGCGGAAGAACAAGTTCGAGACATATGCGGGTGTCCGCGTGCGCGGTGCGATGCTCGATTACCTTCGTTCGAAGGATTGGGTTCCCGTCACGACGCGCCAGAAAATCCGGAAGTATGAGAAGGCGGTCAGCGACCTCGAGGGGGAACTCGGCCGTCCGGCGACGGATGCGGAGCTCGGTGCGCGTCTCGGCGTGGACGAGAAGGAACTGCAGAAAATCGAGAAGCAGGTCAGCGTCGCGACGGTGATTCCGCTGGAGGATTATCTGCGGGTCGATACGCCGGTATCCGGTGAGGCGGGCCCGTCGGAGCAGGCCGAGAAGCAGGAACTGAAAGAAGAGCTCGCGCAGGCCATCGACCAGCTTCCGGAAAAGGAAAAAATCGTCGTCACGCTGTATTACTATGAAGAAATGACGTTGAAGGAAATCAGCCTTGTCCTGCATCTGACCGAGGCGCGCATTTCTCAGCTGCACACGAAAGCGGTTTTCCGCCTGCGAGGATTTATGGCGCAGGAGAGTGCCGGACAGGACGCGGAAAGGAAAAGCAGCAGAAAAGGATAATCACACAGGGATAATGGGAGGCGGACAATCATGGAGGATCGCGCAGCACATCCGACAGTGGGGAGCAGAGCGGATGGCTATCTGTTTGAGTTCCGCGAGGATGGTGTCTATCTGACTGTCTATCCTTCTGGAGAAGAGATTCCATTCGAAATGTCCGATCTGCAGCAGATTCTGCAGGATTATGCGGTGGACGGCTACGATGTCGCGGAACTCGCAGCGGCCGTGCGCGCCGCGACGGGCAATCCAGTGAAGATCGGCAGCAGGTACCATATTCCCGGTGACTCCGCGAATGGTCAGGAAGAAACAGAGCCGCAGACCGCGGCAATCCTCGTCGAGGTCAGCCGCGACAAGATGCAGGCCCGGGTCGCCTTCGATACGAGCGAGGGCGGCGCCCTGCCGAGCGCGGAACAGGTGCGGGAGGCCCTCGCGGAAAAAGAAGTCGTTTTCGGTATCGACGACGCGGCCATCGCGGCGGGAATCCAGTCGTCTGTGCCATTTGTCGCGGCAAGGGGCCGCGCACCGGTCAATGGCGAGAATGCACGGATTGTCCGCTATTTCGACCTCAGCATCAAGGGGAAACCGGCGCTACAGGGAAATGGCGGCCGTGTCGATTACAAGAACATGAACCTGTTCGTGCTCGCGAAAAAAGGCGACCTGCTCGCGGAGCGCATTCCGCAGACCGAGGGCAAGGAGGGCATGAATGTCTACGGTATCACGGTCGCCGCGCGCAATGGGCGTCCGGTTCCCGTGCCGAATGGCAAGAACGTCCACGTCGAGGAAGAGAATAAGATCATCGCGGATATGGATGGGCAGATCACGGATACCGGCAAGAAGATCGGCATCGATCCGCATCTGGTCATCGACAGCGATGTCGGCGTCGGCACCGGGAATATCGACTTTGTCGGCAGCATCGAGATCCATGGCGGCGTGGCCGACGGATTCAGCGTCAAGGCGACCGGCGACATCGAGATCCACGGGCTCGTCAACGGCAAGGTCGAGGGGCAGAACGTCTACGTCGAGGGCGGCATCAGCGGAACGGATCGCGGCGCGGTCAAGGCGCGCGAGGATATCCGCGCGGCCTTTGTCGAAAACGCGAAAATTGAGGCGGGCCGGGATATCTACATCTCCGACGTCATCCTGCATTCGGATGTGCAGGCCGGCAAGCATGTCTATGTCGAGGAGGGACGCGGGCAGATCACCGGCGGTATGGTTGCCGCTGGTGAGGAGGTTCGCGCGAAGAAGATCGGCAACACCGCTTTCGTCGTCACGCGTGTATCCGTCGGCGTCAATCCGCGTGTCGAGCGGCAGTACCGGCAACTCTGCCGGGAGTGCAAGGAAAATAAGACGCGTCTGAAGCAGATTGTGCAGATGCTCAATACCTTGCGGAAAATCGATACGTCGAAGCTGCCGCCTCAGCGCGTCGCCCAGATTGCGCAGCTCACGCGCTCGCAGTTCCCGCTTGCAGGCAAGCTCAAGCGCGACGAGGCCCTGATCAAGAGCCTCGAGACGGAGCTCGCCAATATGAAGCATGGCAAGGTCTGCGTTTCGGATACAATGTATCCGGGCACGCGCCTCTCCATCAATTCGGTAATCGAGAATGTGCAGTCGGAGATCCAGCACTCGACCGTGCAGGTTCGCGACGACGATATCGATATCGGTCCATACTGATTCCGCAATGGGTTCCTCTGCCCACGCGGCGGATTCGTTTTTCATATTCCAGAGGAAAGAGGGCAAGAGCGATGGATGTTACCCCGATGAGCTTGCAGATGGTGGTTCCGCGTGCGACGGATGCCGGTCAGGTTCAGCACAATATGAATCAGGCAGCGGCCCTGCAGCAGGATTTTGAGGCCGTCCGGCAGAAAGCGGACGACAAGCTGAAGCAGTCACAGGTTCGGGAAAAGGACAATGTCGAGGACGGGCGCGTGAAGGATGATCCGAACCGGAAAAAAGGGCAGGGCGGTTACGCTGGGGATGGCGGGCAGCACCGCGGCGGTGAGGACGAACAGGCGGCGGAGCCGCGGTATGCGGTCGATCCGACGCGCGGGCATCATCTCGATATCAGCTTATGACCGGCATGCGGTCGGATTTGGAGTAAATGACGAATGGTTACGGAAGTTATGGGGTTCCTGATCATTTTCGGGGCCCTTCTTTTTTTTACGGCGCGGTATATCGCGCGGAAGAGGACACAGCCGGTGCGTGAGCGGCGGGAACTCACGCAGTCGACCGAATATCTGCGCGAGGAGCTCGAGCAGTCCGCGAATGCGATCATCGGGCGGCTCGGCGGTCATGTGGATCACCTCGAGGCATTGCTGAAGGACGCCGATGCGAAAACCGCTGTGCTCGACGCGCGCATTGCGGAATGCCGCAAGCTCGAGGCAGAGCTCGAGCTGCGGTCGGCAGAACTCTCCCAGCGCGCGCAGCAGACCCTCGCGGTCACGCAGTTGCAGCAGAAAGCGGCGGCCTACCCGATGCCCGAGCCTGAGCGCGTCGACGCCAAGGATTTTGCCGCGGTGCTCGAGGATTCGATGCAGAGGGATGCGGAGAGCCAACAAAACGTCAGCTACGACCAGGCAGTCAGCCTCGCGGCGGCCATGCGGGAACCGAAGGCGCCAGCCGGAGGAAAGCGCGGCTGGGATGGAGAACCGCAAGGAAGGACAGGGCAGGAGCAGACGGGCGAGCCGGAAAGCGGTGAGGGGCCTCAGCAGGAGAACCTCGCCGCCAAGGCGCGGGCCATGCTGCTCGGTGGTTTCACGGTAGAGGAAGCCGCGCGGGAGACGGGCCTCGGCAAGGGCGCCGTCCAGCTCATCCAGGAAATGACCCAGCGCGAGATCGAGAAAAATGGATAAAAGCCAATCATGGCAGCAGACGAACGGAGTTCCGATTCGCCGGTTGCCATTTTTTTTGAGAAAAATTCTCTTTTATCGTTGACAAATACCCCTAGGGGGTATATGATACAGACAGACTTGAGAGGAGGCGGGAACCGTGACGGAAAAGAAGGAAGAACTGGCGGAAACCGGGACGAAGGGGGCCTGTGCCTGCGAGCACGGCATCCATTCGCATAAATACCGCGATAAGGACGGCGAGGAGTATAAATGCCTCGTGCGCCGCCTGAACCGCATCGAGGGACAGATTCGCGGGATCCACAAGATGGTGGATGAGGGCCGGTACTGTGTGGATATCTTGACGCAGGTCAGCGCCGTGCAGTCGGCGCTCAACGCATTCACGAAAGAGCTGCTGAACCAGCATATCCATGGCTGTGTCGTGCGGGATATCCGCGCGGGCAACGACGCTGTCGTCGACGAGCTCTGCGCGCTCCTGCAGAAAGTCATGAAGTAGATCACCCATAGAAATCCGTGGAACCGGTATATCCTACCGATTCACGCTTCCGAGGAGGCGGAAATCCAAGATGAAGAAAGAACGTTTTGATGTGACCGGCATGAGTTGCGCCGCGTGTTCCGCGCGCGTCGAGAAAGCCGTATCGAAGGTCGAGGGCACGAAGGATGTCAGCGTCAATCTGCTGACGAATTCGATGCAGCTTGCGTACGACGAGAACCAGACCAGTCCGGCCGCCATCATCCAGACCGTCGTCGATGCGGGCTACGGCGCGAGCGTCAAGGGAAAGCCGGCAGCCGCCGCGGCTCCGGCCGAGGATCCGGTGAAGAAGAATATGGAGGAGATCCGGCACCGTCTGATCGGATCCGTGATCCTCGTGATCCCCGCGCTTTACCTGTCTCTTTATGGCCTGCTGAACCGTGTGTTCGGCCTGCCGGTACCGGGCTTCATCGACCAGTATTTTTCGGGCCCGGAAAACGCCGTGATCTATGCGCTGACGCTCGTGGCGTTTGTCCTGCCAATCATGTACCTGAACCGGCGCTATTACGTCGTCGGGTTCCGGAACCTGTTCCGTGGCGCGCCGAATATGGACAGCCTCGTCGGCATGGGCTCGATGTCGGCCTTCTTGTTCGGTGTCTTTGCCCTGTTCCGCATGAGCTGGGGCATGGGGCATGGCGACTGGGCGCTGGTATCGGAATACAGCACGAATCTCTACTTTGACTCGGCCGGCATGATCGTTACGTTGATCACGGTCGGCAAATACCTCGAGGCCCGCGCGAAGGGCGAGACGAGCACGGCGCTCAAAAAGCTCATGAATCTCACGCCGAAACAGGCGGTCGTCGTCCGCGGCGGGGTGGAGACCATCATCCCCGTCGAGCAGCTCCGGCAGGGCGATGATGTCATCGTGAAGCCGGGCGAGCGCATCCCGGCCGACGGCACCGTCCTTTCCGGCCAGACGAGCATCGACGAATCCGCAATCACGGGCGAGCCGATGCCGGTCGAGAAGCAAAAAGGCGATAAAGTGACGTCTGCGACAATGAACCGGCAGGGCACGATCCATTTCCGCGCAGACCGCGTCGGCGCGGATTCAACAATCCAGCAGATCATCCGGCTCGTCGATGAGGCGTCCGGCTCGAAAGCGCCGATTGCACGCATGGCAGATCAGATTGCCGGCGTGTTCGTGCCGGTCGTCATCGCGGTTGCCGCGGCCGCAGGGCTGTTCTGGTACTTCGCGATGGGCGCGAGCTTTGAGTTCGCGTTCTCGATTGCGGTCTGCGTGCTAGTCATCGCCTGCCCGTGCTCGCTCGGGCTCGCGACGCCGGTTGCCATCATGGTCGGCACCGGCAAGGGCGCGGAAAACGGCATCCTGATCAAATCCGGCGAGGCGCTAGAGACCGCGCAGGCAGTCGATACGGTCGTCATGGATAAGACCGGCACGATCACGGAGGGGCATCCAGAAGTGACGTCCGTCGTCGCGATGCATGGGAAGAACGAGTCGGAGCTGCTGAGCCTCGCTGCGGGGCTCGAGGCAGGCAGCGAACATCCGCTCGCTGAGGCCGTGACGCGTTATGCCAAGGAGCACGGCGCAGCAGGCGAGCCGATGGAGGAGTTCTCTGCGCTTTTCGGACGCGGCGTTGTCGCAAAGGCGGCTGGCCATACCTATGCAGCGGGCAACACGCGCCTCATGCAGGAACAGAAGGTCGACATCTCGGCCATTTCCGGTCATCTGGAGGCACTCTCGGACAGCGGCGCGACGCCGCTGATCTTCACGGAGGACGGGCAGGTCATCGGTATCCTCGGCGCGTCAGACGAGCCGAAGGCGACGAGCCGCGAGGCTATCGGGAAATTCCAGGCACTCGGTCTCCGCATCGTCATGCTGACGGGCGATAACGAGCGCACGGCAAACGCGATGAAACAGCGCATGGGCATCGATGAGATCATCGCGGGCGTCCTGCCCGGCGGCAAGGCCGAGGAAATCCAGAAGCTGCAGGCGGGCGGCCACAAGGTCGCGATGATCGGCGATGGCATCAACGACGCGCCGGCCCTCGCGCGCGCCGACCTCGGCATCGCGATTGGCGCAGGCACCGACGTCGCGATAGACAGCGCGGACGCCGTGCTCATGCGCAGCGACCTGCTCGACGCGGTCAGCGCGATCCGCCTGTCGAAGGCCGTCATGAAGAACATCAAGGAGAACCTGTTCTGGGCGCTGTTCTACAACACCATCTGCATCCCGGTCGCCTGCGGGATTCTCTATCCGGCATTCGGTATCAAGCTTTCGCCGGTGTTCGGCGCGGCAGCGATGAGCCTGTCGAGCGTGTGCGTTGTCATGAATGCGCTCCGCCTGCGCTTCTTCAAGCCAGACCGCGAGCAGGAAAGCGTCCGGGCAGCAGAGCAGAAAGACGCAGCGGCGGCATATCCGGCCGCTGCGGATACCCATAAACAAGAATCCGCAGAAGATAGCGGAAAACAGGAGGAAAACAACATGGAAAAGACACTCAAGATTAAAGGCATGATGTGCGAGCATTGCAAAGCGCATGTCACGAAAGCGCTCTCCGGCATGGACGGCGTGACGGATGTCGCGGTCGACCTCGAGGGCGGCAAAGCGGATGTCAAGGCGAGCCGCGACATCCCGCAGACGGAGTTTGCAAAGGTCATCGAGGATGCCGGCTACGAGCTCGTCGGCTGAGTTCTGTATCTAGGCATAAGCCTTCCTTTCGGGGAAGGCTTTTTTAATTGGAAAAAATCGGAAGATATGGTAAAATAATCGTTAGTGATTTGTCCGGCTTCTGCGCGGGACAGAACAGAGAGCAGAGGAAGACAGCGGGAGTGAGGAAATGCGGGGAAAAATCCGGGAAATCTGGCAGAGATTCAAGGTGTTTTGGACGAGGCATGTTTTTTCCTCGTTCCGCTCGACGGTGCTCTCTGTCTATATCCCGCTGATCATCGCGTTTATTCTCGTCACGGGCATCATTTCCTATACCCTCGCCGTGCGGCAGGTCGAAGAGAGCACGTGCAGCGAGGCGGCGAACCTCGTGCATCAGACACGGCTCTACACCGACAGCCGCTTCCAGGCAATCCTCGAGCAGATGACGGCGCTGGCCGATGACCCGGTCATCCTGCAGCTGCTGAGCAAACAGGCGGCTGAGATCACGCCGCAGGACTACCTCGCCGTACAGTCTCATGTCGACACCATCCGCCTCTATAACAGCTCCATCATCGACACGGTCTATATCGACCTGAATCATGGGAATTTCCGATTCTACCGCGGTGATGATGACTACGCAGATCTCCTGCATAGGTATGAGCTGTACCAGAATACGATGACGAGCGAGGACGAGGAACAGCCGGAAATCTTGTGGAAAGTCGTCGGCGTCCCCCAGAACGGGGACAGGCAGGAATCTGGCATGCAGACCGTGGATGTCCTGCGGCGCATCGGGCGGCACGATTCCGAGAAGAAGGGTATCCTGGTATTCCGTCTGCGCGAGGAATTCTTCTCGAGCATGATGGACCGTCCGCTGCTCAGCGGACGGGGGTACCTTGCAATGGTCAATCCGGAGGGCAGCTCGAATATAGTCAGCAGCGTGCCGCAGAATATGCGGCCGGACGCGCAGACGCTCAAAGCTATCTATGACTCCGGGACGACAGACGGCTATATCGAATTCAAGAATACGGATGGGGAATGGATGGTCGCGGTCTATGACACGCTTGCGACGAACGGCTGGAAGCTCGCGGCGGTGTTCCGGCGCGACGCCCTGCTCGATAAGGTCGTCTATATCAAATATACGACGTTTGCCGCCATCCTGATCCTGATGATCCTCGCGGTATTCGTCACGAATCAGCTTTCGAGCCGCATCATGCGGCCGCTCAGCGACCTCGTCGACCGCATGAAGAAGATGCGTCATGGCGCGATTACGGCGCCGAGCGTCAAGAGCCTGCCCGCGCGGGGCATCACGGATCGCCCGCCGAACGAGGTCGAGATCCTCGGGCACGGCGTCGATGACCTCATGGGGCATGTCCGCGACCTCATGGCGCAGGTCAAGAAGGATCAGGAGATGCAGCGGGAGCTCGAGCTCGCAGTCGTGCAGATGCAGGTGCATCCGCATTTCTTATACAATACACTGTTTGCCATCAAGGGCCTCTGCGATATGGGCATGAACGAGGAAGCGAGCAAGATGATCATGGCGCTCGCAAATTTCTTCCGCATCGGGCTGTCGCATGGCCGCGAGATCATCCCGGTCTCGCAAGAGGTCGACCACGCGCGGAATTACCTCTATATCCAAGAGATGCGCTACGGCGATGTCTTCGCTTATCATTTCTCGATTGCACCGGATATCGGGGACTACAGCATCATCAAGCTGACCTTGCAGCCGCTCGTCGAGAACGCAATCTATCACGGGGTCAAGGAAAAGCGCGGCAAGGGGAACATCGCTGTGACCGGCTGGATGGAGGATGGCATGCTGCATTTCACCGTCGAGGACGATGGCATGGGCATGACCGAGGAACGGCTGACGGAACTACGGCGCGGGTTCGCCGAGTCGCGTCTCGGGAAGAAGCACGTCGGGTTCGGCGTATTCAGCGTATTTGAACGGCTCAGGCTTCATTATGGGGAGGAAGCGGGGCTCGAGATCACGAGCGAACAGGGGAAAGGCACATGCGTTCACGTCATGCTGCCGGCACAGAAGCTGGGGGAAACAGAACATGCATAAGATATTGATTGTCGACGACGATCGGATCATCCGGAAGGGGTTGCTGCAGACCGTGCCTTGGGCGCAGAACGGCTTCCATGTGATCGGGGAGGCCGGGGACGGCGAGGAGGCGCTCGTGATGATCCGCAAGGACCATCCGCAGGTCGTCGTTTCGGATATCCGCATGCCGTTCATGGACGGGCTCGAGCTCGCGAAGCATACGAAAGAGGCGTATCCGGACATCAAGTTCATCTTCCTGACCGGGTATGAGGACTTCAGCTACGCGAAAAAAGCCATCGACCTGCAGGCCGTCGACTACCTGCTGAAACCGGTTGAGCGCGACGTGCTGCTCGAAAAGGCCAAGAAAGCGGCCGCGGACTGGGATAAGGAGCAGGGCTCGAAGGAAAAGCTCCGCGAGGCGAAACCGTACCTGCGCTCCGTCCTGTTCCAGAAAATCCTCGCGGGGCAGGATTCCGAGCAGGAACTTCTGACCACCGGTGAGGAGATGGGCATGTCGCTGCACCACCAGTATTTCCTCGTGATGATCCTGCAGATCGATGACTACACACAGGAGGACCTCCACCCGCGCGCCGAGCATAAGCAGCTCAGGCACATCATCGCCACGAATGCTGAGAAGATCCTCTGCCAGCGTGATTACGGCGGCGTCATCACGCTCGAGCATGACACGATGGTCATCGTCTTCGCCGCGGATATTCCGGACGATATGATGGAACGCGCCAAGGCAGTCGCCGAGGCCATCTGCGAGTGGTCGCGCATGGAGATCAAGACGACGCTGACCATCGGGCTAGGCACGCCGAAAAAAGGTTTGCTGAAACTCGCTGACTCGTTTGATGAGGCGCATTCCGTGCTCGCGTTCCGCCATGTCATCGGCAAGGATACCGTCATCACGCCGGATGACCTCGACAAACTCGTCAGCCAGGTGCAGGAGCCGCCGGACGAGAACGACGAAAACCTCGTCGAGAAGGTTCGGCTCGGCCTCGTCGATGACGCCCAGCAGGTGCTCTCCGAGATGGAGCAGGCCCTGCGCGGCAGCGTGCAGAGCCTCGGCACCGTGCGCATGCAGGCTGTCGACCTCATGCTCGCACTGTTCAAGGGCGCGGAGGACTGGGCCCCCGACTGGAGCCGCCAGCACGAGGCGAAGAAGACCGAGTACTACAGCCGCATCAACGAGATGCAGACCGTCTCGGAAATCGTCGGCCTGCTGCGCGGGCTCGTCGATTCGCTCGCACATTACATGACCGACGAGAACACGCGCGAGCGCACCGATGTCATCGACGATGTCACGGACTACATCCAGAAGCATTATGCCGAGCATGGGCTTTCCCTGCAGGATATCGGCCGCTACGTGCACATGAACCCGATTTACCTCTCCGTGCTGTTCAAGAAAAAGAAGAAGATCACATTCACCGGTTTCCTCTTGCAGATCCGCATGACGAAGGCGATGGAGATGCTGCGCTCGACCGACCTCAAGACCTACGAGGTCGCGGAGAAGACCGGATACAACAGCCCGGAGTACTTCGGGGCCTGCTTCAAGAAATATACCGGCTGTTCGCCATTGGAGTTCCGAAACAGGAGTTGACCGTCCATGCTGAAAAAAGCCATGCTCGCCGCGATGGCGGTTGCCCTCGCGCTTACAGCCGGCTGCTCGGTCCTCGATGCCGATACGCAGCCGCTGTCCGCGGTCAATAAGCCAGACGTGCCGGAAACGGAACAGACGACCATCGTGTTCTGGAATGAGAACGCGGCGGCGGACCGCACGGAATACTATCAGGAGCTGATTGACCGGTTCGAAAAGGAGAACCCGGATATCCGCGTCGAGTACGTCGGCCTGCCGAAGAAGGCGGCGCGCCTCAAGATCAACACGGCGATTGCGACCAATGAGATGCCCGATGTCTGCGGCATGCAGTCCGCCTGGATTGCGGAATTCTGCGCGAAGGGCGTTCTGCTCAATCTCGACCCCTATTTCGACGGCTGCTCGTACAAGGATGACCTGCTCCCGGATGTCCTGCAGGCGAACCGCGACCTGACCAAGGATGGCGGGCTGTACCAGTTGCCGGCCACGATGGGCATGGAGCTCCTCTGGTATCGTTCGGACTGGTACCGGGAACAGGAGCTTGAGCCCCCGCAGACCTGGGACGAATTCTTTACCGATGCCGCGGTGATGAACCACCCGGAACAGGGGAAGTACGGATTCTCCATCCGCGGCGGGGACGGTGCCGGCCTGCAGCTCTTGCGCGCGATGTTCGCCTATTCCGGCGACACGGCGTTCTTCACGCTGGATGGGCACTGCGTGATCGATGACCCAATCTATGTGGATTTCGTCAAACGGTACCTCGGCCTCTATCAGAAGGATACGGCGACCGGGGATATCACGAATGGCTATCAGGAGATGGTCGCGGCGTTCGATTTCGGCCAAGCCGCACTCATCCAGCACAATATCGGCTCCTACGGCAGCCACGCGAAGAACCTGCCCGCTAGTGCCTATGCGGCAGCAATCCTGCCGCGCTCGCGGAAGGGAACCATCGTGCAGGAGGCGAACAACGTCGACGGCTACAGCATCTTCCGGAGCTCCCAGCACAAAGAGGCGGCATGGCGTTTCGTCCAGTTCTTGTGCTCGCCGGAAGTGCAGAGCTGGTGGAATGAGCGGATCGGGCAGATCCCAGTCAGCCAGACCGCGCTCAAAGAGGACTGGGTCAGCAAGCGCCAGCACATGCAGATTGCGAGGGAGGCGCTGAACAGCCCCGACTTCCGCCTGTACGAGCCGCCGATGTATCTGCCGGACTACCGGCGGATCGTCGACAGCGCGGATGCCTACATCGAGCAGGTCATGATGAGCAAGATGAGCGTCGAGGACTTTCTGCATATCTGGGCGGGGCAGTTTGAGCGCGAGGAACAGAAATATCGGCAGAAAATGCAATAGAAAAGCGAAGAAAGAGGGAACAGGGCTTGAAGCGCGAGCCCTTTTCCTTTATAATAGATGCGTTAATGCTTTGCCAAGATAAAGGATTCCGCGAAGTCAGCGGATCCTTTGTGCGTAAAAGGAGAAATGGATTTCATGGACCATCTCGCGAATACGGTCTTGCAGATGTTCGAAGGGTCGGAACTGACGCTCGAGATCTTCTGCATCACCCTCGTCCTGTCGCTGCCGCTCGGCATGCTCGCGGCGCTCGGCCGCCTGTCGAAGCTCCGCCTGCTCTCGCGCGTTGTGGAGCTCTACATCTGGGTCATGCGCGGCACACCGCTGATGCTGCAGCTGCTTTTCGTCTACTTTGCCCTGCCGATGATCGGCATCAAGCTGCCGGACATCGCGGCGGCGCTGCTCGCGTTCACGTTGAACTACGCGGCGTATTTCGCCGAGATTTTCCGTGCGGGCATCCAGTCCGTGCCGAAAGGGCAGTATGAGGCGGCAAAGACGCTCGGCATGAGCTACTCCCAGACCATGCGCCGCATCATCCTGCCGCAGGTCATCCGCATGGTCCTGCCGCCAATCAGCAACGAGACCATCAACCTCGTCAAGGATACGTCGCTCATCTATATCCTCGCGATGAACGACCTGCTGCGCGTCGCGCGCACCATCGTGCAGCGCGAGTTCGATATGACGCCGTTCGTGATCGCGGGCATCTTCTACCTCGTGATGACGGCAGTGCTGACCTGGGGCTTCAAGAGACTGGAGGCGCATTATGGCCGCTACGCAAAATAATTCACAGGAGCCGCTGATGCTCCGCATGCAGGATATCCATAAATCGTTCGGTGGACTCGAGGTGCTGAAGGGCATCGACCTCGAGCTCCGGCAGGGCGAGGTACTCGCCATCATCGGGCCGTCCGGATCCGGCAAGAGCACCCTGCTCCGCTGCATCAACCGCCTCGAGGAAATCGACGCGGGTTCCATCGAGATCAAAGGCGAATCCCTTGCGGAAACCGATGGAAATCGTGCGAAATACGCGAGCGACGCGAAATGCCGCGAGATCCTCGCGTGCACGGGCATGGTGTTCCAGCAGTTCAATCTGTTCCCGCATATGACCGTGCTCGAGAATCTGCTCGAGGCGCCGATGCAGGTCAAGAAACTGCCGCGAGAGGAGATCGAGCCCTATGCGCGCGGCCTGCTCGCGAAGATCGGCCTCTCCGAGCGTGCGGATTACTATCCCGCGCAGCTTTCGGGCGGTCAGCAGCAGCGTGTGGCCATCGCGCGGGCGCTCTGCATGAAGCCGGACATCATGCTGTTCGATGAGCCGACCTCGGCCCTTGACCCGGAACTCACCGGTGAAGTCCTGAAGACCATGCGCGAGCTCGCCGCGGAACACATGACGATGATCGTCGTGACGCATGAGATGGCGTTTGCGCGCGAGGCCGCAAACCATGTGATCTTCATGGCGGACGGGAACATCGTCGAGGAGGGCGAGCCGGAGGAACTCTTCGGCCATCCGAAGGAGGAGCGCACGCAGGCATTCCTCCGCAACATGCTATAAAACATGGGGCTGTCGCACGTAGTATTTTAGGCGTCCCTTTCGGGCACGAGCCGTTAGGCGAGCGTGCCTTTGGGAGGAGCTGGCTCGCGGAGCGAGACGGAGGGGGCACGTACCGTTCGATGAATCATGTCTAGAGAAACAGCATAGAGGAACAGCATATCGCTCCCTTTTTCTTGCATTTTTTCCCAAAAGCGACGATAATAGAAAGGTGTAAGAAAAGGTTGGAGGTCGGACTATGAGGCGTTTCATCAGACGGATAACTTGCTTTCTGCTATTGCTCTGCATCGCGTTGCCCTTGGCTTCGGTCAGCGCGGCGTCGGATTTCGGCGACCGTGCGCGGGACATGGCGGAGATCACGAACGTGCGTGTGAACAGTGGGGAAAAGAAGATCCGTATCGTCGTCGATGCCTCAAAGCCCGTGACCTTCAAGCAGATGGCGCTCTCGAACCCGGATCGCGTGGTCGTCGATATCCCGGACGCCTGGATTCCGGCGAAAGTCAAGCGCGACACGAAGGTGGACAGCCGCTTCGTCGGTGCCATCCGCATCGCGCAGTTCAATCCGACGACCGTGCGCGTTGTCATCGAGAACAAGGTTGGCAAGAATAACTACCATGTGTTCCGGCTGAGCGGCGGCACAGCGCCGGGGCGTGTCGTGCTCGATTTCGGCGATATCGGGCCGAGCACGCAGCAGGCGACGATTGCGGTGCCGGACGTCAAGAAGCCGGCAAAGACCAGCACGCAGCCGGCAAAGCCTGCAAAGCAGCCGGCCGCCACCAAGAAAGATACGCAGAAACCGGCCGCAACAAAACCGGCCGCAACAAAACCGGATAGCAAGGCAGAGCCGACGAAAGCGCAGACGACGGAAAGCCAGCAGCCGGCAAAGAAGCCGGATACGGCCATCAATCAGCCGGCACGCGAGGCGGCGGAGAACCCGACCGATGCGGAAATCGACCGCATCACGGGGCTCAAAGGCCGCGTCATCGTCATCGACCCGGGCCATGGTGGCAACGACTCCGGCGCCATCGGACCGACGGGCGTCATGGAAAAGACCGTGACGCTCCGCATCGGCAACGAGGTCGCACGTCTCCTGCAGAATCAGGGTGCGACCGTCTATATGACACGCACGACCGACACCGAAGTCTCGCCAAAGGGCGCGGATGCCTCCGACATCGAGGAATTGCAGGCACGCTGCGATGTCGCGAACAATCACAAGGCCGACGTCTTTGTGTCCATCCACATGGATTCCTTCTCCGACGGCGCGGCACGCGGGACGACCGGTTACTACTACTCGCTCGGCTCGAAACGGTCGCGCGACCTTGCCGACAAGATTCGCAGCAACGTCATCGACCAGCTCGGCACGCAGAGCCGCGGCACGCAGAGCTGCAACTTCTACGTCGTCAAGCACACCGATATGCCGGCGACCCTCGTCGAGGTCGCGTTCATCTCGAACCAGACCGAGGAGAAGCTCGTCGACAGCGAGGAGGGCGTCAAGAAGGCCGCCCAGGGCATCGCCGACGGCATCGCCGACTTCTTCGGCTGAAGAAGAACATAGTAAAAGGACCTGTGACTCTGGAATTTGGCACAGGTTCTTTTGGCTATGGGATATTCTTTACTTCTTGAAGCTCTTGAAATAGTTCTGCGAGAGCGGGATCAGCGCACTCTGCAGCTGGTGCAGGAACGCAGGCTTGTCGATTTGTCCACGAGATTGCCGACCTGCTGATAGCGCAGGTCGATTATCTGTCCCGAAATCACATAGACGCTCTCGAGATGATGGCCGCTGATCTGATCAGGCGGCACAGGGAGCATATCCTGAACACCATCCGACTTGGACTGAGCAATGCTAGGATTGAAGCAACAAACAACAAAATCAAGTTGATCATCCGCAAGGCATATGGCTTCCGGAACATACAGAACATGATGGATATGGTGTACCTCGTATGCGCAGATATCCGGATTCCACTTCCTAACAGAAAACCTATGCTAGAGGGATCGGCTTAGTTACCAGGGAAATCGGCATTTCTTGCCCACAGGGATGCCCGAAGAGCCATAAAAAAAAGAAATTGCCGCATGAGCTGGTTTTTGCTCATGTGGCAATTTTTCATTTCCAATCATAAAGTGCGGAGAACAGGGCGAGGGAATCTTCTTCCTTCGGCTGAATGTACTGCTCGATGACGGTGGTATAGCGGCCGCCGCTGCTTTCGCGGCGCAGCGCGAGATGCTGCATCAGCGCGTAGACGTCCTCGAGCTCGAGCCGTTCGCGCCGGGCAAGCGACAGTGCGAGCAGGCTGAGCTCAAAAAGCTTGTAGTAGAGCACGAAGACCCAGTAGTTATGCGTGATGCCGCCCAGAACGGAGCATGGGTAGAACCGGCAGAAATAGAGGTAGCTCAGGAGGTTCGGGAGCAGCTCCGGCCAGCGGTTCTCGACATTGGCCTCGAGCGCGCGTTTTGCGTCGTGGTAGGTGCGTTCGCGCGAGGTGGAATCCTTGCTGCCATCGAGACCGAAAAGCTGCGAGATGAGCCGGACATACGAGATACCGCCGGGCCCGCCTTCCAGCAGATGGTTGTTCTCGAGCCGTTGCAGCAGGCTGCCCAGCAGCCCGAAATAGGCTGACGGAGAGAACGTGAGGTTCCCGAGCGCCTCATCAAAGCGCGCCGTGAAGCGCGGCGAGGCGTAGTCCTGCATGAGCTTGCCAATCTGGTAGCCCCGTTCCGTCGCGATATAGTCCGCGGCGTCCTCGAGAAAGAGCCCGAGCAGGATGAGACGCTGGGCGACGGGGCGCTGAACCTTCCGGAGCAGGATGGTTCCCGCACGCTGCAGATCGAGGATGAAGGAAAACTCCGGGCCTGTCGTCTGTGCTGCCACGAGATGCGGGAGGAGCGCGGCGTCATCCATCGTTTTCGGAACGAAATGGATTGCGCCCTCGGGCGGGACGGCGAGCTTTGCGATACCTGGCTCGCTGAGCGGCGCGGACACCTCATACATATCGTGCACGCGGTAGACGAGCAGCCGCCGCGGCGCGGGGAGCGCGGCGAGCCAGTCCGGCAGATAGGCGAGTGTCTGCATAGGCTTTCCTCACTGCTGATAGTGGCGGAGCATCTCCCCGACGTTCGGGAACACGTTGATGGACGCCTTCTGGATCTCCTCGGCGGCGCTGTCGACGCAGCAGCCGTGGAAGCGGCGGATCATCGGCAGGTCGTTGCGGTCGTCGCCGATGACATGGACTTTCTTCACGTCGATGTGCAGGAACTCGACGAGCTGCATGATGCCGATATCCTTGGACATGCCCCAAGCGTTCATATCGAGGTAGCAGCGGTTGACATTGCCCGTGAAGACCTGCGGGTAGGCCGCATCGAGGGCGGCGAAGGCGTTGCGCGCCTCCTGCTGGGTCTCGTAGCGCGTGCCGACCTGCATGACATGATGCAGGCCCTTCACTTCGTCGAACGATTTCAGTTCCTCGAAGAGGTTCGGCGGGAGTTGCTGCGCATTGCGGTAGCAATAGGCGTGATGGCGCGTGAAGAACAGGATGCCATCTTGATAGTCCTGCAGGAATCTGGAGTCGCAGAGCGTCTGGAAATCTTCCTCCGGGATCTCGGTGCACTGCAGCAGCGCGCCATCCGCCCGATAGACGGCCGAACCGTTCGCGCAGACCAGATAGTCGGCCGGGATATGCAGGCGTTCGAGCTCCGGCTTGACTGCCGCGAAGCCACGCCCCGTCGCGATGCCGAACAAGTTACCCTTCGCGCGCCAGGAGTCGATTGCCGCAAGCGTACTCGCCTCGACCTCACCGTTCTGCACGAGCGTGCCGTCAAAATCCGAAAATGCAATCTGTTGAATCTTTGTGGAAGTTTCCATGTGTTGTGCAATCCTTTCTTTCCAAACAGCGGCGAACCAGACTCCGGCCCGCTCTTTGTTCTTCATTCTCTATTATAGATGTTTTTTCCCTTTTTGTATATCTTGTCGGCCGCTTTCTTTTGTTCTATAATTGAAAGGAAACAAGCCTTTGCCGGTTCCGGGCAGGGCAGAAGAATGGAAAACGATATGGGAGGGACGCGGGATGCGCGTTTTGTTGGCCGAGGACGATAAGCGGCTCGGGAATCTCATCAAGTATATGCTTGAGCAGAATGAAATACAGGTCGAATGGGTGACGAATGGTTCGGATATCGTGGAATATGCGGAGTATACGGACTACGATATCCTGATCCTCGACTGGATGATGCCGGGGATGTCCGGCGTCGACGCGTGCAGCACGCTGCGGAAGAAGGGCTATTCGAAGGCCATCCTGATGCTCACGGCGCGCGACTCGGTCGAGGATCGCGTGACGGGGCTCGACGCCGGCGCGGATGACTACCTCGTGAAACCGTTCGAGTTCGCGGAGCTTCTCGCGCGGCTGCGTGCGCTCGGCCGCCGCTCGACGCAGAAGATCCAGCAGGAGGTCGTGAAGGTCGGCGAGTTCACGCTGAACCGCACCTCGAAGGTCCTGAAGCGCGGAGATGAGGTCATCCAGCTTTCGCCGCGCGAGTTCCAAATCTTCGACCTGCTCGCGCAGAACATCGGCATCGTCGTGCCGCGCGACATCATCCTCGACCGGATCTGGGGACTCGAGTCGGATGTCAGCTCGAACAATATCGACTCCTACATGAAGATCCTCCGCAAGAAGCTCGATCTCAAGGAGGGCGGGACGACCATCAAGACGGTCCGCGGTGTCGGGTATAAGCTGGAGGCCGGGAAATGAAGGCTGGAGGGGAAAACCTCTTTGGACGCAGCCGTCTGCGCATGACGATGATCTACTCCGCGGCCATGGCCATCGTGCTGTTCGTGCTGATCTTCGTCGTGCACGAGACCATGGAATGGTCCATCACCTCCGAGCAGGCGCGCGAGCTCATGAATATGGCGACGAACGTGGCCGAGGGGCAGGACTATCTGAACCGGCACCCCGGTGCGGCGCTCGACGACTCGATGGATTTCAGCAGGAGCAACAACGATCAGCTCTTCTACTATGTATTTGACGATGACGGGCGGCTGGTGAATTTCAGCCGCGCGTCGTTTCATATTGAGCCGTTCATCCTCGACGTGATCTCGGATTGGGATGCCAGCGAGGGCGAGGTGTCCGTCTACACGCAGAAGGGCGAGGGCGGTGTCAAGGGCTCGAAGATCATGATGACCGCGCGCCGCGTGTTCGACGCGAGCGGCGCGATGGTGCAGACCGTCTACGTCGGCAAGGATGTCACGGCGATGTACCGCGGCCTGTCGAAATCGACCTACGCGCTTTCGTTCATCAGCGTGATCGTGCTGATCATCGCGATGTGCATCGGGCATATCCTGTCCGGCAAGACCATGCAGCCGCTCAAGGAAGCCTATGAGAAGCAGCGCCAGTTCGCGGCGGACGCCTCGCATGAGCTGCGGACGCCGCTCGCGGTCGTCATGGCGTCGGCGGATCTGCTCGCACAGGATCCGTCCATCACGTCGCCATTCCTGAAGCAGGTCATCGACGATGTGCGCGATGAGGTCAAGAAGATGACGAAGCTCGTCTCGGAACTGCTCGTCGTCGCGCGCAGCGACAACAAGGCGCTGAAGCTGAAGCCGACGAAATTCGACCTCGCTGGCGTCATCGAGCAGACCGTGCGCGTCATGAGCCCGCTCGCCGGGCAGAAGAAGGTCACGATTGCGGCCGGAGATCTGCCGAAGACCGAGATTCACGCTGACGAGCAGAAAATCCGTCAGCTTGTGCTGATTTTCGTCGACAACGCCGTGAAGTATACGCCGGAGGGCGGGCACGTCGTCGTGTGTCTGGCTGGCGATAAGGAGCATATCCGGTTCTCCGTGCAGGACGATGGCATCGGCATCGCGCCGGAAGACCAGAAACGCATCTTTGACCGCTTCTACCGCGTGGACAAAGCCCGCTCGCGTGAGATGGGCGGCAACGGGCTCGGGCTTGCCATCGCGCAGGAGATCGTCGAGCTGCATAAAGGCAGCATCCATATTGACAGCGAACCGGGCAAAGGCACGAAATTCACGATTACCCTGCGCCGCAAGATCCGCGCGGCAAAAGCCTGACAAGGCACAACAGATCACAACGGAGCCGGAAAACTTCCTCTTCCGGCTGGTTGCGGAAACCTCGCAAATCCTGTATAATAGTAAACAATTCAAATAATAACGAATAGAAACAGAGAGTGTGATATGAACAAGATTTGAGGGGTGACGAGATGGATCCAGCTGTATTGACCTTGATCGTTCTTGCCGTTGCGAGTTTCTTCTTCGCGACGGAGATTATCCCGCTCGCCGTGACGGCGATGGGAGCGGCTATCGCGCTTGGCCTGCTCGGCGTATTGACGCCGGTGCAGGTCTTTGCCGGGCTTTCGAATTCAACCGTCGTGCTGTTTGCCGGCATGTTCGTCGTCGGCGCGGCGATGTTCCAGACGGGACTCGCGCAGAAGATCGGCATCGCCGTGGTGCGGCGTGCCGGAACCGACGAGCGGAAGCTCATGCTCGCGCTGATGCTGATCACGGTGGCGCTTTCGTCGATTTCCTCGAACACGGCGACGGTAGCCTGCCTGATGCCAGTCGTCATCCAGATCTGCGCGGTCGCGCGCATTTCGGCTCCGCCGCAGCTCATGGCTCTGGCCGTCGCGGCGAACGTCGGCGGCACGATCACGATGATCGGCACGCCGCCGAACATCCTGATGAGCGCGACGCTCGAGACGAGCGGCTATCCGGCCTTCGGCTTTTTCGAGTTCGCCTGGATCGGCATCCCGCTCTCAATCCTCGGCATCGTCTATATGCTCTTCATCGGGTACCGGTTCTGCCCGCACCATGTCGATCGCGAGAACATCGACGATGTGGTGTCCGAGGCGCCGAAAGACAAGAAGAAGATGCTGATCTGCGCGGTGATCCTCGGCTGCGTGGTCTTTGCGATGGCCTTCGAGAAGACCATCCACGTGCCCATGCACATGTCTGCCATCATCGGCGCGCTCGCATGTGTATTGACCGGGTGCGTCTCGGAAAAGCAGGCCTATGACGGTATTGACTGGACGACCATCTTCCTGTTCGCCGGCATGCTCCCCGTCGCGTCCGCGATGGACAAGAGCGGCGCCGGCGCGATGATTGCTGGTTGGGTGCTCGACGTCATCGGCTCGAGCCCGTCGCCGACGGTCATCATGATCGCGATGTTCGTCCTTTCCTGCGGCCTCACGCAGTTCATGTCGAATACGGCCTCGGCCGCCCTGCTCGCGCCAATCGGCATCTCAATCGCGGAGGGCATCGGCGTTTCGCCGCTACCGGTCCTCATGGCCATCGGCATCGCGGCGTCCTGCGCGTTCACGACGCCGGTCGCGACGCCGCCGAACACGCTCGTGCTCGGTCCTGGGAAGTTTCACTTCATGGATTATGTCAAAGTCGGTGTGCCGCTTGCGGTGCTTACTATGATCCTCTGCGTCATCGTCATCCCGATGGTATGGACGCTTTGATCTGGGCTGAAGAAACAGGAGGTACTCGATGGATAGGGAAAGTTTGTTGAGCGGGCTCGAGCATTTTGACCCGGAGGTCTTCGGACGGTTTCAGGAGGAGGTGCAGCGGCAGCGCTATATGCTGTCCTTCGTGCCAACCCTCAACGCGGAGTCACCGTACGCCGCATACCTCGAGGGGAGCATCCTCGCGAGCTGCTACCTCGATCATCATACGGAGGAGCAGCCGTACCGCGGCTTCGAGAAAATCGCGGCTGAGCGGGCGGAGTCGCTGTTCCACAGCGACCACGCCATCGTCCGCCTCGATGGCATCGCGGCGGCGTCGCGCGCTGTCCTGCGCGCCCTGCTGCCCGAGGGCGGCAGCGTGCTTTCCTTCCGGAACCGGAAGAAGGAACATGTCCGCGGGGATGGCTATACGTTTACGAGCTTTGCGGTTGACCCGGTGACACGGGAAATCCGCTGGGATGAACTGGAGCAGAAAGCGGCGTCCGTGAAGCCGGATCTCGTGATTTTCTCGCCGGTCAACTACGCAAAGCAGACGGACTATGGGAGGATGGCGGGAATTGCGCATGCGGCAGGCGCGAAATTCTGGGTCGACCTCGGGCAGAATGTCGGCCTGACGGCGGCCGGCCTGCTCGCGTCGCCTGTCTCATTCGCGGACGTCGTGACGTTCCCGACGAACGATTCCCTGCGCGGCCCGGAGGGCGCCGTGATCCTCTGCCGGGAGGACTTGGCAGATTGCCTCGACCGGACCGTCCTCGAGAGCGGCCTTGCGTCAATCCACAAGAACAAGCTTGCGGCGCTCGCGCTCGTCCTGCGCGAGGCGGCGAGCCCCGAATACCGCGCCTATGGCCGTCAGGTGCTGAAGAACGCAAAGGCACTCGCAAAATCGCTGCAGGAAAACGGCATCGAGGTGCTCAGCGGCGGAACCGAGAACCACCTCGTCATCGCGAAGCTGCCGGCTGACGTCGATGCGAAATACATCGATGAAGATATGGCGAAGGCCGGTTTCTATACCAAGAAGGACGAGACCCTGTTCGATGAAAAAGATGAGCCAATCTGCATCCTGCGCCTGTCGTGCCTTTCACCGACGACGCGGTCGTTGAAAGAACCGGACATGACGAAAGCCGGCGAGCTCCTCGCAAAGGCCATCCGCGCGAAATCTGACGAGGAGTGCGAGGCCATCCGCGAGAACGTCAGCATGTCGATCATGGACAAGCCAATTTTCAGTGAGGAATGGCTGCCGAAGGCAAGGGTGCACGACCGCTTCTTCGATGGCAGCGACCGCGTGGCCGCGCGCGAAGTGGCCGCATCCGAGCGCATGGATTTCGTGCGGAACCTGTTCTCGCATAAAGGCTGATGCGGGACAAAATAACCCAGAAACGAAAAGGAAGTTTTTATTAAACATGGAAAACAACGAAGTAAACGAGTCAAAAGAAGAGAAGTTCGACCGGGCGGAACAGGCCGTCGCCTATAAACACGCGAAGGTGCACAACAACTGTGCGCAGTCTGTCCTGCGTGCGTTCCAGATTGAGCTCGGGAAGCCGAGCGAAGAGCTGCGCGCGCTCGGTTCCGGTTTCGGCAACGGCATGGGCTGCATGGAAGCCACCTGCGGCGCCCTGTGCGGCGCCGCCATCGTCGTAGGCCTGCTGAACAAAAGCGACGTCCCGACGAATGCAATCACCAGAGACATGCTCCAGCAGTTCCAAGAGCAGGCCGGCGCCACCATCTGCGGCGACATCAAAGGCGTCAAGACCCACGAGCCCATCTGCTCCTGCGACGACTGTGTCCGCATCGCCACCCGCCTGGCCGAGGCCCAGCTGCCGATATAATCACGGCGGAAATTCTTTGGTGATGCACCACTGAGGCGACATAAAATAAAAATCATCCCGGCTGACCGTAAAATCGGTCAGCCGGGTTTTTGCATAGTCCAGCTTTGCATGGAAGGATACGGATTCTCTGTGCTTGACGTTGAATATACATAACCATTATGTTAAAATAAGATAAATACCTACGATTTGCGAAAAAAATGGAATATGCTTCCCATGGGAGACAGAATGGGTAAACTGATTGACATTACAACTTATCCGGCTAGGAGCGTCCTGAAAGAACTCTTGATGGATAAGACAACGAAAAAGAATATCATTTGGGCGACGGATAATTACGCCGCGTTGGACGAGGGTTTTCAGGACAAACAGCAGATTACCATCCGCGCGCTGCTATCGCAGCCAGACGTCATCAAATCGCGCAGCGAGAAAAGTGAGGAAGAGCAGCAGGCGCGCACGCGCAAGAAGGCAGAGGTGTTCACGCCCGTCTGGCTCTGCAATCGGATGAATAATTTTCTCGATGAGGAATGGTTCGGGAGGAAAGGCGTCTTTAACATCGAGAAGGACGATTATACTTGGGAGGTCGTACAGGAAAAGATTGCGTTTCCCAAGCGGAAGTCTTGGAAACGGTATGTGGATTCCCAGCGTCTCGAGATTACATGCGGGGAGGCGCCTTTCCTCGTCTCGCGCTACGACGCGGCGACCGGCGGACTCATTGAGCCGCCGGAGCGCCGCATCGGGCTTCTCGACCGGAAACTGCGCGTCGTGGATGAGAACGCTGCAGATTATGAGGAATGGCAGACATGGGCGCTGCGCGCCATTGACTCCGTCTATGGATATGAGTATCAGGGCGATAACCTGCTCGTGGCGCGTGTGAACGTCTTGCAGACGTTTCTTGATTACCACCGCGCACGTTGGCAAGGAAATCCGGATTTGCGGCTGCTGAAAGTCGTCGCGAACCATCTCGCTTGGAATCTTTGGCAGATGGATGGACTGAAGGACAACGTGCCGCTAGGCAAACCCTATGAGCCGGTCTATGAAGCATCCCTCTTCGCCACGGATGAGGACGCGGCAGCGGAGGAACGTGAGGCATTGCCAAGCAAGGTGCACAACTGGCGCAGCAAGATTACCGTACCATTTCGTCAGCTCAAGGAGGAACGGAATATGGGGAAGAATAAGCTCTTTGATTTTGTAATCGGCAATCCACCGTATCAACAGGAACAGAACGGCCGTGACCTTCCGGTATATGACGTGTTTATGGACGCAACATATGCTGTGGCGGATACTGTTGAGTTGATTACTCCGGCTAGATTCTTGTTTAATGCTGGTCAGACGAGTAAACCATGGAATAAGAAAATGTTATCAGATAAACATTTTCGTGTACTACAATATACTTCTGATAGCAACGTATGTTTTAGCGGCGTGGATATCAAGGGGGGGTGGCCGTCACTGTCCATGATATAAACAAGAATTATGGAGCTATAGGAACATTTATTCCTTATCCTGAATTGGAGGCTATCGCATATAAAGCAAAGAAAACAAAAGATTTCCAGCCGCTAACGAAGATTATATTTACGAATTGCAAGTATAATCTTCGCGTGATTTATGCGATACACCCGACCTATAAAAAATATGTTAAGTCTAACGGAAAGCATAGTCAGATTGATTCTGTGGCCTTTAAGAAAATGCCGATTTTCAAGAAAAATATAAGTGGCTTGAAGAAAGAGTATGTTCAGCTGTATGGTCGTGTAAATAATCAACGAGAGCTTTACTGGGTAAAGGAGGCATATATCGTTGATTCTGGGAATCTGTATAAGTACAAAGTATTCGTTCCTAGCTCGAATGGATCAGGTGCATTAGGGGAGGTTCTTTCAACTCCAGTTATCGGGACACCGCGCGTTGGGTGTACTCAGACTTTTTTGGGTGTTGGTGCATTTGATACTCAGACAGAGGCAGAATCATGCATGAAATATCTTAAATCGAAATTTGCCAGAGCTTTGCTTGGGGTGCTGAAGATAACACAGCATAATCCGCCTGTCGTTTGGGAGTATATTCCGTTGCAGGACTTTACATCGTCTTCGGATATTGACTGGTCGAAACCAGTACCGAAGATTGACCGACAGCTTTACCAAAAATACGGGCTGGATGAGAAGGAAATCGACTTTATTGAGACGCACGTAAAGGAGATGGCATAATGGCCGGCATCCCAATCAAGACCACGACGAAGGTTGCGCCGCAATGCTATGCCTATACGCTCCCCGGTGTGGCCGAAAATGATGGTTGGACGAAAATCGGTTTTACGGAGCGCGATGTGAAGGTGCGCGTTCATGAGCAGACGCATACTGTGGGAGTCACGCCGAAAATCTGGTGGCATTACCGTGCTGCCTATATGACCGAGCCGTATGGGAATTTCCGCGATACTGATTTCCATACGTACCTGCGGAAACTCGGCGTCCCGAACCGAAAGAAAACGGAGTGGTTCAAGATTGCCCCGGATGCCGCGAAGGGCGATTTCTTGGACTTCGCGCAGAATCACGGCGCCGTAGAGGATGCCGCAGATGATGAGGCGGCTGTCGTGCCGTATCAGCTGCGCGAGGAGCAGGAAGCGGCGATTCAGCAGACGCTTGATTATTTTCATACGCACGAACATGGAGAGTTCCTCTGGAATGCGAAGCCGCGATTCGGCAAGACGCTTTCTTCATACGATCTCTGCCATCGGCTTGGTGCGACGAATATCCTCATCGTGACGAACCGTCCGGCCATCGCGAATTCCTGGTATGACGACTATGAGACGTTCTTTGGTCCGAAATCCGGTTACCTCTTTGTCAGCAATGTCGACGGCATCCGCGACCGGAAATACGTCTTGAGCCGTGAGGCATATCTCGACCGTATGGACGGCGATGATTCCGATGCTATCCGCGGATGCATTGAGTTCGTCAGCCTGCAGGATCTGAAGGGCTCCATCTACTTCGGTGGGCAGTATGACAAGCTCACGGAAATCAGCGCGGAGAAGGGGATAAAGTGGGATATCCTCATCATCGACGAGGCACACGAGGGCGTCGACACGTACAAGACGGATACGGCATTCAATCATATCGACCACCGCTGGACGCTGCACCTTTCGGGTACGCCGTTCAAGGCGCTCGCGAACGATAAGTTCCCCAAGGACGCTATCTTCAATTGGACGTATGCCGACGAGCAGCAGAAAAAGCGGGACTGGGACGCTGCGTCGGAGCAGGAGAATCCTTATGCGAAACTGCCACGGCTCTGTCTTTACACCTATCAGATGTCGGAGATTGTCCGGGAGCGCGTGGAGCAGGGCATCGAGCTCGAAGACGAGGAGCGCGGGGAGTATGCCTTTGATCTGAATGAATTTTTCGCAACGAATAACAAAGGGAAATTTGTCCACGATGCGGATGTTGATAAATTCCTCGATGCCTTGACACGGCAGGGGAAGTTCCCTTTTTCGACGCCGGAGCTGCGCGAGGAACTGAAGCATACGTTCTGGCTGTTCAATCGCGTTGACAGCGCAAAGGCACTCGCGAAGAAGCTCAAGCTCCACCCGGTGTTCAAGGACTACGAAATCATTCTCGCTGCCGGTGATGGCAAGCTCGATGATGAGGATGAGACGGCGAAGGCGTTTGACCGTGTGACAGAGGCTATCCAGCAATATGATAAGACCATCACGCTTTCCGTCGGTCAGCTAACGACGGGCGTCACGATACCGGAGTGGACAGCAGTGCTCATGCTATCGAATATGGCATCGCCGGCGCTCTACATGCAGGCGGCATTCCGTGCACAGAACCCCTGCCTTTTCACGGACAGCGACGGGAATGCTTACCGCAAGCAGAATGCCTATGTATTCGATTTCGACCCGGCACGCACACTGACGATTTTCGAGCAGTTCGCGAACGACTTGATTCCGGAGACGTCTGGCGAGCATGGAGACCTCGATGCGCGGAAACAGAACGTCCGCGAGCTCTTGAATTTCTTCCCCGTCTACGGCGAGGACGAAACCGGCGCGATGATTGAACTCGACGCCGAGAAGGTGCTGACCATCCCTCGGCACATCCATGCGCGCGAGGTCGTGGAACGCGGTTTCATGTCGAATTTCCTGTTTGCGAATATCTCCGGCATTTTCGGTGCGCCACAGGAAATCATCGATATCATCAACGGCATGGAGGCCATCGAGGAGCCGAAGGCGCTGCCGAAAGTCCCCGTTAACGAGGATACTGCCGATCGGCTTCATCTGAACGAAGATGGCGACGTCGGTATTCCGACGGAACAAATCATCGGCACAGCGCAGGGGATATTCGGACTGAAAGTATATGGAGATATCGAGGATAAGCTGACGCAGGCGGTCGATGCGCTGCAGAAGGAGCATGCCGAGCACCCGAGCAAGGAGAAAGAGGAAATCGACTGGCTCAAGGCGCAGCTCAGTCAACCGCTTGCGGACGTTCTTATTGATAAGGTGCGCAAGAACTACGGCGATGATCTGAAGAAATCGACACAGAAATCTATCGAACGGGATATCCAGAAAGCCACCGGTGAGGTCATCCATGAGGCATTCGGTGACTTTGCCATCAAGAAGAACCAGATGGAAAAGGAACGGCAGGATAAGATTGCAGAGGCACAGGAATCCGGCGCCTCTATGCAGGAAATCTCAAAGATTGACGAGGAATACGAACAGAAACACGAGAAAAACTATCAGCAGATGCTGACCTCTATCCATGAGAAGTTGCAGGGGGATACCATCAGGAAAGCGGGGGAGACCATCGTCGAGACCGTTGAGACGGAAAAGCTCAACGCGGAAAAGGACTCTATCGAGGGAAGCGTCCGCGACCACCTGCGCGGATTCTCCCGAACCATCCCGGCTTTCTTGATGGCGTATGGCAACGAGGATACCACGCTGGAAACCTTCGATGAGATTGTGCCGGAAGATGTATTCCAAGAAGTCACCAGTATCACGCTTGACGAGTTCCGGATGCTGCGCGATGGCGGCGACTATTACCAAACGGACGAAAATGGCAAGGAAATCCGGGATGAGGCGCATAAAAAGCATTTCGACGGTCATCTTTTTGACGAAGTGGTATTCAATGACGCGGTGCTCGAGTTCCTCAGGAAAAAGGCAGAGCTCGCCAACTACTTCGAGGACGAGAAGCAGGGCGACATCTTCGATTACATCCCGCCACAGAAGACAAATCAGATCTTCACGCCGAAGCGTGTGGTAAAAGACATGGTCGACCTTCTCGAAAAAGAGAATCCCGGTTGCTTCGATGATCCGGATGCAACATTTGCTGACCTCTACATGAAGTCTGGTATGTACATCACTGAAATCGTCAAAAGGCTCTACCAGAGCAAACGGATGAAAAAGTTATATCCGGATATGGCAGAACGTCTCAATCATATTTTCGCCGAGCAGGTCTATGGACTCGCTCCAACAAAAATCATCTACAAAATCTGCCAGTCCTACATCCTCGGATTCAGCAGCCGGATTGAGATAGAGAAGAACAACATCCGCCTTTGCGATGCCTTGGAATACGCCAAAGATGGGAGATTGGATCAGAAGCTCAAAAAATTATTCCCCGAACTGGGGCACTAGAAGGATAAGAATTTGATATAATGAATCATGTATAAGGTGTTTCAACAGAGTGAGCAAACGCAAAGTCCTGATTGAAAAAGGCAGATGGAAAACCGGTTGACAAAAGTATGGCTAGGTACTATAGTTAGGTCATAGAAGGAGTGAATAAGGAAGCAGAGTAAGTGTCTGTGCGTCAAGTGTCGGCTGGACGGGGAGTTGTCAGCCGGACGAAGGGGAAACCCGCGGTGCAGGCATTGCATCCCGCTGCTGCATAACGAGCAACCTCGGGACTGCGGCAACGCTTCGAGTTTCGAGGAGGTTTTTATGCGAAATCCTATGGTTACCGCACGTCTGTTATCGGTCAAGAGCACGAGGGAGCTCGTCCTGCTCGGTGTGTTTACCGCATTGGCGGTCTTGCTCGCGCGGGTGTTCGCGATCCAGACGCCGTACGTGCATTTTGGTCTGAGTTTCCTGCCTGTCGCGCTCTGCGCGGCGTGGTTCGGTCCGTGCAAGGCAGGGGCCGTGTCGGCGCTTGCTGACATCATCGGGGCGAACCTGCTCGGGACGGGGGCCTATTTCCCGGGCTTCACGGTCTCGGCGTTCTTTACGGGCTGGCTCTATGGCATATTCTTTTACCGGCAGCGCCCGAAAGTCTGGCGCGTCCTGCTGGCATTCCTGCTTGTGAATGCTTTCGTGCATCTGTTGCTCAATACGTTCTGGCTCGTGCTGTTCTACGAGAAGGGCGCTTCGCTGATCCTGGCCACCCGCGTGCCGAAGCTTGTGATCTGCTACCCGCTTGAATGTGCGCTGTTCTTCTTTGCGTGGCGGTATCTGTCGCGCATCTTGCCCCGTGTGGATTTTCTGTGAAATTTGACGTTGGTTTCATCAATTTTACTGGCAGGATTCATAAAACAGGTGTAGAATAGAAAAGAATAAAAGCATTATATTCATCTATGCTCAGTAGAAATAAAGGAAGAGCAGGAGGAAAGGGTTCATGAAAAAAATCATTCAGATGCTGCTGATTGTCTGCCTTGTCGTGCTCGGCACGCAGTCCGCTTTCGCAAACTCGGACAAGGTGACGACCTATGATGGTGCGGATATCACAGCGGTACACCGCCTTGCCATCAATTCGCCGCTTTACATGCAGGTGGATGAGAAGGCGCCGAACAAGGAGATCCTGACGCAGATCCTGTACGATTCCAGCCATGTAGCGCGCTGCTATGTGCTTTCGTATGATTCTGTCGCAAAAGATATTCAGAAGGACAAGAACATCGACATCAAGGCGCTCGGCCGCCGCGAGGCCGCAAAGGCCTTCAAGGAGAATGTCGGCAGCTATGCGGACGCCTATGTCACGCTGACGGTTGCGAACAACAGCCGCACGCAGTTCTTCTTCGATGTGTACAAGGCGGGGACGAACCAGCTCCTCTATTCGTATCAGATTGCGCAGAACCGTTCGGATGTGGATACGGTTGCGACGTATACGAATCTTTGCGAACAGTTCTACAAGCACTTCGAGCGTTCCGTCGCGGATCAGCAGAAAGACAAAGACAAGAAGAAATAAGAAATGCCGTTGACTCATCCATAGGAGAGCCAACGGCATTTTTGTATATTCCTGCCTCAATGGGCGAGCAGGATCGGCTTGATCTTTGCGTCCTCTGCAGTGGATGCGCTGATATAGCCGGAGCGGACCATCGCGTCGAGCACGACCATCTGCCGCTTCTTGGCCATCAGGAAGTCGTTGTAGGGCGAGTAGACAGACGGTGCGTTCGGCAGGCCGGCGAGCATGGAGGATTCGGGGAGCTGCAGGTCTTTCGGCTTCTTGCCGAAATACCCCATGGAGGCCGGGCCGATGCCATAGTAGCCGGAGCCGTAGTAGATCGTGTTCAGGTAGAGCTCGAGGATCTCGTCTTTCGAGTAGTTGATCTCCATATCGAGGGCGAGGGCCAGTTCCCCGCCTTGCGGCCGAAGGACTGCTCGTTCGATAGGAACAGGTTCTTGACGAGCTGCTGCGTGATCGTGCTCGCGCCTTCCTCAATCTGCCCGTATTGCAGGTTGACGAGCGAGGCGCGGGCGATGCCCTGCAGGTCGAATCCGTGATGAGAGTAGAAGCGGCTGTCCTCGACGGCGACGATGGCCTGCTTCATGGAATCCGGGATTTCATTGAGCGGGACGTAGCTTCCGCGGTCGACGCGGCTGTTTACGGCGCGCTTCAGGAAGATGAAGCGGCTGACGCGATCCGTCCATCCGATGGTATGCTTGTCCTCGCTGTCTTCGATGGCGGGCAGCTGGCGTTCAAGCCGCGGCAGCATGTCGCCGACATTCTGCCAGGTGCGCGGGTGGAACAGCCAGATGCCGCCGGACAGGAAAAACGCGCTAAAGAAAAGCAGGAATAAGGCAAAGCAGAAGCGGAAAATCGGCCGCCAGACTTTGCGCCTGCGGGATTTTTTCATGGCATTCCCTCCATATAATATAGACCGGAAACCATTATACCTGATAGATGTATAATTATAAATACATTTACAGAGTTACAAGAAGTTGGGAGGGACCTTTATGAAGGTCAGTGTCATCGGGGCGACAGGATATGCAGGGGCAGAGCTCCTGCGCATCCTGTATCAGCATCCGCAGGCAGAAGTCGTGCATATCACATCCGAGAGTCATACCGGCGAGAAAATCGCCGAGCTGTATCCGCATCTGCGAGGACTCTACGATCTGAAGCTCGAGAGCCTGAAGGATATCGAGGCCATCGGCAAGGACAGCGACTTCCTTTTCATCGGCCTGCCGCATGGCCACGCGATGGCAGTCGGAAAGGCGCTGGAGAACCTTCCCGTGCGCATCATCGACCTCGGCGCGGACTACCGCTTTGATGACACTGATGTTTATGAGAAATGGTACCATGTCGCGCATACGCATAAGGATGCGTCGCGCGTATACGGGCTCGCTGAGCTGAACCGCGCGAAGATTAAGGATGCGAAGATTATCGGGAATGCCGGCTGCTTCACAACGGCGAGCATCCTGGCGCTCGCGCCGCTCGCGAAGGAACACCTGATCGACGTCAACACAATCATCGTCGATGCGAAATCGGGCGTTTCCGGTGCAGGCCGCAAGCCGAAGCAGGGCAATCATTTCCCGGAGCTCTACGATAATTTCAAGGCGTACAATGTCGCGCATCACCGGCATACGCCGGAAATCGAGCAGGCCATAACGAAGCTCTCGGGTGAGAAGACCGTCATCAACTTCACGCCGCATCTTGTACCGATGTCGCGCGGCATCCTCTCGACCTGCTATGCAAGCCTCGCGGACGGCGTGACGCCGGAACAGGTTGACGCAGCGTTCGAGAAGCTCTACGGCAAGGAATTCTTCATCCGGCTGCTCGGCCGCAATGCGTACCCGGAGACGAAATACGTGCGCGGCTCGAACTTCTGCGACCTTGCCTGGCACATCGACGAGCGCACGCATCGCGTGATCGTGCTCTCAGCCATCGATAACCTCGTCAAAGGGGCAGCGGGTCAGGCTGTGCAGAATTTCAATATCGCGTGCGGCTTCGACGAAAAGATGGGACTCGATTTCGCGCCGGTATACCCTTGATCAGATGAAAATATTGGCTACCATATTTTAGGAGGAAATGCGATATGTTTACAGCAGAACAGAAGAAGGCGGGCGTCACCTATCCGAAAGGATTTCTGGCAGCGGGCGTGAAAGCCGGCATCAAGAAGAGCGGCAACCTCGACGTCGCGATGATCTATACGAAGAAAGAAGCGGCGGTGGCCGGCACGTTCACGCAGAACGCGGTTGCGGCGGCACCGGTCTATGCGTCGAAGCGCGTGGTGAAGACCGGCACGGCACACGCTATCGTCGCGAATGCCGGCTGCGCGAATGCCTGCACGGGCGAGCAGGGCGAGAAAGACGCCGTGGCTATGCAGTCCTTCGCGGCCTCGGCGCTCGGCTGCACGTCAGATGATGTCATCGTGGCATCGACGGGCGTCATCGGCGTGAATCTCCCGATGGACAAGATGGAAAGCGGCATCGCGCAGGCGGCGAAGTCCCTCTCGGATGATGGCAGCGTCGATGCGGGCAATGCGATCATCACGACGGATACCTACTCCAAATGCGGCGCGACGGAAGTCAGCATCGGCGGCAAAGAAGTCCGCTTCGGCTTCATCGCAAAGGGATCGGGGATGATTCAGCCGAACATGGCGACGATGCTCTGCTTCATCACGACGGATGCGGCCATTGCGCCGGTGCTGCTGCAGAAAGCGTTGTCGGAGGTCGTGCCGGTCACGTTCAACATGATCTCGATTGATGGCGATATGAGCACGAACGATATGTGTATCGTGCTCGCGAACGGCGAGGCCGGCAACGCATATATCGACGCGGAGAACGAGGACTATGAACTCGTCAAGCAGACGCTCAAAGAAATCTGCGAGGAGCTCGCGAAAAAGATTGCCTCGGACGGCGAGGGCGCAACGAAATTCCTGACCGTGCACGTGACGGGCACGAAATCGTTCGAGGATGCAAAGGCCATCGCGATGAGCGTCGCGAAGAGCCCGCTCGTCAAGACGGCGTTCTTCGGCGAGGATCCGAACTGGGGCCGCGTCATCTGCGCGGTCGGCTACGCCGGCGTGCCGATGGATCCGCAGAAGACGATCGTGAAGTTCGGCGGCGTGCCGGTCTACGCGCATGGCGTCGGCGCGGACGCAGATGAGGAGAAGCTACGCAGCGTCATGGAGGCACATGACATCGTCATTGACATCGATATGGGCGACGGCACGGAGGAAGCGACGGTCTGGACCTGCGACTTCTCCTATGAGTACGTCAAGATCAACGGGGAGTATCACACCTGATGGAAGAGATAGAAAAACAATTTGCACCGCAGGACAAGGCGGCCGTCCTGATCGACGCCCTGCCGTATATCCAGCGGTTCTATGGCAAGACGTTCGTTATCAAATACGGCGGCAACGCGATGGTCAGCGATACGCTGAAGCAGAAGGTCATGCAGGATATCGCGCTGATGAAATACGTCGGCATGCGCCCCATCATCGTGCATGGCGGCGGCCCGGAGATCACGGGCTTCCTGAAGAAGATCGGCAAGAAGTCCGCGTTCGTCGCCGGGCTCCGCGTCACCGATGAGGAGACGGTCGAGGTTGCGGAAATGGTGCTCGACGGCAAGGTGAATTCCGAGATCGTCAACCTGCTGAACCAGCGCGGGGTCCAGGCGGTCGGATTATCCGGCAAGGACGCCGGCCTGATCCAGGCGAAGAAGAAGCTTGCAACGGTATACGATGAGGACGCGAACGCGAAGAAAGTCGATATCGGCTATGTTGGCGAGGCGACAAGCATCAACACGACGTTCCTCGACGATCTGCTCGAGAACGACTACGTCCCGGTCATCGCGCCAATCGGCGTCGGCAAGAATGGCGAGAGCTACAACATCAACGCGGATTATGTCGCGGCGGAGATTGCCGGCGAGATGGAGGCGGAGAAGTTGCTGCTGCTGACCGATGTCGAGGGGATTTACTGTGATTTCAACGACAAATCGTCGTTCCTTTCGACGCTGCATGCAAATGAGGCACGCGCCTATATCCAGGACGGTACGATCGCCGGCGGCATGATCCCGAAGGTCGAGGCCTGCCTCAAGGCGCTTGACCTCGGCGCGGGCAAGACGCATATCATCGACGGCAGGCTGGATCACTCCATCCTGCTCGAGATCTTCACGTCGAAGGGCATCGGCACGCAGGTGGTTCGCTGAACTTTTGGCATACGCATACGAAAAGGGGCTTTATACGCATGAGCGATTTAGATAATAGGATCTTCGCGGAGGACAAGGCATCCTATGTCCCGGTATTCCAGCGCTACAAGGTCGTCCTCGACCACGGTAAGGGCGCGGAGGTCTGGGATGTCGACGGGAAAAAATATCTCGATTTCCTCGGCGGCATTGCCGTGAACGTGCTCGGTCACGATGACCCGCGGCTCGTCGATGCCATCACGAAGCAGGCGCACAAGATGCTGCACTGCTCGAACCTCTACTACACGCAGCCGCAGGCCGACGCCGCAGAGAAGCTCGTGAAGCTGTCCGGGCTCGGCAAAGCGTTCTTCGGCAACTCGGGCGCGGAGGCGAATGAAGGCGCTATCAAGATTGCACGGAAATGGGCGACGGCACAGGATCCGGAGAAGGTGCAGATCATCACGGCCTGGATGAGTTTCCATGGCCGCACCTACGCGACGCTGACCGCGACCGGCCAGCCGCATTATCAGGAAGGGCTCGGCCCGGTGCCAGGTGGCTTCAATTACGTGCATTACAACGATCTCGAAGAGCTCGAGAAGATGATGAGCGAGAAGACCTGTGCGGTCATGCTCGAGACGATTCAGGGCGAGGGCGGCGTATATACGCCGGCACCCGGCTATCTCAAGGGTGTACGGAAACTATGCGACAAGTATCATGCGCTGCTGATCTTCGATGAAATCCAGGCGGGCATCGGCCGCAGCGGGAAGTTCTTCGCGTATCAGAAATACGGCGTGAAGCCGGATATCGTGACGCTTGCGAAGGGCCTTGCGGGCGGTGTGCCGATCGGCGCGTTCGTCGTGACCGACGAGGTCGCGAATGCTTTTGGGCCCGGCGACCATGGCACGACGTTCGGCGGGAATCCGCTCGCTTGCGCAGCGGCCAACGTGATCCTTGACACGATCCCGCAGCCGGAGTTCCTGCAGCATGTCGAGGAGACCGGCGCGTATTTCAAGGCGGGGCTTGAGCGTCTCGCGAAGAAATATCCGGCGCTGGTCAAGGATGTGCGCGGCACGGGCCTGATCCTCGGCATGGAACTGACGATCCCCGGCACGCCCATCGTGAATCAGGCGCTCGAAAAGGGATTCATCCTGAACTGCACGGTCGGCAAGGTGCTGCGGTTCATCCCGCCGCTCATCGTGACGAACGAGCAGGTTGACGCTGTGCTCGGTGTCCTCGACGAATTGCTCGGTGCAGCTGCTGAAAAATAAAAAAATGCAGTTACGTATAAAAATGCACTTTACAAGCATATTTATACGTAGTATAATACGATACATAAAAGCAATGACAACAGGAAATGAAAAGCCTATCGCAGGCTTTTCTTATAGGAGGTCATGGAATGCTGAAGGGAAAAGATCTATTATCCATTCATGAGCTCTCCGTCGACGATGTACAGGAAATCCTGTCCCTTGCCGCAGAGCTGAAGGCCATGCAGAAAGCTGGCGTGGAGCACCATATCCTCGAGGGCAAGACGCTCGGCATGATTTTCGAGAAATCCTCGACGCGCACGCGCGTCTCGTTCGAGACAGGCATGTACCAGCTCGGAGGTCAGGCACTGTTCCTGTCGAACCGCGACCTGCAGCTTGGGCGCGGCGAGCCGATCAAGGATACGGCCCGCGTGCTTTCGCGATACCTCGACGGCATCATGATCCGTACGTTCGGCCATGACCGCGTCGTGGAGCTCGCGAAATACGCGGATGTGCCGGTCATCAACGCGCTGACGGATCTGCTGCATCCCTGCCAGGTGCTGACCGACCTGTTGACCATCCAGGAGCACAAGGGCAAGGATCTCAAGGGGCTTAAGATGGCGTATGTCGGCGATGGCAACAACATGACGAACTCCTATATGTACGGCTGCGCAAAGGTCGGCATGACGTTCGTCGCGGCGACGCCGGAGGACTACAGGCCGGATCCGGAAGTCACGAAGAATGCCATCGAGGACGCAAAGGAAACCGGCGCGTCCATCACATGGGTCACGGATCCGAAAGAAGCGGTCAAAGATGCCGATATCGTCGTGACGGATACATGGGCGAGCATGGGGCAGGAAGCGGAGCATGAGGCGCGCAAGAAGATCTTTGCGCCGTATCAGGTCAACGCGGAGCTACTGAAGGGCGCCGACAAGCGCGCCATCGTCATGCACTGCCTGCCGGCTTACCGCGGCGAGGAGATCACGGAAGAGGTCTTCGAGCACTTCGCACCGGTCATCTTCGACGAGGCAGAGAACCGCCTGCACACGCAGAAGGCCATCATGGCGCTGACCATGGCCGACTGATTCCGCCTTGCTCATGCGTGCAGAATCTTAACGTGGAAAAGGGAAGAAGGATTTTCCGCACAGAGCGCGAATACAGTCTATGTGCGGAAATCTTGCATATCCGAACATTACCCGAATAAAGGAAATGGAGAGAACGATTATGGCAAAGAAGAACTACAAGAAAGTGGTACTCGCATATTCCGGCGGTCTGGATACGTCCGTCATCATCCCATGGCTCAAGGAGAACTACGGCTGTGAAGTCATCGCCTGTTGCGTGGATGTAGGCCAGGGTGACGACCTCGAGGCCGTCAAGGAGAAGGCCATCAAGTCCGGCGCTTCGAAAGCCTATATCGACAACCTGCAGGAAGAGTTCCTGACGGATTACGTCTGGCCGACGCTGAAGGCTGACGCGGTCTACGAGGGCAAATACCTCCTCGGTACGTCGTTCGCGCGTCCGCTGATTGCAAAGCGCCTCGTCGAGGTCGCGAAGAAAGAGGGCTGCGATGCCGTCGCTCACGGCGCTACGGGCAAGGGCAATGATCAGGTTCGCTTCGAGCTTACGGTGAAGGCACTCGCACCGAACCTCGACATCATCGCGCCGTGGCGTGAATGGGATCTCGATTCCCGCACGGCAGAGATTGCCTACGCGAAGGATCACGGCATCCCCATTCCGACGGAGAGCAAGAAGTATTCGATGGATCGCAATATCTGGCACCTCTCCCATGAGGGCTCGGATCTCGAGCAGCCGGAGAACGCGCCGGACAACTCGATGTATATGATCTCGAAGGCACCGGAGGATGCGCCGGATAAGCCGGAGTACGTGACGGTCGACTTCGAGAAGGGCGTTCCGGTCGCGGTCAACGGCAAGAAGATGGGGGCGGTTGAGCTCCTGACCGAGCTCAACGAGATCGGTGCGCGCAACGGCGTCGGCATCGTCGATATCTGCGAGAACCGCCTTGTCGGCATGAAGTCCCGCGGCGTCTACGAGAACCCGGGCGGATCCATCCTCTACTATGCACATCGTGAGCTCGAGTATCTCTGCCTCGACCGCATGACGTTCCATTTCAAGCAGCATGTTGCCGTCCGCTATGGCGAGCTCGTCTACGATGGCATGTGGTTCTGCCAGCTCCGCGAGGCGCTCGCCGCATTCGTCAACAGCACGCAGCAGACGGTCACGGGCACGGTGAAGCTCAAGCTCTACAAGGGCAACATCATCTCTGCTGGTTCGAAGAGCCCGTATTCGCTTTACAGCCAGGAGTTCGTGACGTTCGAGCACGATGACGTCTACAATCAGGCAGATGCGACAGGCTTCATCAATCTGTTCGGCCTGCCGCTCAAGGTTCGTGCCCTCATGCAGGAGAAACATCAGAAATGAGCAAAGCTATGTGGGGCGGCCGGTTCTCGAAGAGCACCGACGAGATGATCAACGAGTTTCAGGCGTCCATTTCATTCGATAAGCGCATGTATCACGAGGATATCGCCGGGTCTATCGCCCACGCAACGATGCTTGCGAAATGCGGGATCCTGTCCGAAAAGGACAAGGATGCCATCGTCAAGGGTCTGAAGGAAATCTTGCAGGAGATTGAGGACGGGAAATTCGATTTCTCGGTTGACCTAGAAGATATCCATATGAATATCGAGAAGCGCCTGACGGAGGCCATCGGCGAGGCAGGCGGTCGCCTGCATACGGCGCGCAGCCGCAACGATCAGGTTGCGCTCGACACGCATATGTATGTGCGCAAGGAAATCGTTGCCGTCGAGAAGGAAATCCTGAACCTGCAGGAAGCGCTCCGCGAGGCTGCGGAAAAGTACAAGGACGTCATCATGCCCGGGTACACGCATCTGCAGCGCGCGCAGCCAATCCTTTTCGGGCACCATCTGCTCGCGTATTTCTCGATGCTCGCGCGCGATTTCGCACGGTTCGAAGGTGTCTACAAACGCGCGGATATCATGCCGCTCGGGGCAGGGGCTCTCGCTGGGACGACGTTCCCGATTGACCGCCAGATGGTTCAGCAGATACTGCATTTCGAGAGCATCTACAACAACAGCCTTGACGCGGTCAGCGACCGCGACTATATCCTCGAGTTCCTGTCGGCGGCGTCCATCCTGATGGTACATCTCTCGCGGCTCAGCGAGGAGACAATCCTCTGGTGCACGCGCGAGTTCCATTTCATCGAGCTGGATGATGCGCATTGCACGGGATCCTCGATGATGCCGCAGAAGAAGAACCCGGACGTCTCCGAGCTCGTGCGTGGCAAGACCGGACGCGTGATCGGCCATCTGATGGCGATGCTCACGACGGTCAAGGGTCTGCCTCTTGCCTACAACAAGGATCTGCAGGAGGATAAAGAGGGCATTTTCGATGCCATCGATACCGTGAAGTTCAGTCTCGCGGTCTATGCGGAGCTGATCCGCGGCATGAAGGTGCACGAGGATGTCATGAAGCGCGCGGTGACCGAGGACTTCTCGAACGCGACGGATCTTGCGGACTATCTGGTCAAGAAAGGCATGCCGTTCCGCGAGGCACATGCTGTTTCTGGTACGGCCGTCCATCAGTGCATCGAGCAGGGCAAGTACCTCGAAGACATGACGATGGAGGAGTACAAGGCGCTCTCGCCGCTTTTCGATAACGATGTCTACGACGCAATCCGTGCAGAAACCTGCGTGAAGAACCGCAATTCGTTTGGCGGCACTTCCTACCAGCAGGTCGAGATGCAGCTGCAGGCGGCAAAAGAACTGCTCTCTGCCGAGCACAAAGCGCAGGAAGCGAACGACGATAAGCAGATCCGAGTCGAAGCCTGATTGCGGACTGCTGTGAAAAATGAATCAGCCAGGAAGAGGATGAAGGTACCGCCCGGTATCTCCATCCTCTTCTTTCGTTGCTTCATTTTGAATGCATACAATCAAAATAATTCGTAAAAAAATCAGAGACGAGCAAAAATTAGCAGGAAAATTCATAGAAAGTACTAAAATACTAAATTTTT
>DAIMZO010000004.1:0-21958 GCA_036733925.1 Selenomonadaceae bacterium | reverse complement strand
AATATCGTCAATATTTTAAATAAATTCAAACGAAAGAGAGTCAGAATAATAGCAAGATAGGGGCTGGAAATTTTTGGGAGAAATTTCCAAGGGGGATATAGAATAAACAACCTTGGAGGAGTCTTTATGTTTCAATGGCTGAGCACGTACAATTGTGATTTTGCGCTGGCCACGCTCCCGGTACAGTTTCTGCTTTTCCTGTTTTATTTCGGGAAAAGCTATCTGCCGACGCGGCAGAACCGGGATTTTGTTACTGCCTTAGGCTTGAATTTTGCGCTGACCATTGTTTCGGTTGCGGCCTGCGCGTGGAATCCGGGCTGGGCTTCGTATTCCTATGTGCTCTTGTATGGAATGAATATCGCTTATTGCGTGCTGTTCCTGCTTCGGAGCTGGTTCTTGTTCGAATACACGGCAGATGAGCTGTATGCGTATCAGGAAATCCCGTCCATCTGGCGGACCATCACGATGCTTCCGCTGCTCGCCGCGCTGTTCCTGACCATACTGACGCCGTGGACCGGCTGGGTTTTCCGTTTCGATTCCTCGGACGGGTTCCAAACCGGACCGCTTTCGGCCTGGATTTTCGGTGCGGCCTGGGCGTATCTTGCCTTTTCAGCTGGTTATATCGCAATCTGCAGGCAGCAGGCGGATTCCTTGCAGAAATTCCGCCTTTACGCGTTCAATCTGATCTTGGCCGTCGGCTTCCTGCTCGACAGCATTTTTCCGTATTCCATGACGTCGTGCTATTTCAGCCTGCTCGCCATCCTGATCATCTATCTCGGCACGCAGAATCCGGAGCGCTATATCGAGCCGCGGACGTTCCTTTTCAACCATCTGGCTTTTCAGTCGGTCATGAGGGAATATCTCGGCCGCAAGGATTACTGGCTGTTCGGCTTCGTGATCCAGAATTACAACGACACGCGGGAGCTCTACGGCGGGGCACAGATGGATCGCGGGCTCGCGGCTATCGGCCGGTATCTTGAGTCGACGATCCGCGATTCGACGACTTTCTACCTGCGCAACGGGCGCTTCCTGCTCGCGAGCTTCCACCCGATGGATACGGAAAAGATCCAGTACCTGCTGAAGCAGCGGTTCCGCACCTCCTGGAGCGCCGGGAATGCGGAGATTTTTGCGAATATCGGCTGCGTCTCGATGGAGCCGCGGCTGCTCCGCTCGATGGAAAATGTCGTGAACTGCCTGTCGATGGCGTTCAAGGAAGCCGGCGGCGTAGACGCGCCGGACATCCATATCGACCGGGAGTACTGGAAACACGTGCATCATCATCTGCGCGTCAAGCGGGCGCTCGACCGCGCTATTTTGAACGATGGCATCGAGATCTTCATCCAGCCGCTTGCGCGGGCAGAATCCGGGAAAATCGTCGGGGCTGAGGCCTTGGCGCGGATCCGCGGTGCGGATGGCAAGCTCATCTTCCCAGACGAGTTCATCCCGATGGCGGAACACGATGGCAGCATCTCGCAGCTCGGGGAGCAGATTTTCCGCAAAGCCTGTGCGTTCATGTCGCGCGAGGATATCCAGAAGAGCGGCCTCGAGTGGATGAATGTCAACCTTTCGCCAATCCAGTGCCATGATCTGACGCTCGCGGAGGATTTCGCGGATATCAAGAAGCATTACCACCTGTCGGATTCGGCCATCCACCTTGAGATTACGGAGGCCTCGATGGAGAGCCTGTCGACGCTCAAGGAAAAGGTCAGCCTGATGCAGAAGGACGGCTTCCAGTTCGTGCTCGATGATTTTGGCAGCGGGTATTCGAATGCCCGCATGGTCAAGCAGATCCCGTTCGTGAACGTCAAGCTCGACAAAGATATCGTGCAGGATCATTTCAAGAAACCAGATTCTTATCTGCAGAACGTCATCCTGTCTCTGCGGAATCTAGGCTATGAAGTCACCGCCGAGGGCGTGGAGACGAAGCATATGGTCGATACGCTAAAGGATATGGGCGTCAATTATCTGCAGGGCTATTACTACGCCAAACCGATGCCGGCAAAAGATTTTGTCCATTATCTCGGGGAAAATCAAGGTGCCGCAAATGTTGCGTACGCGACAAATTGAATTTTCTGCAGCCTGTCAAGCAAAAAGCCTTGACAGGCTGTTTTGCTTCCGCTATAATGAAACAGTCGGATGTCAAGGAACAGCCCTTGGCAGGAAGCAGAGCGGAAACAAGAGGTGCGGGTGAGAACATGGAACAGTTCCTCTATGAGTCAATACTGTTTGACCTATACGGAGCGCTTCTCACGGATAAGCAGCAGGAATGCCTGCGCATGCAGCTCTTTGAAGATCTGTCGATGTCCGAGATCGGTGACGCGCTCGGCATATCGAGGCAGGCCGTTTACGATAACATCCACCGCGGAGAAAAGGCGATGGAGGCATACGAGCAGAAGCTCGGCCTTGCCGCCCGTTATCGGCGGGAACAGGCGAGCCTGCAGGATGTTTCGAAGCTTGTTTCCTCGCTGGAGACAGCGGAGAACCGGGAGACGGCCCGGAAAATCCAGTCGCTCCTTGCACCTTGGATAAAGTTGGAGGTGAACCCATGATCTTCGAAAATCTGTCAGACCGCCTGCAGGAGACTTTCAAGAAGCTCCGCGGTCATGGCAAGCTCACGGAGGATGACGTCGATCAGGCCATGCGCGAGGTGCGCATGGCATTGCTCGAGGCAGATGTCAACTTCAAGGTCGTCAAGAACTTTGTCAAGACGGTCAAGGAGCGCGCGGTCGGCCAGAACGTCCTCGAGACGCTGACGCCGGCGCAGGTCGTCATCAAGATTGTCGACGAAGAGCTGACCAAACTCATGGGTGGCACGCAGAGCCGCATCGCGATGAGCGCGCAGCCGCCGACCATCATCCTGATGACTGGTCTGCAGGGCGCCGGCAAGACGACATCTGCTGGCAAACTCGGGCTCGCCCTGAAGAAGCAGGGCAAGCGCCCGCTGCTCGTCGCGGCGGATATCTACCGTCCGGCCGCAGTGAAGCAGCTGCAGGTTCTTGGCTCGCAGCTCGATATCCCGGTGTTCTCGATGGAGCCGGGAACGGACGCCGTGACGATTGCGAAATCGTCGATTCCGTACAGCCAGTCACATGCCTGCGATGTCATCATTATCGATACGGCTGGCCGCCTGCAGATTGACGAAGACCTGATGCAGGAGCTCCGCGACATCAAGGCCGCGGTTCATCCGCATGAGATCCTGCTCGTCGTCGATGCGATGACCGGTCAGGAGTCCGTGAATGTCGCGAAGAGCTTCAACGATTCGCTCGGGCTCGACGGCGTCATCATGACGAAGCTCGACGGCGATGCGCGCGGCGGCGCGGCGCTCTCCATCAAGGCAGTCACGGGCGTTCCCATCAAGTTCGTCGGCATGGGTGAGAAGCTCGAGCCGCTCGAGCCGTTCTATCCGGATCGCATGGCATCCCGTATCCTCGGCATGGGCGATGTCCTGTCGCTCGTCGAGAAGGCCCAGCAGACCTTCGACGAGGAAGAAGCCAAGAAGATGGCGAAGAAGCTGCGGAAGGACGAGTTCACGCTAGACGATTTCCTCTCGCAGATGCAACAGGTCAAGAAGCTCGGCTCACTCGAGTCAATCCTCGGCATGATTCCTGGCATGGGCGGACTCAAGAAGCAGCTCGATGGCGCAGATATCGACTTCGAGGGCAAGGAGGTCCGCCAGATCGAGGCCATCATCAAGTCGATGACGCCGCAGGAACGCGCCGACATCCGCATCATCAATGGCAGCCGCCGCAAGCGTATCGCGCTTGGTTCCGGCACCCGCGTGCAGGATGTCAACAAGCTCCTGAAGCAGTTCGCCGAGATGAAGAAGATGATGAAGAAAATGAAAAAGATGCAGAAGGGCAAGAAAGGCCTTGGCGGCCTCGGAGCCCTTGGCAAGATGGGGCTTCCCCGCATGCCGTTCCTGCATTGAAATAAAGTACGCATCGAAAGGTGGTGAATCTTCATGGCAGTAAAAATCCGTTTGAATCGTATGGGTGCGAAGAAGAATCCGTTCTATCGCATCGTCGTTGCAGACTCCCGCTCCCCGCGTGACGGCCGTTTTATCGAGATTCTCGGTAACTATGACCCGTCCCAGACGCCGGCAGTCGTCAACGTAGACGAGGACAAGGTTCTGGATTGGATGAACAAAGGTGCTCAGCCGACCGATACCGTCAAAAACCTCCTCAGCCAGCAGGGCATCATGGCCAAGTTCGCTGAGAGCAAGAAGAACTAAGGGGTACTCAGCATGAAAGATCTTGTTGCAGTTATCGCGAAGTCCCTTGTGGAACATCCGGAAGACGTCGTCGTAGACGAAAAGCAGGAGGAGAGGCAGACCGTCCTCGAACTCCGCGTCGCAAAGGATGACATGGGCAGGGTGATTGGCAGGCAGGGCCGGATTGCCAAGGCAATCCGTACCGTCGTCAAGGCCATGGCTGTCCGTGAAAACAAAAAAGTCACGGTTGAGATTGTTGAATGACAAGAGCGGCAGGCCATCTGGTTTGCCGTTTTTTTTGCAAAAGCAGAGAGGAAATAAGAACATGGATTCCATTTCACTGAAGATGCCGGTTACCGTCAAGGCAAAGCTGACGGAAAAGCTCAAGAACAAGCTCATGAGCGATATGGATGAGGGAATCAAGCAGGCGCAGCTCGAGATCCAGCAGATCAACATCGAGGAGCAGCGCATGCTCAAAGAGAACGATTCGCAGACGCCGACGCCGCAGGATATCCAGCGTCTCGGTGCTATCCGCGAGCATTATGCAGAGGAGCGCAACAAGCGCATGCAGTACACGCAGGAGACGACGAGCCGCAAGGAGAACCTCGAGAAGCTCACACTCGGCGCAGAGATTGTGCAGGGTACACTTGAGCGTCAGGTCGAGGTTCATGTCGGTGACGATATGCGCGAGCTCATGAATGTCGAGATTCTGGTGGAGGATGACAAGATTGTCGCTATCCGCGGGTAAGAAAACAAGCGCCGTGCCGGAAGGCCGCGTCATCATCGGCCGCGTCGGTGCGCCGCACGGAATCCGCGGAGAGATGCGTGTGATTCCGCTGACGGATTTCGTCGACCGCTTCCGCGATATGAAGGAGGTCATGGTCGGCGACGAGCTGCTGCATATCGAGAGCTGCCGTTTCCATAAGCAGTTCGTGATCCTGCGCTTCCGCGAGTACCCGGTGCGCGAGGACGCCATGCAGCTGACCGGGAAAGTCCTGACCGTCAGCCGCGAGGAGACTGTGCCGCTCGAGGATGGCGTATACTATACCTTTGACATCATCGGGCTGCAGGTCTTTGCCCCGGACGGGGTTGAGATTGGTGTGGTCGAGAACGTCATGCGGACGGGCTCGAACGACGTCTATCAGGTACGCCGTAGCGATGGTTCGGAGCTGCTCGTCCCGGCGCTCAAGGCAGTCGTGAAAGAAATCGACATAAAGGGCGGCCGCATGGTCGTCGATATGCCGGATACGTTGGAGGGCTGACCTCATGCGGATGGATATGGTGACGATATTCCCCGAAATGTTTCAGGGGGTATTTGGTGACAGCATCTTAAAGCGCGCGATGGATAACGGCATCCTTTCGGTGCATTATACGAATTTCCGCGATTATTCGACGGATAAGCACCGGCATGTCGACGACTCGCCATTCGGTGGCGGCGCGGGGATGGTCCTGCAGGTGCCGCCGATGACGCGTGCCGTGCGCGATGTGCTCGAAAAGACGAGCGAGTACGCGGAAAACCGCCGCGTGCTGATTATGGATCCGTCGGGGCCGACCTTCACGCAGGAAAAGGCGAAGGAACTTGCAGCGTACGACCAGCTGGTTTTCCTCTGCGGGCACTACGAAGGCTTCGACGCGCGGATCTACGACATCGCGGACGAGCGCGTCTCCATCGGCGATTTTGTCTTGACGGGGGGCGAGCTCCCAGCCATGGTCATCGCGGATGCGGTGGCGCGCATGCTGCCGGGCGTGCTCGGCGATGAGACCTCGGCGCCGACGGATTCGTTCTATGACGGGCTGCTGGAGTTCCCGCAGTATACGCGGCCGAGGGATTTCGAGGGCCGGGAGGTACCGGAAATCCTCCTTTCGGGCGACCACGCGAAAATCCGCGCCTGGCGGTGCGAGCAGTCCCTGCTCCGCACGGCAGAATACCGGCCAGATCTGCTCCACCGCGTTGCCCTCACGGACGAGGAAAAAGAGTTTCTTCGGCAAAACGGGTATTCTCTGGATTAAAGGCGTAAAACTGTTTCGTTGTTTTTATTCGGTTATCTGGCGTTTTTGCGTTGGTGGAAAGCGATTCCTGCCAACGCTTTTTCTTTTTTGGGACATCTGGCAGGAATATATGAAAGGATATAGAAAAATAGAAAGAGTGGAGGGTTGGAAAAGGTAAGTATATTTTGGGACAACTGTCCTGTATTGCCTCGTATCTTTTTTGTATAATAGAAGAAAAATAGGAATTTTATCTTATGAGGTTTCGCTCACCGGAGGCCTTGAAACGTTAGGGGAGGAAAGAATATGAATTGGTTTCGGAATCTGCGGGTCGCGTACAAGATCGTCTGTCTGATCATCGTATCGGTGTTCGCAATGTTTTCTGTCGGACTTACCGGTATTTCGTATCTGCGCAGTACCCAGTCCGCGATGGAGCACATGGCGAACAAGCAAGTGCAGGCGGTGCAGCTGCTCGGCAATTGCTCGATCATCGTTCGATCTATGCAGGCGCGTATCCTTGAGAACGTCAGCTTGACGGATCACGCACAGATCGTCAAGAACAAGAAAAATATCCAGGAGTACATGGATCAGTACGAGGACGCTTGGCAGGAGTATAAAGCGCTCGGACTGAATGGCGAACAGGAGTCGACGATTGAAGCGCAGTGGTCGGCGTTCAAGGGGTATACGGACCAGATGCTCGACCTCTCGGTCAACGGTGATCAGCAGGCCGCCAAAAACCTCTATAACACGCAGGCCATCAAAGAGATCATCGGCTGGGACGATGCGATGCAGCCGCTCCGCCAGAGCGTGACGCAGCAGGCGAAAGACATCAACGAGAAGAATTCCAGCGCGGTTTCCTCGGCGGTCATCAATATGTCCGTGCAGGTTCTCGTGACGTTGCTGATCCTGTGCCTGCTCGGCTGGATGATCATCAATACGATTCATAAGCCGCTCCGTTCGATGATGGCGACCTGCGAGCGTCTCGGTGAGGGTGACTTCCGTCAGACGGTTGCGCGTGAAGACCGCCGCGATGAGTTCGGCGAGATGGAAGCGATGGTCGACACTATGCGCCAGAATCTCAGCAAGCTCATGGGCCATACGAATGAATCGGCAAGCCAGATTGCTGCGACATCCGAGGAGCTGACGGCGAGCTCGCAGCAGTCCGCGCAGGCATCACAGCAGGTCGCGGACTCGGTACAGAAGGCTTCGGAAGCGGTGACGGAGCAGGAGAACGGCATCGCGACGAGCTCGCATTCGATTGAAAAGGTATCGCAGTCTGTTTTGCGTCTGCAAGATGAAGCAGGCCGCGTCGCAGAGCATGCGACGGCAGCATTCAATCAGGCGGTCAGCGGTTCCGGCGCCGTGCAGAACTCCGTGGATCAGATCCGCAGCGTAGAGAAGACGGTCGGCGAGTCTGCCTCCATCGTCGATAAGCTCGGCGAGCGTTCGCAGGAAATCGGCCAGATTGTCGAGACGATTTCCGGCATTGCGGATCAGACGAACCTCCTCGCACTCAATGCCGCTATCGAGGCAGCTCGGGCAGGCGAGCAGGGCCGCGGCTTCTCCGTCGTCGCCGACGAGGTCCGCAAGCTCGCGGAGGCGTCGCAGCAGTCCGCGCAGCAGATCTCTGTACTGATCAAGAATATCCAGGACGATACGGGCAGCGCCGTCGTCTCGATGAAGCAGGGCAGCTCGGCGGTCGCCGAGGGCGCACAGTCGGTAGAAGAACTGCGCAAGACCTTCGAGCAGATCAAGGACTATATCGACGAGGTCTCGAAAGAGGTCGCACAGATGGCGCACGCGATTTCGGATGTCGCCAGCGATACTGGTGCGATATCGTCGAATATCGAGAACATCAATACGCAGGGCAACAAGGTCGCGGAGGAGATGGAAAGCGTATCTGCGGCAACCGAGGAGCAGTCCGCTTCTGCCTCGGAGATTGCGTCGGCCAGCGACTCGCTCGCGCAGCTCGCGCAGGAGCTTCAGGGCAACCTGCAGAAATTCCGCTTTTGAGCGAGCAGCGCAAGCAAAGAAGCAAACAAACCCAAATGGATGCCGCACGGCGAAGGTGCGGCATCCATTTTTTCGTCTTTTCTTTATTTTGTTTCGGTATCCTGCGCGAGAATCGGCTGCATTTCCTTTTCCGTCGTCGTTACGTAGAGCGTTTTCTGGTTCGTAAAGATCACGAATCCAGGCTTTGCTCCAGAGGGCTTCTTGACATAGCGGACTTCGGTGTAGTCGACAGGAACCTGCGAGCTGCCGCGCGCCTGAGAGAAGTAGGCGGCAAGGCTCGCTGCCATATCGACGTCCTCATCCTGCAGCGGGGCGCCGCCATTGCAGAGAATCACGTGCGAGCCCGGAATATCCTTCGTATGGAACCAGGTGTCGTTGTAATGCGCGGTCTTGAACGTCAGCTTGTCATTTTGGTAGTTGTTCTTGCCGACGAGGATATCGAGGCCGTTTTCCGTATGGAAGTGGAACGGGCGCGCCGGCTTGTCGTTGTTCTTTTTCTTCGGCTTCTCGTGGAGATAGCCGCCTGCGACCAGTTCGTTATGGATCTCATTGATTTCCGCGAGGCTTGATGACGCGAGCAGCGATGCCTCGATGCTTTCAAGATAGGCGATATTCTCGAGGCAGTCCTGTTTCTGCACCCGCAGGAGTTCCTGCGCGCGCTGGAGCTTGTTGTATTTCTTGTAGCATGCCTGCATGTTTTCGACCATCGTCAGGCGCTGGTCAAGCGGGATCGTGATGGTCTCTCCATCCGCGCTGTAGATATCGAGAACCGTGATCTCTGGATTTTCCCGGTTCTTGAACTGATACTGGTAGGTCATGAGGTTGTCGCCGCGCACCCGCCAGATGTCGGCGTTCTCCGCTTCCTCGATTTCTTTATTGAGCTTTTTGAGCTTGTTCTGCGCGCGGTTCTTCTCGTTCTTGACGAGCTTCTTGAACCGGTCCTTGTCCGGGAGCACGTAGGAGCCGGCGAGCGTGTCCGCTTTCTCGAGCATGGCGCTGACGGTCGGGAAATGCAGCGCCGTGGCGTTGGGCAGGTAATGCAGCGGGAACGAGCTCATCGCGAGGATCTTCTGGTTCTCGTCGATGAGCAGGGCGGGGCCTGGATGCTCGCTGTCCGCGGCCTCGCGGACTTCTTCGATGGCGCTCTTGACCGACGCGAAATCGATGATCTCGAGATCATGGATGCGCGTCGACGGAGCGAGCCCGGCGGAAAAGCAGATTTCCTTTGCCGTCACGGGGCCGAAACCCTGGCAGGCGCCGAGAATCGCCTTGTCGAGTCGCTTTTCTGGATCGGCCTTTACCGCGCGCAGGACGTCATCGAGGTCATCCTGGAAAATGTTGAGCTCATTCTGTGCGGGCGGCAGTTCGTAGTTCTGTCCCGGAAGAACCGTGCGGACGCGGCTGCTGTTTTCGCCGATCTTCCGCAGGGCGTCGAGGATCTTGCCATCCTGCACGAGGATGATGTTGCTGTATTTGCCCATGAGCTCAATCACGAGCGTTTTCGTGACGATGCGGCCGCCTGCCGCAATCGAGTCGATGTCGAGCAGCAGCAGGCGGTCAAGCCCGTGCTGGCGGATTCCGGCGATGCGGCCGGTCTCGAGCTGCTTGCGCAACACCATGCAGAATACCGGCGGTTCCGGCGGGTTCTCGAGGTTCTTGGTCAGCAGATGCGCCGACGGGTTCTGCGAGTTCGTCGAGATCTGCAATAGGTGATTCTCACCGGGCTGCCGGATTGACAGGATGATAGACTGTTTGTTCGGCTGTGTGATCTTGTCGATGCGGCCGCCAGTGACCGCGCGGCTGAGCTCGCGGACGAGCGCGTGCATAGAAAAGCCATCCAGACTCATGAGGAAAGGCCTCCATTCTTTTATATAGTCAAAATGATTATAGCATTTCGCTCCCGACAGGTCAAAATTCCTTTTCCAGCATTTCTTGAAAAATGTCTTGACAGGGGAGAAGTTCTCCGCTATGATAGAGACAGAAAAAGTTGAATATGGTTCATCTAGAGCGATGGAGGGACTGGCCCGATGAAGTCGCGGCAACCACAGACGTCCGTAGTTTGAACGGTGCCAATTCCACAGGTTTTACCTGAAAGATGAGAGAAAATAGAAGGCTCTCCTTTCGGAGGGCCTTTTCGTTTGCCTGTGCAGGCTGGTGGCAGGATGCTATTCAACGGAAAAACGATACGCGCGGCCCGTCGCTTCGGGATCGCGCGGTTTTACAGGAGGTATGATTCATGAGCAAGAAACGTATGCTGTTCACGTCCGAGTCGGTGACCGAGGGTCATCCGGACAAGCTCGCTGACCAGATTTCAGACGCAATCCTCGACGCAATCCTCGAGAAAGACCCGCAGGGCCGTGTGGCGTGTGAGACGCTCGTGACGACGGGACAGGTGCATGTCGTCGGTGAGATCTCGACGTCGTGCTATGTCGATATCCCGAAGATTATCCGCGAAACAATCCGCGAGATTGGTTATACGAAGGCGGAGTACGGATTCGATGCGGATACGGTCGGCATCCTCGTGTCGCTGGACGAGCAGTCGCCGGATATCGCGCAGGGCGTCGACAAGTCCCTTGAGGCGCGCGAGGGCGAGATGGATGATGCGGACGCGGTCGGCGCCGGCGATCAGGGCATGATGTTCGGCTATGCGACGAACGAGACGCCCGAATACATGCCGCTGACCATCTCGCTGGCGCACCGCCTTTCGCACCGGCTCGCTGAGGTCCGCAAGAACGGCACGCTGCCGTATCTGCGCCCGGACGGGAAGACGCAGGTCACGGTCGCCTATGAGGATGGCAAGCCGGTTTCGGTTGAGACCATCGTCATCTCGACGCAGCATGATCCAGAGATTTCCCTCGAGCAGATCCGCAAGGATCTCGTCGAGCACGTCATCCGCCCGGTCGTTCCGGCGGAACTCCTGAAGGATGACACGCGCATCCTCGTCAACCCGACCGGGAAATTCGTCATCGGCGGACCGCAGGGCGACTCGGGCCTCACCGGCCGCAAGATTATCGTCGACACGTATGGCGGCTGGGCCCGCCATGGCGGCGGTGCATTCTCGGGCAAGGATCCGACGAAGGTCGACCGTTCGGGGGCCTATGCGGCGCGCTATGTTGCGAAGAACATCGTTGCGGCCGGGCTCGCGGACCGCTGCGAGATCCAGCTCGCTTATGCGATCGGCGTAGCATATCCGGTCTCGGTCATGGTCGACACGTTCGGTACGAACAAGGTGCCGGAGGAGAAGATTGAGAGCGTCGTCAAAGACAACTTCGATCTGCGCCCGGCCGGCATCATCAAGATGCTCGATTTGTGCCGCCCAATTTACCGCCGGACTGCAGCCTACGGGCATTTCGGCCGCACGGACGTCGACCTGCCGTGGGAGCACACGGATAAAGCCGATGCGCTGCGCAAGCAGGCAGGACTCTGATTGCAGGAACACATAGAGAGTTAGATTTACTCTGGACTGCTGTACATCATGGGATGTGCGGCAGTTTTTTCGTATGGAAAGTTTGCCGCGAAAACTTCCTGCTAGAGAAAGAAGGAATATTCTGCCATCAAATCGAATATAGAGTGTATAAAAGAACAAATAGGAGGGAATACTATGAAGGAATATTCCAGCGAGCATTTGCGCAATGTGGTTTTCCTGGGGCATGGGAACTGCGGGAAAACGACGGTTCTTGATGCCTGCCTGTACCATACGGGTACCTCGAAACGGCGGGGGAGTATCGAGGACGGCACGAGCCGCCTCGACGTCCTGCCAGAGGAACAGGAGCGGAAGCTGACGATGGAACTGAAGCTTGCAGCCTGTGAGTTCGGCGAGAATAAGCTGAACCTGCTCGATACGCCGGGGTATCCGGACTTCGTCGGTGAGGCTATCGAGGGGATAGCAGCCGCCGATGCGGCGCTCTTCGTGATCTCCGCGCATTCCGGCGTGGAGGTCGAGACGGAAAAGCTCTGGAAACTCGTGTCGGAAGCGGATCTGCCGCGCGCGTTCTTCATCAACAAGATGGACCGCGAGCACGTGGATTTCCAGGCGACCGTCGATGAACTCCGCGTGCGGTTCGGGCCCGGCGTCGTACCGGTACAGCTGCCAATAGGGCAGGAGGCCGCGTTTCAGGGCGTCGTCGACCTGCTCGCGATGCGCGGCAAGGTCGTGTTCCACGACGCGGAGGACTGCACGTTCACGGATATTCCGGAATATATGGAAAAGGACGTCGCTGAGGCGCGGCAGGCCCTGATCGAGGCGGCAGCCGATTATGATGAGACATTGCTCGAAAAATATGTGGGCGGAGAGGAGCTCACGGAGGACGAGGTCACGGCCGCCCTGTTGCAGGGCATCTATCATGGCAATCTTTTCCCGGTTTTCTGCGGCTCGGCAAAGGCGGACATCGGCATCAAGAAGCTCATGAACTGCATCGTGACGTATCTGCCATCTCCGCTTGCCCGCAATGCCATCGGCACAGAGGCGGATAGCGGCGATATCCTTGAGCGCAAGGCGGATGACCTGTTCTCTGCGCAGGCTTTCAAGACCGAAATCGACCCGTCCGGCGGAAAGAAGACATATCTTCGCCTGTATTCGGGGGATCTGAAGCCGGATACGAGCGCAGTGAATATGACGGATGGCAAGCATGAGCGGATTGGCAAGCTGCTGGCACTCCGCGGCAAGGAATCGCACAATGTCGCGCATGCCCATGCCGGCGATATCGTCGTGACGGCGAAGCTCGGCTCGGTACAGACCGGCGACACGCTCACGGCACCGTCCGCGCCCATCGTCTATGAAAAGATGGAATTCCCGGAACCGATGCTCGAAATGGCCGCCGTGCCGCTCAAGAAGGGCGATGAAGATAAGCTGCTCGCGGCAATTGAAAAGGAACGCGAGGAAGACCATACCATCGGCCTGAACAAAGAGGGTGCGGGCGGACAGGCCCTGCTCTCCGGCATGGGGGAGATGCATCTCGAGATGCTGCAGTCGAAGCTCGCGAGGAAGTACCACGCCGGCATGGAGCTGCTGAAACCGCGCGTTGCCTACCGCGAGACCATCCGCGGCACAGCAAAGGCCGAGGGCAAGTACAAGAAGCAGAGCGGCGGGCACGGGCAGTATGGCGACGTGTTCCTCGAGGTCGAGCCGCGTGAGGCAGGGGCTGGTATCCTGTTCACGGAAAATGTCTTCGGCGGCGCGGTACCGCGGCAGTTCATCCCGGCGGTCGAGAAAGGTGTGCGAGAGACGCTCGGGCAGGGCATCTATGCGGGATTCCCCGTCACCGACATCCACATCAATCTCTATGACGGATCCTCGCACAGCGTCGATTCGTCGGAGGCCGCGTTCAAGGCGGCTGCCGCTATCGCGCTGAAAAAGGCCGTGCGGGACGCGGAGCCCGTACTGCTCGAGCCGATGGATTCCATCGAGATCCGGACGCCGGAATACTATGTTGGCGACGTCATCGGGCGCCTGTCCGGGAAGCGGGCGCGGATTCTCGGCACCGAACTCGAGGGGAAGGATATGACCGTCATCCATGCAATCGTTCCGGAGGCCGAGCTCTACGCGTATGCGACGGAACTGCGCTCCCAGACCCAGGGCCGCGGGACGTTTGCGCGGGAGTTCCTCCGCTATGAAGAAGTGCCGGAAAAGCAGGCAGCGGAGATCCTGAAGGAACAGAGCAGGAAAAAGGGAAAGCAGAAATAAAGAATAAGCAGGGTAACAGAACGGGAGGCCGACTTGATACAGCTTCCCGTTTTTTGATGGAAAGTATTGACAAGCCGCGCGCGCACGGCTATAGTAATATTGTTATAAAAGAATTTTCGATAAAAGAAATGGGTGTCCTCGCACAGCCATTTTTCTTTATGGAAACACGGATTTGCAGTGCTTTCATCGGTATAGGAGGCAGATTTCAAAGTATGAGTATGATCACCAATGACAAGCTTCGGAACATCGCGATTATCGCACATGTCGACCACGGCAAGACGACACTCGTCGATGCCATGCTGAAGCAGAGCCATGTGTTCCGCTCGAATGAGCAGGTAGAGGACCGCGTCATGGACTCCGGCGATATTGAGCGTGAGCGCGGCATCACGATCCTGTCGAAAAATACGGCCATCATGTACAATGGCATCAAGATCAACATCGTCGATACCCCGGGCCATGCGGACTTCGGCGGCGAGGTTGAGCGTGTCCTGAACATGGTCGACGGCGTCCTGCTGCTCGTCGACGCGTTCGAGGGCCCGATGCCGCAGACGAAATACGTGCTGCGCAAAGCACTCGAACAGCATCTGAAGCCGATCGTCGTCATCAACAAGATCGATAAGCCGAACCAGCGCGTCGATGATGTCTACGACGAAGTCCTCGAGCTGTTCATGGAGCTCGACGCCGATGATGATCAGCTCGATTTTCCGGTCATCTACGCGACGGCGCGCGATGGCATCGCGAAATATCATATGGAAGATGAGAACGACAATCTCGAACCGCTGATGGAGACCATCGTCAAAGAGATCCCGGCTCCGCACGGCGATCCGGAGGGCCCGCTCCAGCTTATGGTCACGACGCTTGAGGCCGATGACTATGTCGGCCGCGTGGCGGTCGGCCGCATCAGCCGCGGCAAGGTGCACACGAATCAGAATGTCGTCCTTATCAACGGCGACCAGGAGATCAAGGCGAAGGTCGGCAAGGTATTCGTCTATCAGGGCATGCAGCGCGTTGAGGTTCCGGAGGCTTCGATGGGTGAGATTGTCGCTCTGACGGGTCTCGGCGATGTCAGCATTGGCTACACGGTCGCTGACGCGGAGCAGCCGGAGGCACTGCCAGCCATCCGCATCGACGAGCCGACGCTCTCGATGACGTTCGGTGTCAACACGAGCCCGTTCGCGGGCCGCGAGGGCGAGTTCGTCACGTCGCGCCACCTGCGCGAGCGCCTCTACAAAGAGGTCGAGACGAATGTCGCGATGAAGGTCGAGGACACGGATTCGCCGGATGTCTTCAAGGTTTCTGGCCGTGGCGAGTTGCATCTCTCCATCCTTATCGAGGAGATGCGCCGCGAGGGCTATGAGCTGCAGGTCGGCAAACCGGAAGTTGTCTATAAGACGATCAACGGCCAGCTCTGCGAGCCAATCGAGAGCCTGAAGGTCGAAGTTCCGCAGGAATACATGGGCGCCGTCATGGAAGGCCTCGGCACACGCAAGGCGGAGCTCACGAACATGACCGAGACGGCCGGCTATATGCGCCTCGAGTTCACAATCCCGGCGCGCGGCCTGATCGGTTTCCGCTCCGAGCTCCTGACGAGCACGAAGGGCAACGGCATCATGAACCACGTGTTCCACGGCTATGCGCCGTACAAGGGCGATATCCCGGGCCGCACGCGCGGTTCCCTCGTCGCGTTCGAGCAGGGTGAGACGACCGGCTACGGCATCTACACGCTGCAGGATCGCGGCACGATGTTCATCAGCCCGGGCGAGCAGGTCTACGAGGGCATGATCGTCGGCGAGAACTCCCGCGAGAACGATATCGATATCAACCCGTGCAAGAAGAAGAACGTATCGAACATGCGTACCTCGTCCTCCGATGAGGCAATCCGCCTGACGCCGCCGCGCATCCTGTCCCTCGAGCAGGCCATCGAGTACATCAACAACGATGAGCTCGTCGAGGTCACGCCGAAGAGCATCCGCCTGCGCAAGGCCATCCTTGACCGCACCGTCCGCGGCCGCGCAGCGAAGAATGCGCGCAAAGGCTGATTCCGCTTTCAGCGAGTGAAAGAATATGCCAATAAAAAATCTGCCACGATTCCGCGGCAGATTTTTTTTATTGGCATATTCAGTCTTTCAGCAGTTCCTGTTTCAGCTGCCGATACTTCCTCGTGTAATACGGGCCGTTCTGTGCTTCGCGGTGGTCGAAGCCGTAGGCGCGGCGGCTGACGGCGAGGATTGGCGGCGCCTGGATGCGCTTGGCGACCGCCATGCCGGTGAACAGGTTCCACCAGCGTTCGAGGTCGGTGATGAAGTCTTTGGCCGTCGGGAAGTATTTCTTGACGAGCCCTTTCTCGCAGCCGATATGTTCCTCAACCGTGCTTTCTTGATACCAGAAGAGCAGATCCTCCGGCGTCGCCTTGCGCCAGCGTTCGATGAACGAGCGGAACAGGTAGTCATGATAGGGGTACTTGATTGGATCGCCCTTGCCCTCGTCGACGTTCTGCGCAGAGGAGAGCTCTGCAGACGGCACGATGTCGATGATGCCCTGCGGCACGACCTCGCGGTGGTAGATCTCCTCATTCATGTAGCGGGCGAGGTCATAGACCTGATGCTTCCAGAGATCCGCGAGCGCTGCGAGGAACCCGGATTGGTCGCCGTAGAGCGTCGAGTAGCCGACCGTGGTTTCCGCCTTGTTCGCGTTGCAGGTAAAGCCGCCGCCGAAGGCCGCCGCAGCGCCGGCGAGCACGCGTGCCGAGCGGTCGCGCGCCTGGATATTCTCCATGACGAAGGATGAGATTGAGAGGTGCTTCTGCGTCCCGTCCTTCAGCAGCGTGACCGGGCAGGACTCGAGCTGCGCTTTCGTATGGTCGACGGATTCCTGGATCGGCACAATCATGTATTCGCAGCCGAGGTTGTCCGCGAGCTGCTGCGAAAGCCCCTTCGTCGTCTCCGAGTTGAACACGCTCGGCATGTTGATGAGCAGCAGGTGTTCCGGGCCGACGATCTGATTGTAGAGCGCGGCGGCGACCGCAGAATCAATGCCGCCCGAAATGCCGATGACGACATTCTTCATGCGGATATTCTCGAGGAAACGGCGCACGCCGTAATGCAGGGCGCGGTAGATATGCGCGATTTCCTTTTCCGGCTTCTGGACGGCTGCCGGACGGCTGCTGAGGCTGTTGAGGTCGAGGATGTCGAGCGACTCCTGGTATTCTGGTGCGACCGAGACGACCGTGCCGTCCCCATTGTAGACGGTGCTCGAGCCGTCAAAGGTGTAGATGGTCTTGCCGTTGTTCTGCAGGCCGATGCAGTTGACGTAGAAGAGCGGCGCGTGCGCCTCCTTGGCCTGTGCGCCGAACACGCGGTTGCGCTTGTCGTTCTTGCCGAGCGTATATGGCGACGCGGAGATGTTCACATAGAAATCAATCGGTTCGCCATGCTCCAAGAGCTGCAATGGCGCGACCTCGTAGTCATCGCTCCAGCCGTCCTCGCAGAGCAGGCAGCCAACATTATAGTTCCTGCCGCCGAGCTTCAATGAAACCGGAGAGAGCAGAGCGGCCGGCGTCGTGCCGAGCTCGCGCGCGAGTTTCTGCAGGCTGAAGAAATGCCGCGTATCGTCGAACTCGCGGTAGTTCGGCATCAAGGTCTTGATGCCGAACGGGTAGGGCATGCTGTCCGGATGCACGAGCCGCCCATCCTGTGCGGTGAAGAACGCGTTGTATTTGCGCACGCGGCCATCGTTGTTCTTTTTCGTCCAGTCCGCGGCGATATTGCCGAACATCACGCAGATGCCTTCTGAGGCCGCGATGATGTCCTGCCCGTAGGCCTCGCAGTCGCGGATAAACGATTCCTGCTCCCAGGTATCGCCGAGCAGGTAGCCCGGAATCGCCATTTCCGGGAAGATGATGAGCGCCGCGCTCCGCTTCTTCGCGTCCTCGATCATGCGCAGCATGGCCTGTGCGTTCTGATCCGGGTGTCCCGGGATGACCTCCATTTGAGCTATAGCAATCGGTAACAAAGAAATACACCTCACCAAAAGTCGAAGAGAATATCTGGATATGGGTTTATTTTACCATAAATCCGTCAAAAAAGGGACGTAGAAAGGGATAAGATGCACGATTCGTCATCTTTTTTTGCTTAGCATAGTTACAAAACACGTGTTCTGTGGTATAATGACGGAAAACAATTGTATAGAAATCCATGAACCTGTATATAGAGAAAGGAATGTTGTCATGTATTATTCGAGTACGCGCGGGGATGCGGAGAAAAAGACTTCGGCGGAGGCGATCCTTGAGGGGCTTGCCGCGGATGGGGGCCTTTTCGTGCCATCGGAGATCCCGCAGCTCGGGCTGCCTTTCGTGGATTCCATGCTCGGGCTCAGCTATGAAGAACGTGCGGAAAAGGTTCTCTCGAAGTTCCTGACGGATTATACGGAGCAGGAGCTGAAGGACTGCGTGAACCGCGCGTATAACCGCGGGAACTTCGATGCCGCGGCAAAAAAGCGCGCCGAGATCAGGCTTCCGGAGGATGCGCCATTCCCAGTGCTCGAGCTCTGGCACGGTCCGACAAGCGCGTTCAAGGACATGGCGCTCCAGCTTCTGCCGCAGCTCATGAGCACGGCGCTCAGGAAGACCGGCGTGAAGGATCGCGTGCTGATCCTCGTCGCGACGTCCGGCGATACCGGCAAGGCCGCGCTCGAAGGGTTCCGCGATGTGCCGCAGATCTCCATTCTCGTATTTTACCCGGAGGGCGGCGTCAGCCGCATCCAATACCTGCAGATGGCGACGCAGGAAGGCGGCAACGTCAACGCGACGGCCATCCGCGGCAATTTCGACGATGCGCAGAGCGGCGTGAAGAAGATTTTCTCGGATAAAGCATTCAATGAGAAACTATCTGCGGACGGTATCCGCCTATCCTCGGCCAACTCCATCAACTGGGGCCGGCTCGTACCGCAGATCGTCTACTATTTCAGTGCCTATGCCGACCTCGTGGAAAAAGGCCGGATCAAGATGGGCGATGCGGTGAATTTCTCGGTGCCAACCGGCAATTTCGGCGACATCCTCGCGGCGTACTACGCAAAATGCATGGGCCTGCCTGTCCACAAGCTGATTTGCGCCTCGAACGCGAACAACGTGCTGACGGAATTCCTGACGACGGGAACATACGACCGCAACCGTCCGTTCTACAAGACCGTCACGCCGTCCATGGATATCCTGATCTCGTCGAACCTCGAGCGTCTGCTCTACCACATGACCGGAGACAAGGCGCGCGTCAACGGCTGGATGGACGAGCTCGCAAGAACAGGCCGTTATTCCGTCGACGCAGAAACGCTCGCGAGGATCCGCGATACGTTCGCGGCGAGCTGGACGGGCGACAATCAGACGAAGGCGACCATCCACGACGTCTTCGAGCGCAGCCATTACGTGCTGGATACGCATTCGGCGGTCGCTTGGCACGCGGCGGAGACCTACCGTGAGGAGACCGGCGATGAGACGCCGACCGTCGTCGTCTCGACGGCGAACCCGTACAAGTTCAACGCGAGCGTTCTCGAGGCGGTCGGCGCCGGTACGGAGGGGCTCGATGAGTTCGCGATGCAGGATAAGCTGCATGAGGTCAGCGGCCTTGCCATCCCGCGCGGGATTTCCTCCCTGCGCACGAAGGAAATCCGGCAGAAAGATGTGGTTGACAGCGCGGAAATGCGCGAGGCAGTAACCGCTTTCATGAAAAAACAGGATTGAAGAATAGGGAATGTTTCAATAAATAATTTCCAACAATTAAATGTGTATAGATGTTTGACATTTATGATTGAATAAGCTATTATAATAGCTGTGAGACGGGGAGCAGGCGGATGCGAACCGATTCACAAGATATGCTGAATTTTCAATGAAAGAGGTTGAAAGTACAATGGCAAACATCGATCTGAGTCAGTACGGAATCACTGGCACGACGGAAATCGTCTACAACCCTTCTTACATGAAGTTGTTTGAAGAGGAGACGAAACCGGGTCTGACGGGTTATGAAGTCGGCGAGGTTTCCGATCTCGGTGCTGTCGACGTCAAGACGGGTATCTTTACGGGCCGCTCCCCGAAGGATAAGTTCATCGTTGACGATGCTACCTCCCATGACACGGTATGGTGGGACAGCGAGGCTTATCACAACGATAACCATCGCGCTACGCCGGAAGCTTGGAAGGCCGTCAAGAATCTCGCCAAGAAAGAGCTCTCCAACAAGAAGCTCTACGTTGTCGATGGTTTCTGCGGTGCGAACAAGAACACGCGCATGGCTGTCCGCTTCATCATGGAAGTTGCTTGGCAGGCACATTTCGTCCGCAACATGTTCATCAAACCGACCCCGGAAGAGGAAGCAAACTTCAAGCCGGACTTCGTTGTCTACAACGCTTCGAAGGCTAAGGTCACGAACTGGAAAGAACTCGGCCTCCATTCCGAGACGGCAGTTCTCTTCAACCTCACGGAAAAAGAGCAGGTCATCATCAACACCTGGTACGGCGGTGAGATGAAGAAGGGCATGCTCTCGATGATGATGTACTTCCTCCCGCTGAAGGGCATCGCATGCATGCATTGCTCCGCGAACACGGATAAGCAGGGCAAGAATACGGCTGTATTCTTCGGCCTGTCCGGCACGGGCAAGACGACGCTGTCCACGGATCCGAAACGCCTCCTCATCGGCGATGATGAGCACGGCTGGGATGATGACGGCGTATTCAACCTCGAAGGCGGCTGCTATGCAAAGGTTATCGACCTCGATCCAGAAGCAGAGCCGGATATCTTCGGTGCCATCAAGCGCAACGCTCTGCTTGAGAACGTTGTCCTGAAGGACGGCAATAAGGTTGACTTCGACGATGCAAGCATCACGCAGAACACGCGTGTTTCCTATCCGATTGATCATATCAAGAGCACGGTCAAAGACTTCATCAGCACGAAGAGCGCTGGCCCGGCGGCTAAAAGCGTCATCTTCCTCGCAGCGGATGCGTTCGGCGTCCTGCCGCCGGTTTCAATCCTGACGCCGGAGCAGATGCAGTACTACTTCCTGTCCGGCTTCACGTCCAAGCTGGCTGGCACGGAGCGCGGCATCACGGAGCCGACTCCGACGTTCTCTGCTTGCTTCGGTCAGGCATTCCTCGAACTCCCGCCGACGAAATATGCGCAGGAGCTCGTAAAGCGCACGAACGCGAACGGTGCTCGCGCATACCTCGTAAACACGGGCTGGAATGGCTTCGGCAAGCGCATCTCCATCAAGGATACGCGCGGCATCATCGACGCTATCCATAGCGGTGCTATCGACAAGGCTCCGACGAAGAAGATTCCGTACTTCAACCTCGAGATTCCGACGGAGCTGCCAGGTGTCAACCCGGACGTTCTCGATCCGAAAGACACGTACAAGGATCCTTCGAAGTCCGCTTGGGACTACAAGGACGAAGGCGAGTGGGATATCCGCGCGAAGAAGCTTGCTCAGATGTTCATCGACAACTTCAACAAGAAGTATGCTTCGGATGAGCACGGCAAGACTCTCGTTGCTGCTGGCCCGCAGCTCTGATTCCTTCGGGATTTCATCTAACGCATAAAAAAGAGGTATCTGGTTTCCCAGATACCTCTTTTTGTGTTCCGTTTGTTCTGCAGGAATCAAGAACGGAATCAGGGACGGTGTATGCCGATATCATGCTTCCGTGATCTGCGCGAACTGCTGATATTGACGGGCGAGAGTCGGCAGGACAAACGCGAGGTTCTCGCGGCTTGCGAGGGTCTCCTGTGCGGCCTGTCTTGCTTGCAGCAGGATGTCCATGTCGCTGAATACATCGGCAATCTTGAGGTCAGGCAGGCCATGCTGCATGCGGCCGAAGAACTGTCCGGGGCCGCGCAGCCGCAGATCCTCCTCGGCGAGCTTGAAGCCGTCGCTCGTAGTCTCGAGGATATGCAGGCGCTCGCGGGCGGTCTGCGTGCGGCTGTCGGAAACGAGGATGCAAAACGACCGATAGGAACCGCGCCCAATCCGGCCGCGCAGCTGATGCAGCTGCGCGAGGCCGAAGCGATCCGCGTGCTCGACGACCATGATGCT
>DAIMZO010000003.1:58737-110295 GCA_036733925.1 Selenomonadaceae bacterium | reverse complement strand
AAGACATAGCAGACAAGATAGGCTTAACACCCAAGATGATATCCTTCTATGAGAAAGAGCAGCGGCAACCACCTGCGGACATACTGTTGAAGCTGTCGAACATATTTCAGGTGTCCATAGACTATCTGCTAAAGGGTAACGGCCCTGAGCAAAGTCATAACCCCGCTGTCGATCTCTCTGCCTCGGATTTCCTTTTCCTCAAGAAGCTGCATGCACTGGATGACCGAGGGAAGCAGAACGTCCTCGGCATCCTTGATATGGAGTATGAGCGGTCTCAGCCTCAGGTGGAAGAAAAGGAAATCTCCTGATCCCGTCAAAAAGCTATTGGAAGAAGGGAAAGCATTGTGGCAAAGGTACGGACAAGGAAACGCGGTAAGACGTTCAGCTACATCTTCGAGGCAGGCAGGACGGCAGCAGGGAAGCGGAGAGTCATCGAGAAGGGCGGCTTCCCTTCAAAAGAGTCTGCCTATGAGGCAGGGATACAGGCTTTCACGGACTTCAAGCATGGCGGCATCGGCGTCAAGAAGAACCGGCCTACCCTTGCCGAGTTTTCGCAGGTCTGGCTGTCCCATATCAGAGCAGAAGTACGGGAGGGCACGGCGAACGGCTATAGGGTTGCGGTGGAAAATCATATCCTTCCTATTCTCGGGAGCATGGAGATACAGGACATCCGGCCCGCCCATATCGAGAAGCTGATGCTTGCCCTCCGTGACTCGGGCCTGTCAAAAGGTACTCTTACCCTGATCCATGGAGTAGCTTCCCAGATTTTCAAATATGCCATATACCCCGCCGAGCTTATCGACTCCAATCCGGTCTCCTATATCAAGATACCCCGCGCCCCTTCCCATATCGTCAAGCGTACTCTTATCACACCGGAACGCCTGCAGGAACTCCTTGACGCTTTCTCCGGCTTCCCTGGCATGCAGGTCATCACCTGTATCCTCTACTACACCGGCATGCGGCTAGGTGAGGCCCTCGGGCTCGTATGGGAGGATATCGACTTTGAGCGGAAGACCCTGCATATACAGAGGCAATGCAAGATTAATCTGGAGCACCGGAAAGCCATGTTCGCTGATCTCAAGACCTCGCAGAGCAACCGGACCATCTACTTGAACGAAGTACTCCTTGAAATACTATGGACAGAGAGGAAGCGGCAGGAATCGCTTGACATGGTAAATGCTCTTGATGGAGGCTCTTTCTGCCGTTCCTTCTCCTATGGGCTTCCCGTGAAAGAAAAGATGACCGTTGTTCACCCGGTATGCGTCAGGAAGGATGGCTCATTCTTGAAACGCCCTACTGTGATCTGGCATTTCCATCAGCAGGGCGTCAACTCTCACTCGTTCCGGCATACCCAAGCGACCATGCTTGCCGATGCTGGCGTTCCTCCCCGCGCGGTTGCCGGCCGCCTCGGACATTCCAATATCCGGACTACCCTTGACCTCTACACGCACAACACACAAAAGCAGCAGCAGGAAATCGCGGACATCCTCGACCGGAAAACGGAAAAAGATGCAGACAAGAAGCCATCTGCAGACAAATAGCAGACAAAAATAGCCGATATGCCTTATAGAACAAGGGGTATCGGCTATTTCCATAATATAACAAAAAATACATAGAAAGAAATCCATCTCTCTATGTATACATGATGCTTTGAAATTCAGCCCTCGGTCTCCTCGAGCCCGAGTCCGGGAACCGCGTTGAGGTAGAGGTCGCTCGCATGACCCGCCTCGGCCTGATAATAACCGCGGCAGGCAATCATAGCGGCGTTGTCGGTGCAGAGCAGCTTCGACGGATAGGAGAACGCGATGCCGCGCCTCTCGGCCTCTGCGCGCAGGCGCGCCTCAAGGCCGCTGTTCGCGGCAACGCCGCCCGCAAGCACGAGCGTATCGCGGCCCGCCTCCTCGACGGCCTCGAACGCTTTCTGCGTCAGCACGTCGACGACGGCGTGCTGGAACGACGCGGCGATATCGGCCATACGCAGCTCGCGGCCCTTCATCTTCTCGCTGTTGATGTAGTTCAGCACGGCGGATTTCAGCCCGCTGAAACTGAACTCATAGTTCCCCTTCTCCATGAGCGCCTCGGGAAAGTCGATGTTCGGCTCGCCCTCTTTCGCGAGCGCGTCGATGCGTGGGCCGCCCGGATACGGGAGCCCCATGACGCGCGCAATCTTGTCGAATGCCTCGCCGGCTGCATCGTCGCGAGTCTGCCCCATGAGGTGAAACCGCTGATAGCCGCGCACATCGACGAGCGCCGTATGGCCGCCTGAGACGACGAGCGCCATGAACGGCGGCTCGAGAGATGGATTGGAAAGGAAGTTCGCGAAGATATGCCCCTCGAGGTGGTTGACGCCGATGAGCGGCACGCCGAGCGAGAACGCAAGGGACTTCGCCGCCGAGACACCGACGAGCAGGGCGCCAACGAGACCTGGTCCATAGGTCACGGCGATCTGGTCGATATCGCTGAGTCTGACATCTGCCTGCCGCAGCGCCTCATCGATGACCGGCAGGATATTCACGATATGCTTGCGCGACGCGATTTCCGGCACGACGCCGCCGAATTTCTGGTGCACCGGGATCTGCGTCGAGATCACGTTCGACAGGATCTCGACGCCGCCGCGCAGGACAGCCGCCGAAGTCTCGTCACAGCTCGACTCAATGCCAAGGGTCAGTTTTTCACTCAACGTTCCTCTCCTCTTTTCTGATGAAATACATGCACGCCGCCGACGATGGTATCGGAAATATGGAAATCTGCATCGAAAATGGTGAGATCCGCGTGCTTGCCGACGGCGATCGACCCGCGCTCCGCGTAGATGCCGAGGTCGCAGGCCGGATTTTTCGTGGCCATCTGTACGACTTCCTCGATAGACGCCTGCGTGTTCTCGCGGAACCGCCGCAGGCAGGTATCCATCGTTGCGACGCTCCCGGCGATCGTGCCGTCCTGCAGCAGGGCGCGCTCGCCCTTGACATAGACCGTCTGCCCGCCGAGCTCCGACGGCCCGTCGCCGAGGCCGCAGGCGCGCAGCGAATCCGTGATCAGGATAACCCGATCCCTGCCCTTCATGCGGTAGGCAAGCCGCTGCGCCATCGGGTGCGAATGCACGTTGTCCGCGATGAGCTCTGCGTAGGCGTCCGTGTCGAACGCGGCGCCGACCGTTCCCGGCATGCGGTGCGAGAAGCCCATCATCGCGTTGTAGAGATGCGTGAAGCGCCGGATGCCGAGATGCTGCACGGCCTGCATCGCCGCCTCGTAGTCGGCTGCCGTATGGCCGATGGAGAGTCGGATGCCGGCCTCGCGGCAAGCCTGCGGGAATGCCTCCCGCTCCTTCGGCGGCAGTTCCTCCGGCGCGATGGTCAGCACGCGCAGGATATCGGCAAACGGCGCGATGCGCGCGAAATCGGCCTGCAGGATATTCCGACGGTCCTGCGAGCCCTTCTTGACCGGACTGATGAACGGGCCCTCCATGTGGGCGCCGAGCACCTGCGCTCCAGCCGGTTCCGCCCCGCCCTGCTTTTCCATGAAGGCGCGGATATTCCCGAGCGCCGCCTCGATCTCATCCCACGGACAGGTCATCGTCGTCGGCAGGAAGGATGTGACACCCGTGCGCGCGAGAAACTGGCTCATGCGGCCGAGCGCCGCCTTGCTCGCGTCCATCGTGTCCGCGTCGTCGCAGCCGTGGATATGCGCAAGGATGAAGCCCGGCACGACGTAGTTCCCGCCCGCGTCGAGGACTTCCTCGTAGCGCAGGCCGGACGCGGCCGCCTCGCGGAACGTGTCCTCTTCGCAGATATCACGGATGCCGGTCTCATCGTAGACGATGGCGAGACCGGGCACACAGATGAAGGCCGAATCCGACGGATCCGGCAGGATGGCAATGCCATGAACGATTGCTTTCATCAGGAAGGCTCCTTCTTCTTTATTCTCGGATTGCTTCAGGCGAGCTGCTGGATAAAGGTTAGCGATTTCATCGGGTGCCCAAGCGTTTCCTGCAGATACGTCAGGACGAGCCGCTCCGCCTGCATCAGGTATTTCGAGGAGATGCGGACACCGCCCGCCTGTTTCCAGTCGAGGCCTCGGAGTCCCGTCATGAGTGCGCGGAGTTCCGCGGGATACGGCACGGCGTCGGACGTCTGGAAACCTGGGGCGAGCGCTCCGCCCTCGTGCAGCGAGAAAAAGGCGTCCCCGTCGATCATTTTGCCCGAATGCACGCAGCGATCAAGCGAAAGCTGCAGGCCCGTGTATTCGAGCAGCTGCAGGACCGCCGCGAGCGCCGTCACGCGCGGATTCCGCGTCTCAAAGGCCTCGAGGATCTGCAAGACCTTCGGGAACATGCCCTCCTCGGGCTGCCCCTCCGGCAGGAAATCGCGCAGGAATTCCGCGACGAACATGCCATAGGCCATCGTCTCGAGGTCTTCGATGATCCGGCGCCCGTGCCGCCGCACCGCCGCGGAGCGCACGGTATCGAGACTGCGCCCCTCGGCGAGCTGCACATCGAGGTATGCAAACATCTGCATCGCGCCCGCGAGCGGCGAGCGCGGCCTGCGGCAGCCGAAGGCCACGGCGCGCACGATGCCCCGCTCCTTCGTGAAGAAAGTCACAATCTTATCCGCGTCCCCGAAGTTCTTGACGCCGGCCACGACCGCCTCCGCCGTGTAAAGTGCCATCGTGCGTCACTTCTCCTGTCCGAAACCGAAGTTCCGCAGCACGCCGTCGCGGTCGCGCCAATCTTTCTTGACCTTGACCCAGAGCTCGAGGTAGACGCGGCAGCCGAGCAGCGTCTCGATGTCCTTGCGCGCAAGCGCGCCGATATCCTTCAACATCGAACCCTTCGCGCCGATGATGATGCCCTTCTGCGACTCGCGCTCGACATAGATGGTCGCGCGCACATAGGCGTCCCCATTCTCGCGCGTCTTCATCTCCTCGGTCTCGACGGCAACGGAATGCGGCACCTCATCGCGCGTCAGCTCGAGGATCTTCTCGCGGATCAGCTCGGCCACGATCAGGCGCTCCGGCTGATCCGTCACCATATCGTCCGGATAGTACTGCGGCCCCTCCGGCAGGTATTTGCCGACTTCCTCGAGCAAAGCATCGAGGTTCTCGTTCTCTTTCGCCGAGATTGGCACGACGCCGGCGAACGGATATTTCTCCGTATAGTGGGAGATGATCGGCAGCGCACGCTCCTTCTCAATGAGGTCGAGCTTGTTCACGATGAGCAGCACTGGCTTGTTCGTCGCCTGCAGCCGTTCGAGGATGTAGTACTCGCCCGGGCCCATCTTCTCCGTCGCGTCGACGACGAACAGGATGACGTCGACCTCCTTCAGCGTGCCCTCCGCGGCCTTCACCATGTACTCGCCGAGCTTGTGGCGCGGCTTGTGGATGCCCGGCGTGTCGAGGAACACGACCTGCATATCCGGCTTCGTCAGGATGCAGAGGATGCGGTTGCGCGTCGTCTGCGGCTTGTCGCTCATGATGGCGATTTTCTGCCCGATCAATGTGTTTATCAGCGTCGATTTGCCGACGTTCGGCCGCCCGATCACGGCAACGAAGCCGGATTTATGCCCGTGAAAGTCCATGTGTTTTCCTCCCTTTTCTGCCGCCGGCACCGGGACTTCCCCTGCGTGGTCGGTCAGCTTCATATCGTCTTTGTCATCGCGCGAGATGCCGAGCTTCTCCATGACATAGCGCTGCTCTTCCTCCATCTCGATGCGATCCTGCTCCTCGATGTGGTCGTAGCCGAGCAGGTGCAGCATGCCGTGCACCGTCAGGAACGTGATCTCGCGGCGCACGCTGTGCCCGTATTCGGCCGCCTGCGCCTGCACGCGCTCGACGGACAGGATGATGTCGCCGAGCTCGTCGACGGCCGGACCGCCCTCGACCGGCGGCTCGTCGCTCTCATGCAGAGCGAACGAGAGCACGTCGGTCGGCCGGTCGATGCCGCGGTACTGCTTGTTCATCGCATGGATATGCTCGTCATCGGTCAGCGTCACGCTGACTTCGCCGTTCTCGACGCCGTAGAGCTTGCCAACCATCTCGGCCGCGCGCCGGATATTCTCCGCGACTTCCGCCGGGAATTCCAGGCTTTCCGGCAGATTCCGGATACTGACCATCATCTCGACACACCTCCATATAAAGAAGCCGCTAGTCATAGCGGCTTCTTTGTGTTATGCTTAACCTGTTACCGCCTCCTACACTGGTAACAGGAAGGAGGGTATTGCGAATGACAGGACAATTCCTTTTCACTGTTCTTGCCAATGTCGTATCTTGTGCAATTTGGTACGTACTGCGGAAATGGTTAGAGCGTTTGCGGTAACACGTTTCTAGCCTGTCTGGCCACCTTCTCTTATATCTTGTATGGGAAGGTGGTTTTTGAATACAAAGAGACCGGTGGTGTGCATCCACCGGTCTCTCCGGTACTGCAAGACAGTACAATTCCTTTTGTCTTCAGTATAGCACGAAAAAGAACCCCGCGCAAGAAAAATGCAGGAATCAATTCTGCTTTTCGGCTTCCCGCTGCTTTTCGTAGCGGCCGTAGGCCTCGACGATGCGCGTCACGACGTCGTGGCGGATGACGTCGGTGGGCGCCATGCGGCAGATGCCAATATCCTTCACGCCGTCGAGGATCTGGCTCGCCTCGCGCAGTCCAGACGTCACGCCGCGCGGCAGATCCGTCTGCCCGAGGTCGCCCGTCACGACCATCTTCGAGCCGAAGCCGAGGCGGGTCAGGAACATCTTCATCTGCTTGCCCGTCGTGTTCTGCGCCTCGTCGAGGATCACGAACGCGCCCTCGAGCGTCCGGCCGCGCATATAGGCGAGCGGTGCAATCTCGATGAAGCCCTTCGCCATGAATTTCTGATATGTGTCGAGCCCGAGGATGTCCTGCAGCGCGTCGTAGAGCGGCCGCAGATACGGGTCGACCTTGTCCTGCAGGTCGCCGGGCAAGAAGCCGAGCCGTTCGCCGGCCTCGACGGCCGGGCGCGTCAGCACGATGCGCTTGACCTCGCGGTTCCGGAGCGCGGCGACCGCCACGACGACGGCGAGATAGGTCTTGCCAGTCCCGGCCGGCCCAATGCCGAACGTGATGGCGTTATGCCGGATGGTTTCGAGGTAGTGTTTCTGCCCGAGCGTCTTCGGGCGCACGTGATGGCCGCGCGCCGTCACGAGGATGGTGTCGGCGAACAGGCTGTGCAGGGTGTCCGCACGCCCCTCTTTCACGAGCTGGATGCCGTAGCGGATCTCATGCGTCGTGAGCACCGCGCCCTGCCGGTAGAGGTATTGCAGTTCCTGCATGACCCGCGCAGCCTGCTCGACCTCCTTTGCCTCGCCGAGGAAAGAGAGACTATCCCCGCGGCTCTGGATCTGGCAGCCGAATGCCGCCCGCACGGCCTGCAGGAATTCGTCCTGCTTGCCGAGCAGCGCAAAGGCCTCCTGATAATCCGCAAAATCCATCCGTTTTTCTAACGCCTGCTCCAAAAACCTCTCTCCTCCTGAAAATCATTTCAGTTCCGCCGTGTACTTCCGGATCATCTTTTCCGGCTTGTACGACTCCTTCGCGTGGCGGAGCCCCGGCAGGCCCATATCCTCCTCGCGGTTGATATAGGTCATGTCCTGCCAGGCGTGTTCGACGAACGCCTGGTTGATGGCCGTGAACGCGCCGCGCACGGAAGGATCCGCCTTCTCGACATGGATGACCGCCGTGTCGCGGTTCAGCCGCTCGCCGAACGAGAACGCGACAATCCGATTGTCCACGCGGATGGCGCCGCCACGCAGATCGAAATACGCGTAATCGTCGAACACCTCGAGGATGCCCTTGCGCTCATAGCCGATGAACGGATTCTCCTGCTCGGTCGTCTGGATGCGCTCCTTGTACCATGCGTCGAGCTCGCGCTTGCAGTCCGCGATGTTCTCGTCCGAGATCTCCTCATAGACCGCGAGCGGATAGAGCTTGTGGAACGCGTTCAGGTGGTTCTTCTTCGAGTGGAGCTTGCGCCCCGAGAGCGTGCGGAGCTTTTCTGCAAGGTAAACGTAGTCCTCCTCGTCGCGGTTCGCTTCGAGAGCAAACGCCCCGCCCGTATAGCCTTCTTTCAACCAATCCGCGAATGAATCCTCGAGCCCCATGAACCGCAATTTCTGCGCTGCGGCCTCGAAATGGGCCCGCAGCGCGTCGACAGCTTCCTGCCAGCGGTTCTGCGGTGCCATCGGCTGGAACGCGATATCCGCGCCCTGCCAGGTGACCTTCATATAGAGAATGCCGTCCTGTTCCGCGAGCATCAGATGGTACGGCTCGCGCCACATATAGAGATTCGTGAACGACAGATGCGAATTCAGTCGGTAATCCCGCAGGAAATACGTCTGACAGAGTGCCTTGTCTTCTTTTTTCAGCAATCGAAATTCGATGATCTTCATCCCCCGATCTTTCCCTTTTGGCCATAGAGGCCCCGAGCTTAACATACGCCCTCATTATAGCAGTTCCTGCCCATCCGTCAAATGGCCCGGTCACAGAACATCATCAAAAATCATCACTGAAATGCCATGCGATTCAGGCGCCGAGCGCCCGCTTGTCCCAACTGCGCGCCGATTCGGCCTTGCGCAGGACTTCATCGAGCGGCGCGCCGCCCGCCGCGGTCACGGCCGCGAGCACCGCGCCCTCTGCGAGCGGGGCGTCGGCGAGGCGCACGCGCCCGCCCTCCTGCGCGTCGGCTGCGAGCTCCGCCGTCAGGAACGCAGAGCCCATATCGGCGAGCACGATGGCGCCATCCCCGCCGTCCGCCGACGCGATGGCCTTCTGGATCCGCGCGAAGCTCGTGCCGAGCCCGCCGTCCTCGAGGCCGCCGGCCGCCTCAATCCGGACGCCATTTGCCATCATGCTGGCGAGCTCTGCGACGCCTTCCGCGAGCTTCTGACTATGCGAGACAATGACGATGCCAACCAAGCGAACCCCTCCACAGAACTACACAGACAGCAAAACGGCTGAAGCACAAAGCCTCAGCCGTCCTTCTAGCATTCTATTGTATCATATCCGCGGAATCCTGTCTTGTTTTTTCGATGGAAAACAGGTTCCGGACTGGATTCCGGACATCAATGGTAGTACCGCACGCCGGCCTCAAAGAGCTGCTGGTCTTTCTTGCCCGGCACGTTGATGGCGACGTCCTCGCCGATGCGCTCGCTGTGGCCCATCTTGCCGAGGACACGCCCATCCGGGCTCGTGATGCCCTCAATCGCGTTGACCGAGCCGTTCGGGTTGAACGGGATATCCATGCTCGGCTTGCCCGAGCCGTCGACGTACTGCGTCGCAATCTGGCCGTTGCGGCGCAGCTGCGCGACAACATCCGGATCCGCGACGAAGCGGCCCTCGCCATGCGATACGGCAATCGTATGCACGTCGCCGACCTTGACATTGTTGAACCACGGCGAGAGGTTCGAGGCCACGCGGGTCTGCACCATGCAGGAGACATGGCGGCCGAGCGTGTTATGCGTCAGCGTCGGCGCGGTCTCCGTCAGCGGTCGGATTGAGCCGTACGGCACAAGGCCGAGCTTGATGAGTGCCTGGAAGCCGTTGCAGATGCCGAGCATGAGGCCGTCGCGCTTCGTCAGCAGGTTCATGACCGCTTCCTCGATGCGCGGGTTGCGGAACATCGCCGCGATGAACTTGCCGGAGCCGTCCGGCTCATCACCGCCAGAGAAGCCGCCCGGCAGCATGACGATCTGCGTTTCCTCGATGCCCTTGACGAGCGCGTCGACCGTCTCCTCGACCGCTGCCGGCGTCAGATTCCGCACGACGAGCACCTCCGGATCCGCTCCGGCGCGGCGCCATGCGCGTGCCGAATCGTACTCGCAGTTCGTGCCCGGGAATACCGGGATCAGCACATGCGGCTTGATGCCCGTGCGCTGCGCCGTGATCTTGTTGCCGTCCTTGTACGGGACATACGTGGCAACCGCCTTCCCGCGCGTTTTGACCTGCGTCGGGAAAATCTTCTCGAGCGGCTCCGTATAGGCCTCCTCGATCTCCGCGATGCTGAGCACGGCGTTGCCGCAGACGATGCTCGGCACCTCGGTCGTCTCACCGAGCTCATAGGCGCCCGTGCCTGCGAGCAGCTTCTCCATATCCGTGTTCGCAGCGACCTCGAGCAGGATCGTGCCGTAGGACGGCGCAAAGAGCTCCGCGCGCGGCGTGAAATGCGTGAAGCGGAAGCCGATGCCGTTGCCGAGCGTCATCTTCGAGATGGCCGCCGCGATGCCGCCCTCGCCGATGCTCGCTGCCGCAAAGACCTGATGGTTCGCCGTGAGCGCTGCGATCTTCTCGAAGCTCTTGCGGAGCTGCGGGAACTTCGGCAGATCCTGGTCGTCGTACTGTGCCGGAACGGCCCAGACCTTGTTGCCTGCGTATTTGAACTCCGGCGAGATTGCACGGTTCGCCGGCATGACGTCCACAGCGAATGCCGCGAGCGTCGGCGGGACATGGATATCCTCGAACGTGCCGGACATCGAGTCCTTGCCGCCGATGGCCGGGATTTCGAGCTGATGCTGCGCCCAGAGCGCGCCGAGCAGGGCAGCGAACGGGTTGCCCCATTTCTCCGGATCCTTGCCGAGGCTCTCGAAATACTCCTGGAACGTCAGGCGGATCTTGTCCGCGCGGCCGCCCAGCGCGACCATCTTCGCGGCCGCCTCGACGACGGCGTAAAGCGCGCCGTGGAACGGGCTCCAGGTCATGAACGCCGGGTTCAGGCCGAACGTCATCGCGGTTGCCGTATTTGTCTCTGCACCGATGACCGGCAGTTTCGCGACCATGCCCTCAGCCGGCGTCAGTTGCTTCTTGCCGCCGAACGGCATCAGAACGGTATTGCCGCCGATGGTCGAGTCGAAGCGCTCGGAGAGGCCTTTCTGGCTGCAGACGTTCAGGCTGCCGAGGTTCGTGAGCCATGCCTTCTCGAGATCCTGCCCGCAGGCCTTGACCGCCTCCGGCATCTCATGCAGATAACGGTGGTCGGCATCCGGCTGCGAGACCTTCGCTGTCACATGCTGGCGCACACCGTTCGTATCGAGGAACGCGCGGTTCATCTGCACGATAGGCTTGCCGCGCCATTTCATGATGAGCCGCGACTCCTCCGTGACGACCGCGACCTCCGTCGACTCGAGGTTCTCCGCGTCCGCGTAGTCGTGGAACGCCTGCACGTCCTTCGGGTCGAGCACGACAGCCATGCGCTCCTGCGACTCCGAGATCGCGAGCTCCGTGCCGTCGAGGCCCTCGTACTTCTTCTTGACCGCGTCGAGATTGATGACGAGGCCGTCCGCGAGCTCGCCGATGGCGACCGCGACGCCGCCCGCGCCGAAGTCGTTGCAGCGCTTGATCATGCGGCTGACCGCCGGATTCCGGAACAGGCGCTGGATCTTGCGCTCGGTCGGCGGATTGCCCTTCTGCACCTCTGCGCCGGCCGTCGTCAGCGACTCCTCCGTATGCTCCTTCGACGAGCCCGTCGCGCCACCAATGCCGTCGCGGCCCGTGCGCCCGCCGAGCAGCACGATGACGTCGCCCGCCTGCGGACGCTCGCGCACGACGTTGACGCGCGGCGCCGCACCGATGACCGCGCCGATCTCCATGCGCTTCGCCATATAGCCCTCATGGTAGACCTCGCGGACCTGGCCGGTCGCGAGGCCAATCTGGTTGCCGTAGGCGCTGTAGCCGGCCGCCGCGCCGAGCGTAATCTTCTTCTGCGGCAGCTTGCCCGGCAGCGTATCCTTCATCGGACGGCGCGGATCCGCCGCACCCGTCACGCGCATCGCCTGATAGACATAGGAGCGGCCGGAGAGCGGGTCGCGGATGGCGCCGCCAAGGCAGGTCGCCGCGCCGCCGAACGGCTCGATCTCTGTCGGATGGTTATGCGTCTCGTTCTTGAACATGACGAGCCATTCCTCGTCCTTGCCGCCGACGTCCGCCTGAATCACGATGCTGCAGGCGTTGATCTCCTCCGACTTGTCGAGATTCTCGAGCAGGCCCTCCTTGCGGAGCTCCTTCATGCCGATGACCGCCATGTCCATCAGCGTGACCTCGCGCGTCGTCGCTTCGCCGTAGACGTTATCGCGATCCTTCAAGTACTGCTTGTAAGCCGCCGTCAGCGCCGGGGAGAAATAGCCCTCGTCGATATCGACCATGTCGATGGCCGTCGTGAACGTCGTATGGCGGCAGTGATCCGACCAGTACGTGTCGATGACGCGCAGCTCCGTGATGGTCGGCGCACGGTGCTCGGTGTCGCGGAAATAGCTCTGACAGAATTTCAGATCCTCGAAGCTCATCGCGAAGCCGCATTTCTCCATGAATGCGTGCAGGGCGGCATCATCCATCGTATTGAACGCATCGAGCACGGCGACATCCGCCGGAACCTTCGTCTGCTGCACGAGCGTCTCCGGCTTCTCAAGGCTCGCCTCGCGGCTCTCGACCTTGTTGATCAGGTAGTCCTTGATGCGGTCGAAGACCTCGCGGCTGACGTCACCGACGATGACGACGACGCGCGCCGTGCGGATCAGCGGGCGCTCTTTCTGCGTGACGAGCTGGACGCACTGCGCAGCCGAGTCCGCGCGCTGGTCGAACTGCCCGGGCAGGAACTCCACGGCGAACACGCGCGAATTCGCGAAATGCGGCAGCGTTTCCTCGTAGACGACGTCGACGTTCGGCTCCGAGAATACGACGGATTTCACCTGCTCGTACTCCTCGTCGGTCAGCCCCTCGATATCGTAGCGCTGGATGAGGCGTACCGCCTTGAGCTCCGTCAGACGGAATGTTTCGATCAAATCCTCGCGAAGTTTCTGCGCGGGGATATCGAAAAAGCCCTGCCGCTTCTCGACGAAAATTCTTCTTACTGCCATCTCTGCTATTTCCTCCAACCTGTGTGAACCACTGAAAAAGATAGAAAAGAAAGGCATAGCAGACCCTCACCGATCCACTGCGCCTTTGCATGCTATGTTGTTATAATGCGTCGACCGGGATCTTCACGACGACCTTCGTGACGTGCACCGGCTTGCCATCGACGGCCCCTTTCGGGCGATGCACGTCCTCAGGGTAGAGCACGGCGAACGCGCCGGGGCTCAGCACGACGCCGCTGTCCGGCACGAGCTTCTCGAAAAAACCGACGTCCTTCTGCGCGTCGTACGGCTCGGATACCGTCAGGCTCGGGCTCAGTGGGCACCAGCCCATGCACTCCTCGCCCTCGGCGATGAACTGGATATCGACGAATTTCTGATGCGACTCCGGGCGGCACTGCGCTGCCAGCTTCGTCATGTAGCGCTGCACGCTCGCCTTGATCTCCGTACCGTCGACCGTATAGGTGCCATCCGGCATCTTCGTGAAATCCTGCGCGCGCAGATAGCGGAGCGCCTGCTGGATGATCGCGGGATAATGGAGATAGCCCTCGTCGAGCACCGAAACCATACCTACAAACATATCGAATCCCTCAATTCCTTTTCAACTCCGTGCCCCGCAAATGTCGGCACATTCTCTCTTTATTGTAACGGATTGCTGGCGTTTATGCAAGAAAGACAGAGATATTTTTTCGTATAGACAGATGTCCCTTTCCGCAGGCAGGCAGAATGTCCTCTGAAAAAAGTCCTTGCATTTTTCTGTCCATCCGTGCTATGATGTTTTCAGACAACAGCGATGAAGAAAAGAGTACGGCAGAGGGACGCCGAAGAGAGTCCGCGTTCGGTGCGAGCGGATGACGGAGCCTGCCGGAAAGCTGATTCTGAGCCGCGCGGCCCCATGAAGCCGCGCCGTCCGCCGCGTTAAGGCTTCGAGTGCAGCCCTTTGGGCCTGCGATTAAGGTGGTACCACGGGAAGTATGCCCCGTCCTTTCTGGGACGGGGCTTTTTGTGTCAGCATTTCAGGAGGTAATATTCATGCGAGAACTCTTAGAGCTCCTCGAGAACGACGCCCGCCGCCCGGTCAGCGAGCTCGCTCCGATTCTCGGCAAGAGCGAGTACGAAGTCGAGCAGGACATCCAGAAGCTCGAGAAGGACAAGGTCATCCTGTCCTACAACACCCTCATCGACTGGGAGAAGATTGGCGATGAGAAAGTCACGGCCATGATCGAGATCAATCTGACGCCGCAGCGCGAAGTCGGCTTCGACGCGATTGCCGAGCGCATCTACCGCTTCGACGAGGTGCGCACGGTCTACCTCATGAGCGGCAGCTTTGACCTCATGGTCATCATCGAGGGCAAATCCCTGAAGGATATCGCAAACTTCGTCGCAACCCGCCTCTCGACCATCGAGGGCGTCACGGCGACGCGCAGCCATTTCATGCTGAAGCCGTACAAGAAAGACGGCACGATCATCAACGATGAAGAGAAAGACCGCAGATTGGTGGTGTCCCCCTGATGGCAAAGAACGAGACTGAAAACTGGAGCAGCAGGCTCTCCCCGGGCGTGCAGGCGATCCCGCCGTCCGGCATCCGCAAATTCTTCGATATCGCCGCGCAGATGGAGGACGTCATCTCGCTCGGCGTCGGCGAGCCGGATTTCGTGACCCCGTGGCCGATCCGTGAGGCCTGCGTCTACGGGCTCGAGCAGGGCTACACTTCGTACACGGCGAACCGCGGCCTCATCGAGCTGCGTCAGGAAATCGCGAATATGTACCATAACAAGTACCAGGTCGACTACGATCCGGCCACCGAGATCCTGACGACGGTCGGCGTCAGCGAGGCCATGGATCTCGCCATGCGCGCGTTGCTGAAGCCTGGCGACGAGGTGCTGATCCCGGAGCCGTGCTATGTCTCCTACTCCGCCTGCACGACGCTCGCGGGCGGCGTCCCCGTGCCGGTCCCGGCAAAGCTCGAGAACGAGTTCCGCATCCAGCCGGAGGAGCTCGAGGAAAAGCTCACGCCGAAGACGAAGATCCTGCTGATCGGGTATCCGAACAACCCGACCGGCGCCATCATGACGCGCGACGACCTGCTCGCCATCGCGGATTTCGCCGAGAAGCACGACCTCATCGTCATTTCCGATGAAATCTACGGCGCGCTGACCTACGGTGGCGAGGAGCACGTCTGCTTCGCCTCCCTGCCCGGCATGAAGGACCGCACGATCCTGCTCAACGGCTTCTCGAAAGCCTATGCCATGACCGGCTGGCGCATCGGCTACGCGCTCGGCAACCCCGACTTCATCGCCGCGATGAACAAGATCCACCAGTATACGATGCTCTGCGCACCGGTCACCGCACAGCTCGGCGCCATCGAGGCGCTGCGCCACTGCGAGAAGCCGATGAAGAAGATGGTGCGCGAATACGACCGCCGGCGCCGCCTGATCTACGACGGCCTCACGAAGATGGGCCTGCCCTGCTTCGAGCCGAAAGGCGCGTTCTACATCTTCCCGGACATCACGCCGACCGGCTACACCTCCGACGAGTTCGCGAACGCCCTGCTGAAGACCGAACACGTCGCCGTCATCCCCGGCAACGCCTTCGGCGCCTGCGGCGAAGGCCACGTCCGCTGCTCCTACGCGACATCCATCGACAAGATCTCCGAGGCCCTCACTCGCATTGAACACTTCATCACCCATCACAAGAAATAAAATCATATACGACAAAAGCTCCGTATGACAGCACATACGGAGCTTTTCTGTACATCAGGATCATCATGCCCACAGCGGAACAAAGGGAATTTCGATTTCTTCTTCATTCTGGCGCATCACTCTTTTACTTTTGCTTTTGAATATGCTGAATCAAATCCTCCAAGCTCTTAGAAAAATGCTCATCATCTTCCGGCGTCCGCTTCCGCGGGCCGTGCAGGTGGATTTTTTGCTTTGACCAGCGTGCTTTCTTCATGATATGCCGCTCCGCGAGCAACTTGTCGATATTCCTGTCCGTATACCAGAAGCCTTTCTGATGGATGGGATAGGCGCCCTTCCCTAAAGCCATGGCCGCCACACCGTAATCCTGCGTAACGACGATATCGTTCTTCTCGCAGCGATTCACCAAAGCGAGGTCCACGGCATCCGCGCCGGCACCGATTGTCAGCACCTCACTGTAATCCGATTGCAGCACATGATTCGTATCGCAGAGCAGCAGGACAGGGATATGGCGTTTTGCAGCAATCCTTTCCGTCTGCCGCACAACCGGGCAGGCATCCGCATCAACGAGTATCTTCAAAGCTCTGCCTCCTATAGAAAGAACGTCAGCACACTATCCCCCACCTAATTCACGCGCTCTTTTCTTCGTCGTGTTTCTAACTCGCATACATTTCGGCATTAATGGCTCCCATTCCTGCTTGAAATGAAAAAAGCAGCATAGCCAAAGATATAGACTATGCTGCAATTTCTTGTGCGTGTGGCAAGTATGAATGAATCTGTCCCGCCCTACTACATTCTCGTGATATGGTAGGAAAGGCTGGAGAGGCCGATAGAGAGATCTTCGTTGACGATGTGCATGCTCTGGGGAACCTGCATCTTGATGGGTGCGAAGTTCCAGATGCCTTTGACGCCGGCGGCGACGAGCTGGTCGGCGACGCCCTGCGCGAATGCGGCCGGGACGGCGATGATGCCGATCTGGATGTTGCGCTCCTTGACGATGTGCTTGAGGTCGTGGATGTCCTCGACCTTGACGTGGTTGACGCGCGAGCCGATGACGTTCGGATCCTGATCGAACAGCGCGACGAGATTGAAGCCGAGCGTCACGAAGTTCTGATAGTTCGCGAGCGCGACGCCGAGGTGCCCGATGCCGACGATGGCGATGTTCCAGTGGTGGTCGAGGCCGAGGATCTGCCCGACGTTGCGCTTGAGCTCGTTGACGTAGTAGCCGACGCCCTTCTTGCCGAACTGACCGAACGAGGCGAGGTCTTTGCGGATCTGCTCAGCCGTGATGCCGAGCCTGCGGCCGAGCTCCTCGGACGAGATGATGTCGATGCCCTCGTCCTGTGCGAGCCGCAGCGTGCGGAAGTAGAGCGGCAGACGGTCAATCGTCGCCTTGGAGATGGTCGCTGGTTTTTTCTCCTTTGTCGCGGTCATGCGGCACCTCCTTTTCCACAATGGCTTCTTCCTGCCCATCCGCGCCGTTCTGCTCGATCCAGCGCGTCCCCGCGCCGATCATCGCCGCCATGAGCCAGAGCAGCATGGACGACGGGATGTTGAACAGCAGATCATCGGTCAGCCCGTTCAGCGCGATGGACACGAACGCGAGCCCGAGCCCGAGCATCGCGCCATTGACGATTTCCTCACGGTTCCAGCGGCGGACGCAGCTCCAGTCAAAGGCGAAGCGCGGCTTTTCCTCCTGTGCCGCAAGATTCTCCTGCACGCTCTTCAGCGCACCGTCGACGCCGTCCTCCGCAAGGTCGTAGGGCTGCGGCTTCCGGACCGGCGGGACGATATGCAGCCGTTTCCGGAGCGCGAGCCACATCGAGCCGAAGAAATATCCGAAAAAGGCCAGCGCGCCCGGGATTCCGATTTCTGCCATATAGTTCAGATAGAAATTATGCGCGTGCACGATCTTGATGGGCGCACCCTGCAGGTAGAAATCGTACTCCGGATAGACCATCCAGTACGCACCCCAGCCGATGCCGAGGAACGGATGATCCTGGATCATCGCGATGGTCGCCTCCCAGAACGCGATGCGCATCTCCGAAGACGTATCGATCTTCGTGAAGACGGAGGTCACGCGCTCATAGAGCAGCGGATCCGCCGCAAAAGCGATGACGGCGACGACAATGCACGCCACGAGGATCCGCCAGTCCTTCAGCAGACCGTAGCCGGCGAAGATCACCGCCGCGACGAGCAGTGCCCCGCGCGCGTAGGTCATCGCGAGGCACACCGCAAGCAGCAGCATGCAACCGCCGAGCACGATGCGCTTTTCCTTCTGCTTGGCTTTCAGGAACAGGCCGAACGCGAGCGCGAGCATGACGTCGAGGTAGCCGGCGAGGATGTTCGGGTTCTCCCAGGTCGAGAACACGCGTTTCCGCAGTTCCGGGAACGCATTGCCATCGACCCATTTCATCGACGAGATATCGATGCCGAACACGTACTGATAGAACCCATAGGCAACGACGAGCACGGCCGCCGCGCCGAGCGCCGCGAGCATGGCCCGCAGCTGCTTCGCGTCGCGGACGGTCTGCCCCGCGAGGAAATACGTCAGCGCGTAGGCACCGACGAGGTTGTACCAGTTGTAGAAGCTGAACCCGCGATCCGGCGATACGAGGATTGAGAGCGCCGAAAGCAGGATGAACAGCCCGATGGGCAGGTCGAGCGGCAAATGGCGGAAATGGAAGTCCGCATCCGTCTTTGCGCGGCCGAGCAGCAGCACGATGCCGATGAGCAGGGCAATCGTCGCCCCGGCCGGCCAGAGTGCGAGCAGGAACGTCTCCGCGAGCAGCATGTACCATGCCCCGCGGCGGAACCGCATGGCGCGGCGCGTGTGCGCAATGGCCTTGCGCTTTGCGGCGACGCCGCGCGAAAGCGCGTCTTGCTGGCTTTTCCCCATCAGTTCCCGCCTCCCTTTTCTTCCTGTCTCTGACGGTCAATCAGCTTCTGCCGCAGGCCGCCGACGAGGTAGAGCGACCCCGCAAGGATCAGCAGCTTCTCACCGCCTGCGAGCTCGAAGCCGCGCGCGAGCGCCCGGTCGTTGTCCGCATAGCACTCGACGCTTGCGGCGAGCGGCCGCGCGAGATCCGCGAGGGCCGCAAGGCTCCCCGCACGCTCCGACTGCGGCGGCGTCACGATGACCGTGTCGTCAGGACGCAGCAGCTCGCCGAGCATCAGGCCGCGGTCCTTGTCGCCAAGGATACCGAGGATGTACACGCGCTCGCGCGCCGTGTCCTCCACATCGAGGCTTTCGCGCAGGACGCGCGCGCCGTCCGGATTGTGCGCCCCGTCGATGACGATGTCCTGCCCGCTGACGCACATGTGCTCGAACCGCGCGGGCCACCGCACAAAGCGTAGGGCCTCGCGGATGGCAGACTCTTTGATCCGCTCGCCGCTATGATGCAACACCTCGGCCGTCATGACAGCGACCGCGGCATTCTGAACCTGATAGGAGCCGAGCAGATGCAGGTCGAGCAGGCTCGGCTCGATACCCATGAGATGCGACGTGAAGGAAAAATGCTGCGTATGGCCGCACGGCGGTTCCGCGCCCTCCCGGGCATACGAGTCCGCAGCCTCCGCGGCCGATACCGGATTGGCGCAGAAGTCCTCGCCGAGCACGAAGAGATCCGCGTTCTTTTCCTCCGCGGTCTGCCGGATGATGTCTAGGGGGATACCGCTGGCCGCCGTCACGACGGGGACGCCCTCCTTGATGATGCCCGCTTTGTTCTCCGCGATGCTCTCGATGGTGCCGCCGAGGCGGTCGGCATGCTCGAACGTGACGTTTGTGATGACCGAAACTTCCGGCGTGATGACATTCGTCGAGTCGAGCGTCCCGCCGAGACCGACCTCGATGACAGCCGTCTGCACCTCGCGCTTCGCGAAGTACAAGAATGCCAGCGCGGTTAGCACCTCAAACTGCGTCGGGCTCTCATGCCCGTCCGCGACGATTGCGTCGACCGCCGCGCGAACCTCGGTCAGGTACGCGGCAAAGTTCTCCTCGGGGATATCCTGCCCGTCGACGCGCACGCGCTCCGTATAGGAGACGAGATGCGGCGACGAGTAGCAGCCCGTATGCAGGCCGGAGCGCTGCAGGATCTCGGTGAGCATCGCCGTGACCGAGCCCTTGCCATTCGTACCCGTCACGTGGATGGTGCGGTACTTGTCCTGCGGATTGCCGAGCATCTGGAGCAGGCGGCGGATCCGCGACAAGCCGAGGCGGCTGCCGAACACGCCGAGCTCTTCCAGCCACGCGAGGGATTCCTCATAGTTCATTGTCTGGTTCTCCTTCAACGAAGAATAGGCCATGCGATATGCTCAGAGTTTCGCGAGGTCGGCGATGCGCTTCTCGACCGATGCGAGCTTTTCCTGATAGTTCTTCTGCTTCTCTTTCTCGCCCTCGACGACCTGTGCCGGCGCTTTCTTCAGGAAGCCCTCGTTGCCAAGCTTCTTGCCGAGGCGCGCGATTTCCTTCGCGAGCTTCTCTTTCTCTTTCTCGAGGCGTGCCGTCTCCTTCTCGACGTCGATGAGGCCCTTGAGCGGCAGGAAGATCTCGACGCCCTGCACGACGCCGACCATCGCGTTCTCCGGGGCCGCGCCGTCCGCGAGGATGGTCACGGGCTCCGCCGCCGCGAGCTTTGTCAGATAGCTCTCGTTCGCCTCGAACACCGGGCGCAGGGACTCCTCCGTGAAGTGCAGCATGACCTCGCTGTGGTGGCCCGGCGCAGCGCCGACTTCCGCGCGCAGGTTGCGGACAGTCTTGATGGTCTCCATGATGGCCGTCATCTGCGTCTCCGCAGCCTCGTTGACGAGCTCTTTGCCGCCCTCCGGCCAGTCCGCGATCATGATGCTTGGCACGCTCTCGTCATGCGGCACCTTCTGCCAGATCTCCTCGGTCAGGAACGGCATGAACGGGTGCAGCAGGCGCAGCGTATGCTCGAGGACATACGAGAGCACGTGGAGCGCCGTGTTCTTCGCGCGCGGGTTCTCCTTGTCGTAGAGGCGCGCTTTCGTGAGCTCGATGTACCAGTCGCAGAACTCGTTCCAGAGGAAATCGTAGATCGTGCGCGCGGCCTCGCCGAGCTCGAACTTCTCGAGGTTCTCCGTGACGCCTGCCGCGGTCTTCGCGTAGCGCGAGAGGATCCAGCAATCCGCGAGCGTATAGTCCGCGTCCTCCGGCTGGAACGACGCGTCGAAGCCTTCGATATTCATGAGGATGTAGCGCGAGGCGTTCCAGATCTTGTTTGCGAAGTTGCGCGCGCTCTCGACGCGTTCCCAGTAGAAGCGCATGTCGTTGCCCGGCGTGTTGCCCGTGATCAGCATGAAGCGTAGCGTATCGGCGCCGTACTTCTCGATAACCTCGACCGGGTCGATGCCGTTGCCGAGCGACTTGCTCATCTTGCGGCCCTGGCTGTCGCGCACGAGGCCGTGGATGAATACATGGTGGAACGGCACATCCTTACCAAACGCGAGGCCCATCATGACCATGCGCGCGACCCAGAAGAAGATGATATCGTAGCCCGTGACGAGCGTCGCCGTCGGGTAGAATTGATGGAATTCGTCGCTGTCCGCATGATCCGGCCAGCCGAAGAGCTCAATCGGCCAAAGGCCGGAGCTGAACCACGTATCGAGCACGTCCTCATCCTGATGGATGTGCTTGCTGTGGCAGTGCGGGCACTCTGTGAGATCCGTACGCGAGACGCTCGTTTCGCCGCAGTCATCGCAGTACCAGGCCGGGATGCGGTGGCCCCACCAGAGCTGGCGCGAGATGCACCAGTCGCGGATATTCTCGAGCCAGTTGATGTAGATCTTCGTGAAGCGCTCCGGCACGAACTGGATGCGCCCGTCCTTCACCGCCTCGATGGCCGGCTTCGCGAGCGTGTCCATCTTCACGAACCACTGCTTCGAGACGAGCGGCTCGATGGTCGAATGGCAGCGCGAGCAATGACCGACCGCGTGCTCATGATCCTCGACCGAGACGAGATAGCCTTTCTCCTCAAGCTCCGCGACGAGCGCCTTGCGGCATTCGTAGCGGTCCATGCCCTCGTATTTGCCGGCGCCCTCGAGCATCTTACCCGTGTTGCCGATGACCTTGATCTGCTCGAGATGATGGCGCTCGCCCATCTCGAAGTCGTTCGGGTCATGCGCCGGCGTGACCTTGACCGCGCCGGTACCGAACGACTGGTCGACGTATTCGTCCGCGAAAAGCGGGATCTCGCGGCCGACGAGCGGCAGGATCAGCGTCTTGCCGACGAGATTCTTGTAGCGCGCATCATCCGGGTGCACCGCGACGCCCGTATCGCCGAACATCGTCTCCGGACGCGTGGTCGCAATCTCGACATAGCGGCCTTCCTCGCCCTTGACCGGGTAGCGGAGGTGCCAGAGATGGCCCTGCTCCGTCTCATGCTCGACCTCGATATCCGAGATGGCCGTGTTGCAGGACGGGCACCAGTTCGTGATGCGCGTGCCCTGATAGATGAGGCCCTGCTCATAGAGCGAGACGAACGCCTCGCGCACGGCCTTGCTGCAGCCCTCGTCCATCGTGAAGCGCTCGCGATCCCAGTCGAGGGACGAGCCGAGGCTGCGGAGCTGGAACATGATGCGGCTGCCGAACTTCTCCTTCCAGTCCCAGACGCGCTCGAGGAACTTCTCGCGGCCGAGCTCGTAGCGGGTCGTGCCCTCCTCGCGGAGCTTGCCCTCGACCTTCGCCTGCGTCGCGATGCCGGCATGATCGCAGCCCGGCACCCACACCGTATTGTAGCCGCGCATGCGGTGATAGCGAATCAGGATATCCTGCAGCGTGTTGTCGAGCGCGTGGCCCATGTGCAGCTGCCCCGTTACGTTCGGCGGCGGGATGACCATGCTGTACGGCTTCTTCCGCTTATCGACTTCCGCGTGGAAGAATTTGTTCTTCTCCCAGAACTCGTACCACTTTTTCTCGAACGCCTGCGGGTTGTAGACCTTTGGAATGTTGTTCTCCCGCGTTTCTTCTGCCTGATCTGCCATATACTTTCCTCCTAAAACAAAAGCGCCTCCGTCCCTAAGGACGAAAGCGCCTGCTTTTTCGCCTTTTCCTGCGCTCTATCTTAGCATAAAGCCGGACAAAACGCAAGAATCACTCCTGCTTCTCGAACTGGTCCTTGCCGACGCCGCAGAGCGGGCAGACAAAGTCATCCGGCAGATCCTCGAACTTGACCCCCGGCTTCAGATCATAGTCCGGATCACCCTTTGCCTCATCGTAGACCCAGCCGCATACACTGCAAACCCAAACGCTCATGATAAGCCCTCCTTTTCCTCAGACACACGAGAGGAGCCTTCCGCCCTTTCTCCCTTTCTCTTTTCGCTGGATAGAAGGAAAATCCTGCTGTCCCATCGAAATTATTTGGCAGGAACGAAAATTGGGGATAAAGTACTAATGGGGGTAATAAGATGAAACTAGCGATCATCGGCACGGGGAAAATCGTCCATGAGGCATTCTACGCGCTTTCCTTCCTGCCTTCCATCGAAATCACGGCAATCTACGCGCGGCCGCACAGCCGCGGAAAAGCCGAAGCGCTCGCAAAGGAGCACGATGTCCCGGCAGTCTATACCGACTATGCAGAGCTGCTAGGAAACGCTGAGGCCGATACGGTCTACATCGGCCTCGTGAACAGCGTGCATCATGACTACGCAAAGCGCGCGCTCGCCGCGGGCAAGAACGTCATCCTCGAGAAGCCGTTCACCGAGACGCTCGAGGAGGCCCGCGAGCTCATCCATCTCGCAAAGGAAAAGGGCCTGTTCCTGTTCGAGGCCATCACGGTGCTGCACAGCATCGTCTACGAGAAGATGCTCGAGAGCATCGCGTCGGTTGGGCGCGTGCGCATGGCGCTGCTGAACTACGCCCAGTACTCGAGCCGCTACGACGCCTACCGCGAGGGCAAGGTGCTGCCGGCCTTCGACCCGGCCTGCGGTGCGAGCTCGCTCAGCGACCTCAACGTCTACAACATCCATTACGCCGCCGCGCTGTTCGGCATGCCGGACGAGGTGCACTACTTCCCAAACCGCGGCTTCAACGGCATGGATGTCTCCGGCGTCCTCGTGCTGCGCTACCCGGATTTCAACGCCGTATGCACGGCGGCCAAGGATTCCGACAGCCCCTCCTTCGTCTGCATCCAGGGCGAGGACGGCTGCCTGCGCATCGACGGCAAGCCGAATGTCGCGCCGAGCCTCGACATCACCCGCGTGCAGAAAGGCAAGCCGCCCGTCCCCGATGCGGCGGGCTCCATGCAGCGGCCAGTCACCGAGGAACATATCGAGAACCACCCGGATCACCGCATGGTGCCGGAATTCCGCGACTTCGCGGCCATCATCGAACAGAGCGACTACGAGGCCCGCGACGCCCTGCTCGACGAGACCGAAACCGTCATGAAGATTCTCGAGCTCGCCAAAGCCTCTTAACCAGAAAGAACATAAAAAGGGCTGTTGCACGAACGAAAAATATCGTGCGACAGCCCCTTTTTATGAAACTTATGCAAGCCCCTTATTTTACCACTGCAGCCGGTTTCCCTTTCAGCGCAATGACGACGAACATCGTTTCAAAGATGGCGAATGCGAGGAGCAGGAAAAAAGCGGTCTGCGTACCGGATGCGGTCGCGTCGGCGAGGCTGCCTGCCCCGCGCTGCGAGAAAGCGACGATGGCCGCGGCAAGGCTCGTGCCGACCGCACCCGCGAGCTGCGTGCCCGTGTTGAATACGGCGTTGCCGTCGCTGCGGAGCGCCTGCGGCAGCGTGCTGATCCCGAACGTCAGGACATTGCCGGAGGTGAGGCCCTGGCCGAGCGTGAATACCATATATATGAGCGTCAGGGAAAGGATTGTCGCCTGCCCGATATCGAGGCAGTAGCCGATCTCGCTGAGCAGGATGGCCGCCGCCCCCGCGAGCAGGGGCACCAACGCGCCGAGGCGGTCGTAGATCTGCCCGCTGACCGGCGCGAGCGCCGCCCCGAGCAGGCAGCCCGGCAACAGGATGCAGCCAGCGGAAAACGCGTTGTCCCCGAGCGTGAGCTGCGCAAAATTCGGCAGCAGGAAGCCGATGCCAAGGCAGATGGCCTGCAGCAGCACCATCACTGCCGTCGAAGCTGCAAAAGCCGGCACCATGAATACGCGCACATTGAGAAGCGGCTGCCTCCGGCCGAGAATCATCCGCTCCTCATGCCGCACGAATGCGTAGAGCGCTATGGCAAACAGCAGCAGAAACCCGAGAAAAGGAACCCGTCCATCCGGCAGCTGATCCATGCGCCCGAGCGCGAAAATGAGCCCGCAGAATGCCAGCGCGAGCAGCAGCCATCCGCTGAAATCAAACGCGCGCGGCCCCGTCTCCGAGGACTGCCGGATGGCCAGCGATCCGACGATTGCCGAGAATATGAGCACGGGGAGCAATGCCCAGAAAATCATGCGCCAGCCGAACGCGAACACGATATAGCCGCCGAGCGACGGCCCGACCGCCGGCGCGAGCGCCGTGACGAGCATGGCCGCTCCCATCATCGTGCCGATGCGCGGGAGCGGCGCCTGCTCCATGACGATGTTGAACATCAGCGGCAGCGCGATGCCCGTGCCGAGCCCCTGCAGCAGCCGGCCGCAGAGCACCATTGCGAATGCGGCACCGATCCCGGCGAGCACCGTCCCCATGATGAAGCACAGGCACGCGATCAGGAACAGCTTCTTCATCGGGAAGCGGTGCTTCAAATAGCTCGACGTCGGGATCATGACCGCGAGCACGAGCAGATAGCCCGTCGTGATCCACTGCACCGTCGCCGTATCGACCGAGAACTCCCGCATCAGCGTCGGGAATGTCACGTTCATCGCCGTCTCGACTACGACGCCAGAGAAGGACAGCAGTCCTGCCGCGAAAATCGACAGGAAAAAGCGCGCATCCGCGCGTCTCACAAAGATTTCTTCCATAAAATCATCCACCCTTTCGTTCCTGACGATTATCTTAACCGGATTCTCTAAGAATCCCAAAAGGAAATCGACGCTGAAAGCACTGCCTTTCATGAAAAAAAAATCGTTTCCACACGTCTTTTCACAAGACTTGGATTTCCCGCGCATCCTGTGTCCTCCCAAAAGCGTTTTCTCCCTAATGTATAAAAAAATCTCATTTTCGTCAACAAATGCTTTACATTTTTGCTCAGAAAGTATACAATAGACAAAATAGGTGTTACAGATTTTATGGTTTTAGGAATTGTGTTAGAAAGGTCGTTGTCTTATGGGTTTCAAAACTAGAACCGTCGGTGTTGTCGGACTTGGTCACGTTGGCGCGCATGTCGCCTTCAATCTCGGCATGATGGGCGTTGCCGACACGGTCAAGCTCTGCGACCCGAATGAGAAGAAGATGCTCAGCGAGCAGCAGGACTGCCGCGACGCCGTCATGTTCATGCCGCATCATGTGCGTTACGAGGCAGCTTCCTACGATGATCTCGCGGACTGCGACATCATCATCAATGCGCTCGGCAAGGTTGCCATCCTCACGACGCATAACCGCGACACGGAGATGGAGTACACGGTCGCACAGACGGCCGACATGGTGCCGAAAGTCATGAAGGGCGGTTTCAAGGGCATCTTCCTGAACATCACGAACCCTTGCGACGTCGTGACCGACCTCATCCAGAAGCTCAGCGGCCTGCCGCGGAACCACGTGTTCGGCACGGGCACCGGTCTCGACACCTCGCGCCTCGTCAACGTCATCGCGCAGGAGACCGGACTCGACTACAACTCCTTCACGGCCTATATGATTGGCGAGCACGGCAACGCGCAGATGGCGGTCTGGTCCCTCGTCCGCTTCGGCGGCCAGCCGCTCGATGAGCTCGCGAAAGTCGACAAGCGTTTTGACTTCGACCGCGCGGAGCTCCAGAAGAAAGCCATCATGGGCGGCTGGGTCACGTATTCCGGCAAGCAGTGCACCGAGTACGGCATCTCGAGCTGCGTCGTCACGATGGCGAACCTTGTGTTCCACGACGCGAAGAAAATCATGCCGGCGAGCGCCTACCTCGACGGCCAGTACGGCGAAACGGGCATCTACTGCGGCATCCCGTGCGTCATCGGCGCCGACGGCATCGAGCACGTCATGGAATACACGCTGACCAATCAGGAAAAGAAAGACTTTGCCGACTGCTGCGAGACCATCCGCCAGAACATCAAGAAGGCCGAGAGCATCTGGAAAAAATAATTTCAGCCCTCACGGCAGTGAACACCGGAAAAATAAAAGGAAAATCGCTTTCCGCTTGTGCGGAAGGCGATTTTTTCGTTGTTCCATGCTATAATGAAAAATAATCGTAGGAAGGGAGATTTCTTTATGGAAGCGTATGGTATGGAACTCGCCGCGCATATCCTGCCGCTGCTGTGCCTGTTTTTCGCGGCGTTCATGCAGTCGATCACGGGATTCGGACTCGTGATGATCGCATCGCCGCTGCTGATGCTATTCTATGACGCGAAGTTCTCGATCGAGCTCATGATGCTGATCTCGTTTATCGGGAATCTCACGCAGGCCATCCTGCTGCACCGCGACACAAATTGGCGGATGATCGGGTGGCTGGTTCTCGGTGCGCTCGTCAGCCAGCCAATCGGGTACCTGCTCTTCATCACGCTGCCGTCGAACACGCTGAAGATTGTCGTGAGCGTCGTGATCCTGTTCGCGATCTCGTTCCTGCAGATGCTGCACCCGCGGCTCCGCATCACGCCGCGCCACTCCATCGCCGTCGGCCTGATTGCTGGCGTCATGGCAACGACGACCGGCATCTCCGGGCCGCCGATTGCGCTGTATTTCGCCTACGCGAGCATGGCGCCGCGAGAGCTCCGCGCGAACTGCATCTCCTACTTCCTGCTCAGCAACGCGGTCGCCATCATGACCTTTGTCGGCGGCGGCATCGACATGCGCCCCGCCCTGCACGAGTTCCTGTACCTGCTGCCGGCCCTCTTTGTCGGCATTGCCTGTGGGCAGGCCACTTTCCGATACGTTCCCACAAAGCTCTTTCGCCACCTCATCTTCGCGCTGCTCTACCTGACCTGCATTTATTCTATCTGGAGCGCACTCTGACGCGGATAAATCGTGTACATTTTCCATTTCCAGTGGAAAAGAGGAAGTGTGTCCTTTTTTTTTGCCGAATTTCCTATTATAATGAAAAAGCTCTTGGTCAGGACTTAATTCCGGCTTATGTTCTTGAACATTTGTGCCGATATTATTTCTGTAGGGGGCATCTTGCGGCTCGTCCGAAGGGTCGGCCGCTGGAGCAATAAAAGATTTTCAGGGGAAGATTCCCCGGGGGTTAGGAACCTGCAGAAGGATCAGCAGGTCTCCAGAAAAGGAGAGAATCATGAACAAGAAACACACACTGGCCATCGCGGCAGCCATGCTCATGGGCACGGCAGGCATGACGTCGGCAGCCGGCAATCCGTTCTCGGATGTTCCGGCTGATCACTGGGCCTACGACGCGGTGAGCCAGCTCGCAAGCGACGGCGTCATCGAGGGGTATGGCGACGCTACGTTCCAGGGCGGCAAGAAGATCACGCGCTACGAGATGGCACAGATGATTGCTCGCGCTATGGCGAAGACGAATCTCAAAAGCGACGACAAGGCTCTGATTGAGAAGCTCTCCGCGGAGTTCTCCGACGAGCTAAAAGGCCTCGGCGTCCGCGTCGCAAACCTCGAGCGCAATGCCGACAAGGTGAAGTTCAACGGCATGCTCCGTCTCGACTACGAGCGCCCGCGCTACAAGAAGGCTCCGATCAATCTGAACCATTGGACGGACCGCTATGCGAAGCGCGGTGAGGACAAACATCATAACGCCTACGTCTCGACGTTCCGTCTCGAGCCGACCGCTGAGGTCAACGACCATTGGAAGGTCAAGGCTCGCGTCGATGGCACGGTCATGCACATGCAGAAGGACGAGAGCAGCACGATGAGCCTCAAGCGCATCTGGGCGCAGGGCCAGTACGGCAACACGACGTATAAGCTCGGCCGCTTCGGCGTCGGCATCGACATGGATATCATGTTCGATACGCAGTTCTCCGGTGGACAGGTCGCCTTCGGCAACCCGCATGGCATCCGCACGACGCTGAACGCAGGCCGCTTCACGCTCTCGAGCGGTAACCAGTACTACTGGGCTGCAAAGGACGTCATGTCCCAGTCCGGCAATGGCAGCGACCCGACAGCGGATTACGCGGCTCTCGGCTTCAGCTACAACAATAAGAAATGGACGAACGTCGGTCTCGCCTATCACTATCTGAAGTCCAAGACGTTCGGCTACTACGCTGGCTACGCAGGCAGCGCTGCAAACTACAGCGCAGATGACGCGAAGACTCATCCGTTTTCCTACAAAGAGGATCAGATGCATACGCTGACGAACAAGGCGACTTACCATTTCGACAAGAACTGGGCCCTCCAGTACAACTACGGCCATAACTTCAAGGCCGAGAACTACAACGACACGTTCTGCTATGGCATCGGCTACAAGGATTTCGAGAACTTCAACCCGACGAACGCCGGCCAGTGGGGCGCGAGCGTCATGTACCGCTACGTCGGCCAGAACGTCGGCCCGACGCCGACCTACACGATGGATGCCGGCACGAAGGGCGTCGCGTTCTCCATCATGGGCAACCCGCTCTCCCATATCTTCGTCTGGCTCAACTACGAGCTCGGCAAGGATCTCATCAACAATGCGCGTTACGACGAAGTCTTCACGCGTCTCGAGTACAGCTTCTGATCAGTCCGGGAGTTTCTGCTTTCCAGATTCTATCAGAATCACAGGGAGGATAACTATGTTTGCAAAAAAAGCTGTAAAAGTCGCCGTCATGACCGCCCTCGCCGCTGGCATGACGTTCTCCACGGCGTTCGCTGGTGACCTGACGGTCATGAGCACGTCGGATATCCACGGCTCCGTCATCGGCTGGGACTACTTCAAGGCTCAGCCGGCGGATGTCGGTCTCGCGAAGATCTCGACGATCATCAAGGGCGAGAAGGCAAAGCTCACGAAGAACGACGCGATGCTGATCGTCGATGCCGGCGATATCATCCAGGGCACCCCGCTCGACACGTACTGCGTGCAGCACCCGAATGCGTGGAAAGTTCATCCAATGATGCAGGCGTTCCGCACGATCGGCTACGACGCCATCGAATGCGGCAACCATGAGTTCAACTTCGGTCTCGACTACCTGCGCAAGTTCGTCGGCACGTACCCGAGCATGCTCGGCGCGAACGTCATCGACGACAAGACGAACAAGACCTGGAGCCCGCTGAAGCCGTACGTCATGAAGACGGTCAAGATTGACGGCAAGCCGTGCAAGGTCGGCATCATCGGCACCGACACGCAGGCCATCCCGAACTTCGATGCACCGGAGCATTTCGCAGGCGTCCACTTCCTCGATCAGGTACCGGTCGTCAAGCAGTGCGTAAGTGACCTCAAGGCAAAGGGCGCGGATGTCATCATCCTGCTCACCCACTCCGGCATGGAGCGCCCGGACCGCGACTCGGATGAGAACCAGGTTCGCAGCATCGCGCTCGCATGCCCGGAGCTCGACCTGATTGTCTGCGCGCATAACCACGTCGTCATCGATCAGGACACGACGCTCGAATACGGCAAGGAGAAATTCCCGAACGCGGTCATCAACGGCGTGCCAATCGTCGAGTCGAAGAAAGACGGCAAGTTCGTCGGCAAGAGCGTGCTGACGCTCAAGAAAGAGCACGGCAAATGGGTCGTTAAGAACGTGACGCGCCATGCACTCTCCGTCAAAGGCGTACAGGATGATCCGGAAATCGTCAAGGGTGTGCAGCCGCTTCACGAAGCGACGCTGAAGTACCTGCAGACGGTCGTCGGCAACGCATCCGATACGTTCTCCGGCGCGGAGTCGAACCATCAGGACAGCGCGATCGTCGACCTCGTCAACGACGTGCAGCGCAGCGCGGCCGGCACTCAGCTCTCCGCCTCCGCTTCGTTCAACACGAGCCAGAACATCGAGAAGGGCCCGATCACGCTCCAGCAGCTCTCCGGTCTCTACATCTATGAGAACTATCTCTACGGCATCGAGATCACGGGCGCACAGCTCCGCAAATACATGGAGCACGCGGCATCGTTCTACGGCACGACGCCGGACTACAATTACGACATGCTCGCCGGCGTCGACTACACAATCGACATGACGAAGCCGGTCGGCAGCCGCATCACGAAACTCCAGTATCAGGGCAAGAACGTCAAGGATACGGATACCTATACGCTCGCCATCAACGACTACCGCTTCAACGGCGGCAGCGGCTACATGGCGGCCATGGGCTTCGACCAGACGCACAAGCCGAAGGTTGTCTACAGCTCGCTGAAGAAATTCGGCGATGACGGCCAGATGCGCACCCTGCTCATCAACTACATCAAAGAGCACGGCACCATCACGCCGAAATGCGACCACAACTGGAATGTCGTAAAATAAAAGAAAAAACTTGCATTTTATACAATTTTCCTGTATAATTGGAAAGGAATATGGCAGAAAATCCGCTAGTCCGATTTTCTGCCTTTTCGTTTGTCCTTTTTGTGGAGGAATCAAGATATGAAAAAATACGATGTTGTGATTGTTGGCGGCGGCCCGGCCGGCGTGATGGCGGCCTATGAGCTCACGGAGAAACGCCCGGGCACAAAGGTTCTCGTGCTCGAGAGCGGCAACGATATCTATCACCGCGTTTGCCCGATCTCGGCGGGCAAGGTCAAGAGCTGCATCGGGTGCAAGCCCTGCAGCATCATGCGCGGCTTCGGCGGCGCCGGCGCGTTCTCCGATGGCAAATACAATTTCACGACGAAGTTCGGCGGCTGGCTGAACGAATACATCCCGGATGAAGAGGTCATGAATCTCATCGACTACGTCGACCGCATCAACCAGAAGCACGGCGCGCCCGCGAAGGTCTTCACGACAAAGGGCTCGGATATCGGCCGCCGCGCCCTGCAGTGGGATCTGCACCTGCTCGACGCGAGCGTCCGCCATCTCGGCACGGAGAACAACCTGCGCATGCTCGAGGCGACCTACGAATACCTGAAGGATCGCGTCGACTTCCGCTTCACCTGCCCCGTCGCGCATATCCATTCCGATGGCAAGGGCACGAACGAGGTCGAGCTCGAATCCGGCGATCAGGTTGCGGCACCCTACCTGATCGTCGCACCGGGCCGCGCAGGCGCCGAATGGTTCAGCAACGAATGCGAGGCCCTCGGGCTCGAGCAGGAGAACAACCGCGTCGACGTCGGCGTGCGCGTCGAGGTGCCCGACGAGGTCTGGAACGACATCACGAGCCAGGTCTACGAGGCCAAGCTCGTCTATCGCACGAAGCTCTATGGCGACTTCGTCCGCACGTTCTGCATGAACCCGCACGGCCACGTCGTCATGGAGAACACGGACGGCATCGTGACGGTCAACGGCCATTCCTACAGCGACCCGAAGCTCCAGAGCCACAATACGAACTTCGCGCTGCTCGTCTCGAACCACTTCACCGAGCCGTTCAAAGAGCCGCACCAGTACGGCAAGCGCATCGCCTCGTTCTCGAACATGCTCGGCGGCGGTATCATCGTGCAGCGCTACGGCGACCTCATCAAGGGCCGCCGCACGAACGCGCACCGCATGGGCAAGAGCTTTACGCGGCCGACACTCGCGGCAACGCCGGGCGACCTCTCCCTCGTGCTGCCGAAACGCCATCTCGACAACATCATCGAGATGATCCAGGCGCTCAACCACATCGCACCGGGCATGACGAACGACGACACCCTGCTTTACGGCGTCGAGGTCAAGTTCTACAGCTCCCGCGTCGTCCTCAGCCACGACCTCGAGACCGCCCTGCCGAACCTCTTCGCCATCGGCGACGGCGCCGGCGTTACCCGCGGTCTCTCCCAGGCCAGTGCCAGCGGCATCCACGTCGCCCGCACCATCCTCTCGCGCATGGAAAATTAATTTCTCTTCAATCGGAATACTTAGTATCCTGTATCAGAATACAGAAAAAAGGAGTTGATTGTATGGATTTCACGAAGGTAATCCATGACCGTTTTTCTTGCAAGAAGTTCAGCGACAAAGCTGTGCCGCAGGAGGCGCTTGACGCGGTGCTCGAGGCTGGACGGCTCGCGCCGACGGCGAAGAACCTGCAGGAGCAGCATATCTATGTCGCGCAGAAGCCGGAGACGCTTGCCGCCATCGACGCGGTGACGCCCTGCCGCTACGGTGCCGGCACGGTGCTCATCGTGGCCTTTGACCGCGAGAACGTCTTCACCTACCCGGGCGATAAACGCGACTCGGGCATCGAGGACGCGAGCATCGTCGCGACCCATCTGATGCTCGCCGCGGCCAACGCGGGGCTCAATTCCTGCTGGATCAATTTCTTCGATCCGGACAAGCTCGCCGCAGACCTCGGTCTCCCCAAGAACGAGAGCATCTTGATGCTCCTCGACGTCGGCTACAAAGCCGACTCCGCCAAACCGCTCCCGCCTCACTTCCAGCGCAAGCCTTTGACCGAGACGGTCACTTACCTCTGAAAAGCAGAAAAAGAGGGCCAGCCGCAAATTGCCATGCGGCTGGCCCTCTTTATTCTATCCAATCAGAGATAGCGGACGAGGACGTAGATGCTGGAGAGGATGATGGTCAGGATCATGATGGGGAAAGCAATCTTCATGAAGCCGAGGAAGGAGATCTGACGGCCTCTCTGCGCGGCCATGGAAGCGACGACGACGTTGGCACTCGCACCGATCAGGGTGCCGTTGCCGCCGAGGCAGGCGCCGAGGGCCAGCGACCACCACATCGGGTCGAGGTTCGAGAGCCCCATCGCACCCATATCCTGGATCAGCGGGATCAGCGTCGCTACGAACGGGATGTTATCGATAAAGGCGGACGCGAACGCGCTCATCCAGAGGATCAGCATGGCAGTCGCCGTCTCATTGCCGCTCGTGACCTTGATGGCCTCGGCCGCGAGCATGTTGATGACGCCCGTCTCGACGAGCGCGCCGACGAGCACGAACAGGCCGGCGAAGAAGAAGATGGCCGTCCACTCGACTTTCGAGAGGACTTTCGCAATCATGTGCTCATCGCGCGTATAGGTGATGAGCAGAAGCAGGCCGGCGCCAGACAGCGCGGCCGTCGCCGTCTGCAGGCCGAGATAGCCGTGCACGACGAACAGGAAGATCGTCAGGAAGATGACGACGAGGCATTTCTTCAGCAGCGGCGGGTTCGCAATCTGCTTTTTCGCGTTCAGGCGCATGACCTGTGCCTGCAGATCCGGGGTCGTCTTGAGTTCCTTATGGTAAATCAGGATCAGGATGGCGTCGACGACGAAAAAGCAGAACATGGAGATGCCGGTCGTGTTCGCGAGGAAGTCCATGAAGTTCAGTCCGACGGCGCTGCCGATCATGATGTTCGGCGGGTCGCCGATCAGGGTCGCGGTGCCGCCGATGTTCGACGCGAGAATCTGCGAGATCAGGTACGGAATGACATCGACCTTGAGCTGCGCCGTGATGCTGAACGTGATTGGCACGGTCAGCAGGACGGTCGTAACGTTGTCGAGCAGCGCCGAGCAGACCATCGTGAGCCCGGAAAGCGCGAGCAACAGCTTGATTGGCTGCGCCTTGACCTTTTTCGCGGCCCATATCGCGAGGAAGTTGAACAGCCCCGTCTCGCTCGTGATGGCGACGATAAGCATCATGCCGATGAGCAAGCCGAGCGTATTGAAATCGATATGCGAGATGGCCTGATCCTGCGTGATGACGCCTGCCAGGATCATGAGCATTGCGCCGACGATGCCGACAATCGTGCGATGCACTTTTTCCGAGATAATCAACGCGTAGGCGGCAACGAAAATGACGACCGCCACAGTGGTCGAACTGACCATAACAACACTTCCTTACTCTTTGCGACCGCGCCTCCCCTCCCCTGATGGAGACGCGGCTGCATACTCTTCTTTCCCGACTTCAGATTTTGTATTTCGGCGTGATGACGACGTTCTCGCCGTCGCGCTTCACCTTGTATGCGACGCCTGTCGCACCCTTCTGCGCGAGCTCGAGGCGCAGCTGCAACAGCGTCCGGCCAAGCTCGTCCATGAGCGGCGCGTTGAAACCGGCCTTCGCGAGGTTCGCGGGCGGCTCGACGCCTGCCGCGGCCTTCGCGCGTGCCTTCTCAGCCTGCTCGGCTTTCTGGAACGTATCCTCGATGGACTCCTCCTCGACCCAGTCGCGCAGCATATCCTTATCAGTCAGGTTCTTTGGAATCTTTGACATACAGACACCTCCCGCCCTTGTTGGCGGCTTTTATTTCTTCTGGCTCTTCGCCCACGAATCGCGGAGACCGACGACACGGTTGAACACGAGATGATCCGGCGTCGTATCCGGGTCGACGACGAAATAGCCCGTGCGCAGGAACTGGTAGTGTGTGCCCGCGGCCGCGAGCTTCACCGACGGCTCGATCCAGGCGTTCTCGATGACCTTCATCGAGTCCGGGTTCAGCGCGTGCAGGAAATCGCCCGGCACGTTGCCATCTGCGTCAGTCTCGAGCAGGTAGTCGTAGAGGCGCACCTCCGCCGACAGCGCAGTCTTGCAGGCCACCCAGTGGATTGTGCCCTTAATCTTGCGGTTCGCCGTCGCATCGCCCGTCTTTGAGGTCGGGTCACACGTGCAATGGAGCTCCGTGACGTTCCCGTCCGCATCCTTCACGACTTCCTCGCATTTGATGATGTAGGCGTGCTTCAGGCGCACCTCTCCGCCCGGCTTCAGGCGGAAATACTTCTTCGGCGGGTTCTCCATGAAGTCTGCGCGGTCGATCCAGATTTCGCGCGAGAACGGCACGAAGCGCTGGCCGCCATGCATCGGGTTGTTGTCCGCGAGCAGCCACTCCTGCTTGTCCTCCGGGTAGTTCGTGATGATGACCTTGACCGGGTCGAGCACGGCCATGACACGGTCTGCGTTCTCGTTGAGATCCTCGCGGACGCTATGCTCGAGCATCGCGACATCGACGAGGCTGTTCGCCTTCGCGACGCCGATCTCTTCGCAGAAATTGCGGATGGATGCCGGCGTGTAGCCGCGGCGGCGCAGGCCCGAGATGGTCGGCATGCGCGGGTCGTCCCAGCCGCGCACATAGCTCTCCTCGACGAGCTGGCGCAACTTGCGCTTGCTCGTCACGGTGTTCGTGAGGTTCAGCCGCGCGAACTCGATCTGGCGCGGGCGTGTGTTCGGATCGAAGTCCAGCGAGTCGAGCAGCCAGTCGTAGAACGGACGGTGCTCCTCGAACTCGAGCGTGCAGACCGAATGCGTGATGCCCTCGATGGCATCGGACAGCGGATGCGCGAAATCGTACATCGGGTAGATGCACCATTTGTCGCCCGTGCGGTGATGCGTCGCGTGCGCGATGCGGTAGATGACCGTGTCGCGCATGACCATGTTCGGCGAAGCCATGTCGATCTTCGCGCGGAGCACCTTCTCGCCGTCCGCGAACTCGCCGGCCTTCATGCGCGCGAACAGGTCGAGGTTCTCCTCGACGCTGCGGTTCCGGTACGGGCTCTCCTTGCCCGGCTCCGTCAGCGTGCCGCGGTAGGCCTTGATCTCCTCGGCCGACAGGTCATCGACGTAGGCGAGCCCCTTCTTGATGAGCTGCACGGCGTAGTCGTAGAGCTTGTCGAAATAATCGGACGCGTAGAACTTCCGGTTCCCCCACGAGAAACCGAGCCATTTGATGTCCTCCTGGATGGAATCGACGTATTCCGTGTCCTCCTTCGTCGGGTTCGTATCATCGAAACGCAGGTTGCAGAGGCCGTGGTTGCGCTCTGCGAGCCCGAAGTTCAGGCAGATCGACTTCGCGTGGCCGATATGCAGATAGCCGTTCGGCTCGGGCGGGAATCGCGTGTGGATGCCGTCTGTGTACTTGCCATTCTTCAAATCTTCCTCGATGGCATTCTGGATGAAGTTCGATGCCATTTCTTTTTCCGCCATGATTCTGTCTCCTTTATCGAAAGGGCTCTGGGCCCCGTTTCTCCCTAGCTATCCCTTACATGTCCACCTGATCGGGCTCCGCGCACTTCTTCTCGATGTACGCCTTGAGGCGCGCGATGCCGGGCTCCAGCTCCGGCTGTGCGGGCAGGTACCGCAGGATGAGGTCGACATAGCCGCGCTTCACGATTTCACGGAGCGTCCAGCTGAAATTGATGTCGTAGATCCACATGAGCCGCACGATCTTGCGGTCGCCCTGCGTGCGGAGCTTGCGGTAGTCGGCCTGCCGCCCTGCGAGGAAATCCTGCACGAAATCCGGGTTGATCTGGTCGCTGTCCGCGCCCTGCACGAACTTCGGCGCCTTGTCCGCGTTTTCCGGCCGGATGAACGGCGCGAGCACGCGGTAGATGTCGAGCTTGTCCGCGTCGCGCAGCAGCTTCGCGAAAAAGATCTTGCGGCGGTCATCCGTCTGCTCGATCTCTTTCTTGTTGTGGTTGCCGATGGCGAACCGCACGAGTGACTCGTCCGCAGGCGCGAGCTGCTTCATGAAGGGCAGCTCATCGAGCACTTTCAGCCCAAGCGTTGCGTGATCCTCCGACTGCGCATCGTTGAACGTCTGGTAAAGGCAGTACTGCCGGAACCGTCCGACATCGTGAAAAAGCCCCATGATCTCCGCGAGTTGCACGTTATGCGGTGTGAGCTCGAGATGCCCCGCGAGCTCGACCGCGATGCGCGTGACATAGCCCGTATGGATCTCCTTGATACGGATGCCCTGCATGACTTCCTCATCGTCCGTATGGAACGAGCGCATATACTGTCCCATCCAAACGTGCATCTCCTGCAGGAGCTCCGCGAGATTCTCTGTCTGTTCCAAAAAGGGTCTTCCTTTCAGCAGGAGCCTCGGCTCCCTAATGTTCTTATTATACATCATGCGGAAAGGGGACGCAATTCCTTTTTGCGTGGACAGGATATACAGAAAAGCCGTTGCTGCCAAACAGGCATGCAACGGCTTTGTGCGTTCAGGATATGGTGGGCGATAACAGGATTGAACTGCTGACATCTTGCTTGTAAGGCAAGCGCTCTCCCAGCTGAGCTAATCGCCCATGGTGACGCGTACGGGATTCGAACCCATGAAGCCGCCGTGAAAGGGCGGTGTCTTAACCACTTGACCAACGCGCCATGGCTCCTCGAGCAGGATTCGAACCTGCGACAGCCTGATTAACAGTCAGGTGCTCTACCGGCTGAGCTATCGAGGAATAATTTGTCGGCACGAGTGCACCGACAAAGAGTATTATACGGCATTCCGCCGGAAAGCGCAAGGATTTTTTTGATTTACCGCTCGGTATGCAGCGCCGCTTTGACGAAGTCGCGGAACAGCGGATGCGGATTGTTCGGGCGGCTCTTGAGCTCCGGATGCGCCTGCGTGCCGACGAACCACGGATGATCCTGCACCTCAACCATCTCGACAAGGCTGTCGTCCGGCAATGTGCCGGCTATGACGAGCCCCTTGGCCTTCAGCGCTGCGCGGTACTCGTTGTTGAACTCGTAGCGGTGGCGGTGGCGCTCGCTGATCATGTCCGTGCCATAGGCCTCATAGGCATGCGTGCCGTGCGCGAGCTTGCACGGGTACGCGCCGAGGCGCATTGTGCCGCCCTTCTTGACGATGCCCTGCTGCGACTCCATGAGCGAGATGACCGGGTGCTTCGTCTCCGGGTCGAACTCGGTCGAATGCGCATCGGTCATGCCGCAGACGTGACGCGCGAACTCGATGACCGCGCACTGCATGCCGAGGCAGAGGCCGAGGAACGGGATGTTGTTCTCGCGTGCGTACTGGATGGCCTTGATCTTGCCCTCGATGCCGCGGTCGCCGAAGCCGCCCGGCACGAGGATGCCGCGGCAGCCGACGAAGACCTCGTCGAGATCCGTCTCCGGATCCTCGATTTCCTCGGCGTTGACCCAGTGGATCTTGACCTGCGCGTCGTTCGCGATGCCGCCATGGTGCAGGGCCTCGGTCACGGAGATATAGGCATCCGGCAGTTCGACGTACTTGCCGACGACGGCGACCTTGACCTTCGTCTTCGGGTGATGGATCTTGAAGACCATCTTCTCCCATTCGCTCATATCCGCCGGCGCGTAGTCCATGTTGAGCTTCTGCAGCGCGACCTTGTCGAGGCCCTCTTTCTGCATCATGAGCGGAACCTCGTAGATGGAGGATGCCGTCATGTTCTCGATGACCGCCTCTGGCTGCACGTCGCAGAACATCGCGATCTTCTCTTTCATTTCCTTCGTGATGGACTTCTCCGTGCGGCAGACGAGGATATCCGGCTGGATGCCGATGGCGCGGAGCTCCTTGACGCTGTGCTGGGTCGGCTTCGTCTTGAGCTCGCCGGCCGCGGCGATGTACGGCAACAGCGTCACGTGGATGTAGAGCGTGTCGTTCTTGCCGACCTCTTTCTTGACCTGACGGATAGCCTCGAGGAACGGCTGGCTCTCGATGTCGCCGACCGTGCCGCCGATCTCCGTGATCACGACATCCGCATTATCCTGCTTCGCGACGTCGTAGACCTTCTGCTTGATCTCGTTCGTGATATGCGGGATGACCTGCACCGTCGAGCCGAGGTACTCGCCCTTGCGCTCCTTGTTTAGCACGGACCAGTAGACCTTGCCCGTCGTGATGTTCGAGTTCTTCGAGAGGTTGATGTCGATGAAGCGCTCGTAATGGCCGAGATCGAGGTCGGTCTCCGCGCCATCGTCCGTGACGAAAACTTCGCCGTGCTGATACGGGCTCATCGTGCCCGGGTCAATGTTGATGTACGGGTCGAACTTCTGGATCGTGACTTTGATGCCGCGGCTTTTGAGCAGCCGTCCGAGCGAAGCCGCCGTAATGCCCTTCCCGAGGGATGAAACAACACCGCCGGTGACGAAAATATACTTTGCCATGGGAACCTTCCTCCTAATCTTTTTCGATTACTCCTGAATGCTCTCCAGTTTTTTCTTGCGCGCGGTGCTCGCCTTCGCGGCCGAACGGCTCGTCGTGCGGGACGAAGCAGCACTGGCACGGTGCGTGCGTTTGACCTCAGGCGGGTTCCACTCGGTGAGGCCCCATTTGCCCTCGCCCTCGTAGTGGAACCGGCTGTCCATATTGATCAGCGTGTAGACCTCGGAGATTGCCGCCGAGAGGTTCTGCACCGGCTTATGCTTCTTGTCGATGACCTCGAGCACGAGATCCTTGTAGTAGATCGTCTCGCCTTTCTTCGAAAGAACATCGTAGGCGATATCGACCTCAGAACTGTTGACGTAATCCATATATACTCTCCTAACTTCTTTACATATGTTCTGGCGCGGAAACGCCGAGAATCGCGAGGCTGTGGCGGATGACGTGGCCCGTCGCCTTGACGAGGGCGAGGCGTGCCTCCGCAAGCTCCTGCTCCTGCCCGATGATCCGGCAGCGGTTGTAGAAGCTGTGGAACAGCGAGGCGAGGTCATAGCTGTAGCGCGCGATATGATGCGGCGCGTAGTCCTTCGCCGCGCGCTCGATTTCCTCGGGGTACGACTCGATTTTCTTGATCAGCTCGATCTCGGACGGATTCTGCAGGCGCGCGAGGTTCGGCTTCGCCGGGAGCTTCAGCCCCGTCTCATCCGCCTGGCGGAAAATGCTGCAGATGCGCGCGTGCGCGTACTGGATGTAGTAGACCGGGTTGTCGTTCGACTTCTTCTTCGCGAGGTCGAGGTCGAAGTCGAGCTGGCTGTCGAGCGAGCGCATCAGGAAGAAGTAGCGCGCCGCGTCGGTGCCGACCTCCTCGATGAGCTCGTTCAGCGTGACACTCTGGCCCGTGCGCTTCGACATCTTGACGAGCTCGCCGTTGCGGTAGAGGCTGACCATCTGCAAAAGCAGCACCGTGAGCTTCTCCGGGTCGTGGCCGAGCGCCTGCATCGCCGCCTTGACGCGCGCGACATAGCCGTGGTGGTCAGCGCCCCAGATATTGATGAGGCGGTCGAAGCCGCGCTCGTATTTGTTGTGATGGTACGCGATATCCGCCGCGAAATACGTTGGCACGCCGTTGTCGCGGATCACGACGCGGTCTTTGTCGTCGCCGTATTCCGTGGATTTCAGCCAGAGCGCGCCGTCCTTCTCGTAGATGGTGCCGTTCGCCTGCAGCTTCTCTACTGCCGCGCGCACCGCGTCCGGGTGCAGCGTGCGCTCGCTGAACCAATGGTCGAACGTCACGTGGAAGGCCTCGAGATCCTCTTTCAGGATGGCGAGCTTCTCCTTGTACGCGAGATCCTTGAAGATCTCGAGACGCTCATTCTCGTCCATCGCGAGGTATTTATCTCCGTCCTTGTCGATGATGCGCTGCGCCGTGACCTTGATGTCCTCGCCGTGGTAGCCGTTCTCAGGGAACTCGACCTCGCGGCCGAGCAACTCGAGGTAGCGCGCATTGACCGACTGCGCGAGGATGTTCATCTGGTTGCCCGCATCGTTGATGTAGTACTCGCTCTCGACCGGATATCCTGCCGCGCGCAGCAGGTTCACGAGCGCCGAGCCTGCCGCCGCACCGCGGCCATGGCCGACATGCAGCGGGCCCGTCGGGTTCGCGCTGACGTACTCGACCTGGATTTTCGGCGCGTCCTTCTTCGGCAGATTGCCGAAAGAATCACCGGCGTCGAGAATCTGATGGAAAGCATCGTAGAGCACATTGCCGCGGAGGTAGAAATTCAGGAAACCCGGGCCCGCAATCTGCGTGTGGTCGAGCCAGTCCCCTTTGATACGGGCCGCGAGCTCCTCGGCGATCTTCCGCGGGTTCTGATGGAACACGCGTGCCGACTGCATCGCGAAGTTCGTCGCAAAGTCGCCGAATTCCTTCTTCGGCGGGACGGAGAGCTCGACGGCCGGGATCTCGCCCGCCGGAAATGTGCCGTCCGCGATGGCATCCTGTGCCGCCTGCCGGATCGCGGCGGTCAAGGTATCTTTGATATCCAAGGAAAAACCTCCTATACAACCTATGCAACTACCAGCTTCTGCGCAGATACGCTGCTTCTGCAAAAGGAAAACAAAATACAAAGCGTTGCGCAGGGCCTGCCCGCGTCAATGCAATGGTTTCCATCTCATGGTCTTGCCGCAGGGCCCATCCGGGCACGCGGCACTTCCGTCAGTTCAGTTTATGGCTCTCGCCGGGCGCGCTCGTGATCTCGATATGCAGGCTGTTGTCGCTCTGATAGCTTCCATTGACCTTCAGCGCGTAGTCGAGGTCGACCGTACCCGAAACCGTACCGTACGTGATGTCGATATGCCGCGTCTGGAACGCGAGATTCATCGAGCCGTACGGGGTCTCATAGCGGCTGCACGTCTCCGAGCGCGGCTTGAAATGCTGTTCCTGCACGACCGCGCCGTGGCGCAGCAGCGTCAGCGACGACGGGCCGATCTTCAGCACCGTCGAGGTCTTGTCCTCCTCATCGGTCAGATGATCCTCGTAGAGCACGTAATGCTTGCCGTTCCGGTAGTAGTGCCTGCCCTCCGCGACCATCTCCGTCACATTTTCCTCGCCCGTCAGGTCGCGCTGCGCGCCGCGGATATGAACGATGACCCGATGCATCTCTGCCAAAGATAAAGCCTCCTGTAACGGGGCCTGCCGCCCCTTCGAAAAATCCATACGGATACTATTATAGCGAAAGGCCCGCCGTTTGCCAACTGCTTTTTTGAAATTTGAAAAATCCTCCCCGGTTCGGGGAGGACTTCTTTGTCCATATTACATAGCAGCTTACAGCTTGAAGCGATCCATCTCGCCAGCGAGCTTCTCGGCCTCTTCGGCGAGGCTGCGGGTTGCCGCGGCAATCTCCTGTGCCGAGGCGGACTGTTCCTCGGTCGTCGAGGAGACGGACTCGGCCTGATCGGCGTTGTGCTTCGCGATATCGTTGATGGATTTTGCAGCTTCGCTCATCTCTTTCGAGCCATCCGCGATCTCCTTGATGCTGCTGGCGACATCGCTGACGCCGCCCACGAGCGACTCGGCCGAAATCTGGATGGACTCGAAGACCGAATCGGCCTTCTTGACCGACTCCATGCTGCTCGCGACGCTCTCGGCACTCGTCGTGCTGGCCTCGACCGCTCCCTTCATGTCGTTCTGGATGACCGCGACGAGGTCGGCGATTTTCTGCGTGGAGTTCGCGCTCTCCTCGGCGAGCTTGCGCACCTCGTCGGCGACGACGGAGAAGCCGCGGCCAGCCTCACCGGCACGCGCGGCCTCGATGGCCGCGTTCAGCGCGAGCAGGTTCGTCTGCTCGGCGATGCCGGAAATCATGCCGACGATGTTGCTGATCTCATTGGAGCTCTTCGCGAGCTTGTCGATGGTCTGCTGCACGGTTGTCGTGCCGGCGTTGATTGCATCCATGTTGCCAACCACCGTGCGGATGGCATCGCGGCCGTCCTTGACGCTGTCTGCCGTCATCTGCGTGACGGCGGCGATGGCCTCGGCGCTCATCGAGACATTGCCGGTCTTCTCGGCGATCTTGTCGCTCTCATCGCTGACCGTGCCCGCCGCATCCGACTGCTTGGCCATGCCGCCAGCCATGTCCGTGATTGACTCCGCGACCTGGTTCGCGGCCTCCGCGGACTGATGCGAGGCGGCCGTGAGCTCCTCGGCCGCGGCCGAGACCTTCTCGGCATTCGCCGCGATGTTCTGCAACAGGCCGCGCAGGGTGCCGCGCATCTGCTTGAAGCCGCGTGCGAGGTCGCCGATCTCGTCGCTGCGGTCCGCACTCTCCATCGGGCGCGAACGCAGGTCGCCGCTGTTCAGCAGGTCGGCCTCCGCGCGCAGCGCGACGACCGGGTCGCACATCTTCTTCGAGACAACCCAGATGACCACGCTGATGGCAGCCAGCATGAGCAAGGCCACGATGGCGAGGATCTTGACCATCGAGGTCGCGTTCGCGCGGATCTCAGAGATTGGCGCCGTCGATACCGCAATCCAGGTGCGCTCACCGAGGTGGATTGGTGTCAGGATGGCCTTCGACTCCGTGCCGCGCGACGTGCTGTACTCCGCTTGCGTCTGCTTGTCCGACGAGACGGCGTCGTTGAACGCCTTGACGAGGGCCGGGTCAAGCTTGTAGCCGTCCTGCTCCTCTTTCGTCAGATCCATCTTGCCGACGCGCTCCGGGTCGAGCCCGTAGGCGATTGTCAGTCCCTGCTCATCAGCGATATAGACGCGGCCCGTCTCCATGTATTTGATGTTCGCTGTGAGCTCCGAAATGCTGTCGAGCTCGACCGTGCCATAGACCATGCCCGTGAGCTGGCCCTGCGTCATGACCGGGTAGCAGATGACCGTGATGAGCTTGCCGCTCGTGCCCGATACGGACGGGCCCGTGATGTACGGCTTCTGCGTTGCCTTGACGTTCTTGAAGTAGTCGCGCGAGGCGCGATCCATGGCCTTGTCCTTCTCGTTGTAGGCTTGGCCGTTCAGGTCCATGTACGCGACCATCGCGAACCCGTTGTTCGTCCGCTGCTGGACTTCGTTCAGGATGGCGACGCGCTGCTCATGGCTTCCCGTGCGAATCCCCTCGTTGGTCGCGAGCCATTTCAGCGCATCCTCTTTCTTAGCGAAATCCTGCTCGACGGAGAGCGCCGTAGTCCGCCCGACCTCGGCGGCGATGTTGTCCGCGTCCTGATAAAGCACGGAACTAGCCATGAAGTACGTGATGCCGAAAAATACCAAAAAGCTACCGAAAAACAGGGGCAGAAGCCCTGCGAGCAATTTGGCGCGGAGACTAGTCAATTTCCTGTTCAAAAAAAATCCCTCGATTCCTGAATCCACACACTTCTTCGAGGCCTGTGCCTCACTCTCTATGATATCCCTTTTGCAGGAGCCGTTCCCCCTATCGAACCGGTTCCCTCCTTGACCGCAAAACAAGACCAGTTCAGCCCTGACCCTGTTCTACCGCGATATCGAGTTCGACGGCATGGCCCCCTAAATCCATGTCGACGGTCAGATATTGCGCATCTGTGATTTTCACCTGGAAATTCTCGCCGATGGAGAGCGACGGCGTCGAGATGTCGACCTCGAGCCCGAGCCCCGCGAGGTTCGTCGCGGCATTCGCCGTGAGCATGTTGCTCATCTCCGAAATCGCGCTCTGCGCCATCGCGTCAAAGCTCTCGACCGGCATCCCCATCATCATCGTCGACGCGATGAATTTTGCGGTATCCTCATCCATATTGTAGACGACGTTGCCGCGGATCTGCTTCGTGAATCCGACGATGACCGACACGCCCTTGCTCACCGCATTCTGCTGCTGCACGGCAACCTTGAGCCGTTTCGGCGCAGGGAAACCCATCTGTGGCATGACGGCCTCGAACGCCTCGACGAAAGGGTTGACCAATTTAGCATCCATTCCATCATTCTCCTTCCGCAAAGCCTACGTTCATATGGATATCGCCGATCCGCGTCTTCGCCACGATGTGGAATGTCGTGAGCTTTGGGCTCGCGATATGGATATCCTTCCCGCAGATCGTCCCTGGCGGCGTCGTGCGGATTTCCTTGTCCCGGAACACGTCGTTGATATTCGAGACGCCCCGCCCGACGATGATGTTCGCGGACTCCTCGATGGAGTCCGCGGCCTCCTCCTCGCGGATTGGTTCATCCGGGGCCGCATCGAGCAGGATGCGCGAAAAGTTCTGCACGGTGTCCTTATCGAGATAGACGATGGCGCGGCCCGTCGGATACCCCGTCAGGCCGATGATGACCGCGACGCCGCTGACCGTCAGGAAATGCTCATCGCTGAGCTCGAGCGATACCTCGCTGTTCACGCCGATCAGGCTGAAAAGCCCCTGCTGGAGCGCACGCGCGAATGGTTTCGCGTATGACTCGCGCAGGACGGCGACTTTTCCGACTTTATTCTGACACAGAATCATCAGCGTGTCAATGAGGTCGTTGGTATTGATTGGTTTCTGCAGGAACGCAGAAATGCCGGCCTCGCGGCCGCGCGCGACGAGGCTCGCATCCTTCATCGCCGAGATCATGATGATCCTGGCTTCCTTATCGAAGGCCAGGATACGCCGGCTGCACTCGATCCCGTCCGCATCCGGCAGATTCATATCCATCGTCACGACAGCCGGGCGGTAGGTGGCATAGAGCTCCACGGCCTCCGCTGCGTTCTTGGCCTGCGCAACTACCTCAAAATTCGTCCGAGCGAGATTCTTCGCCAGCACGGCACGGCTGACGCGTGAATCGTCGACGATCATGACTTTGACTTTTTCCACGAATGCTCACCTGTCTCTCTATATTCTAGCGCGAGACGCGGCGGGACACAGATCCAGTTCTCCCGTACTGCTGCACTCCAGCCCCCCTGCCTTGCGCATATTCCCTTCCTGTTCCTTTTTATGTTTCGATATCCAAAGCAGAAATCCCTGCCTTTTCTCCCAGATTTCGAGAAAAAAGACAGGGATTTTGTTCCGTTTTTCTTCGTTCAGAGGCTCAGATCCTGCTGCGGCCGACCGCGTCAAACGTCGACTGGATGGAGGCCGAAGGCTCCTTTCCGAGCTTGCTCACGACGTAGATGGCGAGCAGCGAGAGCAGGAAGCCCGGCACAATCTCGTAGAGCCCAAACAACGCGAACTGCTTCCAGACGAGCACCGTCACGCCGCCGACGATGATGCCCGCAACGACGCCATTGCGCGTCGTGCGCTTCCAGAACAGGCTCATGAGGATGGCCGGCCCGAACGCCGCGCCGAAGCCCGCCCAGGCGTAGGATACCATGTCGAGGATGAAGCTGTTCGGATTCAGCGCGAGGAAGATGGCGAGCGCCGCAATCACGAACACCGACGCACGCGCGATCCAGACGAGCTCCGTCTGCTCCGCGTTCTTGCGGATCAAAGTCCGGTAGAAGTCCTGCGCGAACGCGGATGCCGCGACGAGCAGCTGCGAGGACGCCGTGCTCATGATGGCCGCGAGCACCGCCGACAGGATGAGGCCCGCGAGGAACGGCGGGAACATCGTGTTCGTCAGCACGAGGAACACCGTCTCCGACGCCGTGCCCTCGAGCGGATCCGCGAGGGACACGCGCCCGACCATGCCGACAGCGACCGCTGCCGCGAGCGACAGGATGACCCAGGTCATCGCGATGCGCGTCGCCTGACGGATCTCGCCCGACGAGCGCACGGCCATGAAGCGTACGAGGATATGCGGCTGGCCGAAGTACCCGATGCCCCAGGCGAGCAAGGAAACGAGCTCGATGAAGCCCATCGTCGAGCCGTCTGGCTTCGTCAGCGGCTGCAGCATCGAGGCCTGCACGTTATGCAGGGCGTCGACCGTCACGCCTACGCCGCCCATCTCGACCATCGCCGTGATCGGCACGACGAGGATTGCGAAGAACATCATGACGCCCTGGATGAAGTCCGTGCGCGAGACCGCGAGGAAACCGCCGATCAGGGTATAGAACACGACCGAGCCCGCGCCGATGAACACCGCGACCGGGTACGGGATGCCGAACACCGTTTCAAAGAGGCGCCCCGCCGACACGAAGCCCGAGGCCGAGTAGATGATAAAGAAGATCAGGATGAAGATGGCCGGTACGATGCGCAGGATGCCGCTCGTATCCTCGTAGCGGTTCTGCAGGAACTCCGGCAGCGTCAGCGAGTTCTGCGCAAGCTCCGTGTACTTGCGCAGGCGCGAAGCGACGAAATGCCAGTTCGCCCAGGTGCCGATCGCGATGCCGACCGCGATCCAGCCGGCGTTCAGGCCCGCGAGATACGCGAAGCCCGGCACGCCCATCAGCATCCAGCCGCTCATATCCGAGGCCTCCGCGCTCATCGACGTGACCCAGGCGCCGAGTTTGCGGTTGCCGAGGAAATAGTCGCTCATGTTGCGCGTGCGGCGGTAATAGTACACGCCGATTGCCATCATGAGCCCGATATAGAGGACAAACGTATTGATGATGGTCAAATCATGTGTCAAAAGAATCCAGCCTTTCCGTGAATGTACCGGTGAACGTTACAATACAAGCTCTATTATATCGGAAACGCGGCGCTTTTGGCAACCCTTTTGGGCATAGAAACTATGTCTTTTCCGGTATACATCAGAAAAGCATCGCACAAAAAAAGCCTCCCCCGGAGGGGAAGCCAAATCTACGCCGGCATCAGCCGAAACGCATGAAGCTACCCTGCTGATCCATCTGCCAGCGGCGCACGAGCTGCTCCTCACCGCTGCGGTCGTACGACACGCAGATTGCGCGTCCTGCCGCCCATGGCTCGCTCTCCATGCGCTCGCGCAGCGCCTCCATGAAATCGCGCGTCGCAGCCGGGCTCGCGCCGTCCGAGAGTTTCTCAAGCTTCATCTTCTTCGCGCGGCGGTCATACTGGATCCGCCCGTCCAGTGCCATATCCGTCCCGAGGCTGTAGGCAATCTCCATGCCCCCATTGTGTTCATCTTTCACTTCTACCCATGCAAACATCGTGCTCACTCCTTCTCGTGATCGGTCTTCCTATTCTTCGGCAGCCTCTGTCCTGCCGCTTATGCCATCTTGCGCCGGACCTTCCGCGAGGCCTTCGAATCCTTGGCCGCGAGCACGGCCAGCATGCGGCTCTTGACGCGCCGCATCATCCAGACATAGCACCCGAACACGCTTTCGAGCACCGAGCAGGTCGGATTGGCCCTCGCATAGTACTGGCGGATCTGCCGCTGCGCCGCGTAATCATCATCGTCGTAGATATCCGCGAGCAGGCGGCTGCAGAGCCGCTTCGGCACCTGACAGAGCGGCTTCATCATCCAGACGTACAGCCGCATCAGCCGCCGCATGAAATCCGCCGTCCCCCTGGCCGGGTACTTCTTGAAATGGATGGAAACAAGCTGGCCGATCAGCAGCTTGAAATCCTGCATATCGGCCTCCCTCAGGCTCGGATTGCGGAACCGGACGCCGAGACGCTCCACCTCTGCGGTGAGTTCCTCGTAGGCCGCCAGACGCTCCTCCCAGTCTCTCGACATCAGCCCGTGGTAGAGATGCTGCATCGACTGCATGCGCACGTCACAATACTTCATTGGTTTCGTACACCCCCAGACGCTGAACGCTTCCCTTTTCCCCGCCTTTCCCTAAGCGGAGCCTTTTTCGAACCTCTCTTTTCTCTTATTTCCTTTTCCTATGTATAGATTTCGACATAGGGCTCTTTTCTCCTTCTGCTTCTGCAGAAAAATATAAAGGAAAGGTAAACAAGCGGGCTCAGAGCAGGTTCAGCAGCGGCGAGAAGATGGTCACGAACAGGCCGCTGAAGCTGAATCCCGCCGGAACGCTTTCCGATGCGAGCATGTCGATGGAACCGACGGGCTCGCCGTCGTAGTTCAGGATCAGCTTGCCGACAGCCTGCTCTTTTTGGATAGACGCCGTGACAACGTTCGGCATCTCGTAGGCGATCGTATAGTGCGACACGTCCTCGCCGTTCAGCAACGGGTAGTCGAGATCCTTCGCCGGCATCACGCCGACCGTGCTCTGCGTGCCGCCCTTGACCCAGAGCTTATGCGCGAGCTTTTCCTTCGACGCGCCATGCACCATCTTCGCGTGCGCGAAGCCATAGTCGAGGATCTTCGCCATATCCGTGAAGCGATCTTTCTCCTCCGCACTGTGCATGACGACGGCGATCAAGTGCAGGCCGCCACGCTTTGCGGACGCCGCGAGGCAGCCGCGCGCCGCCTCGGTCCAGCCCGTCTTGATGCCGTTGAGGCCCGCGTAATGGCCGAGCAGCTCGTTCGTCGTCTTGGCCTCAAGCACACGCTGCTTCGGATATTTCCAGCGGATCGTCGCTTTCTGCAGCCGCACGATCGCGCGGAAATCCGGATTCATCATCGAGCAGCGCGCGAGCTTCGCCATGTCCCGCGCCGTCGAATAGTGATTGTGGTCTGTCAGGCCGTTCGGGTTCGCGAAATGCGTGTCCGTCATGCCGATTTCCGCCGCGCGCGCATTCATGCGGTCCGCGAAGCGCGGCACCGTACCGTCGATTTTCTCCGCGAACGCGACCGCTGCGCCGTTGTCCGAGCGCAGCATCATGCCGCGCAATAGTTCCTCCGCATCGAGCGTATCGCCCTCGTGCAGGTCGAGCGGCACGTCCTCGGTCTCCGCCGCGCGCTTCGAGATAGGGATCTCGGCGTGCGGCGGCAGGTTCTCGATAGCGAGCAAGGCGGTCATCATCTTCGTCATGCTCGCGGGGTAGTGACGCGCGTCCGCGTCCTTCTCCCAGATCACGCGCCCCGTCTCCGCCTCGATGAGGATGGCCGAGTCCGCCGTGATCTCTGGCGCATCGTCCGCAAATGCGTGCGGGAACGGGAGAAAGGCGAGCAACGTGAAAAAAAGCAGGAGCAAGAGGCAGACGCAACGTGCCCCTTCCGCCCCATCGGGGCACCTCCCCCGATGGGGGAGGCTTATCTTTTCAACCAATCCATGCAGTCCCTTCTGTAAGATGTCATGTCTCATCTTACCCCTTTTCGCGCGGCATGGCAAGGCTCAGGGCCTGACGGACGGTCTCGGCGCCGTAGAGCGTCAGACCGAGGTTCTCGCCCTCGAGCTGGCGGCAGTTCTTCATCGGCAACACGGCGGACGTGAAGCCGAGGCGCGCGGCCTCACGCACGCGGGTCTCGGCCTGGCTCACGGCGCGTACCTCGCCGGACAGGCCAACCTCGCCGAACAGGACGGTCTTCGGCCGCAGCAGGCGGCTCGAGAAGCTCGACGCCATCGCGGCGCAGATGCCGAGGTCGGCGGCTGGCTCATCGATGCGGATACCGCCCGCGACCTTGACGTAGACATCGCAGGCGCCGATGGAGAGATGCACGCGCTTCTCGAGCACAGCGAGCAGCAGCTGGATCCGCTTGATGTCGATGGAGTCCGCCGTGCGGCGCGGCGGCACGTACGGCGTCGGCGCGACGAGCGCCTGCAGCTCGACGAGCAGTGGCCGCGTGCCCTCGACCGTCGGAATGATGACCGAGCCGCTGTCCTCCTGCCGGTCAGAAAGGAACAGCTTCGACGCATCCGGCACATCCGCGAGCCCGCTGTCGCGCATCTCAAACAGCCCAATCTCGTTCGTGCTGCCGAAGCGGTTCTTGACCGCGCGCAGCACGCGGTACTCGGCGTTGCGCTCGCCTTCGAAATACAGGACCGTGTCGACGATATGCTCGAGCACGCGCGGCCCCGCGAGGTTCCCGTCCTTCGTCACATGCCCGATGACGAATGCCGCGATGCCGTTCGTCTTCGCGATGCGCAGCAGCTCTGCCGCGCTCTCGCGCACCTGCGAGACCGACCCCGGCGCGCTCGCAAGAGCCGGCCGGAACATCGTCTGGATCGAGTCGATGACGAGGAGCTCCGGCTTCACGTTCGCGATATGCGTGACGATCGTGTCGAGGTTCGTCTCGCTGACGACGTAGAGCGTGTCCGCGAGCGCGCCGAGCCTGTCCGCGCGCATGCGCACCTGCCGCGTGCTCTCCTCGCCCGTCACGTAGAGCACGCGCTTGCCCGTGCGCGCAACATCCGCGCAGACCGCGAGTGTCAGGCTCGACTTGCCGACACCCGGATCGCCGACGATCAGCACCATCGAGCCCGGCACGACACCGCCGCCGAGCACACGGTCGAGCTCCCCGGAATGCGTCGAGAAGCGCGGCAAATCCCGCGTCTCGACCTCGCCGATGGGCTTTGGCTTCGCGGCGTCCGAAAGTCCGAGCGCAACGCCAGACGCCGCCCCCTTTCCCGCAGGCTCATCGGGCAGCACTTCCTCGACCATCGTATTCCATGCGCCGCAGCCCGGGCATTTCCCAAGCCATTTTGGCGTGTCGTAGCCGCACTCCTGGCAGACGTAGACCGTCTTCCTCTTCTTCGGCATTATGAACGAAGCCTCCTCCAGATCGCCAAAAGCAGACGTATGGCCCATCTTCCGAGCCAGACGATGGACCATACGAGATTCAGGATAAAGTTATATAGGCCCCGCAACAGGCCGCCCCCCTCGGGGGCCAGCCGGTTACGCCCCTGCATGGGCTTTCATCGCGGCGCTCTTGCGGCCCGCGGTCTTCGGCGCGCGCCGCCGCACGAATTCGAGCTT
>DAIMZO010000003.1:0-58727 GCA_036733925.1 Selenomonadaceae bacterium | reverse complement strand
CACATAGATGATATCGCCGCGGCGGAACGCGCGCGCGAGCAGCTTCTCGGCGAGCGCGTCCTCGACCATGCGGCTGATGGCGCGGCGCAGCGGCCGGGCCCCGTAACGCGCGTCCGTCCCCTGCTCGATCAGCAGCTGCTTCGCGGACGGCGAGAACACGAGCTTCAGGCCCTTCTCCTCGAGGCGGCCGCGCACGCCGGCGAGCAGGATATCGACGATCTTGCCGAGCTCCGCGCGCCCGAGCGGATGGAACACGACCATCTCATCGATGCGGTTCAGGAACTCCGGCTTGAACATGCGGCGCACGGCCTCGAGCACGAGCTTCTTCGCATCGCGGTCTTTCGATTCGCGCGTCTCCTCATGCGCCGCGAATCCCATGGTCTTCGCGTCGCGCAGGTATTCCGCACCGGCATTCGACGTCATGATGATGACCGTGTTCGTGAAGTCGGACTGCCGACCCTGCCCATCCGTCAAACGTCCATCATCGAGCACCTGCAGCAGAATGTTGAACACATCGGGGCTGGCCTTCTCGATCTCGTCGAGCAGGATGATGGAGTATGGCTTGCGGCGCACGGCATCCGTAAGCTGCCCGCCCTCGTCGTAGCCGACATAGCCCGGAGGCGCGCCGACGAGGCGCGAGACGGAGTATTTCTCCATGTACTCGGACATATCGAAGCGGATGACCGCATCCTCCGTGCCGAACAGCGTGCGCGCGAGTGTCTTCGCGAGCTCGGTCTTGCCGACGCCCGTCGGACCGAGGAACAGGAAAGAGCCGATGGGCCGACGCGGGTCTTTGAGGCCGGCACGCGCGCGGCGGATGGCCCGCGAGACGGCGGCCACAGCCTCCTCCTGGCCGACGACGCGCTGCGACAGCGTCTTTTCAAGGTGCAGCAGGCGGTCGGATTCCTTCGCCGCGAGCTTCGCGACGGGGATGCCCGTCCACTCCGCGACGATGTCCGCGACATCTTTCGCCGTGACCTGGATGCTGCCCTGCTCCTTTTCCTCCCAGTCCTTCTTCGCGGCGTCGAGGCGGTCTTTGACCTTCTGCTCGCGGTCGCGGAGGGACGCGGCCTTCTCGTAGTCCTGCGCGTGGATGGCCTCCTGCTTCTCGCTTTGCAGGGACTCCATCTCACGGCGGATGCCGCGGATCTCCTCCGGGTTCTCCGCGTGGTCGATGCGCACCTTGGCCGCGGCCTCGTCCATCAGGTCGATGGCCTTGTCGGGCAGGAAGCGGTTCGGGATGTAGCGTTTCGAGAGCTTCACGGCGGCCTCGAGCGCCGCGTCCTGGATCTTCGCGTGGTGGAACGACTCATAGCGCCCGCGCAGGCCGCGCAGGATCTCGATGGCCTCCGCCTCCGTCGGCTCCTCGATGAGCACGGTCTGGAAGCGCCGCGACAATGCCGCATCCTTCTCAAAGCGCTTCCTGTACTCGTCGAGCGTCGTCGCGCCGATGATCTGGATCTCGCCGCGCGAGAGCGCCGGTTTCAGGATGTTCGACGCGTCAAGCGCGCCCTCGCCGGCCCCGGCGCCGACGAGCGTGTGCAGCTCGTCGATGAACAGGATGATCTTGCCACTCTGCCGGAGCTCCTCGATGATGCCCTTCATGCGCTCCTCGAACTCGCCGCGGAACTTCGCGCCGGCAACGACCGAGGCCATCGAGAGCGTGTAGACGCGCTTGCCCTGCAGCATAAAGGGAACCGTCCCCTCCGCGATGCGTGCGGCGAGCCCCTCCGCGATGGCGGTCTTGCCGACACCCGGCTCGCCGATCAGGATCGGGTTGTTCTTCGTGCGGCGCGACAGGATCTGCACAACGCGCGTAATCTCCTTTTTCCGGCCGATGACGGGATCGAGTTTCCCCTTTTCGGCCGCTGCGGTCAGGTCACGGCCATAGCGATTCAGGATTGGCGTCTCCCGCGCGCTGTCCTGCCCCTGCTTCAGGCTGTCGTCCTCGCCGCCCGCCGGCACCTTCTCCATGCGTGCGAACACATCGTCCGCGAGATTGTCTGCATTCACGCCGAGCTGGTGCAGGATTTCTGCCGCACCGCCCTCCTGCTCGTCGAGCAGGGCGAGCAGGATATGCTCCGTGCCGACGAACGGGTCTTTCAGATGCTGCGCCTCCCCGATTGCGTGGTCGATGACGCGGCGCGCGCGCGGCGTGAAGTACGGCATCGGGCCGATGATTGGGAACGGGGATATCTCCTGATCCGCAAGCTCTTTCGTGGCAGAGACGACATCCTCAAAGGTCACGCTGGCCGCCTCAAGTGCCTCGGCTGCAAGGCTCCCGCTCTCATGGACGAGACCGACGAGCAGATGCTCCGTATCCGTATAGTCGAGGCTCAGCCGCTTGGCGATGAACTGCGCATATTGGATGACGTGCTTGGCACGCTCCGTCAGTTGTGGTTCTTTCTGCATAGTAATCCCTCAATTCGCGTGTTCTGCGCGGGAGCCGCCAGCTCCGGGCCGTGGCTCTCAATTCTGTGTATCCAACCGTTCCCGGATATATTTCGCCCGGCAGCGGTCGATTTCCTTCTTGGATAGGTTCTCATTTTCCGCGAGATTCTTGAGAAAAGCGGGCTGACTGCCCGTCAGGATGGCGTGGCAAGTATGAGTATCCGTCTCATGCAGCAGCTTCAGCTCGACGCCGAGGCGCAGCTTCGACAGGATGCGCATGGCCTCCTGCTCCGAGATGGAGCGCGCGTAGCGCAACGTGCCGTAGGCCCGCCAGACATCGTCCTCGAGCCCGTCCTTCGCGTACATCGCGAGGGACTTCCGTGCCTCGCGCTCGTGCTCGATAATCTCCTGCACCGTGCTCTTCATGTTCGCGAGCAGCTCGGCCTCGGAGAATCCGAGCGTCAGCTGGTTCGAGATATAGTAGAGATCGCCCGCGTTCTCCTTGCCGTTCCCCCAGATGGGGCGCACGGCAAGGCCGAGCTGCGGCGACAAGTTCACGATGCCCGCGAGATTCTTCGTCGCGGTGAGGCCCGGCAGGTGCAGCAGCACCACCGCGCGCAGACCCGTGCCGAGATTTGTCGGGCACGAAGTCAGGTATCCCATCTTCTCATCGAACGCGACGTCGAGCTCAGCCTCGAACAGGTCGTCGATCTTCGAGGCGAGCGCCGCCGGTGCCGCAAGGTCGAAGCCCGGCGCCATGCACTGGATGCGCAGATGATCCTCCTCGTTGATGAGCAGGCTGATGTGCTCGTCCTCGCTGATGAACGCGACGCGGTGCTGCGGCGTCTGCATGAATTTCGGGCTGATGAAGGCTTTCTCCGCGAGCACGCCGCGCTGGACGAGTGAGAGGTGCTCCATGTCGAGCCGGTAGAAGTCCCGCCCGAGCGTCTGCCCGATGCCGGGCATGAGCTTCTCGACGCGCAGCTGCACCTCGGCGAGCTGGTTCTCGCCCGCCCGGTTCGGGAACGGAATCTCCTTGCAGTTGCGGGCGAGACGCACACGGCTCGCGAGCACGACGTCGCTGTCGCGGCCGTCCCCGTAGTATCCTGGCGTTTCCTCGCGCAGGAAAGCGTCGACCGTCTTCATGCGCGACCGCCCCCTTCCGTCTGTCCCTGCTGCTCCTCCTGCGCGAGCTGCCCGCGCAATGCGCGGATCTGGTCGCGGTACGACGCGGCCTGCTCATAGGCCTCGCGTGCGACGGCCTCCTGCTGCTTGCGCGCGAGCTGCGCGATCTGCTGCTTCAATACGAGCGTGCCGCCGCTCCGGCGCGGTACCTTGCCGCTGTGCGTGCTCGACCCGTGGATGCGCCGCAGGACGGGCTCGAGCTGGTCACGGAACGTGCTGTAGCAGACCGAGCAGCCGATCTTGCCGGTCTGCAGAAAATCGCTGTAGCTCATGCCGCAGTTCGGGCAGACGAGCTCCGGCTGCCCCTTCGGTGCCGGCACCTCCGGCGCGTTGTCGCCGTGACTGAAGATGCCCTTCAGAAAGTCGTTGACCGACATATCCTTCGCGCCCGTTCGCGGCTGGAACAGAAAGTCACCGTACTTCGACGCGCAATGCTCGCAGAGATTCTTCTCGACCCGCCCGTCCGGGCCGATCTGCGTGATATGGATGACCGCCTCATTGCGGCCGCAATCGTCACATAACATAGCTTTCCCCTCTTTCCGGATTTCTCGTACCTCGCGATGCCTGGCAGACTACGAGAAATTCTCGAGCGTGTGGATCAGGGATTTCAGCAGGTGCATGCGCGCCTCGTCCGACACCTCGTCGGAGCCGTAGACCGCCGTCAGCACCTGCATGAGCAACGCGCCCTCGCGCGCCGTGATCATGTCCTGATTCAGCAGATAGTTGACCATCGATGCGGCCGTTTTCAGCGACGTGTGCTCGTCGATCTTCGAGAGCATGTCCTGATAGACGAGGTTCTTCATCGGCACCTGCACGATGCGGATGTAGCCGCCGAGGCCGCGCCGCGACTCGACCGAGAACCCCTTGGCCGGCGTGAAGCGCGTGCTCAGCACGTACGAGATCTGCGACGGCGCACACGAGATCTTGTCCGCGATATCCGTGCGGCGCAGCTCGACCGTGCCGTCCTGGTTCTCTGCGAGCTGCCGGAGGATGTACGCCTCGATGAGGTCTGCAATATTTCTCATGATACTCACCTTCATAAGATAAAACGAGGAATGAGAGTGCGGAGCCAGCCGTTTTTCCTCTGGCCGGCATGCACGGCCCATTTTTTGACCATTTGACTATTGGTTACCTCTATTATATTTGTCTTTTTGCTTTTTTGCAAGCCCGAATACAAAAAAAGCCTTCTCCGAAGAGAAAGCTTCTGATGCTTTATTGCAGCGCCTGCTGCAGGGTCTCCATATTCTTGCGCATCGCGTCGAGGTAGGCGTCCGCCGCGTCGGGCGTGGCCTCGCCGGTCACGACGGGGTCGAGCGGATAGATCTTGGCCCCGGTCTCGCGCGCGATGGTCTCGGCGGCCGACGGCGAGTACTGCGGCTCCGTGAACAGAACCTTGACCGGCAGGGCATTCACCTGCGCGATGATCTTCTCGAGCTCGGCCGGCGTCGGCTCCGTGCCCGGCTCGCGTTCGACGACGCTGATGATGTTCAGCTTGAACTCTTTCGCGAAATACGGGAACGCCTCGTGGAAGGTCACGATGTCCTTATGCGGCAGCAGGTCGATAGCCGCGTGCATGTCGTCGCGGAGCTTCTCGAGCTTCATGACGTAGTCGAGCGCGTTCTTTTTGTACGCGTCCGCATGTGCCGGGTCGGCCTCCGCGAGCTGCTTCGCAATAGCCTTGACCTGCGCGATGGAATACGTCACGCTGAGCCAGACATGCGGGTTATCCTCGTCGCCGTCCTTCAGGAAATCGATGTCCTCCGCGTCCGACGCATTGATGATTTTCATGTCCTTGTTCTGCGCGGCGGCCTTGTCGAGGAACGACTCCATGCCCCCGCCGTTCACGACGAACGCATCCGCCGTCTCGAGCGTCTTCATGTCCTCCGTCGTGAGCTGGTAGTCGTGCAGGCAGCCCGTCTGCGGCTTCGTCATGTTCACGACCTCGACGCCGTCCACGCCTTTCGTGATGTTGATGACGTCGATGTACATCGGATAGAACGAGGTCACGATGCGGTATTTGCCATCATGCGACGACTTCGCGCGCTGAGCGCTCTGCCCGCCGCATCCCGCCATGGCAAGCACGAGCAGCAGGAGCAGGCCAATGCTGAGAATCTTCTTCAAATCTTTTTCTCCTATTGAAATGGATTACGAACGCATCGCGAGGTTGATGAGGAACGCGGCCGTCACGATCCAGAGGATCCACGAGACCTCGCGGCCCTTGCCGGCAAGTGTCTTCAGGAATGTGTAGCTCACGAAGCCGAACGCGAAACCGTTCGCGATGGAGCCCGTCATCGGCATCATGATGATGGTCAGGAATGCCGGCAGGCCCTCCGTGAAATCACGGAAGTTGATTTTGCCGACGTCAGCCATCATCAGCGCGCCGACGAGCACGAGGGCCGGCGCCGTCGCAAAGCCCGGCACGAGCCCGATGACCGGCGCGAAGAACAGCGTGAGCAGGAAGAACACGGCGACCGTCACGGCCGTCAGGCCCGTCTTGCCGCCCGCCGCGACGCCCGCGGCGCTCTCGACATAGCTCGTGACCGTCGACGTACCGAAGATTGATGACAGAATCGTGCCGACGGCGTCCGTCGTCAGCGCGCGGTCGAGGTTCTCGATCGTGCCGTCTTTGCGCACGAGGTTCGCGCGCGCGGTCAGGCCAATCAATGTGCCCATGTTATCGAAAAGCTCGACGATCGTGAACGTGAAGATGATCGAGAAAATGCCGTAGTTCCATGCCCCCGCGAGGTCGAGCTGGCCGAACGTGCCGGCCATGCTCGGGAAGGATCCCGAGACGATATCCCCGATGCCATGCGGCACGGGCGAAAGGCCCACGCACATCGAGACGATCGTCGTGACGACGATGCCGATCAAGATGGCACCCTGCACATTGCGTGCCATCAGGATGGCCGTGAACAGCAGGTCGAGGCACGCGAGCAGGGTCGTCGGTTTCGTGACCGAGCCGAGCGCGATGAACGTTGCCTTATCCGGCACGATGAGCCCCGTGCCCTTCAGGCCGATGAACGCGATGAACATGCCGATGCCGACGCCGATCGCGACCTTCAGCGGATGCGGCACGGCGTTGATGATGGCCTGCCGAATCCCGCCGATTGTCAGGATCAGGAAGAACACGCCCGAGAAGAACACCGCGCCGAGCGCGACCTGCCAAGGCAGCCCCAGCGTCCCGCAGACGTAGTACGCGAAGAACGCGTTGAGACCCATGCCCGGCGCCAGCGCGACCGGGTAGTTCGCGACGACACCCATCGCGAACGACGTCAGCGCGGCAATCCAGATGGTCGCGGCGATGGCCGCCTCCTTCGGTATGCCCGCTTCACTCAAGATATTCGGGTTCACGAACAGGATATACGCGAGCGCAATGAACGTCGTCATCCCCGCGACGAGCTCGGTGCGCACGGTCGTATGCTTTTCCTGCAGGTGGAAAACCCTTTCCAGCAATGCTGTCAAAGAAAAACCCTCCCTCTCTTTGCTTCAGAAAGAAACAAGTTTATCCTACCACTCTGCCTGCGCGCCTGTCAATGCAAAGCCCGTTAACGTTTACTGTGCCCCGGTTGCCGGTTCCTTCTCCGCCTCCGGCACCGCGTGCGTCTTCAGCACGGCGGCGACGAGGAAGTTCAGCACGAACAGCGCAGCGAAGAACAACAGGATAGCCGTGTAGCCCTGCGTGCGCTCGCGGAACAGTGAGACGAGCGTCGGACCGGTGACGCCCCATGCCGTCAGGATGCGGCCGTGGATGGCCGAGAGCTCGCGCGTGCCGAAGATATCGGAGAGATAGGCAGACTGCCGAGATGCAGCGCGAGCGCTGTGCCGAACAGACGCTGCCGATCGAAATATGGATTCCGACCGCCGAAAGAGCAATGAGCCAGCGATTCCGCATAGAAACCATCCTTTCCGCTTTTCTGCAAAGCATACGAAAGCGAGGTTCCGCCCAAAACAAAAACCGTCCGGGCAAAATCTCTCTGCCCAGACGGTCGGCCGTTACAGCGCCTTGGTACATGTGGTAAGCTCCACGGATCCGTCAGCCCCAAGGTGCCTATTCAATTCGCCTTCATTATACCAAACCGGATGCTGCTCCGCGTCAATACTGGAATTTCTGCAGGGAGTTCGTGAGGCCCTGCGCGAGCTTCGAGAGGCTCTCGCTGGCCGTCGCAATCTCGCTCGCGGACGCGGACTGCTCCTCGGTCGCGGCAGAGACGTTCTGCATCTCCTCGGACACGGTCGTCCCCTGCGCGCTGATCTGCTGCATCTGCGCGGTGATGTTGTCCGTCTCGTCGTTGACCTTCTTGAGCTCGCCGGCCATCGCGCTGGCCTCCTTCGAGACGCCGTCGACGAACACGCGGATCTCATCGAAGACCTCTTTAAGCTGCTCGACGGATGCGGCGCCCTGCTCGACGGCCTGGCTACCATTTTGCATCGAGGTCACGGCCTCGCCGGTATCCTTCTGGATGGTGGCAATCAGTCCCGCAATCTCCTGCGCGGCCTGCGCCGATTCCTCGGCGAGCTTGCGGACCTCGTCCGCGACGACCGAGAAGCCGCGGCCGTGCTCGCCGGCGCGCGCCGCCTCGATGGCCGCGTTCAGCGCGAGCAGGTTCGTCTGCTCCGCAATCGCGCTGATGGTCTCAACGATTGTACCGATCTCCTGCGAGCTCTTGCCGAGCTTATCGACGATGCCCGCCGACTGCTGCACGGTCGACTCGACGCTCTTGATCTGCTCGACCGAGCCCGCGACGGCATTGCTGCCCTTGTCCGCGCGCTCATAGGCCTCCTGCGCATGCGCCGCGACGCGATCCGCCGCGTCGTTCATCTTGCTGACCGACGTATCCGCGTCCGTAACGGCCTGCGAGCCGTTCGTGACCCCGTTCTCCTGCTCCTGCACGGCATCCGCCGCGCGCTGTACGGACTGAGCGACCTGATTCGACGCCTGCGATGACTGCTCGGAGCTCGCGGAGAGCTCCTCGCTGGCCGCGGCAATCTGGCTCACCGAGTCGTTCGTGCTGTGCATGAGCTTGTTGAGGCTCTCCTGCATGTCCGCAATGGTCTCGGCCATGTCACCGAACTCGTCGCCGCGCCGCTCCGCGCGCTCCGCGATGCGGAAGTCGCCGTTCTTCATCGCCTCGCAGGTATCCTGCATGGCATGCAACGGGCGCGTAATCTCACGCGAAATCCAGAGCGCCGCCCCAATCAGCACGAGCAGGGCAATCAGGCCCTCGATCAACATATTGCGCTTCGCCTCGCCGGCTTTCGTGAGGTTGCGCTGATAGACATCCTCGGCGTTGTCGTTGATCATGTTCTGCAGTTCTTTGATGGGCTTGCCGACCGCGGAACCGTACTTCTGCCCGTCTTTGAAATAGAGGGCACGGGCTTCATCCGACTTGCCTTCCTTTACGAGCGTCTGGATCTGCTTGGCCGTCTGATAGTAGCCGTCCCAAGCCTGATTCGCCTCATCGATGCGCTCCTGCACACCATCCACGCCTTTTGCGTTCTCCGTATAGTTTTCCATCTGCTCGTGGAAACGGCTGTTGATATTCTCGATGTTCCGGACGTTCTTCTGCTGCTCATCCGGCGACGTGCTGACCGCGAGATTCAGCTCATGCACGCCCATGTCGCGCATGAGGTACTTCATCTCATCGACCATCTGCATGCTCTTGAGCTTCTGGTTGTACATCTTGCTCATGCGGTAGTTGGCCTGGTCTAGCATGCTGTAGCCCGTATAACCGACCGCCACCAGCGCGATTGCCGCAATCACGGCGAGGATCAAAATCTTGAACGATACGCGGACGTTATTTACCCATCGCATAGAATCCTTCCCTTCCTGTTTTCCCTGACGTTGTCTTTATGCCTTGGCTGGGTGGTTCTTCAGCCAGACCGACCACGGCGTTGCATAGCCTGTCGCGTGGTTTTCCTGCACGTAGCGGTAGAAATGCGCAATCATCGCGACCTTCTCTTTATAGTATTTCGCCTTCCAGGTATCTTTTTCCTTTGTCTTGATTGGAAAATTTCCATAATAGAAGCCGCCGATCTCATGTTGACGGTAGAGGATGTCTTTCAACGGAACCTCCGGGTTCTTCAGCATGTCCGTCATGACCATGTAGGCCGTCGTGCGGCCGACGCCTGCCTCGCAGTGGAAATGCAGCCAGGCGTCCTTCGGCATCGTGCGGTAGAACGCGATAAAACGGTCGATGTTGTCCGTCGTCGGCCAGACATGGTCGGTTGCCGCGATACGCAGATAGCGCATGCCCGCGGCCTTCGCGACCTGCTCCTCCGTCTCGGCCTTCGCGACGCGGCGCACCTGCCCGCCCTCCGGCATCTTGTGCTTGCCGAGCAGCGCGATATAGACCGTCTTGCCGACCGCCGCATGGAGGCGGTGGCGCTCATCGGAAAGCGCAGCGCGCTGGCTCTTGCCCAAGTTCGCCCAGTCGCGGTCGCCGTACCAGCTCACCGGGATGCCGTCGAGGAAGCCGTGCGACTCCTGGCGCAGGTCGACATCGTAGATTGGGCCTGTGGTCTTCTCACGGAGCCGCGCCGCGACATTCTTCAGCTGATTGGGCGTGAAGGCCGAGCTGCCCGAGATATGCAGCTTGTCCATGCCGGCACGCGACGGCACATAGGATGCGTCGAGGCGGAACTTCTTGTCCGGCGCGCGGAATGCATCGTCCGACGTGCGGAAATTGCGCGGCAGGACATTCTTGCCATCGTTGTCGAGGCGCCAGACAAAGCCCTCGAAATCCGCCGGATCTTCCGCGCGGGCATAGCTGCCGACCGGCTCTGCGGCCACCGTGCTCTTCGCCGCATTCGCCTGCGGCACGAAAAGCATGGATGCGCTAAGAAGTACGACCGAAAGGATAGCGGCCTTTTTCCGATTCATCATGTTTTCTTTTACCTCCCCGGCCCCGTTCCCCACGGGGCCTTCTGACATCATCTTTCAGACCGGATTTCCCGACATCTCCCTTTTTAGAACTTCGACGTAAATTTCAGATACGTCGTGTAGTACGGAGACTCCATTGCCCGATGACCATCGACCGTGATTGGTTTCGTATGCGCCCAATAGCGCTCTATGGACAGCTTGGTATGCTCGCTCGTCTTGTAGTCAAACACGAGGCCGAAGCCCTTGATGCCGTCCTGCGTGACATAGTCATCGTAGGACGTGTAACCATCATCCATGAACAGGTTCTGGTCGACGTTGAAGTAGTTGACCGACGTCATGAAGTCGCCGGCATGCTTTGCCTGTCCATAGCGCAGGCTCAGCAGATAGCCGGCGGTATCCGACTGTGCTCCGGTTGCCTTGTAGCCATAGTTATTGTTCCTGTCTTTATCCTCAGCGGGCTTATCATGATTATTATCATGCACGTACTCGCCCATGACACTGAGCTTGCCGACGATTGGCGTCTCGCCGTACACGCCGGCATAGCGCTCCGGCTGCTGCCCGCCGACGTACACGCCGGCGAACGAATCCTTGCCGAACGAATGCTCGTACTGCAGGAACTTCAGCAGGCGCGACTGCGACTTTGTGGAATCATCCGCAAGATAGTCCTGACTGTCGCGGCCATAGCCGAGGAAAACATTGTCTTTCTTCGTTGCATCATAGCGCAGAGTGCCGATGTTCAGGCTGCTCTTGCCGAGCCAGAGCCCTTCACCGACGGTTGCGGACTGCACGCCGAGCTTGACGTAGGCCGGGCCGAATGCGCGACCGATGGATGCCTCTTCGAGCTTGACCTTGTTCTTCTCCGATGCGTAGTCTTTCCCCGTCGGCTCCGCCGATGTCGATTTGAATTTCAGGCCGACCGCCGCATCATACGTGTTGTCAATCTTCGTCTTCGCCTTGATGCGGAACTCCGCCTTGACCGAGCCCTTCTTCTTTTCGTCATACATATAGCCCGACTTCGTCGAGCCCGACCAGACGACATCCGCGTCCCTCTTCTTCGAGGCCTTCTTCTCCTTGGCCTGCGCGGCATCGAGCTGCTTCTCGAGCTCATTGAGGCGCGCCGACAATGCGGCAATCTCTTCCCTCATCTGTGCGACGTCCGCAGCAGTGCCCCCCTGTACCTCCGCGGCCTCCGCGCGTCCGCCCCATTGCGAGCACGTGAACGCCGTCAAGCATGCAATCGTCAATGCGGCAGCTTTGTGTTTCTTCCTCATCTTTCTTTCCTCCCTATACTCTCTTTCCCTAAGTCTCCGTAGATTCTGTTTTACTATAGCACAGGGCCGATGTCCTAGCAAGGGACGCCATGTTATGAAACGGTAAAAATTTTTCCCGCATCCATACACAACTGTTCTGCTGTAGGAATTCTTGCATGCATCCGGACGGATGTTTATAATGAATAAGAGAAAAGAAAGGAGCGCTCCCCATGGTAAAAATCACCGGATACTATCAGCTGCCCGGCGACCTGCCGCAGCCCGTCGACTTCGCCGACCTGTTCAACACCTCGTTCATGCGGCGCTATACGCAGTACCGCTCGTTCGACCGCTTTCTGCGCGGCGGCTCGTTCGAGATCGCGTCGCAGGCCGATTTCGAGGCCCTGCCCGAGTCCGCGATGGACGCGCACGTCCGCCGCCACACCCGGTTCTCGAGCTGGAAAGACATGATTGACACCGCCACCGACCTCTACGTGCATCAAAAGCTGTCGAAAAAATAAGGTCGGCGGTAGTGCGCGAAGATCACGCCGGGCGTCTTTGCAGGCTCTGCCCCGCCGCGGACGAATCCTCCGAGCGCAGGCAGGAACGCGCGCTCCGTGAGATACGGATGCGGCAAGTTCAGGCGCTCCGTCCGGCTCCGCATGATGGCGTCCCCGCATGTCCCATAAACGAGATTGATATTGTCTCTGTGAAGGCATGCTCTTTCATCGCGCATCCTCCCCCGGACGCCTGCGCGCCATCGACACCGCCGCGTAGTTCACCGTCTGATCGAGGTCATCCGGCCGGCCGCCGCGAGCGGCAGAAGCATCGACACGTCGACGTAGAAATACTGTCCGTGCTGCCGCTCCTCCGGCAGGCACCCGTGATACCCGTAGAACCGCATCCCCGCGAGATTGATTCGGTCCCGCCCATCCATTCCGCACATAGCCCTTCTCCTGTTCCTAGCCGCGGCCCATTTCGCCGCGGCTTTTTCTATGCTTTCTATTATCGGGGAATTCCGTGCAAAAAACAAGCGCAATTGGCTCTTCTATTCGCTTTTTCTATCTTTTCTTATTGACTTTCCTTATTCTATCGTGTAAAATGCTCTATAAAGGTATAACTTTTATTTTTATTTATTATGACTTATAGAAAGGTGCGATATGCATGAAGAACCAAACGCTACGGCACGTGCTGCCACTTGCCCTGTCCCTTTCGCTCGTCTTCAGCTTGCAGGCGGCCGTCTATGTCTCCCCGGCCCAGGCCGCCAGAGCTGCAAATACCGACGCCGAGTCGCTTGATGACGGCTATGTCACGCGCACGGTAAAGCCAATCAAACAGAAGAAGATTGACCTCAAGACGCTGAACATCCCGAAAGAGGCCGCGCTCAGCGACCCACACGCGATCCCGCAGGCCGCGAGCCTCTACGCGTTCCTCTCCGGCATTGCGGATTCCGACTACGTGCTCTACGGCCACATGAACGACCTGCTCATGCATGCGGGCCCGAAAGGCTCTGACACCTACGGCATGGTCAAGGACTACCCGGCCGTCATCTCGATGGACGCGATGACGCTCGCCGGAAACGATACGGAATACCAGAAGCACAAACCGGCCCCCGGAGCCTTGCCGCCCGTCACTGGCCAAGCCGCGATTGACCGCACGGTTTCACTTTCCCTCGAGGCCGCGCAGAAAGGCGCGATTGTTTCGCTCTCCGCACATATGCCGAACTTTGCCGACGTCGTCAAGAAGGGCAAGACAAACGGCGCATACGACTTCTCCGGTTTCACCTCGGTCGTCACGGACGGCAATGTCGTGACGCGCATCATGCCGGGCGGCGACCTGAACGAAGCCTACACGGCCTACCTCAACAAGATTGCCGCATACGGCCTCGCCCTTCAGAAAAAGGGCGTGCCGGTCCTGTTCCGCCCGTTCCACGAGAATAACGGCAGTTGGTTCTGGTGGGGCGCGGCGCACTGCTCCGCAAGCGAGTTCAAGAACCTATACCGCTACACCGAGGAATATCTGCGCGATGTCAAAGGCGTGCACAACTTCCTCTACGTCTACTCGCCGAACGGCCCGATTGCGACGGACGCCGACTATCTCGCACGATACCCGGGTGATGCTTTCATCGACGTGCCGGGCATCGATATGTACCACGAGAAGCCGCAGAAAAAAGACAACTGGATGGAGAATTTCGGCAAGACGCTCGATGCCGTACAGGCTTTCGCGCAGCGCCATCACAAGGTAACGACCGTGCCGGAAGCCGGCATCCTGCGCGGCAAGGACACGCTCGGTCTCCGGGGCAATCAACGCCTGGACTGGTTCACCGAGGCTCTGAACGTGCTATCCTCGCGGAAATACCCGTATTTCTCGACCTGGTCGAATTTCAATGCGCACATCTTCGATCAGCCCTACATGATCAGCAAGACCCGCGGCCACGAAATGGTCGACGGCTTCACGCGTTTCTACAACGACCCGCGCTCGATTTTCGCTGGCCAGCTGCCAGCCTGGCAGAAGATTCCGGTAAAGACGATCCCTGCCGCCGCCTCCTACGGCTACCTGCTCGCGCCGAGCTCGAACGCACGCATCACGGCGCCGGCCGCTGTCCGCGCAAAGGCCGCAGGCGCCTACCATGGCGCGGCCTTCCAGTTCACCGACGCGGATGGCAGGATCATCGAAAAGACGCCGGCGGTAAAGGGCGCGGATGGCCTTTACCATACGGACATCACAGCAGAGGCCCTGAAGCGGATTGGCAAGACGGTCGGCAACGTTGAATTCCTGCTCGACGGCAAGACGGCCGACAGTCTTCGCGTGTTCTACAACATGCCGAAGACCAAGGCGCCGCTGCCTCTCGTCGATGATTTCGAGAGCTATTACGGCGACAACGAGCTGTTGCGCGATGCCTACTCGACGAACTGCGGCCCTGGCTGCTCCATCCAGGCCTCGCTCGCGACGGGCGCCGATGAGCACAGCGAGGGCACGCACGGCCTCGACTTCCACTACTCGATCGTCAAAGGCGGCTGGGCCGGCATCATCAAGAGCATGGGCGTCAACTGGGGCGGTTACAACGCCATCTCATTCTACCTGAGACCGGACGGCAAAGGCCAGCGCTTCCTGATCCAGCTGAATTCCGACGGCGAGGATTTCGAGCTGAACCTCACCGGCCTCGCGAAAACGACGAAGCCGCAGCACGTCATCCTGCCGTTCTCGAAATTCGTCGGCAAAAACGGCGGCAAGTTCCACCCCGAACGCCTGCAGCATTTCGCCATCTATTGCAACACCATCGGGGATAACCCCGTCGACTCCCATTTCTACCTCGACGACATCCACGCCGTAAAGCAGTACGCTCCTCGCGAATCGGTAGATTCACGAGGAGCGTGCCCCTTTTCTCATTCTTCGTATTTCTCGCGGCCGAGGACGAAGTCCGCCATGCAACACATGCGCGCGATTGGCTTCACGTCGTGCACGCGCACCATGTCCGCGCCCGCGGCGATTGCGATCACGCACGAGGCGCCGGTCGCCTCCATGCGCTCATCCACTGGCAGGCCGAGCGTGTCCGCGATGAACCGCTTGCGTGATTCCACTCTATGTCAAGCGCGCCGCCAGATAAAGTACAGCAAAGCGGTCAACGCGATGACTGCGGTATTGAGGAAGCTGTAGAGGAACGCGTAGCCGAAGGCCTGCGCGACGAAGCCGAGCACGACGGCGGCCACGCCGACGCCGAGGTCGAGGAACCAGAAATACGTCGCCGTCGCGACACCGGCGCGTGCGGGCGGCGCGGCCTGAACCGCGAGCGTCTGGAAGGCCGGTGCGAGCGCGCCGAACCCGATGCCGAGCAGCACGGCGGCACCGAGCAGGCCCGCAAGCGAATCGATCTGCCCGAAAACCGCCATGCCGATGGCGAAGAGCACGAAGCCCGGATAGACCGTATAGTCGGGCCCCTTCTCATCGAAAAGCCGGCCGACGAACGGCCGCGTCAGGATGATGACGATGGCGAACACGACGAAGAACAGGCTCGTCTCCGCCTGCAGGCCGAGGCTGCGCGCGTAGAGCGGGATGAAGGTCAGCACGGCACCGTACGCGAAGAACACGAGGCCGCCGAGCCCTGCCGCCGGCAGCGACTTCTTCTCGATGAAGCTCGCGAAGAACGACCGATGCTCCCGCGCTTTCTTCTGCGGCAGGATGACCGCGTCCGGCAGGCGCCGCGCGTTCGCGACGCAGAACGTCACGAGTGCGAGCCCAATCATGAACGCGAGCAGCGCGTCCGCGCCGAGGCTGCCGATAATCAGCAGGCCGACGAGCGGGCCGACGACCATCGCGAGATTCGTCGACAATGCGAAATAGCCGATGCCCTCACCCTTGCGCGAGCCAGGCAGCACCATCGCCGCCATCGCCGCCGCTGCCGTCGTCGAGAGCGAGAAGATCACACCGTGCACGAGCCGCAGCCCATAGATGGCATCGAGCGTCCGTAATAGGTAGAACGCAATCATCACGAGAACCAGCGCAAGCGTCGCGAGGAAAAGCAGCCGCCGCTTGTTCACGCTATCGATGATGCGTCCCGCGATCGGCCGGCAGAGGATTGTCCCGGCCTGGAAGAACGTCATGGCGAGGCCCGCCTCGACTTCCCCGCCGCCAAGACTCTCCATGATCACGATGGGCAGAGCCGACACGAAGATATACTGGCTCATGAAGATGAAGAGGTTCGTGCCGCCCATGCTCAAGAATTCCGGCGTCCATAAAGGTTCCCGCTGCAAAATGCATCCTCCCTTTCCAATCAATGATTCCCATTCTACCGGCTCCCCCTGCCCCCTGTCAAGCGATTTCATGCGCACAAAAGGGACAGTTGCGCAAATAGATAAAGCCTTCCCCTATGGGGAAGGCTATTTAGTTGTGCGACAGCTCCAGATAACATCCCATTATGGTACGGCGGTCAGGTGCCGGTCATGCGGCTGCGCGAATGCGTCGCCGTAGATGGCGTAGTCGATCTCCTGCACGCCGAACACGAAGTCCTGCGAGCAGTTGTAGATATAGCCCTCGAACGGCACCCGCAGATTGCCATTCCGGATGGCCTTCATCGTCTGCAGGGCCGGGTCGCCGACGTACTCCCTGCGGAACGCGTCGGCATCGTATTTGCCGTGGTTGCGGTAGGTCGGCAGGAACAGGAAGTCCGGGTCGATCGCGACGAGCTGTTCTTTGCTCATGGTCTGCCCATCCTCGATGCCGGCCGCCGCGCGGCCATTCGTGACGCCCGCGAGCTGGCAGGCCGCATCGAAGCTGGAGTTCTTGCCCCCGTAGGTCTTCATCAGCGAGATCAGCACAACACTCTTGCGCTCCCAAGGCGGGATCTCCTCGACCTTCGCGTGGATCTCCTCGAGCTTTTCCCTCATCTGATGGATCAGGTCTTCGCCGCGCTGTGGCTCACCGACCGCCGCCGCGATGCGGCGGATGCTGCTCTCGATGGAGGGCAGGTCACGCCCGGCTTCGCAGACAACGACCGGGATGCCGAGGTCGCGCAGGGCGTCGACGCGCGAGAGATCGCCCCAGTCCGGCACGATCACGAGATCCGGCTCGAGCGCCGCGATCTCCTCGACCGATGGATAGGTGATCTTCTTCTCGACCTGCGCCGAGAGATCCGTGACATTCGAGCTCACGGGGTCATCGAGCAGCGTGTTGCAGGCGGCCATGTCGCTGGGCGGCACGAGACCGAGCACGATCTCGTCCGTGCTCATCGAGAGCGTCACGATGCGGTGCGGCTTGTGCGGGATCTTGACCTCCGTTCCCGCAGCGTCCGTGATTGTATAGCTTTCGCTGCTGCCGACGGCACCGGATCCCGCCGGCGCATGGCAGCCCGCGGCGAGCAGCAGGGCAATCAGCAGCAGGGCAAAGGCGCCCCAGAGCCGCCCGGAAAAATTCTCCTTCATCCCTTCACCTTCCTAGACCCTATCCCGACTTCAGAACGTCAGGTTCATGCCGACGCCGATGTAGCGGCCCGGTGCCGGATAGCGGAGGCCCGTGTACTCGGAATACGCCTCATCCGTGAGATTCAGCCCGTTCAGGTACAGCGTCAGCGCATCATTTGCATGGTACTCCGTGCGCAGGTCGAGCAGCGTGTAGTTCTTCTCGCCGTAGAACGCGCGGTTCAATCCCGTCACCATGCGGGCCGTCATATTGACCGCCCATGCGCCCTCATGGTAGTGCAGGCCGGCCTGATACGCGTTCGGCTGGCTGTTGTTCTTCAGGAAAGCCGCGGTCGACGACGTATTGCTGTCCGGCGTCTTCGTGTACGTATAGGTATAGGCGAAATCGTAGTCGAGGTTCTTCGACAGCGTCTGCGTCCAGCGGAGATTCAGCCCATGCTTTTTCTCCCACTCGACGTTTGTCGCCTTCCAGTTCGTATCATCCGGTGCTGCCCACTCGATGGCATCGCTGAGTTTCGACCAGAAGTACGTCGCGTCGAGCATCGTGTTCTTGCCGAATGCATGGGATACGCCGATGCTCTCCGTATGACCGCTCTCCGGCTTCAGGTTCGGGTTGCCCTTGTAAGAACCCCAGCTGCCGTAGTCAACATTATAGAAAAGGTCATCGGCCGTCGGCGCCTTGAACACGCGGCCCCACGATGCGAACGCGCGCGTCGCCTGATCTGCGCGGTAGTTCAGCGCGGCTTTCGGCGACCAATGCGTGCCGAATTCATCATGATGATCCATGCGGACGCCCGGCACGAACGTCCATTTCGGCGCGAGCGCCATTGTGTCCTGCAGGTAGACGCCGGTATTCGTGATGCCTTTATCCGTATAGCCGGAGCCCGTGTTGCTCGATAGCGAATGCCGCCAGTCAAAGCCTGCGATGAACTTGTTGCGCGGGTCGAGCTGCCAGCCCTGCTGCGCCTCGAGCCCCTGCAGGCGTGTATGGAACTTCCCGGAGAAATCCACGGTTTTGAAATGGTTGTAGTAGCGCACGAAGCCCGGCAGCGCCGACTTCTCCTGGAAACGGTAGGTCAGGCTCGCGTCGTTCAGCAGCGCGCGATGCTTCGAGGAGGCCGAGAACTCCGTTGCCGTCGCGCTGCGGTACCAGCGGTTCGCATCCTGCGAATAATGATGGAACGAAGCCGTCAGCGAATCGTCATGGCCGAGATTCTGCGCGAGCTTGATGTAGCCGTCGTCATTGCGGTAATCGGAATGCGTCATGCGGCGGGAGTTGCCATGCTCATCCACATAGTCCATGAAGCCGCGGCGGTCGATACCGCCCGAGACGAGGTACGAGAAACCCGTGTCCGTCTTGCCCTGCGTCTTGATGCTGTAGCGGTGCGTACGCCACGAGCCCGTCTGGAGGTCGATGCTCGTCTGCTGCCCCTTTGCCGGCTTCTTCGTGATGATGTTCACGACGCCGCCGATGGCGTCGCTGCCGTAGAGCGCCGAGCCGCCGCCGCGCACAACCTCGATGCGCTCGATATCGCGCGCCGCCGGTACGCGCGTGAGCGTCGCGCTGGCACGGGACATCGAGCCGTTGTCATCGTTCATGCGCTCACCGTCTACGAGCACGACTACACGCTCATCGCCGTTGATGCGGATAATCTGTTCCGACCCATTGCTGCCGTTCGTCATCACGACGCCCGGGACATTCGCGAGCGCCTCCGCGGCGTCCTTATAATGGTTCTCCGCGATCTCGTCGGCCGTGATGACCGTCGTATCGGCCGGCGTCTCCATCTTCTCCGACGGGATGCGCTCCGCCGTGACCGTGATGTCCTTCGCCTGGTAGTCGGCGTCGGCCGCGAAGGCCGTCCCGCCGAGGCTGCCGGCCGCAAGTGCGGCGCAGACAAGCATCGTCAGCGTCTGTTTCTGCTTTTTCATTCCGAATCCATCCTTTCCTCATGGACACGGCCGCTCCTTGCTGCCCCATCCATAAAAAGCCCCCCGGGACGAGACCGGAGGGCTTTGCAGATATGCAAAGGAAAGCAGCACGAAAAAACCACCCCGCGCAGCCACAGAAAACGATTCCAGAGCCTCAGACACGCATCTTTGTCCGAAGCCCCGCCCATGGCGCGGGCCGCTGCCGAATCCCCTCCCCGTCGTCCGCGGGTCAAACGGTGATTGTCCACCGAGCAGTTCTCCGGACTCCGGATCATAGCTCCCCCGCGCCTTCCCACCATCCCATAGGACAGCAGTGACCGCCGCGCACGGGTTTCCTTGTTCCCCCGTGCTGGCGAAGGGGCCGCAGCCCCCCGCAGGTTCACTCCCCGTTACCGTGGCGTGACCGTGCCGGACTCTCACCGGCTTCTCTTTTCAGCGGGCGGCCGCAACCGCCCATCACTCGATGCGCCCCGGAAACGCTCCGAGGCTCGCGAACCGGCGTCTCCGCCGTTTCCTTGCAAAAAGGATAACACGGAACGCGCCCATCTGTCAAACCGTCCTCCCTGTGCGGGCGCATCCACTATTCCGTCCCAAACAGGGAGGAATGCCGCCTTGACGCCGCCAAGCCGATACGATAAAATAGGAAGTTAGAGAGTTTTGAGTCAAAATAAACGGATCGACAAAAGTTTAGGAGGATTTTATGAAAAAAACTGCAATTCTCGCCGCGGCAGCGCTCATGCTGACTGCGGGCACCGCGATGGCGGCGCCGATCCACCAGATGGCCAACCACGAGACCATCCTCAGTGTCGGCACGAAAGAATCGTCCATCGAGCACAAAGTCACGGGCAAGGCGACGCTCGGCTATGAGTACGCCGACCGCGACGAATACGGCAGCGACCAGCAGGACGCCTACCTGCAGTACGACATCGTCGGCTCCGAGGCCAAGCTCATCGGCGGCTACCGCTGGAACCTGCCAGGCAACAAAGACAATGCGTTCGGCGGCGTCGCACTCAGCACGCCGAAGATCCTCGGCTTCGACGCCTACGCCTCCTACATCGCGGGCAAAGACTTCAACGAGGTGCAGGCCGGCCTCAACAAGAACATCCTGTTCAACGTCGACCTCAACGTGAACTACCACAACTTCAAGCCGGACCACGGCAGCCATGAGAACGGCGTCGGTGTCGGCCTCGCGGTCAAGTTCTGATCATAAAGAAAGATAAAGAAAGATAGAGAGTAAGAGACTGGAGAATCTCTGGATGCACCTTAGGGAAGAGGGATGCCAAGTGCATATCAAGAACTTCATGGAAGACGCGGTCATGCATCAGCTCGACGGCGTGCTCGCGAAATACCCGGACATCTGCCACTGCGAACAGTGCAAGTCCGACATCGCAGCCCTCGCGCTGAACCAGCTGCCGCCGAAATACGTTTCCACCGAACGCGGCGAGGTCTTCTCCCGCGTCGGCGAGATGGAGACCCAGAACTCCGTCGAGATTCTGCAGGCCATCCTGCAGGCCATTGCCGTCGTCCGCGCCCACCCGCGCCACGACCAGCCGAAAGCCTGATGAGGACAGCAAAAAGGGTGGATGATAATCGCAAGACTATCATCCACCCTTTGATTTTCTATGGTGCGCTCGGGGAGAGTCGAACTCCCGCCTTCGGCTCCGGAGGCCAACGTCCTATCCACTGGACTACGAGCGCCTGACAACACGAGATATTATACCACGCGGATTCCATGTTGTCAATTTCTGGATTGCTGCCATCAATCTTCGGCGAGGAGCATCTTGACGATGTCCTGGCGGGTGACGATGCCTAGGAGGTGGTTCTGCTTGTCGACGATGGGGACGCGTTTGATGTGTTTTTCCTGCATGATCTTCGCGGCCTCGCCGACCTCGGCGTCTGGAGGCAGGTTGACGACCTCGGCGGTCATAATCTCCTCGGCATCCATGGCCGCGAGCTTCTTGAACGCGCGGCGGTATTCGCGGACGCCACTGTAGAAGATGACGGCGCCGAGGATGCAGAGGCCGTCCGGGATCTCGGGGGACGTCGCCTTGCAGAGGAGGTCGCCCTCGCTGACGATGCCGAGGATCTTGCCCTCCTCGTCAACGACCGGCACGCCGGAGATCTTGTGATTCACGAGGATTTCCGCGACGTCGCGCACGGACGCCTTCGGCCCGACCGTAATGAGTTTCGTTGTCATGATATCTTTTACCAGCATGTTCCTCACCCCAAAAGCAATCTTTCTATCGTGCCGCTCCCTCCCACTTGTCACAGTCTGTCTGCGCCTTGTGGGAGGATTCCGCGGCACTTCCTGATTTTCCTTATGGTATAGTTTCGACTTTTTCTGCCCGGATTCCTGTTTTTCCGGAAATTCCATGGAATTTTCTCGCGAGATTGTCCTTTTTGCGCGATATGCGCTATAATGAAAAGGAAAAGAGAGTATGAGAGCCGGGATTCTTCCAAAGACAGGGGAGGAATTTTTTATGAAACGGAATTCAGGGAAATGGACGAAGCGGGCCGCCATCGCCTGTGCGGCCCTGCTGCTCGCCGCGCCATGCGCGCAGGTTGCGGCACCGCAGACCGCTGAGGCTGGCGGCGACCTTTTCGGTGCCCTCATCGGAGGTGGCATCCAGTATGTCCAGCTGAAGAAGGAAATCGACTACATCGACGGCACGGAAAAAGGCCGCAACGAATATTTCGCCGAAATGAAGAAGCAGTACGGCGTCAATACGGACTGGGCGCTCAATCAGCAGCTCAAGCGCATCATGACGAACCTCACGAATGCGATCGCGTCGGTCGACCCGTCCATCAACGAGAAGCCGTATCAGTACTTCATCAACAAAGACAAGTCGTTCAACGCATTCTGCTCGCTCGGCCACGATATGAGCATCAACACGGGCATGTTCACGCTCGTCGACAATGATGATGAGATCGCGGTCGTGCTCGGCCACGAGATGGGGCACGGGCAGAAAGGCCATCCGGCCAAAGGCGCGAAGCGCTCGCTCGGCCCGGCCGTCCTCGCTTCGGCGACGGGCAACATGCTCGGCAATATCGCCGCCTCGCTCTGGAACAATCAGGGCATCACGAAGCCGATGGAATGGGAGGCCGACAACCTCGCGTTCGACTACATCACGCACAGCGACTACAATCCCGGTGCGACGGCGGCCATCTGGCAGCGCGTCATCGACAAATACGGCGACCAGGCAATCTTCAACTCCGACCATCCGTCGAACTCGGCCCGCCGCGACAACTATGAGAAGAAACTCTATGAATACAGCGGCAAACATGTTCATGCCAGCAACGGCACGGTCACGGTGAACGGCAAGACGTTCTGCAAGCCTGCCGCCACGAGCAGCATGTCCGCGAAGGAGCGCGCGTATTTCGTGCAGGGCAACCTCGCCGCGGCCTACAAGAACGGGCAGAACAAGTCGGACGCGACGGTGTCCGGCTCCACGGTCATGCTCGGCGACCAGCCAATCCTGACGTGCACGGCGAACGACGAATCGGCGGAAACGCTCGCCAATCGGCTGAACCAACTCAAATAAGAAAGGAAGGACGTTTTGCGCCTCAAACCCTATCGCACATCGATTCTGCTGGCCATCGCCTTTACGCTCGTCCTGTCGACGTTCTGGTCGATGCCGCAGCTCGCCTTCATCATCTTCATCTCGATGCTGCTGCAGCTCCTGCTGTTCCCGGCGGTCGACGCCATGAGCCCGCGCACGGGGCGCGGCATCGCTGCGGGCATCGTGCTCGTCGGCTTCGTGCTGCTCGGCTGCCTGCTGATGACGCTCGTCACGAGCACGTTCATCCCGACGTTCAGTTCATTCATCACGAATTTCCCGGCGATCTCGCAGGAAGTGCAGCATATCCCGCTGTTCGAGCACTCGACCTTCTTCTCGGCGGAGATGGACAGCCTTTGGGAGGAGCTCCGCCAGCTCTCCGTCGACGCGCTGCGTTCCTCGCTGTCGATCCTCGTCTCAATCTTCAGCAAGTTCATCGACATGATCATCATCTTCTTCGTGACGTTCTACCTGCTGAAGGACGGCGAAGAAATCAAATCGTGGGTCGCGAACCTGTTCCCGGCCAGCGACTACTCGCGCGTCAACGCGCTGTTTGACCGCATCCTGTCGGCACTGCGCAGCTATATCGTCGGGCAGCTCTCGATCTGCTGCATCACGGGCACCGTCGTGTTCCTGTACTACACGCTGCGCGGCCTGCCCTACGCCTCGGTCTTCGCGGTTGTCTCTGGCATCGCGGAGTTCGTGCCCGTGCTCGGGCCGACCATCGCCTCGGCGTTCGGCGTGCTGCTGACCGCGACGACCTCGGTCAACATCGCCCTGCAGACCATCCTGTTCTACGTCGTGCTGACGCAGGTCAACCACAACATCGTCTACCCGACCATCATCGGCCGCAGCCTGAACCTCCACCCCGTCGCCATCATCCTCGGCATCATCCTCGGCGGCGAGCTGCTCGGCCCGGCCGGCATGTTCCTCGCGGTGCCGATCATCGTCATCTGCAAGCTCGTCATCGAGGACATCTACCGCGACCGCCAGCATATCCGCAAGGTCGCGAAGACCAGCCGCTGGCGCGGCTTCGGGCACGAGGACAACTAAGTTTTTGTAAAAAGAGATTACCGCACGAATAGGTATAGCCTTCCCCTCAGGGAAGGCTATACCTATTCGTGCGCTCATTCGTAGCGGTAGTGGACTTTGTCCGCGTCCGCGATGGCGCGGGCGCGGATCTCCTGCAGGCGCGGGACGAGGTGGGCCTGCAGGAGATCCGCGAACTCAGGCAGGGTGCGCGAGTCGAACGTGTAGTTGACGTCCGGGATATTCCAGATGCGCGCCTCGCCGTAGAATTCGTCGCGGTAGATGTTGTAGTAGAACGTCACGGAACTCTCGAGCTCGAAATTGACGTAGTCGAGCACGACGTACGAGCCGTTCGTGATTTTCTCGGGCTCAGCGGGGCTCACATAGCGCGTGAAGCCCTCGAGCTCTGCGGGGAGCTTCTGCCCGTACTCCCACGTCAGGATGCCCTTTTCCCGCACGATGCTGCCGAGCGTATCCGGGTTAAACACGGCCATATCGTGCAGCATGCCGGCGAAATTCTTGCGCAAGAGCGCCTCGAACTCCGCGAAATCGTGCGTGATGTATTCGATGCGGCAGAACGAGATGAGCCCGAAAGCGACGCGCAGCTTGTACTCGTGCGTCTCCTCATGGAAATATGCGGTCGTGGACTTGTGCGCGGCCGCGTTTTCGTAGGTGAAGAGGTCGTAGCAGTCCCCGTGTATATGCACCTCGCGATTGAGCGTGAACCCGTCTGCCTCGTCCGGCAGCTCCGCGAGATAGGCCCAGTCTGCGGTCTCGGCCTTCACCTTCTCGATGGTTTCGTCTTTCATGCTTTTCTCTCAGAGGTTCCGGTGGCTCAGAGATCCGGGCGGATGCCGGTCTTGCCCGTGAACTTATGGTACTCCTTGCCCTTGCGGCGGCCGTACAGCTCCTCGAAGAGCTCGTCTGGCGTGATGCGGTGGTACGCGAGCAGCACGAGGCAGTGATACCAGAGATCCGCCATCTCGTAGAGGATCTCCTTCTTGCTGCCATTCTTCGAAGCGATGATGGTCTCGACAGCCTCCTCACCGACCTTCTTCAGGATCTTGTCCTGGCCCTTGTCGAACAGGTAGTTCGTATAGGAGCCCTCGACCGGATGCAGGCGGCGGTCCTGGATCACGTTGTAGAGCTCGTTCAGGATCGGCTCGAGCGACTTCTCCGGCCCCTTCGGCACGACCGCGACGCCCTTCTCCTCGGCCTGCATGAGCATGCGCCCGCTGAAGCAGGTATACGTGCCCGTGTGGCACGCGACGCCCGTCTGATGCACCGTGACGAGCAGGGTGTCGCCGTCGCAGTCGTAGGCAATCTCCTTGACCCGCTGCGTGTTGCCGGACGTTTCGCCCTTGCGCCAGAGCTTCTGCCGGCTGCGGCTGAAGAACCACGTGAAGCCGCTCTCGAGCGTCTTTTTCAGCGACTCCTCGTTCATATAGGCGAGCATCAGAACCTGGCCGTTCTCCTCCTGCACGATGGCCGGCACGAGGCCCTTCTCGTCAAATTTCACCATAGAAATGTCAAAATCTTTATCCATCAGAATCTTACCTCCACTCCGCGCGATTGCAGATATTCCTTGACCTGGCGGATGGTATAGGTCCCGTAGTGGAACACCGACGCCGCGAGCACGGCGTCCGCGTGCCCATCCACGAGCACGTCGTAGAAATGCTCGAGTCTCCCGGCGCCGCCCGACGCGATGACCGGCACGTTGACGGCATCGGAGACCGCGCGCGTCAGCTCGATGTCGTAGCCGTCCTTCGTGCCGTCCGCGTCCATGCTCGTCAGCAGGATCTCACCGGCACCGAGGGACACGGCCCTGCGCACCCATTCGAGGCAGTCGAGCCCCGTCGGCGTGCGGCCGCCGTTCACCGTAATCTCCCAGCTATGGTCCCCGTTCCGGCGCGCGTCGACCGCAAGCACGATGCACTGGCGGCCGAACTTCTCGGCGCCATCGGCGATGAGCTGCGGGTTCTTGACCGCGGCCGTGTTCAGCGATACCTTGTCCGCGCCGGATTTCAGCATGGCCTGGATATCCTCGGTCGTGCGGATGCCGCCGCCGATTGTGAACGGAATGAATACCTGCGCCGCGCATTTCTTCGCGAGATCCGCCATCGTCTTGCGGCGGTCGCTCGATGCCGTGATGTCGAGGAAGACGAGCTCATCGGCGCGCTCCTCATCGTAGCGGTGCGCGAGCTCCACCGGGTCGCCCGCGTCGCGCAGGCCGACGAAGTTCGTCCCCTTGACGACGCGCCCGTCCTTGACGTCCAGGCATGGAATAATCCGTTTCGCTAACATCTATTTTACGCCTCCCCAGCGGCTGCCGCAAGTGCCTCATGGAGGTCCAGCGTGCCCATGTAGATCGATTTGCCGACAATGACGCCCTCGATGCCGTCCGCCTCATGCGCCTTGAGCGCGCGGATATCGTCGATGGACTTCACGCCGCCCGACGCAACGATTGCCACGCCGCTCTCGCGCGCGAGCTCCGCCGTCGCCTCGACGTTGACGCCGGCGAGGGTGCCGTCGCGGCTGATATCCGTGTAGATGATCGTGCCGACGCCCGCCTCCTTCATCTTCTTCGCGAGCGGGATGACCTGCACGTGGCCTGATACACCCCAGCCGTCGACCGCGACGATGCCGTCCTTCGCGTCGATGCCGACGACGATGCGGTCACCGTACTTCGCGCAGGCCTGCCGCACGAGCTCCGGATCGCGCACGGCCACGGAGCCAAGGATCACGCGGCGCACGCCCATCGCGAGCACCGCGTCGATGTTCTCCATCGTGCGGATGCCGCCGCCGAGCTCGACCGGGATATCGACCGCCGCGAGGATGGCGCGCACGGTCTCGAGGTTCTCACTATGGCCGGCTCGCGCGCCGTCGAGGTCGACGAGGTGCAGGAACTGCCCGCCCTGCGCCTGCCATTTCTTCGCCATGTCCGCCGGGTTCTCCGAGAACACGGTCTCCTGCGCGAAGTCGCCCTTCAGCAGGCGGACGCATCTACCGCCGCGGATATCGATTGCCGGATAAATGACCATGCTCATCCCTCCACGAAATTCCGAAGTATCTTCAGCCCGACGTCGCCGGATTTCTCCGGGTGGAACTGCGTCGCGAGGATGTTCCCGCACGCGACGGCCGCCGTGATCTCGCCGCCGTAGTCGGTCACGGCGGTCACGATTTCCGGATTCTCCGGCACGGCCGCGAAGCTGTGCACGAAATAGACATACGGGTGCTCCGGCAGCCCTTTGTAGAGGTCGATGCTGCCGGCCTTCGCCTCGCGGAAGGTCAGCGAGTTCCAGCCCATGTGCGGAACCTTCAGGCCGCCCGCGTCGATTTTCCGGGCCTGGCCCTTCAGCAGGCCGATGCCCTCAGCGCCCGGCGACTCCTCGCTGCTCTCGAACAGGATCTGCAGGCCAACGCAAATGCCGAGCAGCGGCTTGCCGGCCGCCACCTCTTCCCGGATTACGGGAATCAGCCCGGTCGCACGCAGGTGCTCCATGCAGTCCCCGAACGCGCCGACGCCCGGCAGGACGAGCTTTTCCGCCGCGCGCAGATTCGCCGGGTCGCGCGTGACCTTCACCTCGGCGCCGAGCGCCTCGAACGCCTTCTGCGCACTGAACAGGTTCCCCGCGTCATAGTCGATGATCGCAATCATTTACAGCACCCCCTTGGTTGATGGGACGCCGCGCACGCGCGGGTCGCTCGAGACGGCGATGCGCAGCGCGTGACCGAGCCCCTTGAACATGCCCTCGATCTTGTGATGGGTGTTCTTGCCGTAGAGGACTTTGACGTGCAGCGTGAGCCCCGCATGCACGGCGAACGCGCGGAAGAACTCCTCGCAGAGCTCCGTGTCGAACGCACCGACCATCGGCGCCATCTCGCCGCCGTCGTAGACGAGTACCGGCCGCCCCGAGAAATCGAGCGAGACGAGCTCGAGGGACTCATCCATCGGCAGGAAGAACGTGCCATACCGGTTGATGCCCTCCTTCGCGCCGAGCGCCTCGGCAAAGGCCATGCCGAGCGTGATGCCGATATCCTCGACGCTGTGGTGCCCGTCGACGTCGAGGTCGCCGTTGCATACCACCTGCAGGTCGAACTGCCCGTGTGCCGCGAGCAGGTTCAGCATGTGGTCGAAAAAGCCGATGCCCGTCTGAATCTCGGCCTTGCCGCTGCCATCGAGATTGAGCTTGACCGAGACCTGCGTCTCCGCGGTCTCGCGCGTAACTTCCGCCGTCCGCTTGCCCATATTACGCCCTCCCCTCGGAAAACGCCTTGCATACCGCATACCACGTGTCGTTCTCCTCGCGCGTGCCCATCGAGATACGCACGCAGTCCTTGAGGCGCGAGTCCTTGCCGAACTTCCGGACGCCGATGTCGTTGGCCTCGAGGCGCTCGATGAGCCCGTCGATATCGTTGTTGTACATGAGCAGAAAATTTGTCTCCGACGGATACACCGCGAAGCCTTTGAGCTGCTTGACCTGCTCCGCCATGCGTTTGCGCTCGGAGATCATGATCTGGATATGCGGCACGAATTCCTGCCGCATCTGGTAGCAGATATCCGCCGTGACGAGCGAGAGCGTGTTCATGTGATACGGCATATAGGCCTTGCCGATCATATCCGTGATAGCGCGGCTCGCGAGCATGTAGCCGACGCGCGTCGCGGCAAGGCCGTACGCCTTCGAGAACGTTCGCGCGATGATCAGGTTCGGGTAGTCCTTCAGCAGGCCGGCCGCGGATTTGCCATAGAACTCGACGTAGGCCTCATCGACGAGGAACGCCGTGTCCGTCGGGATGTTGTCCGCGATGTACTGGATATCCGAAACCGAGAGCACCGTGCCCGTCGGGTTGTTCGGGTTGCAGATGACCGCAAGGCTCGCTTGGTTGTCGACGACCGCCGAAACGAATTTGTCGATATCGAGCGTCATGTCCGCCTCGAGCGGCACGACGACCTCCGTGGCCTGCGCGGCTTTCGCGTAGATATGGTACATCGAGAACGACGGATCCGGGAACACGATCTTCTGCGCGGGCGAGCCGCCGAAGCAGTAGAACAGCTTCTCGATAATCTCGCTCGAGCCGCTGCCGAGCAACACCTGCTCGGGCGCCACGCCGAAATTCTTCGCAATCTGGTCGACGAGATTGGCGTACTGCTCGTTCGGGTAGCGGTTGAACGCGACGCGCGAGAGCCGCGTCAGCACGCGCTCCTCGACGAGCGGCGGCATCGGCATATTACACTCGTTCGCGTTAATCTGGATGCCCCAGATGCGCTCCGGCTTCGCGTCATAGGAAGGGATATCGTTTAAACCCGTACGGTATTTCAAGCTCATATTTTCCTCACTTTCTCGTCTGGCGGATACGGATGGCATTCGCGTGCGCCTGCAGGCCCTCGGTCTCCGCGAGGCGGATGATGTCCTCGCTCGCCGCGTCGAGCGCTGGCTGCGTGTACGAGATCACGCTCGTGCGCTTCATGAAGGTCTCGACGTTCAGCACCGAGTAGCAGCGTGCCGTGCCGCCCGTCGGCAGCACGTGATCCGGGCCGGCGAAATAGTCGCCGAGCGGTTCCGGCGAATACGCACCGAGGAACACCGCGCCCGCGTGGCGCACGTACGGCAGCAGCTGCCACGGGTTCTTCGTCAGGAGCTCCATGTGCTCCGGCGCCGAGGTGTTCGCGAAGCGCATCGCCTGCATCAGGTCTTTCGCGATGACGATCATGCCGTTGCGGTCGAGCGACGCGCCGGCGATCTCCTTGCGCGGGAGCTGCGCGAGCTGCTTTTCCGCCTCCGCCTTGACCTTCGCGGCGAGCTCCGCGCTCGTCGTGATGACGATGGAGCTCGCGAGCATATCGTGCTCCGCCTGGCTCAGCATGTCGGCCGCCGTGTAGACCGGATCCGCCGTCTCATCCGCGACGATCAGGATCTCCGACGGGCCGGCGAGCATGTCGATATCGACGTGGCCGTAGACCTCTTTCTTCGCGAGCGTTACGAAGATGTTGCCCGGGCCCGTGATCTTATCGACGCGCGGGATGGTCTCCGTGCCGAACGCCATCGCGGCGATGGCCTGCGCGCCGCCGATCTTGTAGATTTTCTTGACGCCGGCCGCGCGCGCCGCGACGAGCACGTACGGGTTGATCTTGCCATGCTTCGGTGGCACCATCATGATGATTTCATGGACGCCCGCGACGACGGCCGGCATCGCGTTCATGATGACCGAGGACGGATAGGCTGCCGTGCCGCCCGGCACATAGATGCCGACGCGGTCGAGCGGGACGATGGACTGGCCGAGGATGGAGCCGGCATCGCGGTAGGTCATCCACGAGTTTGGTTTCTGCTCCTCGTGGTAGCGGCGCACGTTCTCCGCCGCACGGCGAAGCGACGCGACGACCTCCTGATCTGCCTGGCGCTCCGCCTCTTCGAACTCCGCCTCCGACACGAGGAAATCCTCCGGCTGCATGTCGACCCGGTCGATGAGCTTCGTGTAGTGCATGACCGCTTTGTCGCCGTCCCGCCGCACGTCACCGACAATCTGCCGGACGAGCTCCGCGGCCGTCATGTCGCGGCCGAAGGTCTTCTTGTTTGCCTCGCGGATTTTCGGATTCAGCTCCACCTCATCAAAGGCTTTCTTGGTCAGCAGCCGCTCGACCTCGCGCTCTCCCATTTCCTCTGCATTGACGATTCTCATGTCTATCCCGCTTTCTTTCTCGTATCAGTTCTGCCCCATGACCGTCCTCAGGTCCTGCACCATCGCGGAGATCCGGTCGAATTTCAGCTTGAAGCTCACGCGGTTCGCGATGAGCCGCGCCGTCGCATCCATGATGTACGCAATCTCCTCGAGGTTGTTCTCGCGCAGCGTCGTGCCCGTCTCGACGATATCGACGATGCTCTCCGAGAGACCGACGATTGGGCCGAGCTCGATGGAGCCGTTCAGCTTGATGTACTCCATCTGCATGCCGTACTGGCTGAAAAACCGCTCGGCGATATAGGGGAATTTCGTCGCGACGCGCGTGTTCGCGTAGTCCGTGAGCTTCGCGCGCTTGCGGTCCTTCGGCACCGCCATCATCAGATGGCATTTGCCGAAGCCGAGGTCGAGGAGCTCGTAGACGTCCTTGCCTGACTCGAGCAGCACATCCTTGCCAATGACGCCGATATCCGCCGCGCCGTACTCGACGTAGGTCGGCACGTCCGCGGTCTTCGAGACGATGAAGCGGATCTTCTTCTCCTCGTTCGTGATGATGAGCTTGCGCGACTTGTCCGAAAGGCCATCTGCCGTATAGCCGATCTTCGCGAAGAGATCCGCCGAAAGCCCGAACAGCTTGCCCTTCGGCAGGGCGACGGTCAAATAATCTTTATCCGGCTGGTTCATCCAACCCCTCCTAAACTGCTAGTGCTGGATAACGGGACGCCGTGTCCCACATCCTGACGGCCCGTAGCGTCTCCCGTGGTTCTCAGCCTCCGGGATGCGCCTGCATACCGTGCTCTTTATCTCGCTAAAGTATTAACTTGTAACTATACTAACATGTTACAAAGAATCCGTCAAGTGTACAATCCAAAATTTTTTCTTTACAGATTCTGTCCATGTTTTGCGGACGTATATCTATTATAGCACAAAATATCTCTTTCTGCTGTCCAACGACGGCAGAAAATCTCAATTCCTGCTGTCCGCCGCCTTGAGCAGGCGCAGCACGGAGGAATCGGCGGACGTCGGCGGCTCGTGGTGCCGCTCGATGATGGCCGCCTCGCGCGGCAGTCCGGCGCGGCGGAGCTTTTCGGCGCCGATCTGCGGGTGCCCGTAGTAGACCTGCAGGAAATGGATGCGGCCGCTCTGCCCCATGCGCATGGACCAGTCCGGCGCATAGTGATGCGCGAGCACGGCCCAGACCTTGCCGAAAATATCGAGGTCGCCCTTTACTCGGCCGACGTCGTGCAGGAGGCAGCAGCGGACGAGGAAAGGGCGGTCGACCCGCGCGCCAGCGGCGAGTTGCAGCGCGGTCTGTGCGACGCGCAGCGCATGCACCTGGTCGGCCGGATGCATCGCGTAGAAAAGGGGCCGCGCCGCGGCGGGCAAAGCCCCATCGATCCACGCGCGCTCCTCATCTGTGAGCCTTGCCGTCACGGCGCGCGCGAACTGCCGCACGCGCTGCCACGAGGTCGTCATGCGACGTACACTGCGGCCGCCTGCCGCGCATCCGCGCTGCGCTTCGCCTCAGCCTCCGACTGCGGGCGCATGGCGAGCTCGACCCGCCGGCCCTCGCTGCGGAGCGCCTGCGTCTTCTCGATGGCCAGCGCGTCCTTGCCTGCCGCATAGCCGACGTAGACGCCCTGCACGCCAGCCTCCAGCTCGCCGCCCTGCGCCTCGCGCGCGAGCAGAAGGCGCTCGATGCCGACCGCAAAGCCCGTCGCAGGGCACGGATTGCCGAACGCGGAGAGCAGGTGGTCGTAGCGGCCGCCGCCGCAGAGCGAGAAACCGAGCCCCGGCGCGTACCCCTCGAAGACCATGCCCGTATAGTAGCCGAAATCCCGGATGATGCCGAGGTCGAACTGCACGGCATCCGCGACGCCGTACGCCTTGAGCAGACGGTAGATCGCGCTGAGGTTATCGAGCGCGCGGCGGCTCTTCTCGCTGAGCGCCATGCCGTAGGCCTGCTCGAGCATCTCCTCGCCGCCCGACAGCAGCGGCAGCTTCTTCAGCGCCTGCTTCGCCGGCGCCGGGATCTGCATCTTGTCGACGGCCTGCTCGAGCGCGACGAGGTTGCGCTTCTCGAGGTACGAGCGGAGCTCAGCTTGCTGCGCCTCCGTCAGCGGATACTGCTCCATGATACCGTTGATGAACTCGACCTGCCCGAGATACAGGCGGAAGTCCTGCAGCCCCGCCGCGCGCAGGGTCTCGACGCAGAGCGCGATCACTTCGGCATCCGCCGCCGGCGACGGAGAGCCCATGAGCTCGACGCCCGCCTGATAGAACTCACACTGGCGGCCGGTCTGGCTCTGCTCGTAGCGGAAGACCGAACCGACGGCGAAGAGCTTCAGCGGCAGCGGCGCGTCCTTCAGGCGGCTCGACGCGACGCGCGCGAGCGGCGTCGTCATCTCGTGGCGCAGCGCAAGCGTCCGATTCGTCCGGTCGAACAGCTTGAACATGTGCGGCTCGAGCACCGAGCTGCCGCTGAGCGTCAGGTTGTCGAGATACTCCATCGTCGGCGTCACGATCTCATCATAGCCCCAGCCTTCGAACAGGCTCGCGAGCTTCGTCTCCAGGCTCCGCTTCTCCGCCGCTTCCTGCGGCAGGAAATCACGCGTGCCATATGGGATCTCCAGTACCAGGTTCTCATTCTCCATCGTCAGTCTCCCTTTCTTGTCTTTATGCTTTCTTCGTCGCGATCGGCTCGCCCGACGCGTCGAGACGCGCGAGCACCGTCGTGTAGCCGTCCGCCCCGTAGTTCAGGCAGCGCTTGACGCGGCTGATCGTCGCCGTGCTCGCGCCGGTCTTCGCGACGATATCGTCGTAGGTATGCTTCGCGCGCAGCATCCGCGCGACCTCGAGCCGCTGGCTCATCGCCTTCAACTCGCTGATCGTACAGATATCCTCGAAGAACGCATAGCATTCCTCGCGCGTCCGGAGCGTCAGCATCGCGTCGCAGAGCTGGTCGTTCAGCGGATCCCGCAGTTTCTCGTTGACCATCCGTTCACTCCTCCGTTCTTTGCGTCTTTATTCCTTTATTTTGTAAAAGTATTATAGCATAAAAGGCAAAAAAAAGAAAGGCAGTTTTGCCTTTCTTTTTGCCTGTCCGCGATTCAGCTGTTCAGCGCGAATTTCACGACGGCGTCGGTGCCGGGAATCAGCTGGAACAGCGGATTCGCCGGCACGGAGATGCGCACGGTGATGCGTTCGTCGTGCACGCTGCCGTCCGAGCCGTCCGAGCTGCTGGCTGCGGCGCTGCCCGAGTCGCTGCCCCCGCCATCATTTCCGTTCTTGTCCTGCTTCTCGAGCGAAGCGCTGAACGAATCGCTGCCCCCGCCGGATGCGGCAGAGAAATCTGCCGCATCCGCATCGTCGGCCGGATCCTTGATGTCCTGCACGGAGCCCTGGAGCTCGCGGCCCTCGATCGTATAGGAAGCGAACTGCCCGAGGCGGACCTTGTCCTTGTCCTCCGGGCGGATCTTCGCCTCGACCCAGAGGTTATCCGCATCGCCGACGTTCACGATCGTGTCGCCGGCCTTGACCTCGCTGCCCTCCTGCACATCGGTATAGTAGACCGTGCCGGATGCCGGCGCGACGATATCCGTCGCCTGCGCGTCGGCCTGCGCGTTCGCGAGCGCGGCCTCCGCCTGCTTCACGGCGAGCTCCGCCTGCTTCACGGCCTCGGGGTTCGCCGGCTGCAGAACCGGCTGCGAAGCGGTGCTCGGCACGGATGGTGCCGCCGGGGCTGGTGCCGGCGTCGACGCGGCGGCCGCTGCCTCCTGATAGTTCGCGACGGCCGCATCGCGCTCCTTCGCGCTGACGGCGCCCATCTCATAGAGCTCCTGCATGCGATGCATGCGGCTCGCTGCCGATGCGACGGCCGCGGAGTTCCCGCTACTCACCGGCGCGGACGGCGCGGCCACCGGGGCCGGTGAGCTCTGAGGCACGCTCGTCATCTGCCCCTGCTTGACCTGCTCGAGGTTCCGCTTCGAGAGCTCGACGTTCTGCTTGAGCTGGTCGATCTGCTCATCCGTGACATTCGGCTGGATATGCGCGATGATATCCCCCGCATCCACCGTGTCGCCGTCCTGCACGACCATCTCGACGACCGTACCGTCCGCCTTGGCCTTCGCGGCGACCATCGAGCTCGTGACCTGCGCATCGTAGACCGTGAAGCTCTGATGGCTGTGCTGGTAATAGTAGATCCCGGCCGCGCAGAGCAGCGCGAGCACGATGAGCCCGATCAGCCCGTAGCGCAGGAAGTACTTCGCGCGCTTCGTGACATCGACCTCGCCGCCATGCGGCCGCTTTCCCGCGGCACGACCTTTTGCGGCATCCTCCGCCGGCCCTTTCGCCGGATCAGCCGCCTCTTTCACGGCATCCTTTGCCGGTTCCGCCGCACCTTTTTCTTTCTCTGCCTGTTCCTGCAAAGATATGACCTCCCAAAAGAAGAATTCCCCTGACCGGAGGCAGAAGGGCTCGCGGGATCCCCCGCTCTCCCTTCGGAAACCGCCTCCCCGCCAAGGGAAAACACATTATGCGCCAAGCTGGCTCTCGATGGTCTCGACGGCCTTCTTCAGCGCGTCCGGCAGAGCCTCCGGCTTCTTGCCGCCGGCCTGTGCCATCTCCGGACGTCCGCCGCCGCCACCGCCGACAGCGGCTGCCGCCGCCTTGACGATCTTGCCGGCATGCGCGCCCTTCGCCGCCGTGTCCTTCGAGACCTTCGCGACGAGGCTGACCTTGCCATCATTCACGCAACCGAGCACGACGACGCCGCTGCTGATCTTGCTGAGAATCTGGTCGGCCTCATTGCGCAGCGCGTCCATATCGCTGACCTTCGCGACGCCGGTGACGACCTGCGTCCCGGCGACTTCCTTCACGTTGCCCGCGAACTGCGACGCCTCGGCCTCCTCGCGCATCGCGACGATATCCGCGAGCTGCTGCTCCATATCCTTATTCGCGGCGAGCACCTTGTCGACGGCCGCCGGAACCTCTTTCTCCTCGACCTTCAGCACAGCTGCGACAGCCTTGACCTCCGCCATCTTCTCCTTGGCGTAATCGAGGGCCGCCTGCCCCGTGATGGCCTCGATGCGGCGCACGCCGGACGCGACGCCCGACTCGCCGACGATCTTGAACATGCCAATCTGGCCGACGTTCTTGACATGCGAGCCCGCGCAAAGCTCCATCGAGAAGCCCGGCACCTTCACGACGCGCACGACGTCGCCGTATTTCTCTGAGAACAGCGCCATCGCGCCGGCCTTCTTCGCCTCGTCGAGGCTCATGTGGCTGATCTCGACATCCGTGCCCTTCAGGATCTCCGTGTTCACGAGCTCCTCGACGTCCGCGAGCTGCTGCTCCGTGACCGGCTCGAAGTTCGTGAAGTCGAAGCGCAGGCGCTCCGGCGTCACGAGAGAGCCGGCCTGATTGACCTGATCGCCGACCACGCGCTTCAGCGCGGCCTGCAGCAGATGCGTCGCCGTATGGTTGCGCGCGGACGCGAGATGTTTGACCGGGTCGACGTGGATCTCGACGCTGTCGCCGACCTTCAGCTGGCCCTCGGCCACGTAGCCGATATGGTAGACCGTGCCGTCCGGCAGCTTCTTCGCGTTCGAGACCTGGATGTGGCCGAACTCGCTGTCGAGCTCGCCCTCGTCGCCGACCTGTCCGCCGCCCTCAGCATAGAACGGGGTCACGTCAAGGATGATGCCGGCCTCATCGCCGTCATGCAGCTCGTCGACGAGCTTGCCGTCCTTCCAAATGGCGACAACCTTGCCCGCTTGGGCCGATGCGTCGACCTTGAGCTTCGACACGTCGATGCCCGAGAGGTCCGGCACCGCGACGCGCGTGTTCGCCGTACGGGCATTGCGCGCGCGCTCGCGCTGCTCTTCCATCGCCTTCTCGAACCCTTCCTTGTCGAGGTCGAGGCCCTGTTCATGCAGGATTTCCTCGGTGAGCTCCCACGGGAAGCCGAACGTATCGTAGAGGCGGAAGCCGACCTTGCCGTCGAGCGCCTGCTTGCCGGCCTTCTTCAGGGCATCGATCTCGCCGTTCAGCAGCTCCATGCCCTGATTCAGCGTCGCCGCAAAGCGATCCTCCTCGATGCTGATGACTCTCTTGATGTAGTCCTGCTTGTTCACGAGCTCCTGGAAGTCGCTCGCGTCGCGGTAGATATCGACGACCGCGTCGACCGCGCCCTCGAGGAACTTGCCCTGAATGCCGAGCATGCGGCCGTGACGGATGGCGCGGCGCAGGATGCGGCGCAGCACGTAGCCGCGGCCCTCATTCGACGGCAGGATGCCGTCCATGATCATGATGGCCATGGAGCGCGCGTGATCCGCGATGACCTTCAGCGAGACGTCCTTCTTCTCGTCCTCGCCGTACTTGACGCCCGAGACCTTCGATGCGTACTCGATGATCGGGTACAGGAGATCCGTCTCGAAATTCGTCTTCTTGCCCTGCACGACCGATGCGAGGCGCTCGAGGCCGCAGCCCGTATCGATGTTCTTATGCGCGAGGTCCTTGTACGAGCCGTCCTCCTGACGGTCGTACTGCGTGAACACGAGGTTCCAGATTTCGAGGTAACGGTCGCAGTCGCAGCCGACCGCGCAGGTCGGTTTGCCGCAGCCGCGCTCCTCGCCGAGATCGATGTAGATCTCCGAGTCCGGGCCGCACGGGCCAGGGCCGATCTCCCAGAAGTTATCATCCATCTTGACGATGTGATCCTGCGGGAAGCCCGGCTGAGACTTCCAGATCGCGATGGCCTCATCGTCATCCGGATAGACCGTGACCCAGAGCTTGTCCTTCGGCAGCTCGATGACCTCGGTCAGGAACTCCCACGCCCAGGGGATTGCCTCGCCCTTGAAATAATCGCCGAACGAGAAGTTGCCGAGCATCTCGAAATACGTCTGATGGCGCGCCGTGCGGCCGACGTTCTCGATATCACCCGTGCGCACGCAGCGCTGGCTCGTCGTCACGCGCGTGCGGGGCGGCTTCATCTTGCCCGTGAAGAACGGCTTCAGCGGTGCCATGCCCGCTCCAATCAGAAGCAGCGTCGGATCATCCTTCGGGATCAGCGAGAACGACGGCAGACGCAGATGCCCTTTCTTTTCGGAAAAGAACTTCAGATAAGCTTCGCGAAGTTCATTGCCACTCATATACTTCAAAAAAATCTACCTCCAGCTGAGAAAGGGAGCCACGCCCGCCTGCCTCAGGTTCATTGTACCAAAAATCTGTACATAGCTAGTTAGTAGTATACCACAATCCCGCCGACCTGTGCACCCTCCCCTGTAGAAAAATCAAAAAAAGGGGCTGCTGCACGATACTTTTTCGTTCGTGCGGCACCCCTTTTCGCAATAGGTGGAATCAAGCAGATTTCTCCCCATCGCTAAATGTCAAGCTAGTTGTCCGTGATTCTTTGAATTGATTTGTTTTGGGTTTGCTTCTTTTTCCGGATTCAGATAAACGGTATCCGGCAAAGTCCAGTCTCGCGTGGGGCGCCCGTTCCAGCGTTCTGGATGCGCTGCCTTGGCGTTCTCGTTGGCTTCATGCCGCATAGCGAGGATGGCTTTGCCTTCGCCGCTATGCCGTTGTGCCGGTGTCAGAAACCGGATTCCGCTGTGGTGGTGTTCCTCACTTTACAAACTGCTCAAGTCTATGTGCTCATAGTTAAAGGGTTTCCGTTATTTGTTGTCTGCGAGCCGCTTTTCTACGCTGTCGAGGAGGATGGCGGCGAGGGCGGTTTTCTGCATGAGGGGGATTTCGCGTTCCTGACCGTCGCGGGCGAAGAGGATGGCTTCGTTGGTTTCGGCGGCGAAACCGGCGTCTTCGCGGGAGACGTCGTTGGCGACGATAAGGTCGAGGTTCTTCTTCTCGAGCTTGGCTTTGGCATAGGCGCGGAGGTTCTGGGTCTCGGCAGCGAAGCCGACGAGGATCTGTCCCTCGCGCTTGCGGTGGCCGAGCTCAAGGAGGATGTCGGGGTTGCGCTCGAGGGTCAGCGTGAGGCTGCCCTCGCCTTTCTTGAGCTTGTGCGGATAGGTGACGGCGGGCCGGTAGTCGGCGACGGCGGCCGCCATGATGACGGCGTCGGCGTCGGTGCTCTCCTGCATGGCGGCGTCGTACATCTGCCGCGCGGTCTGCACGGAGATGAGGCGCACACCCTCTGGGACGGGCAGCATGGCCGAACCCGAGAGCAGCACGACGGCCGCGCCGCGGCGTGCGGCCTCGCGCGCGATGGCGTAGCCCATACGCCCGGTCGAGTGGTTGCCGAGGTAGCGCACAGGGTCGAGCGGCTCCTCAGTGCCGCCCGCGGTCACGAGGATCTTCTTCCCGGCGAGCGTCGCACGTTTCTCCAGATAATGCCCGAGCGCCGCGACGATCTCCGCGGGCTCCGGCAGGCGGCCCTTGCCGTTCGTGCCGCAGGCGAGCGGCCCGCTCGCGGGCTCGAGGATATGCGCGCCGCGCGTGCGGAGCACGTCGATATTGTGCCGGGTCGCCGGGTGCTCGTACATCGCCGTGTTCATGGCTGGGGCGAAGAACACGGGTGCCTTCGTCGCGAGCAGGGTCGTCGAAAGCATGTCGTCCGCGATGCCGTTGGCGGCCTTCGCAAGGACGTTGGCCGTCGCCGGCGCGACGAGCACGACGTCCGCGAGCTGCGCGAGCGCGATATGCTCGACGTGGAAATGCGGCACCTTCGCCCACATGTCGACGGATACCGGCTGGCCGCTGATCTCGCGCAAGGTCAGCTCGGTCACGAACTGCGTCGCGGCCTCCGTCATGATGACGTGCACCTCGGCGCCGCTTTTGCGCAGGCGGCTCACGATCTCGACCGCCTTGTACGCGGCGATGCCGCCCGTCACGCCCAATACGACATGGAGGCCGGCGAAAACGCCAGCCTCCTTTGCTTTTACGGATTCTGCAGTCATCCCGTCATTCCTCATCTTTCGAAAGCGTGTAGTTGATCTCGCCCTCGGCGATCTCCTCCAGCGCGTTCGTGACGTCCTTCGTCGACATCTTCTCGCATTTCGGCTCTGCGCCGTCGACAAGCTCTCTCGCGCGTTTCGACGCGCAGACGACGAGCCCGTAGCGGCTGTCGACCTTCGTCATCAGCGTATCCGTCGACGGATTGACCATGCTCATCGGTTCGTTATCTTTCTTCATGTTCCAGCACCTCAAAAAGTTCTTGATTCTTTGCGACACGGCAATGTTCGGCCGTCAGGATGTCCTTGATCTGTGCGACCGCGTGATCAACGGTATCGTTGACGACCACGTACTGATACTTCTTGCCAATCTCGATCTCGTTTTTCGCCGAGTTCATGCGGCGCTCGAGCGACTCCGGCGTCTCGGAGCCCCGGCCGCGGATGCGGCGCTCGAGCTCCTGGATAGACGGCGGCAGCAGGAAGATGAAAATGCCCTGCGGGCATTTCGCCATGACGTTCATCGCGCCCTGGATATCGATCTCGAGCAGGATGTCCTGCCCGTCCGCGAGGCGTTCCTCAACCTTGTCGAGCGGCGTCCCGTAGTAGTTCCCGTAGACATTCGCGTGCTCGAGGAAGCCGCCGGCGGCGATCTTCTTCTCGAACTCGTCCTTCGTCAGGAAATAATAGTTGACGCCGTCTTTCTCGCCCTCGCGCGGTGCGCGCGTCGTCGCGGAGATCGAATACGCGAGCTCCGGCGTCTGCTGCAGGAGCTCCGTGCAGACCGTGCCCTTGCCCGTGCCGGACGGCCCCGAGACCACGATCAAAAGTCCTTTCTTCTTCATAGCTTTTCTTCCTCTATCGTATCTTTGTCCATCGTATCTCGCTCGTCCTCGATCATGCGGCGGCCGACCGTCTCCGGCTGCACCGCGGACAGGATCACATGGCCACTGTCCATGATGATGACGGCGCGCTTGCGCCGGCCGTAGGTCGCGTCGATGAGGCGTTCCGCGTCGCGCGCTTCCTGAATGATGCGCTTGATTGGCGCGGACTCCGGGCTGATGACCGCGATGATGCGGTTCGCCGAGACGACATTGCCGAATCCGATGTTGATGAGCCGAATGCCCATTGTCCTCACCTCATTCGATGTTCTGCACCTGCTCGCGCAGCTTCTCGATCTCGCTCTTCATCGCGACGACGACCTGCGCGGCCTCGGCGGAGTTCGCCTTCGAGCCGATCGTGTTCGTCTCGCGGTTCATCTCCTGGATCAGGAAATCGAGCTTGCGGCCGACGGGCTCCCCGCTCTCGCGGATCAGTGCGCCGAACTGCGCGAAATGGCTGTCGAGGCGCACGACCTCCTCGGTGAAGTTCACCTTGTCCGCGTAAAGCGCGGTCTCCTCGATCAGGCGGGTCTCATCAACCTTGTCCCCGATGAGCTCCGAAAGCGTCTTCTGCAGACGGCTGCGGTACCCATCAACGATCTTCGGCGCGAGCTCCCGCAAAGCCGCGACATCGCCCTCGAGCGTCTTCAGGCGTCCCTCGAAATCCTGCTCGATATGCGCGCCCTCTTTGCGGCGCATCGCATCGAGGCCGCCTAGCGCTTCGCGGAGCGCCGCGAGCAGCAACGGCTCCATCGCGGAGACATCGCCTGTGTTCTCGATCTGCAGGACGTCCGGGTAGCCCGCGATGGCCACGACATCGTCCGGCCGCGCCATGCGCAGCACATCGCTGATCTCGTTCAGCGCGGTCTGGTAGGCCCGCGCGAGCCCCTCGTTGACGTGAATCTCGCGCTCCGATTCGCGCCGGTCGACGTAGTCGATATAGATATCGAGTTTGCCGCGCGCTGCATGCTTGGCGATCTCCGCGCGCAGATCCGGCTCCATCGCGTTCAGCGCAGCGCCCATGTGGAAATTCTGCTCCAGATAGCGCTGGTTGACCGCCTTTATTTCGACGCTGACCTTGAAGTCCTCGTCCTCGGCTTTTCCTGCGCCGAAGCCTGTCATGCTCTTCAGCATTGTGGTCCCTCTTTACTCTTCGATTTCACCCGAAAAAACGAGCTCTGCCGGGCCCGTCATGAAGACGTGGTTCGTCGCCTCGTCCCAGGCGATATGCAGCATGCCGCCGTCGAGCTGTACGTCGACCTCACGATTCGTGCGGCCCGTCAAGACGCCCGCGACGCCCGTCGCGCAGGCACCCGTGCCGCAGGCAAGCGTCACGGCTGCGCCGCGCTCCCAGACGCGCATGCGGACATGGCCGCGATCCTTGACATCGACGAACTCGGTGTTCGTCTTGCGCGGGAAGCGCGGACTGTGCTCGAAATGCGTGCCGAGCCGCTCAACCGGGAACGCCTCCGCGTCATCGACAAAGATCACGCTGTGCGGGTTGCCCATCGAGACGCAGGTCATGCGGTAGGTCTTGCCCTCGACCTCGAGCGGCGCATCGACGGCGCGGCCCATGCCGAAGCCCGTGACCGGAATCTTGTCGCCCTCGAGCACCGGCTCGCCCATGTCGACGCGCACACCCGTGACCTTGCCGCCCTCCTTTATGATGCGCGGCACGAGCACGCCCGCGCCGGTCTGCACGGTGAACTCCTCTTTCTCCATCGCGCCGGTCTCATAGAGATAGCGCGCGAAACAGCGGATGCCGTTGCCGCACATCTCGGCCTCGCTGCCGTCCGTGTTGAAGATGCGCATACGGAAATCCGCCTGCGTGGAGGGCAGGATGACGAGCACGCCGTCCCCGCCGATGCCGTAATGCCGGTCGCAGACCTTCTGCGCGAAAGCCGCGTAATCCTCGAGCTCGCGCTCACGGCAGTCGATCAGGATGAAGTCGTTGCCGCAGCCCTGCCATTTCGTGAAATGCATAGTCTTTCCCTCCGCATGTTCTGTCTATCTATCTATTGTAACCGCTTTTCCGAGGCGTTGCAAGTGTTTCCACCGAATCAGGCCACGGGCTCCTCGCCGCCCTGCATGGCGCGGTCGACGGCCGCCCCGGCTTCCTCCGCGCTCATCAGGATGTCGCGCGGCTTGCTGCCGTTCGACCCGCTGACGATGCCGAGCTCCTCCATCGTGTCGATGAGGCGCGCGGCGTGCGTGTAGCCGATGCTGAACCGCCGCTGCACGGAGGAGGTCGACGCGACGCCCGTGCTGTAGATCAGCGCGACCGCGTCCGGGAGCAGGGCGTCCATCGCCGGTTTCTTGCGCGCGGCGCCCTTCTTCTCGCCCTCCTCTTTTTCCTGCAGCTCGCGCTCGGTGAATGCGACGATTTCCTCGTTCGTCTCCATCTCCTGGCCCTGTGCGCGGATGAAGGTCAGGAGCTTCTCGACCTCATCGTCGCTGACGAACGCGCCCTGCACGCGCAGGGGCTTCGACGCGCCGACCGGGTAGAACAGCATGTCGCCCTTGCCGAGCAGCTTCTCCGCACCGCTCCGGTCGAGGATCGTGCGCGAGTCGATCTGCGACGAGACCGCGAACGAGATGCGCGACGGGATGTTCGCCTTGATGATGCCCGTGATGACGTCGACGGACGGGCGCTGCGTCGCGAGCACCATGTGGATGCCCGCCGCGCGCGCCTTCTGCGCGAGCCGGCAGATTGCGTCCTCGACATCGTGCGGCGCGACCATCATGAGGTCGGCGAGCTCATCGATGATGATGACGATGGCCGGCATCTTGTCATCGGGGAACTTGCGATTGTAGGTCTCCATGTTGCGCACGTTGACCTCCGCGAATTTCGCGTAGCGCTTCTCCATCTCCTGCACGGACCAGTTCAGCACCGACGCGGCCTTCTTCGCCTCGGTCACGACCGGCACCATGAGGTGCGGGATGCCGTTGTAGTTCGAGAGCTCGACCATCTTCGGGTCGACGAGGATGAACTTGACCTCGTCCGGCTTCGCCTTGAACAGGATGGAGCAGATCAAGGTATTGATGCAGACCGATTTGCCGGAGCCCGTCGCGCCGGCGACGAGCAGATGCGGCATCTTCGCGAGATCCGCGAAGATGGCCTGCCCGCCGATGTCCATGCCAAGGCCGACCGTTAGCTTCGACTTCGCGCGGGCGAATTTCTCGCTTTCGAGCACCTCGCGGAGCTGCACGCCCTCGAGCTCGCTGTTCGGCACCTCGATGCCGATTGCGGCCTTGCCCGGGATTGGCTCGATGCGCACGGAGGTCGCGGCGAGCGCGAGCGCGATGTCCTCAGAGAGGTTCGTGATCTTGCTGACCTTGACGCCCGGCGCCGGCTCGAGCTCGTAGCGCGTGACCGCCGGCCCGTGGCAGGCGTTGAGGATGGTCGCCTTGACCTTGAAATTCTCGAGCGTCTGCTGGAGCGTCCGCGCGTTCTCCTCGATCTCGATCTCCATGGCCTTGTTCTTCTTCTTGGCATGCTTCGAGAGGATCTCCGTGACCTTCGGCAGCACGTAGGGCTTCGGCGGCGCTGCCATCGCGGCGTCCGCGGCCTGCGCCTCTGGCGTTGCCTTCGGCGTTGGGCGCAGGTAGTCCCCGAATGACGGATTCGCGCCGGCCCCCGGCATGCCGAAGCTTCCATCCGGCAGCGGCGCGGCCGCCGCAGCAGGTGTCCGGGCGGGTGCCGGCATGCCGGTACCCGCTGCCTCTTCGCCGGATGGCTCTGCGGATTCCGCTGCCTCGCGGCCGCCCTCCGCGTGATCCGTGCTGTACTCAATCGTGAATTTCGACGCGGGCTTCACAGGCGGCTCTACGGGCTCTGCCGACGCAGTGTTTTCCGCGTCCGTCACCTTCGTGACCTCGCTCACGCGCACGATCTCCGTATGCAGCCCGTCCGGCATTTCCGCTTTGTCTTCCTCTGGCTTCTCCGCGAAATGCGAGTCTTTCTCCTGATTGTAGAACGAACGCTTCTTTCGGAGCGCCGCGACTTTCTCGCTGACGTGCTCCGTGACCGCCGAGCCGGCCGCGACCGCCTTGGTCGCCGTCACCGAGATGGCGGTCTCCATGGCGCCCGCCGTCACGCTCGCGCCCTTCTCAACCTTTTCCTGCGTCTTCAGCAGGCCCTTCGCGAGCGACCAGGTCGTCGAGAGCAGGACGGCCCCGACGACCGCGATGCCGAGCAGGATGATCGTGCCGTCGATGCCGAAGAACTTCCGCAGGATGAACAGGATGGCGCCGCCCGCGAGGCCGCCGCCGCGTGCGAGGCTCTCCGGCAGGATCTCGCGTCCCGGCGGGATCACGAAATGATGCCAGATGGCGAGCACGGACAGGAACAGCAGCGCGAGCCCGAAGAAGCGCACGGAGTAGCGGATCCCGTGATGCTTCGTCATGTAGAGCCAGCCGATCAGCAGCAGCAGGAGCGTCGGCACGATGGCGCCGATGCCGAACAGATAATGCAGCACCTTGGCAAAAGAAAGGCCGACGAAACCGACGTTCAGGCCGAGCAGGCCGCAGAGCGAGATCAGGCCCGCCGCGAAGATGGCGAGGCCCGCGAGCTCGTAGCGGCGGCCCGGGTTCATCGCGGCCGCCTGCTGCTCCTTCGCCTTCGCCGTGCGGCGCGTGCGGCGCTTCGCCGGCTTCGACGCTGTTTTTCTTGCCAAAATACTCACCTCATTTCCGTTTTTACGAATCTATGCTATGATGCAAAAAAGAGCTGTCGTATGAACACAAACCTGTTCTTACGGCGGCCTCTCTTTTGTCACAAATAAGCCTTCCCCTATGGGGAAGGCAATCAGCTTTTCGTCAGGCGGTCTGCCGCGCACTGGGTCTCGTACTTGATCCGCTCGACATCGAGGGTCTTGTACTCGCCGTGCTCAAGCAGGACGCGGCCGTCGACGAGCACCGTGTCGACGTCGCGGGCGCTCGCCGCGTAGACGAGCAGGCTCACGAGGTCGTGACGCGGGCACCAGGTCAGGCTGTCCATGTCAAAGAGCGTGATATCCGCCTTGTACCCCTTCTCGATCTTGCCGATATCCGGGATGCCGACGGCCTCCGCGCCGTACTCCGTGCCCATCTTCAGCGCCTCGAGCGCCGGGATGGCGAGCGGGTCTAGCGCGTGCACCTTGTGCAGCATCGCCGCGAGGTTGACCTCCTCGAGCATGTCGAGGTTGTTGTTCGACGAGGTGCCATCCGTGCCGAGCGCGACGCAGATGCCTTCTTTCCGCATGCGCGGCACCGGCGCGACGCCGCTCGCGAGTTTCATGTTGCTCGTCGGGTTGTGCGCGACGCGGATATGGTGGCGCTTCACAATCTCGATGTCGTTGTCGTCCATGTGCACGCAGTGCGCCGCAAGCGTGCCCTTGCCGTCGAACAGGCCGGTCTCCTCGACCCACGCGAACGGGCGCTTGCCGTACTCCTTCAGCGAGCCGTTGATCTCGTCGAGCGTCTCATGCATGTGGATATGGATCTCCGCGCCGAGACTCTGCGCGGCCTTTGCGACCTTCTTCAGGAAGTCCGGCGGGCAGGTATACGGTGCGTGCGGGCCGAACATGACCGTGATGCGGCCGTCCGCCGCGCCATTGTAGTCCTGGAACAGCTCGACATTCGTCTGCAGGCGCTTCTCGCTGTCCGGTGCGACACCGATGATGCCGCGCGACAGCACACCGCGCAGGCCCGCGTCGATTGTCGCCTCAGCGACGCGCTCCATGTACGGCCCGTACATGTCCGCGAACGTCGTCGTGCCCGTGCGGATCATCTCGGCCATCGCGAGCATCGCGCCCCAGTAGATGTCTTCGGACTGCATCTTGTCCTCGATGGGCCAGATGCTGTGCAGCCAGTCCATCAGGGCCATATCGTCGCGGTAGCTGCGCAGCAGCGTCATCGACGTATGCGTATGCGCGTTGACGAAGCCCGGGATTGCGAAATGATCCGTACCGTCGATGATCTTCGCCGGGTGGAAGTCCTCCGGTACCTCACCCGTGCCGACGATCCGGTCTTTGTCGATCAGGATGTTCGTGAGCGGCGTCGTGCCGTCCGGCAGCAACGTGTAGACGTTCTTGATCAGTGTTTTCATGTATTCGTGTTCTCCTTATACAAGCCTTCCCCTGTGGAGAAGGCTAACAGTCTCAGTTCAGATTCAGGTAGGCGCGCTGCTCGTCGGTCAGCGTGTCGATCTGCACGCCGAGCGAGTCGAGCTTGATCTTCGCGAGCTCGGTATTGATCTCCTCCGGCATCACGTAGACCTGATTCTGGAGCTCCGCGTGGTGCTTCAGGATATGCATCGCGCAGAAGAACTGCACGCCGAACGAGAGATCCATGATCTCCGCCGGATGCCCATCACCCGCGCCGAGGTTCACGAGGCGGCCCTCAGCGAGCAGGTAGAGCTTGCGGCCGTCTTTCTGCTTGAATTCCTCGATGTTCTTGCGGACCGTGCGCCGCGAGACCGAGAGGCTCTCGAGCTCCGGGATGTTGATCTCGCAGTCGAAATGGCCCGCGTTCGCGAGGATGGCGCCGCTTTTCATGCTCTCGAAGTGGCGCTTGCGGATGATGTCCTTGTCGCCCGTCAGCGTCAGGAAAATGTCGCCGATCTTCGCGGCCTCATCCATCGGCATGACGCGAAAGCCGTCGAAGATGGCCTCGATGGCCTTGATCGGGTCGACCTCCGTGATGATGACGTTCGCGCCGAGGCCGCGCGCACGCATCGCGCCGCCCTTGCCGCACCAGCCGTAGCCCGCGATGACGACGTTCTTGCCCGCGACGACGAGGTTCGTCGTGCGCATGATGCCGTCCCAGGTCGACTGGCCCGTGCCGTAGCGGTTATCGAACAGATATTTCATATAGGCATCGTTCGCCGCGAGCATCGGGAACTCGAGCCTGCCGGCCTTCGCGAGGCCGCGCAGGCGGTTGACGCCCGTCGTCGTCTCCTCGCTGCCGCCGAAGATATGCGGCAGGAGCTCGCGCCGCGACGTGTGCAGCGTGTGCACGAGGTCGCCGCCGTCATCGATGATGATGTCCGGCTCGATATCGAGCGCGCGGTTGATGAACGTGAAATACTCCTCATCCGTGCACGCGTGCCATGCAAAGACATGCACGCCGTCCTCGACGAGCGCCGCCGCGACGTCATCCTGCGTGGAGAGCGGATTGCTGCCCGTCACGGCGACCTCCGCGCCCGCGTGATGGAAGATCTCCGCCATATACGCCGTCTTCGCCTCGAGGTGCAGCGTGATGACCATCTTGATGCCCTTGAACGGCTTCGTCTTCGAGTACTCCTCATCGACGTGATGCATCACCGGCATGAAATTCTTGACCCAATCGATCTTATCGTGCCCGCTCGGTGCGAGCTGGATATCCCGAATCATAGATTCCATCTATCATCAACCTCCTATTTCTAGTCCAACCTCTATTCTAGCACGAAAACCGCCCCTGTGTCACGTTTCCGGCCATTTCCGGCAGATTCCGGCAGATTCCGGCTTTTCCCCCGTGCAAATGCCGCCGTCAGCGGTTCAGCTCGCGCTCCATCTCCTCGTAGTCCGTCGCGTCGACCTTCAGCGGCGTCACCGAGACATAGCCCTGCTCCGTCGCGTAGATGTCAGTCGGCTCGCTCTTGTCCGTATCGTACGGCGTGCCGTGCACCGCGTAGAAGATGCGCCCGTCCCGCTCGATCCGGTTGTAGGCGTTCAGGTAGTCGCGTACGCCCTGCCGGCCGTAGACGAATTTCGCGGGGCCCGGATTGTGCTTCTTCGGGAAATTCACATTATAGAGGAAACATTCGCCATCGTGCCGCTCCATCGTCTCCATCAGGAAGCTGTGGAACGCGTGAGCGATCTCCGCGAAGCTCCATTCGCTCCCGTAGTCGCGCGACACCGCGAAAGCTGGCACCCGGTGCAGGAACGCCTCGCGCGCCGCCCCGATTGTGCCCGAGTACAGGATATCCGTCGCGAGGTTCGAGCCGTCGTTGATGCCCGACACCACAGCATCCGGCTGCACCTTTGCCATCGCCTCGAGATAGAGCTTCACGCTGTCGACCGGCGTGCCAGCGACGGCCCATGCCTCGACCCCGTACGCGCGGTACTTCTCCATCATGGCCTCGCCGCGCAGCAGCTCGACCTCCGCATGCACCGTCATCGCGTGCGACTTCCCGCTCTGCTGCGAGAGCGGCGCCGATACGATGACCTCGTGATCCGGCGCGAGCTCGTTTACCATCGCGTCGAGGCCCTCTGCCCCGATCCCATCATCATTGGACAGTAAAATACGCACCATCCATCTTCCTTTCTATTGTCCGTTGTCCGTTCCATTTGTCTGTGAAAATAAGTATAACAAAAGCCTCCCTGAAAAACAAGGAGGCTTGACCATTTCTAGATGGTGACCCACCGGGGAATCGAACCCCGAACCTACTGATTAAGAGTCAGTTGCTCTGCCAGTTGAGCTAGTGAGTCATGGTGATCCACCGGGGAATCGAACCCCGAACCTACTGATTAAGAGTCAGTTGCTCTGCCAGTTGAGCTAGTGAACCACATTTTCAGTTGTCTGCTGCAATCTCTCGCAACAACAGATATCATTATAGAGCGGAGAGCGCGACTTGTCAACCCCCATTTCCACCCCGCCGAAAAGAAAATTTTCAGCTCCGCACCAGAGGAAATCGCCCCAAAGCGCCGGAAAACAAAAACGCCACCGCACAGACAACGTAAGTGCGGTGGCGGTTCTATCCAACATGGTCGGGATGACAGGATTCGAACCTGCGGCCTCTTCGTCCCGAACGAAGCGCGCTACCAAACTGTGCCACATCCCGGCAACGAGTAATAGTATACCGCAACGCAGGATGTTTTGCAAGCATTTTTTTCATTTTCCATGAAACCTATTCCATGAGGCCGAATCCGGCATCAAAGTGGTGGTTTCCAAAAGGGAAATCCCCACTCCACATGGTGCCCACCTTTCCCCTCCGGGATTTTATGACAGATGTCATATCGGTTATGTGTTATATTGTGACGTATATCCGCTGATTTTCGGCACGGCCGGGGCGTTCCTGCCCCTAGTCCTGATTGGCTGGCTCTACCGCGAGGGCCCACTCCCCACGACGCGCCGCTCGCCTACGGGCGCGACAGAGCGAGCAGCAGCCTCTACGCCCTGCCCGTCGAATGCGTGCCGCAACTGATGTTCGTCAACCGCACCCTGCTCGAACACGAGGACATTCCGCTGCCAGATGACGACTGGACATGGGACGACTTTCTCGCCATCTGCCAGCGCGTCACACGCGACCGCGACGGCCGGCCGGATCAGTTCGGCTTCTACGGCTACACCTGGCAGGACGCGGCCGTGACGAGCGGGCAGACCCTGTTCCGCGCGGACGGCAAGGCCTCGCACTTCGCCGACCGGAAAATCCAGGCCCTCCTCCAGAGCGGCAAGATGGACGCCAACGCCATGAACCACCTCCAGACCGACGTCAACGACCTCCTGCTGAAATAGTTTTTTCCCCCTTCTGTTTCCGGCGCAGCAGCGAAGGAATCCAGGTGCGTGGGGGATGGTTTTCGGTGAAGAGGAACAGGATGGGGATGACGATGAGGGTGAAGACGGTCGATGTCAGGAGGCCGCCGATGATGACCCAGGCCATGGAGCTCCTCGTCTCGGAGCCCGCGGTCACGGCGAGCGCGGTCGGCAGCATGCCGACGATCATCGTGATGGTTGTCATGAAGATTGGCTTCAGGCGGACCTTGCCCGCCTCGATGACGGCGTCGTGTGCCGTGTAGCCACGGTCCATGAGCGTCAGCGTGTAGTCGAGCAGCAGCGTGCCGTTCTTCGCGACGATGCCGTCCATGACGAGGATGCCGATCAGCGAGTAGAGGTTCAGCGTGTTGTGCGTCAGGAAAAGGATGAACAGTGCGCCGATGATGCCGAGCGGCAGCGAGAACATGCGGATGATTGGCGTGATGGTCGACTCATAGAGCACGCCGAGCAGCATGTAGATCAGCACGAGCGCGAGGAACAGCGCGGAGAGCAGCTGCTTGAACGTGTCGTTCATGTTCGTCGCCTGCCCGCGGAACTTGTACGTGACGCCCTGCTCCTCGAGATGCGCGCCGCGCACGGCTTTCTGCACGTCCTTCATGACGTCGTTCAGGGGCCGCCCGGAGATGTTCGCGCCGATGCGGATGGAGCGCTGCTTGTCGACGCGGCGGATGGAGACCGGGCCGCGCCCGTTCTTGATCGTCGCGACGTCGCCGAGGTAGATGAGCTTGCCGCCCGCCGAGACCGGCACGTGCGCGATATCCGACGCCTTGTAGCCGTCCGCGCCCTTGAAGCGCACTTTGATGTCCGTGTCCTGGCCGTCGTTCTTCGCGTCGTTCTTCAGCTCGCCGGCCGAGACGCCCGTGATGGCGGAATTGAACGCCGTGTCGACATCCGAGAGCGATGTGCCGAGCGTCTTGATCTTCTGCCGGTCGACGGTCAGCTGCAGCTCCGGCATGCCCTCCGTGTACGAGCTGTTGACGTCGGTGACGCCCTGGACGTCGCTTTTCATGAGGTTCATGACCTGCTCGGCAGCCGCGCTGAGCTTGCTGTTGTCACTGCCGCGCAGCTCGACCTGCAGCGTGCCTCCGCCGCCCTTCGCGCCGCCGCCACCGGAGATGCCGGCGACCGACGTCTGCGTCTCGGAGATGCGGACGTCCGCCTCCTTGATGCCCGCGGCGAACTGGCGCATCTCGTTCGCAACATCCCAGACCGAGCGTTTGCGGTCCTTGCGGTCGTAGAGCTGCACCTTGATGCGGCCCTCGTACGCGTTGCTGCCGCCGGCCTGCGTCATATAGTACTCGACCTCCGGGATCTCGGCGAGCTTGTTTTCGAGCTTTTCCGCGACCTTGTTCGTCTCCTCGGCCGACGTGCCGACCTGCCCCTCGATGTTGATCGTGAAGCTCGACTCATCCGTCTGCGGCATGTACTCCGAGCCGATGAACCCGAGCGGCACCATCGCGACGACCGCCGCGAAGATGCCCGTGATGCCGAGCAAAAGCTTCTTCTTGTGCCCGAAGCTCCAGCGCAGCACGCGCACATAGGTGTCGACGGCCCACGCCTCGAGCCGATCCATGCGCTCCCAGAGCTTCTTTTTCGGCACGTGATAGCCGCCCGCGAAGAACTTCGACGCGAGCATCGGCGTCAGCGTGAACGAGATGAACAGCGAGAACAGCCCCGCGAACACGATGGTCAGGCCGAACTGGCGGAAATACTGCCCCGTCATGCCGTTCATGAACGCAATCGGCATGAACACCGCCGCGTCGCAGAGCGTGATTGCGATGGCCGCCATGCCGATTTCCGTCCGGCCATGCTCTGCCGCGAGCGCCGGCTCCTCGCCGAGACTCAGATGCCGCGTGATGTTCTCGAGCACGACGATCGAATCATCGACGAGGATACCGACGCAGAGCGTCATGCCCATCAGCGACATCATGTTGAACGTGAAGCCCGCGATATACATGACGAAGAACGTCGCGATCAGCGAGGTCGGGATCGCGATCATGACCGCGGCCGTCGAACGCCAGCCGCGCAAGAACAGGAACAGCACGAGCCCCGTCGTGATCAGGCCTTCGACGAGCGTCCCGAGCGTGTTGTGGAGCGAGGTCTTGACGTAGTCCGCATCGTTCGACACGACGACGAACTGGTAGTCCGGATGGTCTTTGCGCAGTTTCTCGACGCTCTTCAGGATGTTGTCCGCGGTCTCGACCACGTTCGCGTCGCTGTTCTTGAAAATCAGCACGTTGACCGCGTCCTCGCCGTTCAGGCGGCCGTAGCGCTCCGTGCGCGCGTCCTGTTCCCGCACCGTCGCGACCGCCGTCAGCGGGATCATCTTGCCCGCCGTGTTCTTGATCTGGACGTTCTCGATCTCCTTCGCGTCCTTGAACTGCGCGATGACGCGGACATCCGACTTCGTCGAGTCCGTGTAGATTGAGCCAGACGGCAGCAGCTGGTTCTCTGCCTTGATCGCCTTTGCGATGGCCTCGAGCGTCAGATGGTACGAAGCGAGCTTGTCGCGGTCCACCTCGACCGCGACCTCCTTGTCCCGGCCGCCGTGCAGCTCGATTTCCGAGACGCCGCCCGCCTGCTCGAGCACCTCCTCGAACACGTTCTCCGTCTGCGAGTACGTCTCCGCCTTGCTGTGCTGGCTCATGACCGCGAGCTCGACGATTGGCTTGTCGTTCATGTCGCGCTTCACGACCACCGGCGCATCCGCCTCATCCGGCAGCTTGCCCGCGATGGCCTCGACCTTCTTCGACGCGTCGATGGCCGTCGTGTCCGCGTTCGCGCCGAAATTCAGCTTCAGCGAGACGCGGCCGACGCCATAGCTCGCCGTCGACGTCATCTGGTCGACATCCGAGATGCCCGACAGCGCATTCTCGACAGGCTTTACGACCTCCTGCTCCACGGACTCCGCGCTCGCGCCCGGATATTTCACCGTGACCGTGATGTTCGGCGTGTTCAGCGCCGGCAACAGCTCAACACCGATGCGGTAGTAGCTGTAGAGGCCGAGCACGACGAAGAACAGCACGACCATCGAGATGCCGACCGGCCGTTTGATGGATAACCGGGTGATGTTCATGCCTCATCCCCCGATTCTGATTCACTTTCCCGTTCCTTCGTCTCGACCGTCATGCCCTCTTTGAGCTTGTCCTGATTGCTGAGGATCACGACGTCGCCCTCCTCGAGCCCATCGAGGATTTCCTCCGACTCGTCGTTCATCAGGCCTACCTTGACCTCGCGGGCCTCGACCTTGCCGTCAGCATTGATGATATACACTTTCGTGTGCCCGTTGCGCGAGACCACGGCCTCCTTTGGCACGAAAAGCGTGTCCGGCCGCTGTAGGATGTCGATGGCCGTATGCGCGTAGAGGCCCGCCCGGATATCGAGGTCGGTGTCCTCGAGCTCGATGCGCACGGTGAACGTCTTCGCGTCCTCATCCATCGCGGGGCTCACGTAGACGATGTGCCCGTCCACATCCTGCCCGAGCGCGTCGATTGTCACACGCACGGACATGCCCGGCTCGAGGATCGCGGCATCCGCCTCCGCGAGCTGGCAGTCCACATTGATATGGCGGTTGTCGACGAGCGAGAACACCTTCGTCCCCGCGTTCACGATTGCGCCCGCCTCCGCGTTCCGGTAGCCGATCACCCCGTCGCGTGGCGCGCGCAGATAGAGATCCGTCCGCTGGTGCTCGAGCGCCTCCGTCGCGCGCTGCTGCTTCTCCGCCGTGTACTCCTTCGACGCCACCGACGCCGCCGTACCGCCGTCCGCCTGGTCCGCGAGCACATCGAACGCCGCTTTCGACGCGAGATACTCCCGCTTCACCGAGTCGAGCGTGTCCTGCGAGATCGCGCCGATCGAGAACAGATACTGGTTGCGCTGATACTTGTCCGCCTCGAGGTCGAGGTCGGTGCGCGCCTTCACATAGTTCGCGTTGTACGTCGCGGCCTCCTCACGCGCATCCGCGCTCGCCGCGTCCGTCGCCGCCTGGTTCTGCTGGATGGAGATGTCGAGGTCGCTCGTATCCTGCTCGAGCAGGATCTGCCCCGCCTTCACCTCATCGCCGAGATCCACGTAGACCGCCTTGATCCGCCCCGTGTACTTCGGCGCGAGCGGCACATTCGCGTCCGCGACCGTCTGCCCCGAGAGATCCACATGCCGCAGCATATCCTGCCGCAAGAGCGTCATGACCTCCACGAGCGGCTTCGTCCGCTTCGCCTTGATCTTCTGCCCCTGCTGCGAGCCGAAATACAGATACATGGCCGTGCAGAGCAGCACGAACGCCACGACGGCTGCGATGCCCTTTTCCCTGCGGCCCATGCGATGAAATGAATGACGCATCCGATGATTCCCCTCAAAAACTGAACAAATCCAACAAAAAATTAACGAAAATAAACGAAACTTGCCGCATAGTCTGCACTTTTTCTGCTTTCAGCGGCAGTTTGTTCTTATTTTACCATAAGTCCGGCAAAAAAAGTATAAAGAACGCATAAATTCTCTTTTCCATCGGCGGGCGGATATGGTAAGATAGAGGGAGCAACCGGAATGCCCCAGAGGCATATTTCCCATGTTGGAATCAAGAAGGGAAGGTACGCTATGCAAGCAGTAAAAATCGCAGAGAATATCTATTGGGTCGGGGCCATCGACTGGTCCATGCGCTCGTTCCACGGTTACGCGACGAGCCGCGGCTCGACCTACAATGCCTATCTGATTCTCGATGACAAGGTCACGCTCATCGATACGGTCAAGGAGCCGTTCAAAGAAGAGCTCCTCGCGCGCATCTCGTCCGTCATCGACCCGTCGAGCATCGACGTCATCGTGTCGAGCCACGTCGAGCCGGACCACTCCGGCGCCCTCCCCTTCATGATGGAGCACTGCCCGAAAGCCACCATCTACACGAGCTTCCCGCAGGGCCTCAAGGGCCTCACCGCCCGCTACGGCATGCTGCGCTACGAGCCGGTCAAGGCCGGCGACATCCTGAAGATTGGCAAGCACACGCTGCAGTTCGTGCCGACCCCGATGCTGCACTGGCCGGACTCCATGGTCACCTACTGCCCCGAGGCCAAGATCCTGTTCTCGAACGACGCGTTCGGCCAGCACTACGCGACCAGCCAGCGCTTCGATGACGAGGTCGACCGCTCCGTGCTGTTCTACGAGGCGAAGAAATACTACGCCAACATCCTGATGCTCTACGGCATGCAGGCCCAAAAAGCCATGAAAGCCCTCGCCCCGCTCGACATCCAGATGATCGCGACCGGCCACGGCATCATCTGGCGCAAGCAGATTCAGGATATCCTCGCCGCGTACCAGAAATGGTCCTCCTTCGAGCTCGAGGACAAGGCCGTCGTCGTCTTCGACTCCATGTGGGGCACGACCGAGGCCATGGCCAAGACCATCACCGAGGCCTTCCGCGACAAGGGCATGCCCGTCTCCTACTACGACATCAAGAAAAACGAGATGAGCGACATCCTCACCGATATCTTGACGAGCAAATACCTTGCCGTCGGCAGCCCGACCATCAACAACCAGATGATGCCGACCATCGCCAGCTTCCTCTGCTACCTCAAGGGCCTCGCGCCAAAGAACCACAAAGCCTTCGCGTTCGGCTCCTACGGCTGGGGCGGCCAGAGCATCCAGCAGGTCGATCAGGAACTCCGCATCGCCGGCTGCGAGATCGCCATCCCCATGATCCGCGTCGCCAACAAGATGACCGAAAAAGACGAAGACAATATCCGCGCCGCCATCCAGGCGCTCTGAGCCAAAGGAAAAAGGGCGCCCGCGTGAAATCCCATTTCACGCGGGCGCCCTTTGCTATACCCAGATCACCACAGCCCGAGGACTTTCCACCATGCCGCACCGATGGTCAGGTAGATCAGCGTCGTGATGGTCGTCATGACGAAGCCGTTCTTCCACCACTCGCCCTGCGATACGTAGTCGGCGCCGAAGTAGATCGGCGCGCAGCCGTTGCCGTAATGCGTCAGCGAGATCGGCACGTCAGCGAAGATGCCGAACACGATGGCCGTCAGCAGAGGCGGTGCGCCGACCGCGACCGTCACGGCGATGAACGCCGCGTACAGGGCGCTGATGCGCGCCGTGACGCTTGCGAAGCAGTAATGGATGTACGTGTAGAACAGCAGCAAGATGAGCGCCGAGATCACCCAGCTCAGCCCGAGCGACGAGATGGCTGCGCCCGCCGACTCCGCCATCCATTTGATGATGCCGGATTTCGACAAAGCCGTTGCGAGCGTCATCAGCGAGCCCATCCAGAACATCGCGTCCCAGGCGCCCTTTTCACGGATGACATCCTGCCAGTTGATGACGTCGACGATGACCATGATGCAGACCGCCGTCATCGCGACCGGCGTCGCGCCGATATGCGTGAGCCCCGACGTCGCCCAGAAAAACAGCGACCCGAGGAAGATGACGAGCAGGTATTTCTCCGCCTTCGACATCGGGCCCATCGCCGTGAGCTCCTTCTGCGCGAGCTCCTTCGCGTGCGGGATGCTCACGAGCTCCGGCTTCGTCAGCTTCAGCATGACATACGGCACGAGGAGCAGCGCGAGCAGGCCTGGCACGATTGCCGCGAGCGCCCAGTCCATCCACGTGATTTCCACGCCGAGCGCCTTCGCCGCGAGCGCCACGCAGAGCGGGTTGCCCGCCATCGACGTCACGAACATCGTGCACGTCACCGCGTCGCTGTGATAGCCGACCTGGATGAGGTACGTGCCGATCTTCTTCGCCGTCTCGCCAGGCTCCGAGCCGAGCGCCTTCGCGAGACTCTGCACGATTGGATACATGATGCCGCCGCCGCGCGCCGTGGCCGACGGCGTCGCAGGCGAGACGATGAGTTCACTGAACGCGATTGCATAGCCGAGCGAAAGCGCGCTCTTGCCGATTGCGCGGATGATGGCGAACGCGATGCGCCGCCCGAGCCCGCTCTTGATGAAGCCGCGCGAGTACAGGAACGCGCAGACGATCAGCCAGATCGTCGAGTTGCCATACCCGGCGAGCGCGTCCTTCGTCGTGAGCAGCCCCGCCAGCACCGAGAACGTGATTGCGATGAACGCGACCGCGCCGATCGGCAGCGGGTGCAGGATGAAGCCGACCACCGTCGCGATGAACACCGCCGCCAGATGCCAGCCGAGCACCGTCACGCCCGCCGGCGGTGGCAGGAACCACAGCACCGCGCCGACCAGCAATACGATCAGCGCACTCTTCTGATTCTTACTCATGCATAACACTCCCTTGACTTTCCCTACTTCCACATCCCTTCCGTTTACAATCTTACATTTCGACAAAGCCAGCCCGAATCCTGCCAGACGAAGCAAAATCCATCAGAAAAATCAGCAAAATTCACCAAATGGCGTGAGAGCCTTATGCCTCGCATGGACACCCTGCACGTCCAGAACCCTTACCGCGGCTCGCGGAAACTCGTCAAGACGCTTTGTGACGAAGGCTGTTCCGTCAGCCGGAAAACAGTGCAGCGCCTTTTTCGAAATTCCGAAAGGATTCACTTCTGCCCGCGGAAGTACGCGGCGGTGCGGCGGAGGCCCTCCTCGAGGGGTGTCTCGGGGCTCCAGCGGAGGCCAGCCTTTGCCTTCTCATTCGACAGCACGGAACGGTAGATATCCCCCTCGCGCACCGGGCCGTGCGCGACCTCGATTGCGCGGCCCTCGATGCGGCCGAGAATGTCGACGAGGTCATTCAGGCTCGTCTCCGTCTGCGCACTCAGGTTATACACCGTATTCACCTGCTCCGTCACGAGCGCCGCCGCGATGCCGCGCGCGATATCCCCCGCATAGATGAAGTCGCGTGTCTGCTCGCCATCGCCGAAGATAGTCAGCCCCTCGCCGCGCGCCGCGCGCTTCGCGAAGATGCTGATCACGCCGCCCTCGCCCTTGTCGCCCTGCCGCTCGCCGTAGACGTTGGCGAAACGCAGCACGACGTAGTCGAGGCCATACATCTTCTGATACAGCGCGAGATAATGCTCCACCATCACCTTCGTGAGCCCGTAGAACGACATCGGATGCAGCGGCAGATCCTCCCGGAGCGGCAGCTGATCCTCCGTCACATCCCCATAGGCCGCCGCCGTCGACGCGAACACCACGCGCCGCACCCCGCTCGCGCGCGCCGCCTCGAGCACGTTCACCGTGCCCATGATGTTCTCATCCGCATCGAAATACGGATTCCGGATCGACGTATCCACCGTCGTCTGCCCCGCGAGATGCACGATTGTGTCAAAATGCCCCTCCGTGATCTCCCGCCGCGCCGCCGCGTCCCGGTCATCTATCTCCCAGAACGTGAACCCAGACGCCGGCAGATGCTCCCGCAGCCCCGTGCTCAGATTATCCAGAACCGTCACCGCGTGCCCCAGCACCAGCAGATGCCGCACCAGATGCGACCCGATGAACCCGGCCCCGCCCGTAACCAAAACTTTCATTTTCTATCACGATCCTCTATCTCCAGAAGGTCCGAAACCAACAGGCTATATTATAAGCCGGATTCCAGCACGCGGCAACCGTCCGCGCCCGGTGTTTACGAAAAATTTATCGGGGAGCATGAAGAATCGAGAAAATTCCGGATGACTTCCTATCCGACCCCCCTATGTGTCATAAT
>DAIMZO010000002.1:76824-120490 GCA_036733925.1 Selenomonadaceae bacterium | reverse complement strand
GATGTCGCTGTCGCTACGCCGGATATGATGGGCACGGTTGGCCGTCTTGGTAAGATCCTCGGCCCGCGCGGCCTCATGCCGAACCCGAAACTGGGTACGGTCACGATGGATCTTACGAAGGCAGTTTCCGAGATTAAAGCAGGTAAAGTCGAGTACCGTACCGATAAGGCCGGTAACGTGCATTGCCCGATCGGCAAGGCATCGTTCGACGCTGAGAAGCTTCAGCAGAACTTCCAGACCCTGATGGATACGCTGGTTCGCGTTAAGCCGGCGGCTGCAAAGGGACAGTACATCCGCTCCGTAACGGTTTCCGCTACGATGGGCCCGGGCGTACATATCGCTTTCAACGCCTGAGCGCGAAACAGAGAGACTCCGGTCTCAGTCTCACGTAGCGCGTGAGAGAGAAAAGCATATCGAAGGCTGCAGACAGCAGGCTTGCCAGAGAGATTTCTGGCATCTAACGGGATTATCCCCGCCTGCCGAGGCCGGAGTCATTGACTTTCGAAGATAATGACCTCCGGCTGTGCGCCGGAGGTTTTGTGATTTACCATGTTTTAAAATTCAGAAGGGACTTTCCCGGATAGAACGGAGGTGCAAAGAAAAGAATGAGTGATGTGAAAGAACAGAAACAGGCCGTTGTCGACAGCCTGAAAGAGGAGCTGACCTCCGCTAAGGGCGCAGTCCTGACGGGCTACACGGGCCTGACGGTTGCGCAGGATACGGAGCTCCGTCGCGAACTCCGCGAGGCTGGTGTCAGCTATCATGTCGTCAAGAACACGATGTTGCACCGTGCAGCAGACGCTGCCGGTCTCGAGGGTCTCGATGAGTTCCTTTCCGGCACGACGGCTCTGGCAGTCTCCACGGAGGATGCCATCGCACCGGCAAAGGTCATCTGCGGCTACATCAAGAAGAACAAGCTTGATGAGGCAGGTGTGCTGGTGGTCAAAGCCGGCCTGCTCGAAGGCAAGGTCATCGGCCTCGAAGAGGTCAAGGCCCTCGCTGCCCTGCCATCCCGCGAGGAACTCCTCGCCAAGATGCTTGGCAGCATGAACGCCCCGATTTCCAATACGGTCAACGTACTGCAGGGCGTCATCCGCAAAGCTGTGTACGCGCTCAACGCTGTACGCGAGAAGAAGGAGCAGGAGAGCGCCTAAGCGCCGCCTGACTGCCTGGGGAATGCGTGAGCAATTCCCATATTTTACAGCCTCCCTCATCGGGGGAGGGGGACCGCGTGAGCGGTGGAAGGGACAAGCCCTTCGATAACTAGAAAACAACAAAATTTTGGAGGAAAATAAAATGACGAAAGAAGAAATCCTTGAAGCCATTGAGAACATGACTGTTCTTGAGCTTTCCGAGCTCGTAAAAGACATGGAAGAGAAGTTCGGCGTAAGCGCAGCTGCTCCGGTTGCTGTCGCTGCTGCTGGTGCTGCTGCTGGCGGCGCTGCTGCTGAAGAGAAGAGCGAGTTCAACGTCATGCTGACGGCTGTCGGCGACAAGAAGATCAACGTCATCAAGGCTGTCCGTGAGATCACGGGCCTCGGCCTGAAGGACGCGAAGGCTCTCGTTGATGGCGCTCCGGCTGCTGTCAAAGAGAACGTCGCTAAGGCTGACGCTGAGGAAATGAAGAAGAAGCTCGAAGAGGCTGGCGCTACGGTTGAACTGAAGTAATTTCAGCTTTCGAGATTTCAGGGGACTGCCCGCAAGGGCGGTCCTTTTTGTGTTATCCGGACTTGTTGACTTTCATGTCCATTCATGGGATAATAAATACGAATCCGTTTTCAGAGAGTGGCAGGCTTGCCTGTGAGATTTGAGGAGGCCTTTGGGTATGAAGAAACCAATTTTTCGCGGCGCGGGGGTCGCGATTATTACGCCGTTTACGGATACGGGCATTAACTATCCGGAACTCGGTCGCATCATCGAGGATCAGATTGCTGGCGGGACGGATGCAATCGTAATCGCGGGGACGTCCGGCGAGTCGGCAACGATGACGGTCGATGAGCATAAAGAGGTCATCAAGTTCGCGGTTGAGCAGGTCAAGGGCCGCATCCCGGTCGTCGCAGGCACGGGCTCGAACGAGACGCGCACGGCAATCGAGCTCTCGCAGTACGCGGAGCAGGTCGGCGCAAGCGGCGTTCTCGTCGTGACGCCGTATTACAACAAATGCACGCAGAAGGGCCTCGTGAAGCACTACACGGCAATCGCGGATGCCATCAACATCCCAATCATCCTGTACGATGTGCCGAGCCGCACGGGGGTGGCCATCAAGACGGAGACCTATGTCGAGCTCTCGAAGCACCCGAATATCGCGGCGGTCAAGGAAGCCAACGGCGACCTTTCGGCCATCCTGCGCCTGCGCGCGGCAGTCGGTGACGACCTCGTCGTGTATTCCGGCAACGATGACCAGATTGTGCCAATCCTGTCGCTCGGCGGCCAGGGCGTCATCTCGGTGCTCTCGAATGTCGCGCCGAAGGCAGCGCACGATATCTGCCAGCTGTATTTCGACGGCAAGGTCGAGAAATCCGCGAAGCTCCAGATTGAGTACACGGATCTCATCGATGCGCTGTTCTGCGAGGTCAACCCGATCCCGGTCAAAGTTGCGATGCGCAAGCTCGGCTATGCTGCCGGCCCGCTCCGCATGCCGCTCTGCGAGATGGAGCCTGCACATGAGAAGCAGCTTGAGGCAGCGCTCAAGAATCACGGCCTCTTGAAATAAGACGAAGATGTTGCCCAGCCCCCGCGGGTTCACTGCGGGGGCTGCTTTATGAAAAAGAACTGCGGGGAGGATGTATTTTGCACGGCGTTTTTTGACATCGTGGGTCCGGTCATGATCGGGCCGTCGAGATCGCTGGAGGCAGTCCGCGCCATCCCGAAGAGCCTGCGCGAGACCAGCGAGGGAGGCCTCGCCGTGACGGAGACGGCAAAGCATCTCGCAAAGCGTCTGCAGGAACTCGGATAAGGCAATAGCAACGAACGATAACAATGATGATGATGGAGGAAACGATATGGGATTTTTTGACCGGTTGAAGAAGGGCCTTGGCAAAACGCGCGAGAACCTCACGAGCAAGATTGAGAAGCTCGTGCTCGGCTACGCGGATATCGATGACGATTTGCTCGACGAGCTCGAGGAGACACTGATCATGGCGGATGTCGGCGTGCAGACGACGGAAAAGCTCATGGACGATGTGCGCCGCGGCATCAAGAAGAAGGAAATCGGCAGCCCGGCAGACCTGACGCCGTTCCTTGAGAAGAAGATCGCGGAAATCCTCGAGGATGGCGGGGACGCCGACGCGACGCGTGTCGCAAGGGAAGGCCCGACCGTACTGCTCGTCATCGGCGTCAACGGCGCGGGCAAGACGACGACCATCGGCAAGCTCGCGGCCTATTACAAGGAGCAGGGCAAATCCGTCATGCTCGCGGCCGCAGATACCTTCCGCGCGGCGGCCATCGATCAGCTCGAGGTCTGGGGCAAGCGCACGGGTGCGGCGGTCATCAAGCACGAGGAGGGCTCTGACCCCGCCGCCGTGACGTTCGACGCGGTGAAGGCCGCGAAGGCGCGCGGCATCGATATCCTGATCGTAGATACGGCGGGGCGCCTGCAGACGAAGTCGAACCTCATGCAGGAGCTCGAGAAAATCAACCGCGTCATCGGGCGCGAGATTCCGGGCGCGCCGCATGAGACCCTGCTCGTGCTCGACGCGACGACGGGGCAGAACGCGATCAGCCAGGCGGAGCTCTTCACGAAGGCCGCACCAATCACCGGCGTCGTGCTGACGAAGCTCGACGGCACCGGCAAGGGCGGCGTCGTCATCGGCATCAAGGCGCAGCTGCATATGCCGGTCAAATGGATCGGCGTCGGCGAGGGCGTCGATGACCTGCGGCCGTTCCATGCGGAGGATTTCGCCAAAGCGCTGTTTGACGGTACGGATATCGAAGAAAAAACGGCAAAAAATGAATGAAGTGGAAAGGCGTTGTATTCCGGAAAAGGATACAGCGCCTTTTTTCGAATTCCCTATCAATACGTATTGAAACGAGCCTGTGTTTCGTGGTAGAATATAGAAAACGTTTAAGTTTTGCACAAATGGGGCAAAGTGGGGGGAAGAGCATGTTTTCTATCGATAAATTGGCAGATCCGAAATTCTTTCAGGAGAACCGGGAGCCGGCACACAGCGACCACCCGTATTATCGGACGGCATTAGAGGCGGCAGAGGGGAAGTCGTCATTCGTACGCACGCTCGACGGGCTCTGGTATTTCCACTATGCGAAGAATCCCAACCTGCGCCCGAAAGGCTTTGAGAAGCTGGAGACGGACGTGAGGAGCTGGCAGACCATCCGGGTGCCCGCGCATTGGCAGCTCGAGGGCTATGGCACGCCGCAGTACACGAACCAGGCCTATTCGTGGGACGGGCATGAGGCCGTGAAGCCGGGGGCGGTTCCGGTGCGCGAGAATCCGGTCGGCAGCTATGTCAAGTATTTCGGAAAGCCGGCGGACTGGGACGAGGTGCACCTCACTCTGCAGGGCGTGGAGTCAGCGGTCGTCGTCTACTGCAATGGCCGTTATGTCGGCTACAGCGAGGACAGCTTCACGCCGGCCAATTTCGACCTGACGCCGTACCTCGTCGAAGGGGAGAACAAGCTCGCCTTGCAGGTCTACCGGTTCAGCTCGGGGAGCTGGCTCGAGGATCAGGATTACTGGCGGTTCGCCGGGATTTTCCGCGAGGTGCAGCTCTATACGAAACCGGCGGTGCACATCGAGAATATGCTGGTCACGGCAAAGCCCGTCCACGATTACCGCGACGGAAAGCTGAAGCTGGCGCTGGACTGGAATGGGAAGAAAGAGCGCCGCGTCGACTGGCAGCTGCTCGACCCGAAGGGCGACGTCATCCAGAAGCAGAGCGAGACGTCCCATGGCAAGCATTCGGTCATCAAGATCGGCGTCGACAACGCGGCCCTCTGGAGCGCGGAGGCGCCGAACCTCTATACGCTGATCCTTTCGGTCTGCGATGAGGACGGCAAGCTCATGGAGATCGTGCCGCAGCGGGTCGGCTTCCGCGAGTTCGCGCTGCGCGACGGGCTCATGCAGCTTAACGGCAAGCGCATCGTGTTCAAGGGCGTGAACCGCCATGAATTCGATGCCTATAACGGCCGCGCGCTCGACCCGGCGCTTTTCGAGCAGGATATCCGCGTCATGAAGCGGCATAACATCAACGCGCTCCGCTGCTCGCATTATCCGAACAGCTCGAGGATCTACGACCTCTGCGACCAGTACGGCCTCTACGTCATCGATGAGACGAACCTCGAGACGCATGGCACCTGGCAGAAGAACGGCATCGACGTCTGCGATGAGAACACATTGCCGAAAGACCACAAGGAATGGAAGGATGCTGTGCTCGATCGCGCGCAGTCGATGTTCGAGCGCGACAAGAACCATGCCGCCATCCTGATTTGGTCCTGCGGCAACGAGTCGTTCGGTGGTTCGGTGATCCATGAGGAGAGCAAGTACTTTCACCGCGTAGATCCGACACGGCTCGTGCATTATGAGGGTCTGTTCCATGACCGTTCCTATCCGGACACGAGCGATATGGAGAGCCAGATGTATACGCCGGAGGCGGACGTCGAGGCCTTCCTCGCTTCGCATCCGGGAAAGCCGTTCATCCTCTGCGAGTACACGCATTCGATGGGAAACAGCACGGGCGGCATGCACAAGTACACGGAGCTCTCGGAGCGCGAGCCGCGCTATCAGGGCGGCTTCATCTGGGATTTTGTCGATCAGGCTATCATGCGCCGCGACGAACGCGGGAACGAGGTACCCGGCTACGGCGGCGATTTCGGCGACCGTTCGACGGACTATGATTTCAGCGGGGATGGCATCCTGTTCGCGGATCGCAGTCTCAGCGCGAAGATGCAGGAGGTCAAGTACGACTATCAGGACTACCGCCTGCACGTCAGCCGCAACCAGGTGACCATTGAGAACCACAGCCTGTTCACCGATACGGCGGCCTATGAACTGCGGATTGAGCTGCTGCTGGACGGAAAGAAGATCTGGCAGGATGTCTACGATGCGCCGTCCATCCTGCCGGGCGGGACGGGCAGCTTCCAGCTCGATGATTTGCCGGAGACCGGCGCTGGCGAGGTCTGCGTGACGGCATCGCTCTGCCTGAAGAAGGAAAGCCTTTGGGCCGAGCGCGGCTTCGAAATCGCGTTCGGCCAGGGCGTCTGGCAGTCGGACGGTGCAGAAGCCCCGAATCCCGAGGAGCTGCCGGTGCGCATGGCGTTCGGGCAGCCGGAATGCGGTGTGGCCACGCCGCAGCACCGGCCCATCGAGTGCGCGGAGGCGCTCCGCGTCGTATGCGGGGACATCAACCTCGGCGTGCAGGGCGAGGGCTTCGAAATCCTGTTCTCGAGCGCGGCTGGCAATCTCATTTCGTATAAGTACGATGGGGAGGAACTGCTCGAGGAGCAGCCGCGGCCGTCGTTCTGGCGCGCGCCGGTCAGCAATGACTACGGCAATCGCCGCGACTTCGCACTCGCGCAGTGGAAGCTCGCGAGCCTCTATCAGAAATGCGTGAAGAAGGAGCTGCTGACGGAGAAAGGCTGGCAGGCGTTCGACTTCTTTGGGCAGCTCGGCATCCGCGAGTACGAGGCGGAAAGCCTTTCCGTGCGCTTTACCTGGGCGCTTGCGACGAATCCGGCGAGCGAGGTGCGTGTGACCTATACCGTCGGGAAGGGCGGCGTCGTGACCGCGGCCATGGACTATCAGAAGGTCGAGGGCCTGCCGGAAATCCCGGACTTCGCGCTGGTGTTCACGCTCTCCGAGAAATATGACCAGCTGACCTACTACGGGCTCGGCCCCTCGGAGAACTACTGGGACCGCCAGAGCGGTGCAAAGCTCGGCATCTGGCAGAGGGCGGTGCGCGAAGAGGTGCAGCCGTATCTGCGCCCGCAGGAGACGGGCAATCACGGCGGCGTGCGCTGGATCCGCGTGACGGACGCGCGCGGCCGCGGCCTGTTGCTCACGGCCAGCGAGCCAATGGAGGCATCGGCCCTGCCGTACAGCTGCCATGAGCTCGAGAATGCGCGGCACGCCTATGACCTGCCGGACAGCCAGCACACGTTCCTGCGCGCGAGCCTCGGGCAGGACGGCGTCGGCGGTGACGATACCTGGGGCGCGCCGGTGCTCGAGGAATACACGAACGAGAATGTCACGAAGCATTTCGAGTTCCAGTTCCGCGCCATCTGACGCAGGTCATTTCAGGCAAAAGAAAATCAGGAAGCGGCGGGTGCACGCCTTTGGGCAGTGCATTTGCCGCTTTTTTCCGTGAGATAGATACAGAATTAGACGGCGGGCACGGTGTATGGTATAATATACGAATGGATAAAAGGGGGAGTGTCCCCATGAAGGAGTGTGGCAGCATGGATATTCCGATACATGTACTGGTAACGCGATTCAAAGATTATATTTCGTATAATACACAGTCGGACGAGGCAAACGACAAGGAGTGCCCGTCGACGCCGGGGCAGCTCGTGCTCGCGAAGCATATCGCGGAGGAGCTCAAGGAAATCGGCCTCTCGAATGTCGAGCTCGACAAGCACGGCTACGTCATGGCGGAGCTCCCGGCCAATGGCTGCGAGGATGCGCCGACGGTCGGTTTCATCTCGCATCTCGATACCACGCAGGACGCGGCGGGCGGCCCAATCCACCCGCGCATCGTCGAGAACTACGATGGCAAAGACATCGTGCTGAACGAAGAGAAGAATATCGTGCTGACGACGAAGAGCTCGCCGAGCCTGCTGCGCTACAAGGGGCAGGATATTATGGTCACGGACGGCACGACATTGCTCGGCGCTGATGACAAGGCCGGCGACACGGCCATCATCAGCGCGGCGGAGTACCTGATCCAGCATCCGGAGATTCAGCACGGCCGCATCCGTCTCGGCTTTACGCCGGACGAGGAGACGGGCCGCAGCCCGGATCTCTTCGACGTCAAGAAATTCGACGCGGACTTCGGCTTTACGGTCGACGGCGGCGAGATTGGCGGCCTCGAATACGAAAACTTCAACGCGGGCAACCCGGTCATCACGATCCATGGCATCAGCGCGCATACGGGTACGGCGAAGGGCGTCATGAAGAACGCGATTTCCATCGCGGCGGAATGGCAGGCCATGTTGCCGGCCGGCGAGAAACCGGAGTACACGGAGGGACGCGAGGGCTTCTTCCACATCATGGGCATCGAGGGTACCTGCGCGAAGGTCGTCATGCATATGCTCGTACGCGATTTCGACAAAGAGCATTTCGAGGCGCGCAAGGCCTATCTCGAAAAGATGGCGGATTTCCTGAACGAGAAATACGGTGCGGGCACGGTAGAAGTGAAGCAGCACGATATGTATTTCAACATGTACGAGAAAATCCAGGACGGCAATATGTACATCATCGAGCTCGCGCGCGAGGCGATGAAGGCGGCTGGCGTCGAGCCGGTCACCGAGCCGATCCGCGGCGGCACGGACGGCGCGCGCCTGTCCTTCGTCGGCCTGCCATGCCCGAACATCTTCACGGGCGGCGTGAACTTCCACAGCAATTACGAGTTCCTGCCGCTGCCGTCGCTGAAAGCCGCGGCGGACACGACCCTGCAGATCATGGTCAAGGCCGGTCAGCTGAAAAAATAAGGAGAACAAGATATACATGGCAATGCTGGAAATCAAGAAGGCGGGCGACCCGGTACTCAAAGAGGTCTGCAAGCCGATAGAACACATCGATAAGAAGCTCCGCACGCTGCTCGACGATATGGCAGAGACAATGTACAAAAACGATGGCGTCGGCATCGCGGCGCCGCAGGTCGGCCTGCCAATCCGAGCCATCGTCATCGACTGCCAAGAGGAGCACGGCCTGATCGAGCTGATTAACCCGGTCATCACGTTCCGGGAAGGTTCGGCCACGGACACGGAGGGCTGCCTTTCCGTCCCCAATATCTACGGGGAGGTCGAGCGCGCCGAGAAGATCAAGGTCGAGTTCCTGAACCGCCGCGGGCGCAAGCAGCATCTGACGGCGAAGGGCCTGCTCGCGCGCTGCGTGCAGCATGAATGCGACCACCTCGAGGGGAGGCTCTTCATCGATATCGCGAAAAGCCTGCACAAGGGGGCGCAGAAATGAAACGTTTCCGGGTAATTTTCATGGGGACGCCGGAGTTCGCGGTGCCATGCCTCGCATCGCTCGCGGAGTACTGTGAGATCGCCGGCGTCATCACGCAGCCGGACAAGCCGAGCGGGCGAGGGCAGAAGCTCCGCCCGTCGCCCGTCAAGGTATGGGCGGAGAACCACGGCTATCCGGTATGGCAGCCCGCGAAGGTGCGGACGGAGGACTGTGTCGCATTCCTGCGTGAGAAGAAGCCGGATCTCTTCATCGTTGTGGCGTTCGGGCAGATCCTCTCGCAGGAGCTGCTTGACATTCCGAAATACGGCTGCATCAATGTGCACGCGTCGCTGCTGCCGCACTACCGCGGCGCCGCGCCGATGCAGTGGTGCATCATCAACGGCGAGAAGGAGACGGGCGTCACGACGATGTTCATGGATGCCGGGCTTGATACCGGCGATATGCTCATCAAGGAGACCATGCCGATCGGTGAGGACGCGACGCTCGAAGACGTTCACGACGGTCTCATGAACCTCGGCGCAAAGGCGCTCTACGAGACGCTTGAGAAGCTGTCGGAGGGCACGCTCGAACGTCATCCGCAGACCGGCGAATCGAACTACGCCGGGCGCATCACGAAGGAGACCGGGCATATCGACTGGACGAAATCCGCCGAGGAAATCCATAACCTTGTGCGCGGGCTCAATCCGGTACCGGGTGCCTATACGTTCCTGGATGGGAAGAAGTTCAAGATCTGGAAGGCGGAGCTTGCGGAAAAGACGGAGGTCATGGAGCAGCATACGGCCTCGGATCTGCAGCCGGGCATGATCCTCGCAGCGAACGCGAAGGACGGTCTGCTCGTCGTGACGGGGCATGGCATACTGAAAATTCTGGAGCTCCAGGCGCCGGGCAAGAAACGCATGGATACTGCAGCCTATCTGAACGGCCACGGCATCGAGCTGCCCGCCGTTTTCGAGAGCGCCGGATCATGATATAGCAAGAGGAACGTTAAGGAAGATGGCGGACGAAAAGAAAAAGAAGAAATTCGTCATACCGGGGCGGCCGAAAAAGCGGCTGTTCCTCGGGCTCATGTTTTTGACGACGGTGCTGTGGGGCTTCGTGCTATACGGCATCTGGTGGATTGCGCGCCCAGGGCTCGCGGGGATTCATCCCGCGCTGCCCTGGGTGCTCGGCGGTTTTTTTGCCCTGTGCATCGTGCTCGTGCTGCTCGGTCTCGGCAATATCGTGCTTGCGATAAAGAATCTGCCATTCCTGCATATCGGGGAGAAGCAGACCTACGGGCTCATCAACGTGCTGTTCCCGTGGGCAGTGCGCCTCGGGAAGCCGTTCGGCATCACGCGGCGCAATCTCGAGGGCTCGTTCATCGCGGTCAGCAACCTGCTTTTCTCGAAGCAGCAGATCCGCATACCGGCCGACAAGCTGCTCGTCGTGACGCCGCACTGCCTGCAGCTCGCGACTTGTCCGCGCAAGATTACGCGGGATCCGCACAACTGCGCGCAATGCGGCGGCTGCGATATCGGCTCGCTCGTCGCGCTTGCAGATGAGATGGGGTTCCATTTCTTCGTGGCGACGGGCGGGACGCTCGCGCGGCAGATCGTGCGCGACAACAAGCCGAAGGCCGTGCTCGCCATCGCCTGTGAGCGCGACCTTATGAGCGGGATACAGGACGTCTATCCGCTGCCAGCGGTCGGCGTGCTGAACATCCGCCCGAACGGGCCGTGCTACAACACGCATGTCGATATGGATGCCGTGCGCCGCGAGATCGAGAAGATCGTTCTTCCGGAAGATGCGGAGGAAAAGAAATCATGACGGAAGGCCCAGCGGGCCGGGGAGGAAGAGGACGCATGGATAAGGCACGGGAGACCGCGGTGAAGGTTTTGTCCGAGGTGCACGCAGACGGCGCGTATGCGAACGTTGCACTTGCGAAAGTCCTGCGCGAGCAGAAGCTTTCCGAGCAGGATCGCCGCTTCGTGACCGAGCTCGTCTACGGGACGGTCAAGGCGGGCGGCACGCTCGACTGGATTCTTTCGCGCTACGCGAAGAACCCGATTCAGAAGATGCACCATGCCGTGCGCGAAATCTTGCGCCTCGGCCTTTACCAGATCTTCTATCTGGATAAGGTGCCGGCGTCGGCCGCCTGCAATACGTCCGTGGAGCTCGCGAAGAAGCTCGCGCCACGGCGGCTCTCGGGGTTTGTCAACGCGGTGCTCCGGACGGCGATCCGCGAGCCGGAACGCGCGGCGTTCCCGAAGGAGAAGCCAGACGAATATCTGGCGCTCGCGAGCCAGCATCCACTCTGGCTCGTTCGCCGCTGGATCAAGGAACTCGGCGTAGAGGAGACGGAAAAGCTTACGGCGTTCGACAACACGCAGGCGCCGCTCTGCCTGCGTGCGAATACCCTGCGCGTGACGCGCGAGGAACTGCTCCGCCAGCTCGAGGCGGGCGGCACGGTCTGTGAGCCGTCGGCATGGGCGCCGGAGGGCATCGTCGTCCGGATGCACGGCGCGCTCGACGCGATGAAGCCCTTGCAGGGCGGCCTCGCGCAGGTGCAGGACGAGAGCTCGATGCTTGTTGCGCAGGTGCTCGACCCGCGCCCCGGGGAGTTTATCATCGACTGCTGTGCGGCGCCGGGCGGCAAGTCCACGCATATCGCGCAGAAGATGCACGACGAGGGCCGCATCCTCGCCGGGGATATCTACGACCACAAGATCGTGCGGATCGAGGAGAACGCGAAGCGCCTCGGCATCACGATCCTCGAGGCCGAGAAGATCGATGCGCGTGAGATCGGCGGCGAGTACGAGGAGATGGCGGACCGCGTGCTCGTCGATGCGCCGTGCTCCGGGCTCGGCGTCCTGCGGCGCAAGCCGGACGCCCGCTGGCGGAAAAGCGCCAAGGAGATCCGCAAGCTTCCTGAGTTGCAGATGGCCATCCTCGAGAGCGCGGCGCGCGCCGTGAAGCCGGATGGCATCCTCGTCTACAGTACCTGCACAATCGAGCAGGCGGAGAATGCGGATGTCGTGCGCGCGTTCCTCGCAAAGCACCCGGAGTTTTACATCGAGCGAGCGGGGGCATTCCTGTCCGCGCCGCATGGTCACGGGAATGAGGACATGGTGCAGCTTTACCCGCAGCGCGACGGGACGGACGGTTTCTTCATCGCGCGCATGCACAAGGTCTGCCGGATAGAATGAAGATATGGACGAGGAAAGGGAGCGTGAGCAATGGCCGCACCGAATGAAATGAATGAGCGGGAGAAAGAAACGGGAACGACAGGGAAGAAAGATATTTTCGGCGAAAACGTCGAAGCGCTGCAGGCAGAGCTCGCGCCGCTGAACTTGCCGAAATACCGCGCGAAGCAGATTGCGGAATGGATGTACCAGAAGGGGGCGAAGCATTTCGCGGAGATGACGAATCTCCCGAAAGTCCTGCGCGAGCCGCTCGACGACGCATTCGCCATCGGGCAGCCCTTCGTGCGCGACCGCCTCGACAGCGCGGACGGCCTGACCTCGAAATTCCTGTTTGAGTTCGCGGACGGCACGGCCATTGAGTCCGTGTTGATGCGGCAGAGCTACGGGAACAGCGTCTGCGTCTCGTCGCAGGCCGGGTGCAGTATGGGCTGCGCGTTCTGCGCGTCGACCCTGCATGGCATGGCGCGGAACCTGACGGCCGGCGAGATGGCCGCGCAGGTCATCGCAATCAACGACCGGCTGCGCGAGGAGGATGGCGGCAAGGTCGACACTATCGTCATCATGGGCTCCGGCGAACCGCTCATGAACTATGACAATGTGCTCGCCTTCATCCACCTGCTGCACGAGGACTATGTGCTCGGGCTCGGCTACCGGAACATCACGCTTTCGACGGCCGGCATCGTGCCGAATATGCTGCGGCTTGCCGATGAGGGCATCCCGATTTCGCTGTCGGTTTCCCTGCACGCGCCGAACCAGCCCCTCCGCGAAAGGCTCATGCCGATTTCGAAGAAATATCCGATGGAGGACGTCGTGCGTGCCGCGAAGCATTATGCGGACAAGACGAAGCGCCGCGTGACCTACGAGTACATCCTGATTGACGGCGTGAACGATACGGAGGAGCACGCGCGCGAGCTTGCGAAGCTACTGCGCGGGCAGCTCGCGAACGTCAACCTGATCCCCATCAATCCCGTGGCCGAGCGCCATCTGCTGCGGCCGTCCAAAGAGCGCATCGAGCATTTCCTGCACTCGTTGACGATGCACCACATCCAGGCGACCGTGCGCAAGGAGATGGGTACCGATATCCACGCGGCCTGCGGACAGCTCCGGAACAAGCATCTGGAGGACTGAATGCGCGCGTTCTGTCGTGCCATTGATTGACGGGCACCAGTTTCGGCGGTAAAATATGGGATTAGAGGAAGAATATGCAAAAGAGGGGATTCTCGAATGGGACTCGGCAAACTGGAATCGTTCCTCGGCGGTCATATTGAAGGATTCTTCAACAAGAAATTCGGCAGTGACCTCGAACCCGCGGAGCTCATGAAGGGCCTCGAGCAGGAGCTCGTGAAGCGCGGCAGGAACCGCGCGGGGGCCTCGGTGCCCAACGTCTACGTGTTTACGCTTTCAAGCGAAGACTATCAGCGGCTCTGCGCGCAGCGCATCTCCGATGCACTCATCACGCATCTCGAGAAGCAGGTCATCCTGCAGGATTACGAGATGGACGGCGAGCTCACCATCCGCATGGGACGCAAGAAATCCCTGACGCGCGGGGTCTTTGAGCTCACGTCGGAATATCAGTCCGACAAGGGCGGCGAGGAGGATGCCGAACCGCATACGCTCGTGCTGAAGCGGTCGCATCTCGACCCGCACCGGCCGCTGAACCTGCCGGCCGAGCATCTGCTCGCGTCGCTGACGGTCGTCGAGGGGCCGGATCGCGACGCCTATCTGGAGTTCGGCGAAAAGCAGATCTACATCGGGCGGCGCGACAAGAACGAGTTCATCCTGACGGATGCCAATGCCTCGCGCCTGCACGCATGGATATCCTATGAAAGGCACCGCCATGTCATGCACGACGCGCAGAGCACGAATGGCACGTTCGTCAACGGCGAGCGCGTGTCCGAGATGCTCCTGCAGCCGGGCGATGAAATACAGATCGGGGCGTCGGTGCTCTGCTATGAGGTGATTTGATGTCCTTTACCGCAACGATACTGAAGGTCGTGCGCGTCGTGCTCGAGTACGGCATGCTGCTCTGGCTCATCTACTTCGTCGGGAAGCTTGCGCGCGGCATGTTCTACGATGTGAAGAAAGAGAGCCTGGCGGCGCGGAAGCCGGAGGTCAGCCCGCGCGAGGCCATCTTGTCGGTGGTCGACGCGCGTGAGCCGGAGCTCGCCGGCCAGCGCTATGCGTTCGGCGAGCAGATCACGATCGGGCGCGGCAGCGATAACGATGTCGTGATCCCGGAATCCTTTGTTTCCCATCATCACGCGGCGATATACCGGCATGGCAGCCAGTACATCGTCGAGGACCTCGGGAGCGTCAATCACACCTATGTGAACGACCAGAAACTCGAGGGAAGGGCGTATATCAAAGCGGGCGATGTCCTGCGCATCGGTTTGGTGGCACTGAAGTTCGAGAGGTGAACCCATGATACAGATATATGAAGCGACGGACGTCGGGCGGGTGCGGCCGGTCAACGAGGACAGCGAGGCCGCATTCGAGCCGTGCGTCTGCGTGGTGGCGGACGGCATGGGCGGAGCGGCAGCCGGTGAGGTCGCGAGCCAGATTCTCATCAAGTCGGCGCGCGAGCGGCTCTATGCGAAGGACTCCATCACGGAGGCGGATCTCGCGGAGGCCATCCGTACGGCGAACGCGGAGATCCTCGAGAACGCGCGGCTCTACCCCGAGCGGAAGGGAATGGGGACGACTGCGACGATCCTGCACGTTTCTGAGCCGCGGGGGCGGGTGTACTGGGCACATGTCGGCGACAGCCGCCTCTACTGCCTGCGCGACGGTGCGCTCACGCAGGTCACGCGCGACCACTCCTACGTTGAGGATCTCGTGGCGAACGGCACAATCACCGAGGAGGAGGCGCGCGTGCACCCGCAGAAGAACGTCCTGACGCGCGCGGTCGGCGTCGTGCCGGAGGTTGAGGTCGATACCGGGGATTTCCCGGTGAAAGATGGGGATATCTTTCTGCTCGCGACCGACGGCCTCATGAAGATGATGGAGGACGGCGAGATTGCGGACATGCTCGAGACGCATCGCGGCAGCGGGGAGAACCTCGCGCAGATGCTCATCAATCACGCGCTCGATGTCGGCGGCGTGGATAACGTGACGGCCATCGTGGTGGTGTACGCATCATGAAAAGACAAGGAAAATGGGAGGGTGTCGGCCTACGTCCCCTGCTCGCGCCGCTCGGCATCCTCATTTCCGGCGTTGCCGTGCTGCTGCTGAAGACGCATGCGGCCGGCGTGCAGAAGGCGCCGGATCTCCTATCGGGATTTGACCTTTCGTTCCTGCCGTGGCTCGCGGCCGCCTTCCTGCTCGCCTGCTTCATCGTCTATCTGCTCGGGCGGCGTGGGGAGGATGCCTGGCTTTTCGCCATCGCGTTCTTCCTCGCGAGCGTCGGCATCGTCGAGATCGGCCGGCTGAAACCGGCACTGTTCTCGGCGCAGCTCCACTGGCTCGTCATCGGCATGGTCGTTTTCCTGCTCGTCGTGCGGTTTTGGGTCCGAATCGAGAGACTCCTGCAGTATCCGTATCTGCTCGGGCTCGTCTGCATCGTGCTGCTCGGCCTGCCGATGCTGTTCGGCACGGAGATCGGCGGCAGCAAGAACTGGCTCGTGCTCGGCCCGATTTCCATTCAGCCGTCGGAATTCGGCAAGATCCTGATCCTGTTTTTCCTCGCGGCCTATCTATCGGATCACCGGCGCGTGCTGACCCTGCCGTCGCACCACATCCTGATGCTGCGGCTGCCGCCGCTGCGCTTCATCGCGCCGCTCGTGTGCATCTGGGGCTTCGCCATCCTGATGTTCGTCGTGGAACGCGACCTCGGATCGGCGCTGCTGTTCTTCGGCATCGCGGTGCTCATGACCTATATGGCGACCGGCAGCAAGAGCTATGTCTTCCTCGCGCTCTCGTTCTTCGGAGCGGCTGCGGCGGTCAGCTATATGCTGTTCAATCACGTGCGCGTGCGCGTGGCGATATGGCTGCACCCGTGGAGCGACCCGAACGGCATGGCCTATCAGGTCGTGCAGTCGCTGTTCGCGTTCGGGACGGGCGGCGTCTGGGGCACCGGCTTCGGGTTCGGGCATCCAGGCTTCATCCCGGAGGTGCATACGGACTTCATCTACGCGGCAATCGCCGAGGAGTGGGGGCTCATCGGCGCGCTGATGGTCTTTGCCTGCTATGTCCTGCTGTTCTGGCGCGGCATACGCATCGCCCTGTGCCAGCGCGAGGAGAAGAAGATGCTGCTCGCGGCGGGCGTCAGCTCGCTGCTCGTCCTGCAGGCATTCATCATCATCGCCGGCGTCACGAAGTTCCTGCCGCTCACGGGCATCACGCTGCCGTTCGTGAGCTACGGCGGCAGCTCGATGCTCTCGTGCTTTATCCTGCTCGGGATCCTCGGCTCGCTGTCCGGCGAGAGGGGCGAAAGGAGTGGACGCGATGGCTGATTGGAAGATGAAGAAATACATCCTGCGCACCGCGTCCTTCCTGCTCGTGCTCTGCGGTTTCCTTGCTATCTACCTGATTTTCCTGATGACCTGGGATGCGGACAGCCTCGCGTCGAATCCGCTCAATATGCGCAAGAGCGCGGCGCAGGCCGATATCGTCCGCGGCTCAATCCTCGATGCGCAGGGCCGCGTGCTCGCGCAGACGCGCGCGGACGGCACGCGGTCGTACCCGATGGGGGCAGCTTTTGCACCCGTGACGGGTTACAATGGCGAGAAGATCGGCAGCGCGGGTATCGAGGGGCATGAGAACCAGGCCCTGCTCGGCCTCACGCAGGATATGAGCCGCATCGGCCCGGCTGCACAGCTCTTTCAGGCGGACCGCGGCAACGATGTGCATCTGACGATCGAGGGCGACGCGCAGCAGGCGGCCTATGACGGGCTCGCAAGCCGGCGCGGCGCGGTCGTCGTGCTCGACGTCACAACCGGGGCCGTGCTCGCGATGGTGAGCTCGCCGTCCTACGATCCGAACGACATCGAGGCGAACTGGAAGGCGCTCTCTGCGCAGGACAGCGGCCCTCTGCTGAACCGGGCCGTGCAGGGGCTCTACCCGCCGGGCTCGACCATCAAGCCGCTGATCGCGGATGCGGCGCTGTCGAACGGCGTGGCCGACGAGTCGGAGATCTTCGACTGTACGGGCGCTCTCGATGTCGGCGGCGGCCAGACCATCCGCGAGAGCCACGACGAGGTGCATGGCAAGGTGAACTTGCGGCAGGCTCTCGAGGAGTCCTGCAATGTCACCTTCGGCACGCTCGGCATGCGCCTCGGGGACAAGAAGCTCGAGGCGGCGTTCCAGCGCTACGGCTTTGACCGCGAGCTCGGCGGCGACATCCTGATGACGAAATCCCATTTCCCGGATTTCGGGCATCTCTCGAAGGGAGACCAGGCGCAGACTGCCATCGGCCAGAGCAGCCTGCTCGTGACGCCGATGCACATGGCGCTGATGGCCGCGGCCATCGCGAATGGCGGCACCGTCATGAAGCCGTACCTCGTCGAGAAAGTCACGACGCCGGGCGGCATGACCGCGCAGGAGACCTCGCCATCCAAATGGCTGACCGCGATGACGCCGGATATGGCGGCAAAGCTTGACAGCTATATGGAAGGTGTAGTAAAAAAGGGTACAGGGACAGCCGCGGCGGTCAGCGGCATCCGCGTGACCGGCAAGACCGGCACCGCGGAGAACGCGCAGGGCAAGGATCACGCATGGTTCATCGGCTCTGCGGAGCTGCGCGGCCGCAAGATTGCGTTCGCAATCATCGTGGAGAACGCGGGCGGCGGCGGCATCGAGGCCGCGCCGATTGCCCGGAAAATCATTCTGAGCCTGGAATAAGGGATAGGCCGGAGATATCCTCCGGCATGTGAGGATAGAACCTAGGATTTTTAGGAGGAATAGCATGAGCCAGCGTGTACTCGACCATCGGTATGAGCTCATAGAGCGCATCGGCGGAGGCGGAATGGCCGATGTCTACAAGGCAAGGGATCAGCTCCTCGACCGTCCGGTCGCCGTAAAGATCCTGCATGATCAGTTCAAGAGCGATGAGGAATTCATCACGAAATTCCATCGCGAGGCAAAGGCGGCGGCGCGTCTCTCGCACCCGAACATCGTCAACATCTACGATGTCGGCGAGGCGGAGGGCGACCACTACATCGTCATGGAATACGTGCCGGGGCGCACGCTGAAGGACAAGATCAAGGCCGAGGGGCATCTTCCGGTCGACGAGGCCCTGCGAATTACGCGCGAGATCGCGAGCGCACTTGCGCACGCGCATGCGAATAACCTCGTGCACTGCGACATCAAGCCGCACAATATCCTGATGGCCGCGGACGGCACGGCGAAGGTCGCGGACTTCGGCATCGCACGCGCCGTGACCGAGTCGACGATGACCTACAGCGGCAACGTCATCGGTTCCGTGCATTATTTCTCGCCGGAGCAGGCGCGCGGCACGATGATCACGCCGAAATCGGATGTCTATTCCCTCGGCGTCGTGCTCTATGAGATGCTGACGGGCAAGCTTCCGTTCACGGGCGAGACACCGGTCAGCGTCGCGATGAAGCATCTGCAGGAAGCGCCGGTACCGGTGCGCCAGATCGATCCGTCCATCCCGCCGGTCGTCGAGTCCATCGTCTCGCGCATGATGAGCAAGGATCCGGATGACCGTCCGGACAGCGACGGGCTCGTGCAGGAAATCGAGCAGGCCGAGCAGATGATCGGTAGCGGCAGCCGTGCAGGCTTCGGCGGCGAGGATCCGTACGCGACGCGCGTGATGCCAGCCGTGCAGCAGCGGCAGCCATCCATCCCGCCGCGCCGTGCCGAGCGCTACGATGACTACGACGAGGAGCCGGAGAAGAAATCCATCTTCAAGTCGAAGAAGTTCATCGTGGGCCTGATCGCGGTCCTGTTGCTCGGTTTCTTCGTCGGCGCGTTCATGAGCTATGGCAAGTTCTGGAGCACGGCGGAGGTCGTCGTGCCGGATGTCACGGGCAAGCAGATGGTGCTCGCGAAGCAGATTCTCGAGGACAACAAGCTCCGCGTCAATGTCGTCGAGAAATTCGACGCGGACAAGCCGGCCGGTACGGTCGTATCGCAGGATCCGGAGGCCGGCAGCAAGGTCAAGGAGGAACGCCTCGTCACGATCTACGTCAGCAAGGGCGGCGAGGACATGGAGATGCCGGATCTCACTGGACTCTCGAAGGATGACGCCGTCGAGCAGATCAAGAAGATGGGCCTGAAGGTCGGCAAGGTCTACGAGAAATACTCGGATGAGGCGGCCGGCACGGTCATCGAGACGAGCCCGCGTGCCGGTTCGAAGATCAGCAAGGGCAAGACCGTCGACCTGACCATCAGCAAGGGCAAGAAGACGCAGAAGGTTCTGCTGACCGATGTGACGGGCAGCAGCGTGGAAGCGGCCACTGCGGCACTTGAGAACAAGGGCTTCCACGTGAGCGTCCAGAAGCAGAAGACCGACGCGGCGCCGGCCGGCACGGTCATCCGCATGACGCCTGGTGCAGGCTCTGAGCTCGATGAGGGCTCAACCGTCACGCTGACCGTCGCGGAGAGCGCGAAAGACCGCCGCAGCGAGGATCAGATGGAAGAACAATCCAAGAAGAACGCGGGCGGGAATGCGCCGTCCAAGGCGAACCAGTCCACGAAAGGCCAATGACTGGATGAGAAGAGAAGGTGAGGAAATCGGCAACGGAACAGGGACGCCTGATCAAGGCGTATAACAGTTTTTTCTATGTGCGACTCGATGATACGGACCGCGCGGCCAAAAGCACGGAAAGCGTGGAAGGCTCGGAAGGCCTGCTCCCGTGCAAATTGCGCGGCAAATTGAAGCGCGCGCGGCGGTCGCTCGCTGTCGTGCCGGGAGACCGCGTGCAGGTCTCGAGGCTGCCGGACGGCTCCGGCGTCATCGAGGAGGTGCTCCCGCGGGAAAACCTCCTGCAGCGTCCCACCGTCGCGAATCTCACGCAGGTCGTCCTGACCTTTGCCGCGGCGCAGCCGGATCTGCACCCGCTGCTGCTGAACCGCTTTCTCGTGCTCGCGGAGTGGTCGAGGGGCCCGCGCATCGCGATATGCGTGAACAAGATGGATCTGCGGCCCGATGAACCGGACTTCCTCGCGGCGTACGAGGCCATCGGCTACCCCGTCTACCGCGTGTCGGCAAAGGAGCACAAGGGACTCGATGCCCTGGAAGGAGCGCTCGAGGGGCAGACAACGGTGTTTGCCGGCCCGTCCGGTGTCGGGAAGTCCTCGCTGCTCAATGCCATCGACAGCGGCCTGCAGCTCCAGACCAGCCATATCAGCGCGAAGATCAAGCGCGGGCGGCATACGACGCGCGTCGCGGAGCTCATCCCGTGGCATGGCGGCTATATCGTCGATACGCCGGGATTCTCCGCGATGGAGCTCACGGCCGTCGACCCGCAGCAGCTGCCCCTGTATTTCCCGGAGTTCCGCCCGTACCTCGGCGCCTGCCGGTTCCAGCCATGCAGCCACAGCCACGAGCCGGACTGCGCGATCAAGCAGGCTGTAGAAGAAGGAAAAATCCAGAAAGAGCGCTATGATGCGTATTTGACCCTATATCAGGAAATTGAAGAAGAACGAAAGAAGGAATACCGATGATCAAGATTGCCCCGTCCATTTTGTCCGCCGATTTCTCTCATCTCGCCGATGAGGTCAAGAAAGTCACGGATGCCGGAGCAGAGTATGTCCATATCGATGTCATGGACGGCACGTTCGTGCCGAACATCACGATCGGCTCGCCGGTCGTCAAGAGCCTGCGTAAGGTCTCGGATGCCGTGTTCGACGTGCATCTGATGGTCGAGCACCCGGAGACGCAGATCGAGGCGTTTGCCGAGGCCGGGGCCGATATCATCACGTTCCATGTCGAGGCCGCGAAGCACAGCCACCGCGTGATCCAGCAGATCCATGCGGCGGGCTGCAAGGCAGGCATCGCGCTGAACCCGGGCACCTCGCTTGCGATGATCGAGGAGCTCGTCGGTGACGCGGACATGGTGCTCTGCATGACCGTGAACCCGGGCTTCGGCGGACAGAAATTCATCGAGTCGCAGCTCGAGAAGATCCACATGCTCTATCACAACCTCAAGGATCTCGGGCTCGACTGCGATATCGAGGTCGACGGCGGCATCAACGCGGAGACGAGCAAGCTCGTGCGCGGAGCCGGGGCCAATGTGCTCGTCGCCGGTTCCGCCATCTACGGCTCGGACGACGTGGCAAAAGCGATAAAGGAGATCCGCGGATAATGGCAGCGATGCAGGACGTACAGAAACGCGCCGACGAGCGGGGCATCGCCATCCAGCATGTCGGGGTCAACCACGTGCAGCTGCCTTTCCTGATCAAGACGAAGGACGGCGGCTTCCAGCAGGTTCTCGCGGATATCCGGTTCACGGTATCCCTGCCGAAAGAGTACAAGGGCACGCATATGTCGCGCTTCGTCGAGATCCTGATGCCCTGGAGCAAGAAGCCGCTCGCAGAGCCGGAGATGGATACGATGCTCAGCGAGGCGCTCGGCAAGCTCGATGCGGAGTCCGCGGAGATCGAGCTCGCGTTCAAGTATTTCATCGAAAAGAAAGCGCCGGTCAGCGGCGGCGCCTCGTTGCTCGGCATTGACTGCTCGTTCAGCGGGCGGAAGGAGCGCGGCGCGGCCATGGCGTTCACGCTCGGCGTCGCGATGCCGTTCACGTCTCTCTGCCCGTGCAGCAAGGAAATTTCCGACTACGGTGCGCACAACCAGCGCTCGCTGTCGCGGGTGCGTGTGCGGTTCGCACCGGGCAAAGAGTGCATCTATATCGAGGATCTCGCCGCCCTGCTCGAGCGGCAGGGATCCGCGCCCATCTATCCTCTCTTGAAGCGGCCCGATGAGAAATATGTAACCGAGGCCGCCTATGACAACCCGAAATTCGTCGAGGATATCCTGCGGGACACGGTGCTCGCGCTCCGGGGGCTCGATGGGCTCGCCTGGTTCTCGCTCACCTGCGAGAACCAGGAATCGATTCATAGTCACAATGCTTATGCCAGCCACGAAGAAACCCTGCTTCCGAGCAGGTGAAGGCTGAGACAAGCGTCCAAAAAATAAGGAGATGCCCCTGGGCATTCCCGTTATGTTAGGACGGAAGCTTATGAATAAATTTTACAAGCGGCTGATTTTCCTCATCTTGCTTGTGCTGGTGATCTCCGGCGTCGTCATCTACTCGACGGTGGATATCCACACGCTGCGCAGCCTGACGCGCTTCAAGCCGTGGTCTCTTGCGCTCGCGATTTTCGCGGTGTCCGTCGGGCTGTTCTTCGACGGGGCGCGGCTCATGCACCTCGTCCATATCTCCAATGAGAAAATCACGCTTTATGAGGCCGTACAGGTCATATTCGGCAACTATTTCCTGGCGCTCCTGACGCCGGGGGCGACGGGCGGCGCGGTCGCGCAGCTCATGTTCCTGCGGCATGCCGGCGTGCCGACTGGCAAGGCGGCGGTGCTCGTCATCGTGCGCACCCTGCTCTCGATTTTCTTCCTGATTCTGTGCATGCCTTTCATCTTCATGCACGATTCGGGAATCATCCCGGGCGTGTCGAACAACACGCTGATGGCCATCACGCTGACGGCGCTCGTGGTCATCATCCTGATCGTCGCCGGCGCGCGCGGCGGCTGGCTCGATTTCCTCGTCATCAAGCTGACGAAGAAGCTCGAGAACGAGAAGCGCAAGAAGGTCTTTGCGTTCTGGCGCGACACGAAAAGCGCGGTGCAGCTGCTGTCGCATTCGCCGAAGGACATGCTGCTCGTCTTCGCTGAGTCCGGCCTGAACCTGCTCTGCATCTACGCCATCGTGCCGTGCCTGATGCTCGGGCTCGGCGTCACGGACGCGGATTGGTACTCGGTCATGGGCCGCATGATCTTTCTGAACATGCTGCTGTATTTCACACCGACGCCGGGCGGCTCCGGCGTCGCGGAGGGCGGCTTCGTCCTGCTGTTCTCGAACTCGGTGCCAGCCGGCACGGTCGGCATCGTTGCGGTCTGCTGGCGGTTGATTGCTGAGTATCTGCCGTTCCTCGTCGGTTTCTACTATACGATCACGGTGTTCGGCCGCGATTTCGTGAACAAGCAGCTCGGCAAAGAGTGAGGCCGTTTTCCGGCCGATGTGCAGAAAGGGCGTGACAGGATGGGGAAGATAATCCTTGCGACGGGCGGCGCGCGCTGCGGCAAGTCGCGGTTCGCCGAGGAATACGCGAAGGCGTGCGACGGCTCCGTCGCCTATATCGCGACCGCACAGGTGCAGGACGCAGAGATGGCGTTCCGCGTCGGCATGCACCGGGAGCGGCGTCCGGCACAGTGGGATACCTACGAGGCCCCGCTCGGTGCGCACAAGGCCATCCGCGAGGCAGGGAAGGTGCATGACGTCATCCTGTTCGACTGCGTGACGCTGTACCTATCGAATCTGCTCTGCTCGATGGACGAGGAGGAGCTCGAGGTGCAGGACGCTATCTACCAGCTCACGGGGCATGCCGTCGATGACTTGATCGAGGCGGCAAAGTCCGTGGACGGCACGGTGATTTTCGTGACGAATGAGGTCGGTGACGGCATCGTGCCGGAGCACCGGCTCGCGCGTGTCTACCGGGATATGGCGGGGCTCGCGAACCAGCGCCTCGCCGCAGCGGCGGCGGAGGTCTATCTCGTCATCGCCGGCATGGCGGTGGATCTGCGGAAAATCGGGGAGGAGGTGCGCCGTGCCGGAACGCTTTGAGGTTGAGGCGAAGAGCGTCATGCTCATGGGGACGGCCTCGCATGTCGGCAAGAGCATCCTGACGACGGCGCTCGCACGCATTTTCTATCGGCGCGGCATCCGTACGGTGCCGTTCAAGGCGCAGAACATGGCGCTGAACTCGTTCGTGACGCGGGATGGCCGCGAGATGGGGCGCGCGCAGGTCGCGCAGGCCGAGGCGGCGGGGCTCGCGCCCGATGTGCGCATGAACCCCGTCCTGCTGAAGCCGACGGGACATGCGAGCTCGCAGGTCATCATCGACGGGCTGCCCGTCGGCAATATGTCCGCAAGAGAATACCATAAGGGATACGCCCTGCGGGCATTCGATGCGGTCAAGGCATCGCTCACGGAGCTCCGGCGCGACTACGAGATACTCGTCGTTGAGGGGGCCGGCAGCCCCGCCGAGGTCAACCTGAAAGACCACGACATCGTCAATATGCGCGTCGCGAAATACCTGCATGCGCCGGTGCTGCTGATCGCGGACATCGACCGCGGCGGTGCGCTCGCCTCGCTCGTCGGCACGCTCGAATTGCTTGACGACGAGGAACGTGCCCTCGTGCGCGGTCTCGTCATCAACAAATTCCGCGGCGATGTCTCGCTCTTCACGCCGGCCATTGATTTCCTCGAACAGAAGACCGGAAAGTCCGTGCTCGGCGTCCTGCCCTTCCTCGAGGATCTCGGCATCGATGAGGAGGATTCCGTGACGCTAGAGGAAACGGAGCGGGACAATGCAAAGGCGGATGCACCGCTCCAGCTCCGCGTCGTATTCACGCCGCAGCTTTCGAACTATACCGATTTCGATGCGCTCGCGGCGGAGCCGGATGTCGACCTGCGCTACGCGAAAGCGCCGGACGAGCTCGAGGGGGCGGACGTCATTCTGCTCGGCGGCTCGAAGAACACGATGGCGGATCTCGCCTATCTGCAGGAACACGGCTTTGCGTCTGCCATCCGTGCGGAAAGGGAGCGTGGCAGGGCCATCCTCGCCGGGATATGCGGCGGCTATCAGATGCTCGGCGCGCGGCTCATCGACCGGCAGGGCGTCGAGGGCGAGCACGATTGCGCGGAGATGCCGGGACTCGGCTTCTTCCCGATGGAGACGCGGTTCACCGGAGAGAAGATCCTCGCGCAGACCGCGGCGGTCTGCCGGGACTGGCGGCTTGCGGGTGCAGAACACAGCTTTGCAGGCGAGCCTGTAGAGGGCTATGAGATTCATGCGGGCCGCACGGTCTTTAAGGCGGATATCCGGCGTGTTCTTGAGGTGCAGCGCCGCGGTGGAGAGAAGGTCTCGGAACCAGCCGGGGCCATTTCTGCGGACGGGTGCGTATTCGGCACCTATCTACACGGGCTGTTCGATGCCGACGGGTTCCGCCGCTCGTTCCTGAACGCCCTGCGCGAGCGGAAAGGGCTTGCGCCAATCCCGCAGCAGGTCAACCGCCAGCGCGAGCGGCAGGCGGCCTGCGACCGGCTTGCGGACATGGTCGAGCAAAACCTCGATATGCGGAAGCTGGACGAAATCATCGGACAGGCAGCGGAAGAAGCAGAAGAAAGGAAAGAAAGGGAGGAGAGTCAGGCATGATCACGGCAATCCTCTCTTTTTTCATCGATACGGTGGTCGGAGACCCCGGCGGGAAATGGCATCCGGTCGCGCTGATCGGCCGTCTGATTGCGTTCCTCGAGCGGATCTTCTATCGGAAGGAGCAGGGCCGGAACTTCCAGTTCCTGTCCGGGGCCATCGTGGTTCTGTTGACCATCTGCATCTGCTACGACCTGACGGCGTTCCTGATGCATGGCATTGCTTTCCTGCCGTTCACCTATGCGGATACGATTCTCGGCGCCATCATCCTGTCGTTCACGATCTGCCCGAGAAGCCTCGCGAAGGCGGGCCGCGATATCTACGAGCTGCTCGCGCAGGGGAACCTCGCGAAGGCGCGCGAGGCGGTCGGGCGAATCGTCGGCCGCGATACACGGAATCTCGACGATGGGGAGATTGCGCGTGCGACGGTCGAGACGATTGCGGAGAACACGAACGATGGCATCATCGCGCCGCTGTTCTATTTCGTGATCGGCGGCGTCCCGCTCGCCGTCATGTACCGCGCGGTCAACACGCTCGATTCGATGCTCGGCTACCATAACGAGCGCTATGAGTATTTCGGCAAGGCCGCCGCGCGCCTCGACGATGTGTTCGGCTATATCCCCGCGCGGATCACGGGTATGCTGTTCGTGCTGAGCGCATTGCTGCTCGGCTTCGACGCGCGTCACGCGCTCGACACGATGCGGCGCGACGCGGCAAAGCATCCGAGCCCGAACGGCGGTTACTGCGAGGCCTCGATGGCGGGCGCCCTGCATATCCGGCTCGGCGGCTTCAATACGTATTTCGGCAAGAAGCAGTTCCGCGCGTACATGGGCGAGGTGCTCGAGCTCGTCGCGCCGAAGCATATCCTTGAGTCTATCCGCATGATGTATACGGCGGTGGTGCTGTTCCTGCTGCTCGCCTATTTCCTGCTGGCGGTGATGGGCTATGCGTGAGTTCGTGACGGCCCTGCAGTTCCTGACGCGCATCTATCTCGTGGATCAGAAAGACCTGACAATCGAGGATTTCGGGCGGTGCGTCAAGACGTTCCCGCTCGTCGGCCTCGTGCTCGGCCTGATCTATGCGGGCGCTGCATGGCTGCTGCTGCATTTCCTCAGGCAGCCGCCGCTCACGGCGGCTGCCCTGACCATCCTGCCCATCCTGATGACCGGCGGCCTCCATGCCGACGGCTTCATGGATACGATGGACGGGGTGCTTTCGTGCCGGGACCGCGACCGCATGCTCGAGATCATGAAGGACAGCCGCGTCGGATCGATGGGCGTCGCAGCGTTCGTCTGCCTGATGCTGCTCAATTTCGGCGCGATATGGACGGTCGCGCCGGCCTTCCTGCCGGAGGCCATGCTCGTGGCACCGGTTGCCGCACGGACGGCCGTCGTCGCTGCCGTCGCGTGCTTCCCGTACGCGAGGAATGCGGGCATGGGAAAGGAGTTCGCGGATTATGCCTCGTGGAAGACCGTGGCGTTCGCGCTCAGCACGGCCCTGCTGCTCTTTGCCGCCGGGTTCCTGAGCGGCTGGATGAGCTTCCTGCCTTTCGCGGCACTCGCCATCGGCTTCATGGTTCTGCTCGCGCTTGCGCGATACTATACGCGGATCCTCGGCGGGCTGACTGGCGATGTCTATGGCACGCTGATCACGCTGACGGAGACCACGGTCCTGCTCACGTATGCAATTCTTCCAACGTTACTAGGACGCTGAAAATAAGAGATGAGGGATAACTATGCTGGATGCGGAGAAAACAAAGAAAGAGACGGCGCGCGAACAGCGGATCTTCCGCCATGGCGGAAACGTCTACGCGCCATCGCCGACCGGGAAATGGCTGGACTTCTCGGCGAACATCAACCCGATGGGGTTGGCGGACGAAGTGGCCGACACGATCCGGAACCATATCGCGGATCTCGTGCACTACCCAGAGCCGGACGCGCTGCGTCTGCGGCAGGCCGTCGGCAGTGCGTACGATATCCCGATGGAGGCCGTGTTGCCGGGGAACGGGGCGAGCGACCTCTTGTACCTGCTGTTCGAGATGATCCGGCCAGCGCATGTACTGCTGCCGATGCCGACCTTTTCTGAATACGAGCGGGCGGCGATTGCGGCGCGTTCCCGCGTCCGCTATTTCGGCCTGATGCCGGAGGCGGACTTCCGCCCCGATATGGGGAAGCTGCTCGGCGCGTGCCCCGCGACGAACGTGCTCGTGCTCTGCAATCCGAACAACCCGACCGGCGTGCTGCTGCACCGCGAGGCGGTCGAGATGCTCGCCAAGGCGATGAAGGGACGCGACCAATGGCTCGTCGTCGATGAGTCGTTCCTTGATTTCCGCGAGGATGGCACGTGCGAGAGCGTCCTGCCGCTTGTCATGCGCTACCCGCACCTCCTCGTGCTACGCTCGATGACGAAGTTCTGCGCCCTGCCCGGCCTGCGCCTCGGCTTTCTCGCGGCGCATCCGGAAACCGTGCGGCGCCTGCGCCGCGGCCGCGACGTCTGGGCGGTCAACTTGCTCGCGCAGGAGGCCGGCATCACGGCTCTCGGGCTGAAGGGCTATGCAGAGGAGAGCCGCACGCTCGTGAAGCGCGAGGGGAAATATCTGCACGAGGCAATGGGGAAGATGGGCATCGGCAGTCTCGCGCCGACCGTGAACTTCCTGTTCCTCGACCTGCACCAGACCGGCCTTACGGCCACGCAGCTTGCGGAGAAGCTCCGCGCCCGCGGCATCCTGATCCGGGACTGCAGCAGCTACCCGGGACTCGACGCGTATTACGCGCGGATTGCCGTGCGCACGCATGAAGAAAATGAGGCACTCGTTCAAGCGATGGGGGAAGCAATCAGATGTTGAGACTTTTTCTGATCCGTCATGGACAGACAGAATGGAATACGAATGGCAAATATCAGGGACAGTCGGATATCCCGCTGACCGAATGCGGCATCGAGCAGGCGAAAGCCCTCGCGGCGAATTTCGAGCAGACCTATCTCGGCGGCAGGAAACTCGAGGCCATCTACTCGAGCGACCTCCAGCGCGCGCGCGTGACGGCGGAGCTCGTGGCGGAGCAGTTCGGCCTGCCCGTTGAGCTCGAGCCGGACTTCCGCGAGCTCTCGTTCGGTGACTGGGAGGGGCTCACGCACGCGCAGATCGCGGCGGGCTGGGAGGAAGGATGCAAGAACTTCTTCACGCACCCGGATCTGCTGAAGATCCCGAACGGTGAGACGTTCCAGCAGTTGCAGGAGCGCGCCGTGCGCGGCATCCGCCGCATCGAGGCGAAGCATCAGGCAAAGGGCGAGGAGCACTACGCCGCCGTGTTCTGCCACGGGGCTGTGCTGCGCGCTCTGCTCGCGTATTTCTTCGGCATGCCGCTTTCGAACGTCTGGCGGATCCGCCAATTCAACACGGCTGTCAACATCGTGCGCCTCGAGGCAGAGGAGGGGGCGGCACCCGGCGTCGAGCTCATGAACGGCACGATGCACCTGCCGCCGGAGCTGCGCTTCGACCTCAAGGATATCCGCGATGTCAAGGGCAAAGAAAGTCGCGGAAAAAAGTAAAAAAAGGCTTGACGCGGAGCCTCTTTGCTTGTAGAATAGTTCTATGTGATGTCATGCGTGTGCGTTTCCATTAGCCCCGGAGGCCACTAGAATGCATCATGGTAAAGAAGAATTTTCAGAAAAACCATAGGGGGGAAAACGCATGAAGACAACGTTTATGGCAAACGCCCAGAACGTCGAACGCAAATGGTATCTGGTAGACGCAGAAGGTCAGACGGTCGGCCGCCTCGCAGCCGAAATCGCCAAGGTCCTCCGCGGTAAAAATAAACCAACTTATACGCCGCACGTGGATACGGGTGACTATGTCATTGTCGTCAATGCAGACAAAGTAAAATTCACGGGTAAGAAACTCATCAAGAAGACGTATTTCCGTCATTCCGGTTATCAGGGCGGCACGACGTTCACGCCGGCCGGCCAGATGCTCGAGAAGTTCCCGGAGCGCGTGCTTGAGCATGCCGTCAAGGGAATGCTTCCGCACAACCGCCTAGGCGCTCAGATGTTCCGCAAGCTCAGCGTATACGCTGGCCCGGAGCATCCGCATGCAGCGCAGAAGCCTGAGAAGCTCGAGTTCAACATCCGCTAATCTGGAAAGGGAGGAACATACTACATGGCACAGGTAAGCTATTACGGTACTGGCCGCAGAAAGTCTTCCGTTGCCCGTGTTCGTCTGGTTCCAGGCGAAGGCAAGGTTACGATCAACGGCCATGACATGGAAGAATATTTCGGTCTCAAGACCCTTGAACTCATCGTTCGTCAGCCGCTGAACCTCACGGAGACGGCCGATAAGTACGATGTCATCGCGAACGTATCCGGCGGCGGCGTTGCCGGTCAGGCCGGTGCAATCCGCCACGGCATCACGCGCGCCCTCATGGAGATGGATCCGGAGCTCCGTCCGGTCCTCAAGAAGGCAGGTTTCGTAACGCGTGATCCGCGTGAGAAAGAGCGCCGCAAGTACGGTCTCAAAAAAGCACGCAAGGCTTCCCAGTTCTCGAAGCGTTGATTCTTACGTTACCTACGTAGACTACAAAAGCTCCGCTATCCTAGTGATGGCGGGGCTTTTCAGTTCTCTTGTTTTCAAACACTGTATCAGAAAACCGCTGAAATTTATAGCGTAGCCTACAAGTAGCCTACAGGTAGCTTACAAAAATCCGATACGCTAGATGCGGTCGATACTCTCGACAAGCTGGGAATACGCTTTATGCTTTCGATGTCGTTGAGGACAATCAGCTCGTATACGTTCGCATAGTCGCGGATGTTCAGGTCAGCAGGCACATCTGGATGCTTTGCTCCATTCGGCGGCGGTCATGCCGAACAGGGCAACGTTCAGGAGGTCGGCTTCGTTTGCATAGTGGAATCGTTTCTGCTGATCGGTCAATGCGCTACCTATAAGGTGCTCCTTGATGGCGTCGGTATGGATACGGTAGTTCGCTTTTGCTATTTCCCGTTTTGCCGTCCAGTTCAACGAAAGATGGTCGCTTTCCTCTTTCTTGAGTCGTTGATAGTCCTTGATGATGTAGAGCTAAAACTCTGGAGAAAGCCACGCGGCAAAATGAAAAGCGATGTCGCTGTGAGCGTAGGTGCCGCCATAATGGCCGGCGCGGGATTTTCTCCTTCAGCCGCGCAGATGGACAGGATTTCCATGAGGGTCCTCGCCGAGAGCGTGTTATCCTGCAGGAACTTCAGGAGTTCCGGTGAGAGAGTCTGCTTCGGTAATTGGGCGCAGGGGGCGGCAGGGGATGCCGACGGCGAGGGTATGGGGCGGGATGTTGCGGGTCACGACGGATCCGGCACCGATGACGCAGCCCTCACCGATGGTCACGCCGCCGCAGACGGTGACGTTGCCGGCGAGCCAGCAGTTATCCCCGATGACGATGGGTTTCGCGTATTCCAGATCGGTCAGGCGTCCGTCCACGGTTCGGAACAGGTTCCGCTCCTCGCAGCGGAGCGGGTGCTTGGGGGTCAGCAGGCTGACATTCGGCCCCATGAAGACGTTTTTGCCGATGGTCACCGGTGCGCAGTCGAGGCATGTGAAGTTGAAGTTCGCATAGGAATTCGCCCCGATTTCCGTAAAGTGGCCGTAGTCAAACTGGATCGGCCCCTGCAAGTATACGTTTTCCCCACATTGCGGCAGGAGTCCGCTCAGGATTTCCTGCCGCTTTTCGTCGTTTTCGGATAGCGTATTATACAGCCGGCAGAGGTCATGCGCCCGCGTGCGCATTTCCGGCAGCCCGTCCAATCCCGGGTCATAGAGCATACCGGAAAGCATCTTTTCTTTTTCTGTCATGATGGATCCTCCTGCATCTTTTTCTTTCGGTGGCTTCATTATAGAAAATGATTGGGAACGATTCAAGCATTTTTTCGCTGATGAACGCAAGATGATTCATCATTTCGCAATCTGGTATATAATAGAACGGATGGAAATCGTGAACGTTAAGGAATCGGAGGGATTGCCATGCGGGGATACGTTCCTCGGATTGTCGTAGCGGCGGCTGCGAGCGGGGCCGGGAAGACGACGTTGATAGCGGGGCTTGTGGCTGCGCTGCGCGCGAGCGGGCTGCGCGTGCAGCCGTATAAGGTCGGGCCGGACTATATCGATCCGGGATTCCTGACGCTCGCGGCCGGACGCCTAACGGAGAATCTCGATACATGGCTCGTGCCGCGCGAGCGTCTATGCACGCTGTTTGCGGAAACGGCCGCAGATGCGGATATCGCGGTCATCGAGGGCGTGATGGGCCTTTACGATGGTGGCCCGGGCGGCGTGAGCTCGACGGCGGAAATCGCGGAAATGCTCGGGGCGCCTGTCGTGCTCGTCATCGATGCGAAGGCGATGGGCACGTCGGCAGCGGCTATGGCGCTCGGGTTCCGCGCGTTTGATCCGGCGGTGCGAATCGCCGGCGTCCTATTGAACCGTGTTGGCTCGCCCGGGCACGAGGCCATGCTGCGCGAGGGGATGGAGCGCATCGGCATGCCGGTGCTCGGTGTCGTGCCGTGCGACACTGGCATCGTCCTGCCGGAGCGCCACCTCGGACTGACCCCTGTGACCGAGGCGGGGGCAGGGGAAACCGTGCGGCGTATGGGAGAGCTCGCGGCCCGCACGATGGATCTTGCGGCAATCCGACGCGCAGCAGCGTCTGCCGAACCGCTCGCAGAAATCACTGGCGCAGAACCCTCGGACACAGAAGAGAAGGATTTTGTGCGTGGGAAAGCATGGACTGCTCCTGAACTGGCGTCTGTGCTGCCACCGGAAGAAATGCGCGCGGAATATCCGGGACGCGGGCTGAAAATCGGCGTCGCGCGCGACGAGGTGTTTTCCTTCTACTATCCGGCAGGGCTTGCCGTACTCGAAGAACTGGGCGCGAAGCTCGTCTCGTTCTCCCCGCTCCGTGACCATGCGTTGCCGGAGGTCGATGGGCTGCTGTTCGGCGGCGGCTTTCCCGAGATGTTTGCCAGTGAGCTTGCGGCAAACGAGCCCATGCGGGCTGCCGTCCGCACAGCGGCCGAGAGCGGTATGCCGATCTACGCGGAATGCGGCGGCTATATGTACCTGATGGATTGGCTGGTGGATTTTGCGGGAAAGGCGTATCCGATGTGCGGCGTGTTCTCCGGCGAGGCGGTCATGCGGAAAAAGCTTCAGGCCATCGGCTACGTGGCGGCGCGGCTGACGATGGACGGCCCGCTCGGAAAGGTGGGGACGGGACTCCACGGCCATACGTTCCATTTTTCGGAGGAAAGAGCGGAGCATCCGAAGCGTCCAATTATGGTCGTGAAACAAAGAGGCGGCGTAGCCTATGCGGCCGGGCAGCAATGCCGTCGTGCATTCGGCAGTTATATGCATATCCATTTCGCCGGATGCCCCGATGCCGCAAGGCATTTCCTGAATGAATGCCGCAGGCCTGCGTATTGAAGCCTCATGATGCCGGTATAGAATATAGAAAAAACGGGGATTCTGCACAAGCCGCACGTCGGCCCGTACAGAATCCCCGTTTTCGATTTTTGCTGTGATTTATGAAAAATCCATCATTCTTCCATTGCTGGCTCTGCTTTCTCTTCGTCGTCCTTCGTCATGCGGCGCGCAAGGTAGTTGGCCGCGAGCGAACCGGAGATGTTGTGCCATACGGAGAAGATTGCGCCCGGGATTGCCGCTGCAGCGCCGAAATGCATCATGGCGAGCGACGTGGCAAGGCCGGAGTTCTGCATGCCGACCTCGATGGAAATCGCCTTGGCTTTTGCGATGTCCATGCGAAGAGCCTTTGCGATGCCGAAACCGAGTGCGTAGCCGAGCAGGTTGTGCAGCATGACGACGAGCATGATCAGTGCGCCCGTCTCCATGATGCGCTGCGAGCTGACGGAAACGACGCCGCCGACAATCAGGACGATGGCGACAACCGAAATGAGAGGCAAGAGCTTCACGTATTTTTGGACGAAATTGCCGAACAGCGTGTTGACGATGATGCCGCCGACAATCGGCACGATGACGACTTTCACGATGGAGAGCATCATGGCCGACAGGGAGATGTCAACCCATGCACCGGCGAGCCACCAGGTCAGGAGCGGCGTGACGACCGGTGCGAGGATTGTCGTCGTCATGGTCATCGAAACGGAAAGCGCGACGTCGCCGCGCGCGAGGTACGTCATGACGTTCGACGAGGTACCGCCCGGACAGGTGCCGACGAGGATGACGCCGGCTGCGAGCTCTGGCGGCAGACCGAAGCCTTTCGCGAGCAGCCAGGCGATGCCCGGCATGATCGTGAACTGCGCCAGGGCGCCGACGAGGACGTCCTTTGGGCGCTGGAATACCAGCCGGAAGTCGCGCAGCCGGAGCGTCGTGCCCATGCCGAACATGACGACGCCGAGCAGAATCGCAATCTGCGGGGCTGCCCATTTGAACGTCCACGGCTGGAACAGAGCGATAGCGGCGACCAGAATGACGAACACCGCCATATACTTCGATATGAATCCACTCAGTTTTTCGAGAAATCGCATAAATCCCATCTCCATTTTGTGTCTCTGAATCTGTTCTTTTCGGTAGATTGTATACAATATTACAACCGCAACTGTCGGTTGTCAATGCGATTTGTGAAATTTTTTCTAAAATATCTATTTGAAAAATACAGGTGTATAAAAACATACAGCCTTTATGGCATGAAAAAGACCGCATCCGAAGCATGGATGCGGTGAGAGGATAGAAATAGGGCGTTATCTTGTTTATTCCGCAAACGGATTCTCGCTTGGGTAGAGCATGTCCTTCGGCTGGTTGAAGGATACGTCGGCGACGCCGAGATATTTCAGGATTGAGAAGATCGATTTGCCGAAATGGCCGAACGCGACGGCGCCGTGATGCGGGAAGTGCTTCTCGATAAGGACATGGCGGTAGAAGCGGCCCATTTCCGGAATCGCGAAGATGCCAATGCCGCCGAACGAGTTCGTGGCAGCTGGCAGGACTTCGCCCTCTGCAATGTAGGCGCGGAGCTGCCCATCTGCGGTGCTCTGCAGGCGGAAGAACGTGATGTCTCCGGCCGCAATATCGCCCTCGAGCGTGCCACGTGTGATGTCTGGCGTATTGCCGTTCTCGAGCAGGCGGTTCTGGATCAGCTGGTACTTGACGCCGCCCTTGTGCAGCTTGCAGAGCGGTGTATTGCCGCAATGGAAGCCCATGAACGTATCTTTGAGCGTATAGTTTTTCGTCCCTTTGATCTGCGCGTCGAAAAGGTCTTTCGGCACGGAATTGTTGATGTCGAGCAAAGTGACGGCATCCTGCGAGACGCAGAGGCCGATGTACTCAGAGAGTGCACCGTAGATATCGACTTCGCAGGCGACCGGAATGCCGCGCGATACGAGGCGGCTGTTGACGTAGCACGGCTCGAAGCGGAATTCCGACGGGAAAGCCGGCCAGCATTTATTCGCAAAGGCTACGTATTTGCGCGCGCCCTTGTGCTGTTCCATCCAGTCGAGCAGCGTGAGCTCGTACTGTGCCATGCGCGGCAAGAGATCCGGGTACGGATTGCCGCCCTCGGTGCCGAGCTCCTTCGTCATGTCCGCGACGACGTCCTTGATACGCGGGTCGTTTTCGTGCGAACGGTAGGCGACGAGCAGGTCGAGCTCGGAGTTCTCCTCGATTTCGACGCCGAGGTCGTAGAGCGGCTGGATCGGCGCGTTGCACGCGAAGAAATCCTGCGGGCGCGGGCCAAACGTGATGATCTTGAGATCCTTGAGGCCGAGCAAGGTACGTGCGACGGGCTGGAATTCCGCAATCATGTCGGCGATTTCCTCCGCAGTGCCGACCGGGTATTCCGGGATGAATGATTTCAGATGGCGCAGGCCGAGGTTATACGAGCAGTTCAGCATACCGCAATACGCATCGCCGCGCCCGTTGATGAGGTTCTTGCCCGTTTCCTCGGCGGCTGCGACGTACATGACCGGGCCATCGAATTCACGCGCGATGAGCGTCTCCGGGGTCTCAGGGCCGAAGTTTCCGAGGAATACGACGAGGGCATTGCACTGGGCGTCCTTTGCCTCTTTCACGGCCTCGAGCATATCCGTCTCGTTCTCGACCGTCTTCTTCACCTCGTACAGCTGACCGTATTTTTTGCTGTAGGCATCGACGATAGCCTTGCGGCGGTTCTCAGACAGGGAAATGATGAAACAGTCGCGGCTGACGGAAAGAATGCCGCATTTGAGGGTCGGGATGTTGTTCGACTTCATAGTAAGCGCTCCTTTTTTATTTGACTTCAACACTTCGACACAACGATTTTATCCATTTTGCGTGCATATGCACGCTAATTTCAGCTTTTAGCCTATCACGACAACCTGGATTTGTCAATCGTTTTTACGATACTCCCATCGTATTCTTTATGTAATATGCTTATTCTGTTATGAATACAAGGAAGAACAATAATTTTCCCGTAAATCAAGAAAAAATAGAAAATTAAATCAGCCTATTGACCCGTGCTTTATCGTGTGCTATATTTTACCTATAGTGAGCGTTCATGTGAACGCAAGAAGACTTAGGAGGACAAATATGCGTTATCTGATTGGTGTGGATATCGGTACTTCGGCGACGAAGACTGTATTATTTGATGACTGCTGCAATATCGTGGCATCGGCATCGGAGGAGTATCCGCTTTTTCAGCCGGAAAACGGCTGGGCGGAACAGAATCCGCTGGATTGGTATCAGGCGGTGGAACATACCATTTGCAAGGTCGTGCAGGATTCAGGCGTGGATGCCGCGGACATCAAGGGGATTGGCCTTTCCGGCCAGATGCATGGCCTCGTGATGCTCGATGAACATAACCGGGTGCTCCGTCCATCCATCATCTGGTGCGATCAGCGCACAGGGCGCGAATGCGAGGAAATCACGGAACGCGTCGGGAAGAAACGCCTGATTGAGATCACGGCGAACCCGGCGCTGACGGGCTTCACCGCTTCGAAGATCCTCTGGGTCCGCAATCATGAGCCGGAAATCTACGCACAATGCTGCCATATCCTGTTGCCGAAGGACTACGTGCGGTTCCGCATGACGGGGGAGTATGCGACGGAGGTTTCCGACGCGAGCGGCATGCAGCTGCTCGACATTCCGCACCGCTGCTGGTCGGATGAGGTGCTCGAGAAACTCGATATCGATAAAGATCTGTTGCCGCGCGTCTATGAGTCGCCGGAAGTCACGGGAACCATCAGCAGAGAATTTGCGGAAAAGACGGGCCTGCGGATGGACACGGTGGTCGTCGGCGGCGCCGGGGACAACGCCGCCGCGGCGGTCGGCACGGGAATCGTCACAGACGGCACAGCCTTTACGACCATCGGCACGAGTGGGGTTGTTTTCGCGCATACGAGCGAGCCGCGCATCGACCCGAAGGGGCGCGTGCATACGTTCTGCTGCGCGGTACCGGGCTGCTGGCACGTCATGGGTGTCACACAGGCGGCAGGGCTGTCGCTCCGCTGGTTCCGCGATAACCTCGGCGATGCGTACAAGGAACAGGCGGAACGCCTCGGCAAGAGCTCGTACGACCTGATCAATCAGGACGTCGCGAAGGTTCCAGCCGGCAGCCGGCGTCTGATCTACCTGCCGTACCTGATGGGCGAGCGCACGCCGCATCTCGATCCGGACTGCCGCGGCGTGTTCTTCGGCCTTTCCGCGATGCACACGAAAGCTGATATGGCGCGTGCCGTCATGGAGGGCGTCAGCTACTCCCTGACGGACTGCCTGGATGTCCTGCGCGAGATGGGCGTATCTATCCACAGCATGATGGCCTGCGGCGGCGGCGCGAAAAGCCCAATCTGGCGGCAGATGCTGGCCGATATGTACGGTACGCCAATCAGCACCGTGGACAGCACGGAGGGGCCCGCACTCGGGGCGGCCATCCTCGCAGGGACAGGAGCCGGCGTATTCCGGGATGTCCCGAGCGCCTGCCGCGCATTCATCCAGAAGGCGGATACCTGCGAGCCGCAGGCCGGATCCGCCGCATATTACAAGAGGGGACATAAGCTTTACCAGAAGCTTTATCAACAATTAAAGGATTGCTATCAAGACCTTGCCGGATTGGAGTAAATCTGCGACCGTATGATCATCGGCCGCCATATCTACGCACTCGGCGGCAATGAGAATGCAGCGCGCCTTTCCGGTATCAAGACGAAATGGGTTCGCTTCCTGATCTTTGTCGATATGGGGCTGATGGCAGCTGTCGCGTTCGATATCTACAACCAGTCAAAGAAATAAGTCACGATCAGAAATTCATAGTTGGAGGAAACAAGATATGGATTGGAAAAAAGTTACGGAGAGCGCGTTTCGGCCTTATGGACGCGTTATGGATTTGGATACGGCGGATTTTTGCGCCTGCCTGAAGAAGCGGAGCATCCCGGCGGAGGGGACGGTCTACGAGCCGTCGGTTGCGGAACTCGAGGCGCTGCCAATTTTCCGGGAACTGTCGGACAGGACGTATGGGGAGATGCCGGTGGAGCTCGGTCATTGCAGCGGGCATAACGAAAAGCTCAACGCGCTCGAATACCACCGCTCGTCGGAAATCGATATCGCGGCGACGGATCTCGTGTTGATGCTCGGCCGGCAGCAGGATATCGACCCCGCGGCATGGATCTACGATACGGGCAAAGTCGAGGCGTTCTTTGTCCCGGCGGGGACGGCCGTCGAGCTTTATGCGACGACGCTGCATTTCGCGCCGTGCGGCATAGATGGCAAGGCGTTCTACTGCGGCGTGGCCCTGCCGCGCGGCACGAATGAAGCACTGAAGAATCCGGTCGCAAAGGAGGGGGAGAACCGCCTGTTGTTCGCCGTCAATAAATGGATGCTTGCGCATGAGGAGAGCGGGCTCGGCGTGGATGGCGCCTGGCTCGGCCTGCGCGGGGAAAATCTCACGCTTTGAACGCCGCAGGAAAAGTGCTGGTTTTTTTGACTTGAAGTCCGCGGGAAGAATCTGCTATGATAAGCGATAAAGGAGGCTGTCGATGCTGCAGTGCGGGGAGAAAGGAGACCAGCCGATGATTACCATGCAGAAGATAGCGGAGCTTTGCGGCGTTTCGCGGGGAACCGTGGATCGCGCACTGAACGGCCGCGGGAGAGTCAATGCTGAGACGGCGGAAATGATCCGGAAAATGGCCAAACAGCTCGGCTATAAGCCGAATCCGGCCGGGCATGCCCTCTCTGCGCGGAAAAACAAGCCGGTCATCGGCGTGCTGCTGTCGTCGGAGGGGAATGCGTTCTTTGATGATGTCATCCACGGCATGGATCGGGCGGCCAAGGCGTATGCTATCTACGGCTTGACCGTGCGCTATTATCCGATGAAGGGCTATGACGTCGACAAGCAGCTGCATCTGATGCAGACGATGAAAGAAGACATCAACGCGCTGATCATCAGCCCGATTGACGACGCGCGCATCGCGGAAGCCATCGACGATTTCGTGGACAGCGGCATTTTTGTCGTGACCGTGGTCAACGACATCAAGAGCTCCAAGCGGCATTGCTATGTCGGCAGCGATTACTTCAACGGCGGCGAGACGGCCTGTGCCTTGCTCGAGGCACTGCTCGGCGAGCAGGCCAAAGTCGGCATCGTCATGGGCAGCCGCCAGGTGCTCGGCCATTGCGAGAGGCTGCAGGGATTCCAGCACCGCATGGAGAGGATTCCAGGGTTTTCTATCGCCGGTATCGTCGAGAATGGTGATGACGAGATCTTTTCCTATGAGCGCACGAAGAACCTGCTCGACGACCATCCGGACATTACGGCAATCTTCCTGCTCGCGGGCGGCGTATATGGGGCTTGCCGCGCCATCATGCAGCTGCCGGAAAAAGAGCGGCCGACAACGATTGCCTTCGACAGTGTGCCGCTGACCGTCGAGATGATGCGCCATGGCATCGTCAAGGCCATCCTCTACCAGCACCCAATCCGGCAGGGACGCATGGCTGTGAGCCTTGCGTTCGAGTATCTGGTCAATGGCCGCATGTCTGAGAAAAAGAATTATATCATGAAAAATGAGATACGCCTGCTTGAGAATCTCTGATTCCATCCGGGTTCACTTTACCCAGTCTGCGAGGACTGGGAATTTTTTTTGCGAAAAAAGTAAAATTTTTTAAAAGACAGCAGGAATATTGTACACGCTTGTAGAAAGGTACGGGTGAAAAACACAATAAAAACGGTTGCCTTACAGTCAAAGAATCTCCTACGGAAATAGTCGAAAAATCAAGATAAAACTGTTGACAACCGTGGAGAGGAGAAGAGGAAAAATATGGGAGATTCTCAGAAAAAGATGCGTCAGGAAACAAGTGAATAAGGAGGGAACAACCGATGCAGGGTTGGGCAAAAATCGCCATGGATACGGCAAATGAAATGCAGATTCAGTACAGTCTTGGCAGGAATGACAGCTGTGATGGGCTGATCATCTATGATAAGAAGATGGATCAGTATTATGTCAAACGCATGTCGCATGAGGCTGAGGACTGGACGACTCGTTGCTTTATCCACGGATTCTCGGAGGAGATTGCCGAGGGCGTTATCTGGCATCAGAAATCGGTCATCCTTTTTTCATCCTTTCGGAGGGCAATGGTAGAAGGAGACGGGGCGGCCCTCGAGAATCGCATTTATGGCTGCTGACGCGGATTCGTGGAGGAATCGCGGCACAGCAGGTTGAGGCTGTAACGGCTGAAACGCAAAAAGACTGGAGCGGTTGGGCTCCAGTCTTTTTGTGTTCTGGCCTGTTTTCAATTTTCCGGGCAAGGCTGCATGGTCATGCGGCGCTTCTGCGCGCTGCGCTGACGCGGCATGGGCTGCTGGAACTGACGGTATGCCCAAGCAAGCAGGGCACCGTTCAGCAGGACTGCGGCGGAATCCGCCGCCGGTACGGCGAGCCAGACGCCGGTGAGCTCGAAGAACTGCGGGAGGACCAGCAGGAAGATGACGATGGCGGCGAGGTTCCGCACAAAGGAGGACAGGGCGGAAATGGGGCCGTTCGAGATGGCCGTGAAGAACTCCGAGGTGAACAGGTTGAAGCCGACGAGCAGGAACGAGAGCGAGTAGAGGAGGAATCCCTGCTCCGTGATCTCTGCAACATGACCGCCCTGAGGCAGGAACAGATGGACGATGGTGTTGCCGAGAAGCTGTGACACGGCAAAGGACAGGAGTCCGAAGATGGCGAGCACTTTCAGCGCCTGCCGCATGAGCCGCCTCATGGCGCGGTGGTTCTCTGCCCCAAACTGATAGGAGAAAATCGGGGCGATACCGGTCGAGAAGCCCATGAGGATCGAGGTCATGAGCATTTCCGTGTAGAGGATGACGGTGATTGCCGCGATGCCGTTCTCACCGGCATACCGGAACGTGACGGCATTGAACAGGAATGTCGTGATGCCGATGGCGAGCTCCGTGACGAGCTCCGAGGAGCCGTTGAACATCGTCTGCCGGAGGTCGCGCAGAGCAGAAAGGCCGAGGTGCGGCCGAACGAAATGCAGCGTCTTCGAATAATGCTTGAAGTAGACGAAGCCGACTGCCGTGGCGGCGATGTAGCCGATGCCTGTCGCAAATGCGGCACCAGCGATGCCCCAGTGGAAATGGGCGAGGAAGACGTAGTCGAGCACGCCGTTCAGGATGCCGGAGATGGTCGATGCGGCAAAGCCAAGCTTCGGCGCGCCGTCAGCGATGTAGAAATAATTGAAGAAAAGCAGCAGCGTGAGCGCCGGTGCAAAGCTCGTCATGATGCCGAGGTAGAGCCGGGCGTCATTGTAGAGCATGGGCGTCGCGCCGAGAAATGCGAGCACCTGCGGCAGGAAGAGCAGGATCAGTGCGATGACGAGCAGGTCGATGCCGAGCGTCGCAAACAGTAGCAGCGTGAAACGCTGGGAGGCGAGCGCCATGTCCTTCTCTCCGAGGGTCTTCGCGACCAGCGCCGAGCCGCCGGACGCGATCATGATGGCGAGCCCCATCGTGAGGTTGATGCCCGGATAGACGATGTTCGATGCGGCAATCGCGTTCGCGCCGGCGTACTGGCCGATGAAGATGCCGTCGATGACCGTGTAGAGGGAGATGACGAGCATCATGCCGATGGACGGCAGGGCGAACCGCAGCAGGCTCCAGAGCGTATGCGTGCGTGCGAGCGGGTTTACAGCCCGCGTCATCCTTCGGCTGGTGATGGATCCCTGTTGCTCTTTTTCTAACATAAGAAATGCTTCCTTTCCTATCGCGCGTTGTTTCTCGCGCGTTTTCTGCAATAAAGACTATGGAAAACAGCGAAAACTGCTTTCCTGCAGGCGTTTTTCCTGTTATACTCTTATCATAAGGTATACAGTAACAGTAAGGTCAAGAGGCGGAAAGAAGATTTTACGGACTCGTAACGAGCCGAACAGAAGGAGATGGAATCGATGCCAAGAGAAATGCTGTTCCGGACGGGGGAGTTCGCGCGGCTGCTCGGCGTCAACAAGAGGACGCTGCATTATTACGACAGCATCGGCGTGTTTTCGCCAGAACGGGTCGCGCCGAACGGCTACCGGCTCTATTCGTCGAGGCAGATTTATCCATTCTATATGATAAGGATGCTCGGCGAGATGGGGCTGGAGCTCTCGGAAATCCAGGACTATATGCGCGGCAGGAGTCCTGCGCGGTTCCTGAAGCTGCTGACGGAGCAGGAGGAGTGGCTCGACGGTGAACTGCAGAAGCTCCGGCGCCGCCGCGGGAGCGTCGAGAACCAGCGTCGCGTCCTGCTCGAAGCGGAGGCATGCGCCTGCGGACGGGTCGAGGAGCGGCAGTTCGGCGGGGAGAAGATGCTGATCTCGAAGAATATCCACGACCTCGCGATGCGGCAGGACTGGGACAAGATCGAGGCGGAATACGCACAGGAGCTCTCCAGCATGCTCAGCGAGGAATATCTGGCGGGCTACACGATTGGCGTGATGACGGCACCGGACGATTATATGGAGCCGGGTCGCGAATCCTATATCAGCCACTACATGACCATCGTGCGGAAATTCCCGAAAGGCCTTCCGCGCGCGTTCTGCCATCTGAGGCCGGTCGGCCGCTATCTCGTGACGTATTTTTCCGGTGACTACACGCGCACGGCCCCATCCTATGCGCTGTTGCGCGAGTATATGCGGCAGCACGCGCTGCGGCCCGCGGGCTTTGCCTATGAGGAATGTCTCGTCGAGGAGATGGGCGCGGAGTCGGAGGAAGAATACCTGACGCGCATCGCCGTTCCGGTACAGCCGGAAGGAATGGGAAAGGAAGAGCAGTGAAATGACCTATTTGCGGAAAAAACTCGATATTTCAGCGTATCTTGTCATCGGCCCGGAGAACACGGCTGGGCGGCCAGTGGCGGATGTCATCCGCGCGGCTTTGCGCGCGGGCTTCACCTGCCTGCAGATCCGCGCGAAGGAATCCCCGGCGCGTGAGATTCTCACGCTCTGCGATGAGGTGGCAAAAGTCCGCGCGGAGCTGGGGAAAGCGGATTCCGTGGCGCTGCTCGTCGATGACCGGCTCGATGTCGTGCTCGCGGCGCGCGAGCAGGGCATCCCGGTCGATGGCGTGCACGTGGGGCAGAAGGATATCCCGCCTGCGGTCTGCCGGAAATATCTCGGGCCGGATTCTGTCGTCGGCCTGTCGGCGCGCGCCTGGGAGCTCATTGACTATGTGGAGCATGCGGATGTCCGCGATGTCGATTATTTCGGCGCCGGCCCGCTGCACCCGACGGCAACCAAGCCGGACAGCGGTCTGAAGCCGGACGGCACGCGCGTCACGCGCACGCTCGATGAGCTGCGGAACCTCCACGAGGTCAGCCCAGTGCCGGTCGTCGTCGGCGGCGGCGTCAAGGCGCGCGATATTCCTGCGCTCAAGGCAACCGGAGTAGACGGTTTCTTCGTCGTCAGTGCGGTTGCTGGTGCTAGAAATCCCTACGAGGCAGCAAAAGAATTAACAACTTTGTGGAATTCTTGAAAATTTTTATTGACATCTGTAAATAT
>DAIMZO010000002.1:65935-76793 GCA_036733925.1 Selenomonadaceae bacterium | reverse complement strand
GTACTATAATACGATGTATAAAGTTCATAAAGAAAACCGTTGATGTGGAGATTACACAGGAAACTGGCCGCAAAGAGAGTCCGGGGCGCTGGGAGCCGGATCGGTACGGGCCTGACAAATGGACCATGGAGGGCATGCGGAAAGGCGGAAGCTGAGTATGGCATGACGTGAGGCTCGCGTCAGAAGCCTTGGATATGTTGGTATCCAGAGAGTGCGTGGCAACACGAAGCAAGGTGGCACCACGGAATGAAGCGTTAAAGCAATTGTTCCGCCCTTGACTATTCGTTTTTCGGATGGTCAGGGGCGGTTTTCGTCTCCTGACCGCAGATCAGGAGGTAATTGTATGATCGAAGCAGCTATTCAGAAAATCGTCATGAAGGAAGACCTGAGCTATGAGGAAGCCTACGGCGTCATGAATGAGATCATGGACGGCAAGACGAGTCAGGTGCAGAACGCGGCGTTCCTCGCGGCGCTTTCGACGAAGAGCACGCGCGCTGAGACCATCGACGAGATCACGGGCTGCGCGCAGGCCATGCGCGAGCACGCGACGCCGGTTCCGCATCCGGGTATGAAGGTGCTCGAAATCGTCGGTACGGGCGGCGACAAGTCGAATACGTTCAACATCTCGACGACATCGGCATTCGTGCTGGCCGCGGCGGGCGTCAAAGTCTGCAAGCACGGCAACCGCGCGGCAAGCTCGAAATCCGGCACGGCGGACTGCCAGGAGGCGCTCGGCGCGAACATCAATCAGCCGCCGGAGAAGGCGCTCGCGATGCTCAAAGAGGTCGGCATGTGCTTCCTGTTCGCGCAGAAATATCACGCGGCAATGAAATACGTCGGTGCCATCCGCAAGGAACTCGGCATCCGCACGGTATTCAATATCCTCGGCCCAATCACGAACCCGGCGAACCCGGAATACTTCCTGCTCGGCGTCTACGATGAGTACCTGCTCGAGCCGGTCGCGAAGGTGCTCGCGTCTCTCGGCGTCACGAATGCGCTCGTCGTCTACGGCCGTGACCGACTCGACGAGGTTTCCTCGTCTGCGGAGACGGCGGTCTGCGAGCTCAAGAACGGGTACTACCGGACGACCGTTGTGAAACCGGAGGACTTCGGGCTGACGCGCGGTAAGAAAGAGGAGCTCGTCGGCGGAACGCCGGAGGAGAATGCGCAGATCACGCGGGATATCCTCTCGGGCAAGATCCAGGGGGCGAAGCGGAATGCCGTGCTGCTGAACGCGGGTCTTGCGCTCTACGCAGCGCAGAAGGCAAAGACCATGCAGGAAGGCGTGGAGCTTGCGGCAAAGACCATCGACAGCGGCGCTGCCCTGCAGAAGCTCGAGCAGTACGTCAAGGCTTCCAATCAGTGAGAACAGGTATCCGGATAACAAAAAAGGCGCCTCGGCGCCTTTTTTCATGCTTATTCTGCTTTTGCAGCTTTCATCGCGAGGAAGCGTTTCTTCATCGCGAGCTTCTTTGCCATGTTCTGAACGAAATACGCGGCATCGGCGAGATCCTGCTCGTCGGGATGCGTCGATGCAAGTTGCCAGCGCTTCACGCTATCCGGGCCGGCATGCGGGTCATCCGGGCCGAGATCCGTGCGTTTCTGGAGCAGTGCCGGGTTGATCTTGCCGCGGCAGCCGTACGTGCCGAGAATCTCACAATCCGGGCCGAGAAGATACCCTGCGCGCGCAAAGCTCGTGATTGCGTGCTCGCTCGTCGGCGCCGTGCCGTGCGTCTGGAAGAAGCAGACCTTCGTGCCCGTGACCATCGGCAGATACTTGAGCATCAGCGGATCTGGCGCCCCGAGGCGCAGCCAGTAGCCGAGGAATACGACCTCATAGCCGGAAACGTCCTGCGGCGCGTCCTGCACGCGGAACAGGTCGCAGCCCTCTGCGTGGCTTTCCGCCTCTTTCGCGATGGCTTCTGCAATCTGCTTCGTGTTGCCTGTTACCGATGAATAAATGACCGCCCATTTCGCCAAGATAATTCCCCCTGTCAATTTCTTCTGTATACTATTGTATACTATAAACAGTATATATCATTTCCTCCGTCAACGTCTGTTACGATTGTTACACTTGGCGGCAGAAAAATAAAAATAAAAAAGTCAAAAAATCAATAAAATGCTTTGACTTTTTGACTTTAGCGTGTATAATGGGATATAGAAACAATGCGATGGCATTGAAACATAGAATATGACTACTGAGGATTCCTGCCAAGGGCGGGAGAACGATGGAGGAACAATATGGGACAGGAAAAGTACACGGCGAAGACGCTCGCCGCACTGCAGGCCGCACAGCAGATTGCGGCGATGCGGTACCATCAGGAGATCACGTCGGCACATGTGCTGCTCGCGCTCGCAAAGGAGCCGGAAGGCCTGCTCGCGACGATTTTCAGCGATTGCGGCACGGATCTGCCGATGCTCAAGGCACGTCTTGAGCAGGAGCTCAACAAGATTCCGTCCGTCAAGGGGACGGATCGGCTCGGCATGGGCATGGACATGGTTCGCGTGCTCGGCCGCGCGGAGGAGCTCGCAAAGTCGATGAGGGATGACTACGTCTCGACAGAGCATCTGCTGCTCGCCCTTGCGATGGACGGCAGCGAGCAGGTGCAGGACATCTGCCGCGAGTTCCACCTGACGAAATCGAACATCCAGAGCTCAATCAAGAAGAACCGCAAGCAGAATGTCACGAGCGAGAACCCGGAGGAGGGCTACAAATCCCTCGAGAAATTCGGCCGCGACCTGACGGATGCCGCGCGACATCATAAGCTCGACCCGGTCATCGGCCGCGACGATGAGATCCGTCGCACAATCGAGATCCTGTCGCGCCGGACGAAGAACAACCCGGTGCTGATCGGTGAGCCGGGTGTCGGCAAGACGGCTATCGTCGAGGGCCTCGCCGAGCGCATTGTCGCTGGCGATGTGCCGGAGTCGCTGAAGAACAAGACGCTTTACTCGCTCGATATGGGCAGCCTCGTCGCGGGCGCGAAGTACCGCGGCGAATTCGAGGAACGCCTGAAGGCCGTCCTCAATGAGATCTCGAAATCCGACGGGCAGATCCTGCTGTTCATCGATGAGGTGCACACGGTCGTCGGCGCCGGCGCAGCCGAGGGCTCGATGGATGCGAGCAACCTGCTGAAGCCGATGCTCGCGCGCGGCGAGCTCCGCTGCATCGGCGCGACGACGCTCAAAGAGTATCAAAAATATATCGAGAAGGACGCGGCGCTCGAACGCCGGTTCCAGCCAGTCATGGTCGACCAGCCGAGTGTCGAGGACACGATCTCCATCCTGCGCGGCCTGAAAGAGCGCTACGAAGTGCACCATGGCGTGCGCATCCGCGATGCGGCGCTCGTTGCCGCGGCAACGCTTTCCGACCGCTACATCTCTGACCGGTTCCTGCCGGATAAGGCCATCGATCTCGTCGATGAGGCGGCCGCAAAGCTCCGCACGGAGATCGAGTCGATGCCGCAGCCGCTCGATGAGGCGCGCCGCAAGCTCATGCAGCTGACCATCGAGGAGCAGGCGCTCAAGAAAGAGACCGATGAGGCCTCGAAGGAACGCCTCGAGAAACTCGAGGAGGAGAAGACGGAGCTCCAGCGCAAGGAGGGCGAGCTCAAGCAGAAATGGGAGGCTGAGAAGCAGTCCATCCTGCGCGTCCGCGCCGTCAAGAAGGAGATCGATGAGGTCAACGCGCAGATGGCCGAGGCCGAGCGCAATTACGACCTCAACAAGATGTCCGAGCTCAAATACGGCAAGCTGCCGGAACTCCAGAAGCAGCTCAAAGAGGAAGAGGACGCCATCAACGCGAAAGCGCCGGGTGACCGCCTGCTCAAGGAGGAAGTCGGCGAGGAGGATATCGCGCAGGTCGTGTCCCGCTGGACGGGCATCCCGGTCTCGAAGATGATGACCGGCGAGCGCGAGAAACTCCTGCACCTGCCGGAGACGCTGCATGAGCGCGTGGTCGGTCAGGACGAGGCCGTCAAGGCGGTCAGCGAAGCCATCCTCCGAGCACGCGCCGGGATCAAGGATCCGAACCGCCCAATCGGTTCGTTCATCTTCCTAGGCCCGACGGGCGTCGGCAAGACCGAGCTTGCAAAGACGCTTGCGGAGGCCCTGTTCGACGATGAGCGCAGCATCATCCGCATCGATATGTCCGAGTACATGGAGAAGCATACGGTATCTCGCCTGATCGGCGCGCCTCCGGGATACGTCGGCTACGATGAGGGCGGTCAGCTCACGGAGGCCGTGCGCCGCCATCCTTACAGCGTCATCCTGCTCGATGAGATCGAGAAAGCGCACCGCGACGTGTTCAACGTGCTGCTGCAGATTCTCGACGATGGCCGCCTGACCGACGGCAAGGGCCGCGTCGTGAACTTCAAGAACACGGTCATCATCATGACGAGCAACCTCGGTTCGCACGAAATCTTGAACAAGGATTACGCGGAGGCGAAAGAGGCGGTCAAGGGCATCCTGAAGGATTACTTCCGTCCGGAGTTCCTGAACCGTGTCGATGACATCATCGTGTTCAAGGGCCTCGCGAAAGAGCAGGTCAAGGGCATCGCGGAGATCCTGCTCAAACGTCTTGCCGCGCGTATGGAGAAGCAGGTCAAGATGCATCTGACCTGGACTGACGCGGCGCTCGAGCAGCTCGCGGCGCAGGGCTTTGACCCGAACTTCGGTGCGCGTCCGCTCAAGCGCCTGCTCGTGCATATCGTCGAGACGGCGCTCTCGAAGAAGATCATCGCCGGAGATATCCGCGAGGGCGATACGGTCGAGATCAGCGTCCAGGACGGCGAGTATACCTTCCACGTGACGAAGCACGCAGAGGCGTGACCGGATCCACATGCCTTTTAAAGAGTTCTTCTGTACAGAAAATGTGCAGAGGAACTCTTTTTTTGTGCGTCTTGTAAAGGCTCCCTCTGTAGTGATATAATAGGGCGTATTCGCACAGTATGCGTACTTGCAGGGAAAAGGAGTCTTTTGGATATGCTGCTGTTTCTTTCCATGCTGATTCTCGGGGCGGTCATCGGGTTTGTCGGCGCGGGCGGCGCCGGCGTGACGATTGCGCTGCTGACGGTCGGCTTCCATGTGTCGATCCATACCGCACTCGCGGTCGCGCTGGCCGCGATGGTCTTCACGATGATTTCGGGAACCATCAGCCATTTCCGCCAGCATGAGGTGCTCGTGAAGGCCGGTGCTATCATCGGAGGGGGCGGCGTTGTCGGCGCCTTTATCGGCGCGAATGTCTCGAATGTCCTGCCGTCCGGTTTCCTGACGTTCATGACGAGCTTCATGCTCATGATGAGCGCCGTGCTGCTGTACCTGAAGATGTATCAGGACAAGTGGATCCACCGGCATTTCCCCGTCCGTGATACCCTGTTGACGGGGAAGAAGCTCTGGATCTACGGTATCTTTGCGGGCGTCGTGAACGGATTTCTGTCCGGCGCGTTCGGCATCGGGGCCGCGGCCTTCATCCAGCTGACGCTGATGGTCGTGTTCGGCGTGCCGCTCCTGCAGACCATCGGCACCTGCATGATGATCGTGCTGCCGATTTCGGCGTCGGGCGGGCTCGGCTACCTCTTCAACGGCCGCCTCGACGGCATGATTTTCCTGCAGACCCTGCTCGGCCTGATGATCGGCGCGTGGTTCGGTGCGAAGTTCACGCATCTCGCACCGCGGCGCGTGCTGAAATTCTTCGTCGTCGCCCTGCCGGCCACCGGGGCACTGTCGATGTTCCTGAACCACTGAGCAGAAAAGACAAAGATTCGATGGCCGCGCAGTTTACAAACGGCGCGGGAATGGATATAATGAATAAATAGGCCCCGTGTATGCGGGAAAAAGGATAAAGGGACGAATCCCCGGAAAAAGGAGCGTTTTTTCATGGCAGACAAGAAAGTCATGGTAACCCAGGAGGGTTATGATAAACTCGTTGAAAAACTCAACTATAAGAAGAGCGTGGAGCGCATCCAGATCGCGGAGCGCCTGAAGGCAGCCATCGCCCTCGGCGATCTCTCCGAGAACTCGGAGTACGACGACGCGAAGAACCAGCAGGCTTTCCTCGAGGGTGAGATCCAGGAGCTCGAGGCGAAGATCCGCAACGCGGAAATCATCCAGGGCGGCAACTCAGAGACTGTCACAATGGGCGCGAAAGTCACGGTCAAAGACCTAGAGTTCGACGAGGAAGAGACCTACACGATTGTCGGCTCGACCGAGGCAGATCCGGATGAGGACAAGATTTCGAACGAGTCGCCGCTCGGTCAGGCCCTGATCGGCCAGAAGGTCGGCACGACGGTCGAGGTGCATGCACCGGCTGGCGTCATTGAGTACAAGATTGAGAAAATCGGCTGATTTTCTCGCGATTTCACGAAACAAGAAAAATAACAGGCACGGAAAGGAGCGGATTCCCGCGAAAAGGGGGATTCGCGCTTTTCCATGATGAGAGGAGAAACGATTTTGGCAGATCCAAAAGAGTCGAAGGTCGTCATCGAGAACGACCCGAACGAGATGATCAAGACGCGCGTCGAGAAGATGGACGCGTTCCGCGAGATGGGCGTGGCGCCGTTTGGCCACCGCTATGAGACCGACCATCACGCGGCGGACATCCATAAGGAGTTCGACAGCCTTGAGGGCGAGGAGGACGCCGGAGAGGTCCGCATTGCCGGCCGCCTCATGGCCATCCGCGGCCATGGCAAGGCGTCGTTCGCGACGCTGCGCGACGCGTCGGGCGATATCCAGGTCTATTTCAAGCTCGATGTGCTCGGCGAGGAGAAATATAAGCAGGAGTTCCGCAAACTCGATATCGGCGATATCGTCGGCATCCGCGGCATTGTGTTCAAGACGAAGCGCGGCGAGCTCACGGTCCGCGTCGAGGATTTCGACCTGCTCTCAAAGGCTCTGCGTCCGCTGCCGGAGAAGTTCCACGGCCTCAAGGACGTCGATATCCGCTACCGTCAGCGCTACCTCGACCTCATCATGAATCCGGAGGTTCGCGACACGTTCCGCAAGCGCTCGAAGGTACTGAAGTCCATCCGCTCCTACCTCGATGAGCGCGGCTTCCTCGAGGTCGAGACGCCAGTCCTCTCGACCATCGCGGGCGGCGCAGCGGCGCGTCCGTTCAAGACGCATCATAATGCGCTGAACATCGACTTGTACCTGCGCATCGCGACGGAGCTCAACCTGAAGCGCCTGATTGTCGGCGGTCTCGAGCGCGTTTACGAGATGGGCCGCGTGTTCCGCAACGAGGGCATGGATATCCGCCACAACCCGGAATTCACGACGATCGAGCTCTATCAGGCCTATGCGGACTACAACGATGTCATGGACATCACCGATGGCATCGTGCAGAATGCGGCGATGGCCGTCCTCGGCACGACGAAGATTACGTATCAGGGCACGGAAATCGACCTCTCGAACGTGCGCCGCATCAGCATGAACGATGCGGTCAAAGAGGCGACGGGCAAGGACTTCCTGTCCTGCCAGACCGTCGAGGAGGCGCGTGCGATGGCCGATGAGATCGGCGTACCGTATGAGCAGCGCCACGGCATCGGCGGCATCCTGAATCAGGCTTTCGAGGAGAAGGTCGAGGAGACGCTCATGCAGCCGACGTTCATCACGGGCCATCCGACCGAGATTTCGCCGCTCGCAAAGCGCAACCCGGACGATCCGCGCATCACGGACCGCTTCGAGTTCTTCATCTACGGCCGCGAGGTCGCGAACGGCTTCACCGAACTCAACGACCCAATCGACCAGCGCAAGCGCTTCGAGGATCAGCTCAAGCAGCGTGAGGCCGGCGACGACGAGGCGCATGTCATGGACGAGGACTTCGTCCATGCGCTCGAGTACGGCCTGCCGCCGACGGGGGGGCTCGGCATCGGCATCGATCGTCTCGTGATGTTCCTGACCGATGCGGCATCCATCCGCGACGTCCTGCTGTTCCCGACGATGAAGCCGCTCGATTCGGACAAGAAGGCCATCGCTGAGGCAGAGCGCACGGCAGAACAGGCAGAGGCCGCGAAGATCGACTTCTCAAAGGTCGAGATCGAGCCGCTGTTCAAAGACTATGTCGACTTCGATACGTTCTGCAAGTCCGATTTCCGCGTCGTGAAGGTCAAGGACTGTCAGGCCGTGCCGAAGAGCAAGAAGCTCCTGCAGTTCACGCTGAACGACGGCACGGGCGAGGATCGCACGATCCTCTCGGGCATCAAGGCGTTCTACGAGCCGGAGGAACTCATCGGCAAGACGCTCGTCGCCATTACGAACCTGCCGCCACGCAAGATGATGGGCATCGATTCCTGCGGCATGCTGATCTCCGCCGTCCACAAAGAGGAAGGCGAGGAGAAGCTCCACCTGCTCATGCTCGACCCGAGCATCCCGGCCGGTGCGAAACTCTGCTGAGATAAGAGATGACTGGGCCACCATACACGGAAGTGTATGGTGGCCTTTTGCGTTTATAGAAAACTATAAAGTTGATTTAGGCAACATATAAAAGTTGATACTGCAAACTTTAACGGCACTATCCTTGTTTCTCTAAGACTTCCGCCGTAAGATAATACGCGTAAGGTTCGAGGGGCGGTCAGGAAACACGGACTCTGAAAGCCGGGCGGGCCTTGCAGCGGCCATGATTTCATGGCATATCCAAGTTCATAGGATGGGGAGCTAGGGGGCTCCTCGAGGTTTGGAGGTCTTTATCATGAAAAAGTCAGCAGTTCTCGCTATGGTACTCGGCACGACGCTCGTCGCGGGCGGTGCGGTTTCCGCAGCTCCGGCTACGAACTATGAGAATGGTGCGACGACGGTTGAGCTCGGCGCGACGCTCGCACCGGATCTGAAAGTAGAGGCAGGGAATTCGTCTGCTACCGGCGATGACAAGACCCGCTTCTACGGCGGTGCTACGGTCGGCCTCGGCAACAACTACGCGCTTTCCTACAACTACGCGGAGAACAAGTCCGACAATATGTTCGGGAGAGGCTATGATGGCAAGCTCACGACGCATGATGTCAATGTCAACTACAAGATCAACGACAACCTGTACGCTTATGTCGGCGATATGATCTACAACGCGAAAGCGGAAGGCAATGGTGAATCCGTCAGCAAGACGAAGAACAACTTCCAGGCCGGTGTCCGCTATGTCGGCAAGCCGGTGCAGCGTCTTGGCTGGTGGGCAGGTCTCGGCGGCGGCGAGAACCACTTCAAAGCCGAAGTCGGCGCTTCCTACAACATCACGCAGAACGTGGACTTCGACCTCAGTTATAAGTATCTGAAGGTCAACAAGCTCGCAGGTGTGAACGGCCTCGACGCAAAGGCAAAGGGCCTTTACACGGGCGTAACGCTCCACTTCTGATTCTCAAACACTCCGATAGAAAAAATAAAAAGACAGCTCAGGCCTTTGGGCTGTCTTTTTTTGCATAGATACTTGACCAAGAAAATTTCTTTAGAAAATTAAATTTTGATTTTTTGACCTTTTACTATCGACTTTTTGACCAATAGGAGTATAATTAAGAGTATGAAGACAACGAACAAGAAACAGCGCTGATTCAGTTCCTCGATATGCTCATCGACAAGGGCGCCTGGTTCACCTGGTACTTCCATTACATGCCGGTCGGCAACGACGCATCTCTTGACCTGCTGCCGACGCCGGAGCAGCGCGCCTACATGGTGCATAGCGTCCGCGAGATCCGCGCCGTGAAGGGCGGCAAGCCGATCTTCGCCATCGACTTCCAGAATGACGGCGAGCATATCGGCGGCTGCATCGCCGGTGCGCGCCAGTACTGCCACATCAACCCGAACGGCGACGTCGAGCCATGTGTGTTCATCCACTATTCGAGCGCGAACATCAAGGAGCAGAGCCTGCTCGAATGCCTGCAGCAGTCGCTGTTCTGCGAGTATCAGAAACATCAGCCGTTCAACGAAAACCATCTGCGCCCGTGCCCGATGCTCGAGAACCCGCAATTCCTAGCTGCGATGGTCGCAAAGAGCGGTGCGAGATCCACCGACCTCCAGTCCCCGGAATCCGCCATGCAGCTCTGCGCGAAATGCCGGGCCTATGCGAAGGCATGGAAGCCCGAGGCGGACAAGCTCTGGAGTGAGATCGAAGAGAAACAGGAAAGCGACACTCTGGCAGCCGCTGTGAACTGAATATCGGATGCCGGCAGAACAAGAAGCGTGCAGCTACCATTTGGGGCTGCACGCTTCTTGTTTTCGCATATTCATGCTAATGTGTGGCTTTTTCTATCGCTTGCAGATCTTCCGTGATGGTCTGAAAGAACGCTGCTGACCACAGATCCAGCTCTAGCGGATTTTTTATGAATGGCAGGACGTCTTGTTTTGCGGCGGAGAAATCGATGACCTGGAATCTTTGATGGAGCAGTTCTTTGCAGGCGGAAAGTGTCAGGATTTCATTTTCCGGCCATTTCCCGGATTGCTCGAGCCGCTTCTGCAAGTGGAAGAGATTGATCGGCGTTTTTCGTGCGAGATACCAGACATAATCATAGAGGTCACGCCCTTTTACGCGGTTTTTCCAGCCGCGGCAGAGCACCGCGTGTGTTTTTCCAGCGAATAGGGAAGGCAGATCATAGAGCCTGACTGCGAATGGGATGGGGCGCAACGCATATTTTATCTCATAATCGGCGCCTTCGGGTGGATTGGTATCGACCTCCAGCTTGATTTTGATCTTTTCCTGTTTGTGCAGGCCGGGGATATCGAGGCCTGGCGATCCTTCAATGTGCAGTACCTGCAGATAGGTGTTCCCCTTGATGAAGGCGGATTCAATGTTGCTCGTATGCGTTTTTTCTTTCGCTTCAACAGACATCTGCAGGCCGAAACTATTCAAGATTTCTTCTACAGTGCTGAGGCTTCGTTGAAA
>DAIMZO010000002.1:5574-65925 GCA_036733925.1 Selenomonadaceae bacterium | reverse complement strand
TTTTCTGGTGCTAGCAGAGAAAAGTCCATATCCTTGGAAAAACGTTCCAGTCCGTGAAAGATGCGCAGTGCCGTACCACCATAAAATGCACCTTCCTTGAAGAAACCGGCTTTGCTCATGCCGCTCAACGTGAGTTCCTGAATAATTTCTTTCAGCGCGTTCCGGTAGTCATCCGCAGTATGGAGCGGATATCCCTTGAGCATGCTTTGCAAGATATTCATCATGAGAAATCTCTCCGGAAAACAGTTTCTAGCAACCGAAGATTGGATGCCTTATAAAGCTTACAGAGAAAGAAAAGGGCATTGTGATCGAGTGCTTTCAGGCTGTCTTTGTCGATACGCAGATCATCGAATAGAAGGGCAAGCAGTGCCCGCTGACTGCGTACGGCCGGCTTGATATAGAGAAGATCGCATAGAGCCTTTTCGGGGGAGGCAATGGAATAAGCGTAGTTCCCCTCCTGATGCCAGGTCACGTAGAATGGGAAAACAGATTTTGGGACATCGCGATAGAGAAAAGTCCCGTATGGAGTCTCAATCTTTTTCTGCCGGTTTTTCCCTTCTGTCGCTGAGGTGCAGACGTAGACGCGTTCCGGAATCAGACCATACCTCGATAAAGCTGTTTCAAAAGAAAGGTAGGAAGGGCCGTATATGCTGCCAGCCAGCAGGTGCATGGGGACAGTTTCCTCCGTTTCATAGAGACCGCGGTGCACGCGGAACAATTCCTTCTGCCTGACAAGGCGGTGAAGCCGGTCTCGCGGATTCCGGCACTCCTTTAATTCTTCTTCTAATGCCCAAGTTGTCTTCAACATGTTGATTTCCTCCAGATAATCTTATTATACAAGATTATCTGGAGGAAATCAACAGAATCTATATCGGTTTATCGAGACGTCGTTTCATGCTATAATTGTAAGAAGAGTTTACGGGTCATCGGCCTAAAACTCGTATGTATGCGATTTCACAAAGGATTGCCAAAGATGGATTGGCAGATTTCAGAGAGGCAGGAAAAGAGAATGTTGGATTCCGGGGGAATGCAGCTGATCATGCTGGTAGCGATTATTTTGCCGGCAATATGGATTTATTGCGACGCGGCAAAGCGGTACGATACGAAGGTCAAGACCGTCGCATGGCTCATCGCGGCCCTGCTCGGTTGGTTCTATTCCGATATCAGGCCAAGGCTTGGAGAAAAGCACGGCGCGTTGTCTATAAGCTGGAAATGAAGCAGGGGGAGCTTTTCCCCACGCCGATGTTCGTTGTCACGAACCGGACAGACGATCCAGAAGATGTCATCCGCCTTTACGGCAAGCGGGGGAAAGATGGAAAACTTCATCAAGGAATCCAAACGTGAGTTCGCTTTCGGCCATATCCCGAGCCGCGACATGGTGGATAACGCCAAGCGGCTGGCCATCGCGTCGCTGGCCTACAACATCGTGAACCTGTTCCGCAGGCTCTGCCTGTCCAAGGCCTACAGCAAGCTTCGCGCAAGCGAACTTCGCCAGAGACTGGTCAAGATTGCGGCAAGAGCCGTGAAACATGCAGGGAAAATCATGTTTCGTCTGTGCCCCTCCTGTACAGATAAAGAACCATTCCTTACCGCACATCACGCCATCCAACGATTGCGAACAGCCTTGGCTACGGCATAAATGGAACACGAACAACCTAAGATCCGGTTTTCAGAACCATGGGGAAAGTCTAACTCAAAATCCGCGGATTGGGTAAGGATTCGACAAATTTTGTCAATAAAGTGATTCGTATTTTTTCAAGCGAACGCAAATTCCGGCAACTGATCAGAAATTGTGCTCGATGAATAATTCAGGATAAAGGTGGGAAAGGGCTATGCGGTTTTTTCATTTGTCGGATCTGCATCTCGGGCTGAAATTGCAGCAGAAGAGCATGCTGGAGGATCAGCGGCATCTGCTTGGGGAGATTGCGGATATGGCGGGGGAGCGGCAGCCGGATGCCGTGGTGATCGCGGGGGATATCTATGACCGCGCGGATCCGCCGGCGGAGGCGGTGACGCTTTTCGATGATTTCCTCGGGGCATTGCGCCGGGCGGCGCCGGACGCGGTGATTCTCGCAATCTCTGGCAATCACGACAGCGCGCAGCGGCTGAATGTCTACCGCGGCATCCTCTCGCGGGAGAATGTGTACATGATTGGCCTGCCGCCGATGCGCGAGGGGGAGCATATCGCGCGGGTGACGCTCGAGGATGCGTACGGGCCCGCGCATTTCTATCTGCTCCCGTTCGTGAAGCCGGCTATGATCCGGAATATCACGAAGTGCGATGAGGATGAGCCGCGGCTCTCCTATGACGAGGCGTTGCACCGCCTGATGGAACGGGAGGATATCGACACTGGGGCGCGCAATGTGATCGTGAGCCATCAGTTCTACCTGCCAGATGGTGTGGCGGCAGAGACGGCGCCGCGCGCGGATTCGGAGGTGCACGCGGTCGGCAATATCGACGCAGTGCACGCGGATGTGCTCTCGCCATTTGACTATGCGGCGCTCGGACATATCCACAAGGAATGGCATTGGGCGGGCGGCCGCGCGTGCTATTGCGGCGCGCCGCTCGCGACGTCGTTTTCCGAGGCGGATACGGTGAAATATCTGCACGAGGTGACGCTCGGAGAAAAGGGCGAGGTACGGACCGAGCGCTTTGCGCTGCAGCCGGAGCATCCGGTGCGTATCTTGAAGGGCACGCTTGCGGATCTGCTCAGGGAAGAATCGGAGGATTACGTGCGGATTGTCCTGACGGACGATGCACAGGAAATCCGGGCAGATGTGCGCGACCGCCTGCGCGTGCACTATCCGAATATGCTCGAGATCCAGCGCGAGCGTCGGGCAAGCGTTGGGGACACGGCGGATCTTGAGGCCCGCGAGGCGGTGACGAGCGACTCGCTCGAGCTCTGCGAGGGCTTCCTGCAGGGAGACCTGCGGCCGGAGGAACGTGCGGAACTCGCGGACATCATCCGCACGGTGGAAGGGGTGTAAGCATTGCGGCCAATTCAGTTGAGTTTACAGGCTTTTGGATCCTATGCGGGAAAGACGGTCATCGACTTCACGCAGCCGGCGCAGAACCTCTTTCTGATCACCGGCGATACGGGTGCGGGCAAGACGACGATTTTCGATGGCATCATGTTCGCGCTGTACGGCACGGCGAGTTCCGGCACGAACCGCAAGGAGGGCGAGGAGCTCTACAGCCAGTTCGAGCAGAAAAAATGCCTCGAGCCGTATGTCTCGTTCACGTTCTCCGAGCAGGAGAACGGCGCGGAGGCCCGCTATACGGTCTACCGCGAGCCGCGCCACCGGAAGCTCCGCAAGAAGGGCGGCGTGGTCACGGCGAATAAGACGGTCACGAACGAAACCGTCGAGCTGACTTTGCCGGACGGGTCGGTTTATCCAGAAAAAATCGCAGCGACAAATGAGAAAATCGAGGAAATCGTCGGCCTGACCGCCGAGGAATTCCGTCAGGTCGTCATGATTGCACAGGGCGAGTTCATGCAGATGCTCCGCGAGAAATCCGACCGGAAAAAGGAGATGCTTAGGAAACTCTTCCATACGGAGCGCTTCGACGCCATCGTGCGTGAGCTCAAGAACCGCCTCGATGTCAGCCGGAAAAAGACGGAAAACAGCCTCAATCTCGGCAAGTCGGAGGCCGGCCACGTGCTGATTCCGGCGGAACTGCCGGATGCGGAACTCGAGCAGGTGCAGGCGGAACTCCAGAAGACGGGCTCGATTGCGGCCGTAGAGCATTTCCTTAATCTGCTGAAAGGCTATCAGAAGAGGCTGCACACGGAAGGCAAGCGGGCACAGGCGGAGCGCGCGGTGCGGAAAGAAGCGCGCGACGCGGCCCTGCGCGCGGCAAAAGAGGCCGAGAGCCTGCAGGCGCTCTTTGCGCAGAAAAAACAGGCGGAACAGACGCTCGAAAAAGGGAAAGAATGGCCGGAGGAAAGGCGGCAAGCCATCCGTGCGGAACAGGAGCAGGCGGCACAGGCCTATGCCAAGATGGCGCAGGCCTGCGAGCGCGAGGAGCGGCTGTACGATGAGGCACACAAGCTCGCCGCGAAGCAGAAGCAGGCCGCGGCAGCACAGGAGGCGGCAAAAAGGCAGGCCGAGCGCGCACAGAAGGAACTCGAAGCCTACGGGGAACAGGCAATCCGCTGGCGGGCGCGCGCGGAGGAACTCGCCGGATGCGGCGCAGAGGCCGAGCGGCTGAAGAACCGCCGCGAAAAGCTCACGGAAATCGACCGCAGTTGCACGTCGCTTGATGAAAGGCATCAGACGGTCCGCCAGGCAGATCAGCGCAGAAAACAGGCCGCCGCAGCGTTTGTCCAGAAGAAAAACGTAAAAAAGAAAAAGGCCGCGGAATACCAGCGCAGCTGGAACCTCTACTACGACGCGCAGGCGGGAATCCTCGCGGAGGGGCTTGCCGATGGTGAGCCATGCCCAGTCTGCGGTTCGCTGACGCATCCTTCGCCGGCGAAGCGCGCGGCGGAGGCGGAGAACCTCACGAAGGCGATGCTTGACCGCATGAAGCAGGAGGCAGATGCCGCCTCGGACCAGGCCGAAAAGGCGTCCGGAGAGAGCAGAAGTGCGGCCACTGCCTACGACTCTGAACGCAGGCATTTCGAGGAAGAGGGCAGGCGGTTCCGGTTGCTCCTTGAGGCGGCGTTCGGGCCGCAAGGCTCGCTGAACTTCGGGCAGGTTCACGCGTTGCTAGATGCGGCCTTTACTTCCCTGCAGCAGGAAGAAACCAAGCAGGAAAAGGATGCGGCGGAGCGAGCTGCCATCCAGAAGAACCTCGCGGAATACGAGGAGCAGAAGGCTGAGCGGCAGAAGGTCGCGGAATACGCGAAGCAGCGGGAAAAGCAGGCCGGAGAACAGCTTGCGGCTGGCAAAGCAGCGATTGAGGCTTTGAGACGCCAGAAGCAGTTTGATAACCTTGATGCGGCCCGCGCCGAGCTGCAGGCCGCGAAGGAAAAGAAGCAGGCGGGCGACGTGGCGCGCGCCGCGCTCGAAGCCCTTGAGCAGCAGCTTGGCGAGGCGAAGGGATCGCTTGAAGCGGCCGAGCACAGCATCGGGCAGCGGTCAGAACCAGATCTTGCCGCATTACGGGCAGCCGAGCAGAGCGCGGACGCCGCATTGCAGACGACGGAAAACCGCGCGGAGCACCTGCGCCAGGCCGATGAGCTCGACGGGGAAGCCGTGCAGAAACTCACGGCATTTCTCGCTGCGCGGGAAAAGGAGGGCAAGCGGCAGGCCATGCTCGAAAGCCTATATGAGCGGCTTTCCGGCAACGTCAGCGGCGCGCGTATGGATCTCGAGAGCTTTGTGCAGCGGCATTATCTCAAGGGAATCTTGCATGCGGCAAACGCCCGGTTCTACGCGATGTCCGGCGGCCAGTTCGAGCTGCACCTGATGCCCATCGAGCAGGCCGGCGCCGGGAAGAACCGCGGCCTCGACCTCATGGTTTATTCGACCATCACGGGCAGGGAACGCGAGGTGCGGACGCTCTCGGGCGGCGAGTCGTTCATGGCGGCGCTCTCGCTGGCGCTCGGCATGGCGGATCGCATCCAGTCCGATACGGCGGCAGTCCAGCTCGATACGCTCTTCATCGACGAGGGCTTCGGCTCGCTCGATGACAGCTCGCGCAAGGTCGCCATCCGCGTGCTCAAAGAAATGGCAGGTGGCAGCCGTCTCATCGGCATCATCTCGCATGTGACCGAGCTCAAGCAGGAAATCGACGATCAGCTTATCGTGTCGAAGGACGAGCACGGCAGCCACGCGCGTTGGCAGCTCGGCTAGGGGGACAGGAGCACTTTCTGATGGAAGAGATATGTGGTAGAATAAACTTCAGTGCCCCTTCCACCCACTCTCCCGCAGGGGGAGGCCGATGAATGATAGGCAAGTTGATCTTCTTGATATACGGGGAGGCCATGGTGGTGGCATACCGAAAGGAGAATATGACAATGGCAGAAAAAGCATTGGTACTGTCGAGCGGCGGCGTGGATTCGTCCACGGCGGTCGCATTGGCAGTCGAAAAATATGGCAGGGAGAACGTCCTGACGCTTTCGATGTACTATGGACAGAAGCATGACCGGGAGCTCCGTGCGGCGGCGGAGATCGCAGAGTATTATCAGCTCGTACATAAAGAGATGGATGTGTCCACGCTGTTCGCGGACAGCGACTGCTCGCTGCTCACGGGGTCGACGCAGAGCATCCCCGAGAAGAGCTATGCCGAGCAGATTAAGGAGACGAGGGGCGAGAAGCCGGTTTCGACCTATGTGCCGTTCCGCAACGGCATGTTTCTCTCGACCGCGGCGGTGATTGCGCTCGAGAACGGTTGCTCGGTGATTTATTACGGTGCGCATGCCGATGATGCGGCCGGATTCGCCTATCCGGACTGCTCGCCGAAGTTCCACGAGTCGATGAGCCGCGCCATCTATGAGGGATCGGGGCATCAGCTGCGCCTCGAGGCGCCGTTCATCCATAAGAACAAGGCGGGCGTCGTCAAAGAGGGCCTGCGCCTGAAAGTTCCGTACGAGCTCACCTGGTCCTGCTATGAGGGCGGAGATAAGCCGTGCGGCAAATGCGGCACGTGCATCGACCGCGCCGCGGCGTTCGCGGCGAACGGCGTCGAGGATCCGGCATTGAAACAGTAATGCCTTTCAGTTCCGGATGGCTTTCGGCGTGATGTGGAACGCGCTGCGGAAGGCGCGCGAGAATGTCGAGTAGTCGCGGAAGCCGCAGGCTTCGGCGATTTCCGCGATGCTATGGCTGTCATCCGTGCGCAGCAATTCGCGTGCTCTCTGCAGGCGCCGCGTCAAGACGTAGTGGTGCAGGCTCATGCCGGTCTCGGCCTTGAATTTCCGCATGAGGTGATAAGGGCTCAGGTAGATATGTTGAGCGAGGGTCTTCACGCGCAGGTCGCCATCCAGATGCTCACCGATATAGGTGAGCATCTTTTCGATTTTCGGGTCGGCAGCCTGCCCCTTCAAGGCGTCGAGCTCATGGCGCTGCATCGAACGGTTGACGAGGATCAGGAACTCCACGAAGGCGAGCCCCGTGTAGAGCTGGTTCGCAAAGCCCTCTCCTTTGGCGATGCGCAGGGTGCGCTCCATGTGGAAGAGCAGGTCATGGCTGCGCGCGGCGGTCTGGTGCATGACGCCGCCTTCTTTCTGTGCCGCGGCAAAGCAGGCGGCGAGGTCGTCGCCGGATGGCTCGCGGGCGGACCAGCGGGCGAGGAAGTCCGGCGAGACGTAGATGACGAGCCGCTTGTACGGCACGCCCGCGTCGCCGGCAATCGGGCGGTGCATCTGCCCGGCCGCGACGAGGACAAGGTCATGCGGCCGCAGCGACCAGCGCCGTCCCTCGATGACGTAGTCGATGGCGCCGTCCAGAAATAATATGATCTTATGGAAATCGTGATAGTGGAAAGGCACTTCTCTCGTGAGCGGTGTCTGCAGGCGGAAGATGCGGTAATCGCCCTCGAGGTAGCCCTGTTTGTATCGTTTTGCCACGTCCATACCTCCTGTCTTTAAGTTAGCGCATTTTTTGCAAGAAAGCAAGCAAGTTTTGCTCTTTCCTGCGCAGAAAATGACTGCTATACTATAGGCAATCGAAAGAGATATAGGAAACAGGTATTTGACAGGACGGTGGACGAGATGGTAGAACTTCACGCATATCTGGCAGATGGCAGACAGATCCTCATGATGGATGGGACGCAGGGCTTCATGCCGGACGCGATGTCCGCCCGCATGCTCTGCGATAAGGCCAATGGCGTCGGCGCTGACCTCCTGATCGTGTTCACCGGAACCGAAGAAGTGCCGTCCTTCACCGTGTATCGCGCGGACGGCACGCAGGAGAACCTGACGGCTGAGGATTACGCCGTGCTCTCGCGTGCGGAGGCGGACTATGAGGTTACGCTGACGGACTATTACGTCGACCGTCTGCTTTGTACGGCATCCAAAGAAAATGAGACTGCTGCTGTCGCGTGAGCGGCAAGAAGATAGAGAAAATCACAAATCACATCCACTCACATCTTTGTGCGAGAATAAGCCTTTCTGTTTGGGAAGGCTTATTTTTGTACATAGGTGGCAGAAAACGGAAAAACAAGGTATAATAGAAAGGTAATAATCAATTAGAAAGCGCTTCGGACGTTGTGCTTTCATAAAAGGGGAAAGAATAGATATGAACAGTCGGATTCGCAAAGCCGTTATTCCGGCGGCAGGATATGGTACACGGTTTTTGCCGGCGACAAAGGCGACGCCGAAGGAAATGCTGCCAATCGTCGACACGCCGACGATCCAGTACATCGTCGAGGAGGCGCTCGCGAGTGGTATCGAGGATATCCTGATTGTCAGCGGCCATGGCAAGCGCGCCATCGAGGATCATTTCGACTCCGCGCCGACGCTCGAGGCGGAGCTCAAGAAGAAGGGCAAGCTTGACCTGCTGAAGAAAGTGCAAGAGACGGCGGATATCAATATCCATTATATCCGCCAGCGCTATATGCGCGGCCTCGGCGATGCAATCCTCTGCGCGAAGGCGTTCATGGGAGATGAGCCGTTCGCGGTACTGCTCGGCGATGATGTCGTGTACAATCCGGAGAAGCCGGCGCTCAAGCAGCTCATCGACGTCTACGATGAGACCGGCGGATCCGTGCTCGGCTGCCAGATGGTGCCGCAGGACAAGGTGAGCTCGTACGGCATCGTCGCCGGCGACCAGACGAACAACCCGCGCCTCATGCGCGTGACGGATATGGTCGAGAAGCCGGATCCGGGTGAGGCGCCGAGCCGCATGGCGGTGCTCGGCCGTTACATCATCAAGCCGGAGATCTTCTATATTCTCGAGCATACGGAGCCGGGCAAGGGCGGCGAGATCCAGCTGACCGATGCGCTGAAGGTTCTCGCGCGCCGCGACGCGGTCTATGCCTACGATTTTGAGGGCAAGCGCTACGATGTCGGCGACAAGCTCGGTTTCTTGAAGGCGACGGTCGAGTTCGCCCTGCGCCGTCCGGATCTCGGACCGAAATTCCGGGTGTATCTCCACAATCTTGTGGAGGAGCAGAAGAAACAGTAAGGCTCAAGAAAACGGGAAAGCGGGGTAATCGGATTTGCAGAAAAGGTACAAAGCGGATCTTGCCCTCGGCATATCGGCGGCCGGGTTCCTAGGGACGCTTGGCGTCAGCGGCACAGGATTCCTACCGGGGTTGCTGCACCATGGGTTTCTCGCGGCGACCATCGGCGGGCTTGCGGACTGGTTCGCGGTCACGGCGATTTTTCGGAAACCGCTCGGCATCTCTTACCGTACGGATATCCTGCGGCGGAACCGGAAACGGATCATGGATGCCATCGTGAAATTTGCGAGCGATGACCTGCTTTCTGTCGAGCATATCATGCACGTGATTCGCGAGCAGGATACCGGTTCTCTGATGTCGGACTATCTCGCGCATCGCGGCGGCCGGGAGCGCATCCTGCAGACCATCGATGAGGTGCTTCTGCAGACGGTGAACGGCATGGACAGTGCGCGCATCGCACGGGAGCTCGCGCCATCGGTGCGCGAGGGCCTGAAGGCGTTCCCGCTCGAGCGCGTCCTCGCGAGCCTGCTCGAAATCCTGTCCGAGGATCAGCATTCACGCCATATCCTGCACAGCCTGCTCACCATCGGTAAGCAGGTCTTGTACGCGCCGGCGATGCAACAGGTACTGCTCGACAACATCGAGGTGCTGCGCAAAGAATACGAGAAGAACTCGCTGACGCGCGGGCTGGTGCTTGGCGTCCTCGACCTCGATGATGAGCATATCCTCGCGCTCTTGAATGAGCGGCTCGAGCGCTGGCTCGGGCAGATGCTGCGCGGCGAGTCAGAGTCCTATGCGTCCGTAAAGGCCGGCCTCGAGATGATGCTGCGCCAGTTCAGCCAGGACGCGTCCCTGCACGATGTGCTGAGAGGTTGGAAGGAACAATACCTCGACCGCATGGATATCGAGGCGCTTCTGACCAGCTGGCTGGAAGCGAATGTCAAAGGGGAGAACCCGTTCTGGATTCCGCATCTCAATGCGTTCCTCGACCAGCAGATCGATCATTTCATCGAATCGCATGCCTGGCAGCGGCGCTTTGATGCATTCCTGAAGGATTTCCTTGAGAGTGAGCTCCGAAAGCACCATGTGCTGATTCCGGGCCTGATCCGGGAGAGGCTCAACGAATTTTCGGATGATCAGCTCGTGACGTTTGTCGAGAGCAAAGTACAGGATGACCTGCAGATGATCCGCATCAATGGTTCGCTGGTCGGTTCGCTGGTCGGCATGGGGTTGTTCCTCATTGTTTCCGTCGTGGAAAGGATGTGGGGCTGATGGCGGATCTTGAAAAAGAAGAGGGGCGCGGCGCTATGCCGTGGTCGAACTGGAACAAGGCGGACAAGACGTTGCTGTTCGCGCTCGTCGTCTTCGTATTTGCCATCTGCGTGCATCTCTCGCGTCCGAGAAATGTCTTTGCAGAGGGATTCCTGTTCTGCGCGGAGGCGGCGCTTGTCGGCGGCATCGCGGACTGGTTCGCGGTCACGGCGCTGTTCCGCAAGCCGCTCGGCTTCCCGTATCATACGGCAATCCTCCCGCGGCGCAGGCAGTCCTTCATCCACGCATCGGTCACGATGGTGCAGAAGGAATTCTTCTCGCGCCGGAAGATTTTCCACCATCTCGAGCAGCTTCATCTGATGCCGATGCTTCTCGAGTGGCTCGGGAAACCGGAGACGGAGGCGCAGCTGACCCATCAAGCGCAACACTATATCCGCGACTTTGTCCTGCGGCAGAAAGCAGAGGGGCAGGCCGAGGCGCTGGCGGCGAAATTCCGCCAGACGCTCGGGCAGGTCGAGCCGGAGGATTTCTTCGCGGAGTGCGGCAGGTGGCTGCAGCGGAGCGGCAAGGATAAAGAGTTCCTCGCCAAGCTTTCCGCTTATTTCGCGAGGATAGCGGAGCGGGAGGAAACGCGCGCGGCTATCGAGCAGCTTCTCGAGCGCTATAAAAACGAGCGCGTGAAGACGGGCTGGGAGCGATTCTGGGCCTCGATTGCTGAGGCAGTGGACGCGGTCAACCTCGAGGAGGCGGCTGGTCTCATCCAGAAGCAGTCCATCGCGATGCTGCAGGAACTCGGCACGGCGGATTCGGCGCTTCAGAAGGAGATTCTCACGCTGTTTTACGAGAAAGCAGCAGTCCTCAATGAGGATCCGGAGTTCCACCAGCTCACGCACGAGCTGAAGGACGCGCTGCTCTCGGAGCTTCCGCTCGAGGAGGTCATTCTGCGCATGCTCGGGGCCGTCCGCCAGCATTTTTCTGAGGATATGGCGCGCTCCGTAGATCCGGTGGAGGAGCACCTGCCGGCCTTGCATTCGCGGTTGCTCGAAATCTTGCGCGCAGAGTACGAGCATGGCCTGCACCTCATGCAGGAGGATACGGAGCTGCGGCGGGCGGTCGGGCATCTGCTTTACGATCTCATCGCGCGTTCCGCATTGCACGCCCAGACGCTGATTGGCGTCATCGTCACGGATGTCTTGTCGCGGCTCACCGATGAGCAGCTCAATCATCTCGTCTATGACAAGGTTGAGCCAGACCTGCTCTGGATCCGCATGAACGGATCTATCGTCGGTTCGGGCATCGGCCTGATTCTGTTCATCTTGTTGAAGCTAGCGGGGTATGGATATGTTTAAGTTTCAAGCAGACGCAAATAAGAAGCCGATGCGCAGCCGGAAATTCGGCTATCTCTACAATCAGTTCATTCAGGCATGGAATACGATTTTCTTCGGCGCCCTTGCCATCGGCGGTGCCGCGCTCTCGTATTATGGTCACTGGACAGCGGGGCTAATCTTGCTGTTCATCGGTGCCGGCGGATTCTACTTCTGCCAGAAGCAGCTGCGCCAGATCATCTCTACGCAGGAAAAAGAGGAAAAAGAGAAGAAAAAATAACGGCGTATACAAAAGGCGCTGCCCATCGCGTGATGGGCAGCGCCTTTCTCATGGTGAAGTTTTCATCAGATGCCGAGTTCGATGTTGTGGATGATCGTCGTAAGCTCCTTCATCTGTTCTGCGGTTGCCTCGTTGAGCTTGTCGAGCTCGCCGATGGAGTCGGAGGACTGGCGGATATGGTCGAGCCCCGCGTCGAGGTTCTGATGCATTTCCTTCATCTGGCCCTGGAACTTCTCCTCGAATTCGCCAATCTTCGATTCGAACTGCTGGTTCTTGCTCAGAATGCCGTCAATCTGCTCGACATCGTGGAGCAGGGCGGAGATTGCCTCATCCGACGTGTGCAGGCTTTCCTGCGTGTTTTCGGACAGCTTGCGGACCTCTTCCGCGACGACAGAGAACCCGCGTCCGGCTTCGCCCGCGCGCGCTGCCTCGATGGCCGCATTGAGGGCGAGCAGGTTGATCTGCGACGCAATCTCGTTGATCATGCGCAGCACGTCGTTGATTTTCTGCGTGCTCTGGCTCAGCATGTCGAGCTTCGGGTTGATCTCGTGGTTGCGGGCCATGAGATCCGTGAACATCTCGTTCTGTTCGTCGACGCCGCCAGACAGTTCGCCGATGGATTTCTGGATAACCTCGACGTCGGCGGACATGTGGGAGATGGTGCGGACGATGCTCGGCATTTCCTCCTGATAGTTCTTGAACATCTTGATCAGGCTGTCCTTGAGCTTGTCCATGTAACGCTGGCGGGAGATGATGCGTTCGGAGAAGAACACGTTGCAGTTCGCATAGTAGCTCGCGAAATTGTCGAGGTACTTGTCGCTGAATGCGGTCCCGGCCGGTGTGTGATAGAAGAAGATGGCGGTCAGCGTCTCGTTGACATGCAGGCCGGCGATTTCGCCGAAGCTCGAGAAGCCAGCGACCGGCAGGCCGGAGAACAGGTCAACATGCTTGATTTCCTCCGGATAGCCGAGGCGGTGCAGGATGCAGTCGTTGAGCAGCCCGCCAATCGGCTGCGGCTTGTTCTGCTTGAATGCGGCGATATCGCGCGAGAGCGTCGTGTTCAGCGATTCGCGCTTCATCAAGTAGAGGCACTCGCCGGTGACGATATCGCAGAAGAAGTAGATGCGGTCGTTGGCCTCGTCGATATTCGCAATCGTGCGGATATAGTCATCGCCGTTGATGTTCGCCGCGAAGGTATAGCCCTGCATCGCGGTCTGCAGTTCATCGACCGTCGAGACATGGAAATGGTTCTTGAGCGCCTCGATGAACGACATGCTCCGGCCATCTTTCGTCGCGACTGTGCTGACATAGCGCAGGGCGGTGTTCGCCTCGCTGATTTCGAACGAATCACTGGTACGGCTGACAGCCTGCGATTTCAGGATGCCGTAGCGGTAATCTTTCGTCAGGCGGATGATTGTGATGACGGCGTGGTTCTCCACGCATTCTTTGCCATCATAGATGTAGGTGTGCGTGAAATCCATCTTGCCGCCCGCCGAGCCGCCGATGAACGGGCATGGGAACTTGCCGGATTCGTAGAGGGCCTGCAGCACGAAGGTCTCGGAGTTCGAGAGGCCGTCGACGTAGACCATCGCGAACGTATGGTTCACGCTGATGCGGAATGGGACGTTATACCGCTCGACTTCCTCGCGGATTTTCGCGACGCGGTCGGCAACCGTCATCTTGACCTCTCCATCGCGCAGATCCTCATTCGGCAGGGTGAGGCTGATCGTGTACACATCCTCGATCATGCGGTGTGAATACGACTGCAGGAGCACTTTTGCGCGGCCTTCCGGCGCCTCGCAGTACAGCGTATGCGAGCCGGTTCCGCGGCAGAGCTCTCCGGATGTCGTCATCAGGATCAGCTTGGTATCCGACGGGATTTCCCTTTTGATTGACGCGGCGATTTCCGGCACCGAAAGATCCGGGGAGACGAAGCCGATGATTATCGCGGGGCCGCCTGGCAGACTGCAGAGCGCTGCGAGCTTGTCATGCGTGAGCTCGCCTTCGCCGAGATACGCCGTCTTGATGTCGGCGTCACCAGCGGCTGCTGGCGCGGCAGCAGCCGGTCTTGCAGGGCGCTGATTCAGCGTCTGTGCGCTGCCGGCCGGGCGCACGATGCTTGCGGTGCGCACCTGCCGCTCCGCCGCTGGCTGCACGTTATGATCTTGTTTGTCCTTGCCAGACAAAAATAAATGGAACATAAGCTACACCTCATATCTCTTTCTGAATCCCCTGTTCAATTCCGCATACTTTACATATTTACGTGTACACATATTTACGTGTACGATTCGACACTTTCTAGCATTGATTTCGAGATATTGAACGGAAAATCCTTCTTTTTCACTAGATTTTACTCGATTTCATGCAGGAAATACTGGAAGGCAGAGGGGATGCTGTAGCTTTCGGCGGCTTGTTCCGGGGAGATGAAACGGAGACCGTCGGATGGCGTTTCCGCGATTCGCAGGGAATCGGTTTCCAGCTGAACCGCGTAGGCGGTCATGCGCCACTCGACATGCGAGAAGATGTGCTTTGCCGGGGGCAGCGCCGTGATTTTTGCTGCAGAAAGCCCATGCCGCTCCAGAATGTCCTGTACGTCGGCTATCGAAAGCGTGCCCGGCAGATTCGGCAGTTCCCAGAGGCCCGCGAGCAGACCGGTTTCCGGCCGTTTCCGGATGGCGAACGCGCGGCCTGCGCAGAGCTTCAGGATGGTCAGGTGCTCGATGCGGCGCTTGGCCTTTGCTTTCTTTTTCGGGTAATCCTGTTCCGTGCCCTGCGCGTGCGCGAGGCAGAGACGGGCGAGCGGACAGTGCGCACAATGCGGCTCACCATGCGGCAGGCATATCGTTGCACCGAGATCCATGAACGCCTGATTGAGGTCACCGGCATCGCGGCCTGACGGGTAGAGCGGCGTCAGAAGCTGCTCGAGCGCTGTCTTGGTTTTTGCGGCGAGAACATCCGAGCTCCAGGCGAGTGCCCGCGTGATCACGCGCAGCATATTGCCATCGACGGCAGGCTGCGGCAGACCGAACGCAATCGAGGCAATCGCGCCAGCCGTGTAGCTGCCGATGCCCGGGATTTTCCGCAGCAGGGCATAATCGGCGGGGAGCTTTCCACCGCATTCCTCGCAGACTAGTTTTGCCCCTTTCTGCAGATTCCTCGCGCGGCTGTAGTAGCCGAGTCCCTGCCAGAGCTTCATCAGATTGTCCTCGGGGCAGGCGGCGAGTGCCGCGATGTCCGGCAGCTCAGAGAGAAAGCGCTCATAGTACGGGATAACCGCCGCGGCGCGTGTCTGCTGTAGCATAATCTCCGATACCCAGGTATGATACGGTGTCACGTTCGCGCGCCAGGGCAGTTCGCGTTCGTCCGACTCCATACGGTACCAGGGCAGCAGCGCCTCGAGAATCCCGGGCAGGATATCCGTATGAACTGGTTCGACAAAAGGCAAGGATCATCCCTCCTAAGGGAAATGTCGTTCATGAAAACTTCCCTTAGTGTAGCATATTTTCCGTCATAATGGTATGAATCCCGGACGAGAAAAAAAAGAATTGACAGGAACGGCTGCTTACGCTATAATCTTATGTGTTGCTTGGGGATATAGCTCAGCTGGGAGAGCGCTTGCATGGCATGCAAGAGGTCAGGGGTTCGAACCCCCTTATCTCCACCATCGAAGCTCCTACAATCGAAGATTGTTTTGCATAGAAAAAGAGGTGTCAGTATTGACACCTCTTTTCGGCGTTCCGTGCCGAAGCTCGTAGAAAACAGTCGTGTGGGTACAGCCCAATGCGGCAGCGATGCCGCGAAGTGAAAGCCCTTGGCGATGCAAGGCCTGAATCATGCCACGTTCTTCCAATGAAAGGTGGCGACCAGATTTACGTACTTCCTCGATTGTGTTAGAATGGGTGTGATCCATAGTGATTGCTCCTTTGTTGTTGATTTGTTGCAAAACTATTCTAACATGAAGCACCACTATGGATTTTTGTTTTTGGATTAACTGTTCAATTTCATTATACAACGGATCCCGGTTCCAGCCGGGAAAAAGATACAAGAAAGGGGCTGCCGCACGATGTTTTTCGTTCGTGCGACAGCCCCTTTTTCAGAAGATGGAAAAGCAGATCAATCGTTGTCAATCCGCGCTGGGATACAGCATGACGCGCGCCTCGTAGGGGAGCAGCACGCCTTTCTTGTGTGCATCTACGTTGGTGATGAGCTCCTGTTTGCCGAGGCGGCGCGCGTAGGCGTAGACAGCCTGGTCATCCTCGAGGAGCGGGATGAATCGGCCATAGACGATGATATCGTACTGGTGCCGCAGCGCGATGAGTTTCTTGTAGTAGGAAAAGACGGAATTCGGGTCGTGGATTTCCTCGGCCGCGTTGATTTCGCGGTAATTCGGGTTGACCGGGATCCATGGCGTGCCGTGCGTGAAGCCGGCATTTTCGCCTGCGTCCCACTGCATCGGCGTGCGCGCATTGTCGCGCGCGACGTTGTCGAAGCAGGCGAGCATGGTCTCAGGGCTGACGCGGTGCTGTTCGTCGACGTATTCGTGCCAGGCATTGATTTCCTCGACATCGCGGCAGTCTTCGAGCGAGGAGAAATGCGTATTCGTCATGCCGAGTTCCTCGCCCTGATAGATGTACGGGGTACCCTTCTGCATGTGCAGGCAGGTCGCGAGCATCTTCGCGGAGCGCACGCGCCATGCGGGGCTGTCATTGCCGAACATCGAGACACAGCGGGGCTGGTCGTGGTTGTCGAGGTAGAGCGAGTTCCACGCGCAGCCCTCGAGCTCAGTCTGCCATTTGTTGAGGATTGCGCGAACCTTCGGCATCTGCGGCTTGCCCGTCGTCCATTTCCCGATGATGCTGCCTTTGCCGTTATCCGCGCCCGCGCCGACGTGTTCGAACTGGAACACCATGCCGAGTTCCTTGCCATCGCTGCGCGCGTATTTCTTGGCCTCATCAATGGTGACACCGGCGGCCTCGCCGACGGTCAGCAGGTCGTAATGGGACAGCACACGGCGGTTCATTTCCTGCAGGAATTCGTGGACGCGCGGGCCGTTCACGCAGTACGGGAAGAAGTCGCCATATCCGTCCGCTTTGAGCGGCCCGTCCGGGAAGTGCTGGTCTTTTGAGATCATGCTGATGACGTCCATGCGGAAGCCGTCGATGCCCTTGTCACACCAGAACTTCATGAGGTCAAAGACCTCATCCCGGACTTTCGGGTTCTCCCAGTTGAGGTCCGGCTGTTTCTTCGAGAAAAGGTGCAGATAGTATTCGCCGGTTCCTTCATCGTACTGCCAGGCAGAACCGCTGAAGCAGGACTCCCAGTTGTTCGGTGCTTTGCCATCCTTGCCGGGCCGCCAGATATAGTAGTCCCGGTACGGGCTTTCCTTGGACTTCCGGCTCTCGATGAACCATTTATGCTCGTCGGAAGTGTGGTTGACGACGAGATCCATGACAATCTTGATGCCGAAGTGGTGTGCGGCGGCGAGCAGGCTGTCGAAATCCTCCATTGTGCCGAATTCCTTCATGATGGCGCGGTAGTCGGAGATGTCATAGCCATTGTCATCGTTCGGCGAGGCGTAGATCGGCGAGAGCCAGATCACGTCGACACCGAGCTCAGCGAGGTAGGGCAGACGGCTCTCGATGCCCGCGAGGTCGCCGATGCCATCGCCGTTCGCGTCCATGAAGCTGCGCGGGTAAACCTGATAGATGACGGCCTCTTTCCACCAGGCGCGTTTTTCCGTTGATTCCGTTTTTTCTTGCATGATGGTTCCTCCCTTTTTCCATGGAATCTGTGTCTATGATGTCAGTTCGTGCCGCCGAGCAGGATCAGCCGCAGGCCGAGTGCGAACATCGCGCAGGCAAGCAGGATCAGGATGACCTTCGATTTCGTCTTCTGCGAGATTTTCGCACCGAGCTGTGCACCGATGGCGGCGCCGATGGAGATGCAGATGGCCGGAATCCAGACGATGTGGTTCATCAGGAAGTGGCTGATGACGCCGAACAGCGACGAGCACGCGAGGACGAAATGCGAGGTTGCGGTCGCGACATGTACCGGGAACCCGAGCAGGTAGATCATGAGCGGCACGTGCACGACGCCGCCGCCGATACCGAAGATGCTCGAGAGGAAGCCGACGAAGAAGCTCGCGCCGACACCGAGCCACATGTTGAAATGGAAGTCCGGGCCGACGTCTGCGATATCTATCCGCGGCTTATGCGTGGCGTTCCAGCCCATGATGACGGCCATGAAAAGCAGGAAAATCCCGAAGTACAGATTGAGCATCGGCCCAGAGAATTTGTCGACGATGGCGGAGCCCATGATGGCGCCCGGGAGCGTCGCAAGGGCAAAAGGCACAGCTGCGCGGAACAGCACGCGCTTCTGCCGGATATAGGCGAGTGTCCCGGATATCGCGTTCGCCATGACGATGACGAGGGAGGTGCCGGCAATCTGCGCCGCGGAGTGGAAGTACGGGTATATGCCGTCCTCGCTCATGAACAGGATGAAGATCGGCACGCAGATGAGGCCGCCGCCGATGCCGACGAGCGTGCCGAACGTCCCGACGCCGACGCCGAGCACGAGGAAAAGCAGAATCTGAACAAGCATAAAATAAACGCTCCTTTGGTGTGATATCGGATTGTCCTTCCTGCATTATAGCACATTGCGGAACCGGTTAGGTTAAAAGAGCGAAAAAACGGTTGAACTGAGAACCTTGAATTTATTTACTGTAAACTTGTAAAGGGAAATCCTTCAAAATCATCGCGGTGGAATTGACAACAATTCTTGAATATAGTAACCTTATTATAATATAGGTTTGCGGGGAAGATGCAGTCCGGAATGCGTTTTTTATACCGAAAACAGGACATGCGTCCTTGCAAAATCCAGTATCGTTGTTCTCATTTCAGCAAGAAAGAAGGGGTTACGTTGGCATTCTATTTTAAGGAACCATCGCACACGTTTGGAGAGTATCTGTTAGTCCCGGGGTATTCCTCGAGTGAATGTATCCCAGACCGCGTTTCCTTAAAGACACCGCTCGTGAAGTTCAAGAAAGGCGAGGAGCCGGCCATCTCGATGAACATCCCGATGACGTCGGCCATCATGCAGGCCGTCTCGAACGACACGATGGCTATCGCACTCGCGAAAGAGGGCGGCGTCTCCTTTATCTATGGTTCCCAGAGTGCCGAGGCTGAGGCAGCGATGATCTCGCGCGTCAAGCATTACAAGTCCGGCTTTGTTACGAGTGATTCCAACATCACGCCGGAGACGACGCTCGGCGAAATCCTCGACCTGCTCGCGAGGACCGGCCATTCGACGATGGCGGTCACGGAGGACGGCACGGCGAACGGCAAGCTGCTCGGCATCGTCACGAGCCGCGATTACCGCCTTTCCCGCATGAGCCTCGACATGAAGGCTGGCACGTTCATGACGCCGTTCGAGAAGCTCGTCTGCGCGGATGCAGAGACGACGACGCTCCCGATGGCGAACGACCTGATCTGGGAGAACAAGCTGAACATGCTCCCGCTCGTGGACAAGAATCAGCATCTCCGCTATATGGTATTCCGCAAGGATTATACAGACAACAAAGAGAACGACCTCGAGCTCACCGATGAAAACAAGCGCTATATTGTCGGCGCCGGCATCAACACGCGCGACTACGCGGATCGCGTGCCGAAGCTGCTTGAGGCTGGCGCGGACGTCCTCTGCATCGATTCCTCGGAGGGCTTCTCCGAGTGGCAGCGCATGACGCTCCAGTACATCCACAAGAACTTTCCGGATGCGAAGGTCGGCGCCGGCAACGTCGTCGACGGTGAGGGCTTCCGTTTCCTCGCGGACGCGGGCGCGGATTTCGTCAAAGTCGGCATCGGCGGCGGCTCCATCTGCATCACGCGTGAGACGAAGGGCATCGGCCGCGGTCAGGCGACGGCGCTGATTGATGTCTGCAAGGCGCGCGACGAGTACTACAAGGCGACGGGCGTCTACATCCCGGTCTGCTCGGACGGCGGCATCGTGCACGACTACCACATGACGCTGGCACTTGCGATGGGCGCGGACTTCCTGATGCTCGGCCGCTATTTCTCCCGCTTCGACGAGAGCCCGACGAACAAGGTCAAGGTCAACGGCACTTACTACAAAGAGTATTGGGGCGAGGGCTCGAACCGTGCGCGCAACTGGCAGCGCTACGACCTCGGCGGCGCGCGCAAGCTGTCCTTCGAGGAAGGCGTCGATTCCTATGTCCCGTATGCCGGCCCGCTCAAGGACAACGTGCATACGTCGCTCGCGAAGATCCGCTCGACGATGTGCAACTGCGGCGCGCTGAGCCTGCCGGAGTTCCGCGAGAAGGCGAAGCTGACGCTGGTCTCCGCGACGAGCATCGTCGAGGGCGGCTCGCATGACGTCATCCTGAAGGATAAGTTCGGCCGCGACTGATCGGCTGGATCCGGAATGGCATTACCTGCGGTGGATTGGGGATTCCGTCGCAGTAAAGAAACATAAGAGAGTGGAGGTTCTTATCAGATGAAGGAATACAAACCGTTCAAATCGGGCAAGGTGCGCGAGGTATATGATGCTGGAGACAGCATCATCATGGTCGCGACGGACCGCATTTCGGCCTTTGACCATATCTTGAAGAACAAGATTACGGATAAGGGCGCCGTGCTGACGCAGATGTCGAAGTTCTGGTTCGATTACACGAAGGATATCGTGCCGAACCACATGATCAGCGTCGACAACGCGGATATGCCGGAGTTCTTCCAGCAACCGCAGTTCCGCGGGAACAGCATGAAATGCCAGAAGCTCCGCATGATTCCGATGGAATGCATTGTACGCGGCTATATCACGGGCTCCGGCTGGGAAAGCTACAAGGAGAACGGCACGGCATGCGGCATCAAGCTGCCGGAGGGACTCAAAGAGTGCCAGCAGCTGCCGGAACCAATCTTCACGCCGTCAACGAAGGCGGAACTCGGCGACCACGATGAGAACGTCACGGTCGAGGAAGGCGCTGCCTACGTCGACAAGGTGTTCCCAGGCAAAGGCAAGGAATACGTCGAGAAGATTGCATCCTATACGATTGCGCTCTACAAGAAATGCGCGGAGTACGCAAAGAGCCGTGGCATCATCATCGCGGACACGAAATTCGAGTTCGGCCTTGATGTGGACGGTGAGATTGTCCTCGGCGACGAGATGCTGACGCCGGACAGCTCGCGTTTCTGGCCGCTCAAGGGCTATGAGGCCGGCAAGTCCCAGCCGTCGTACGACAAGCAGTTCGTGCGCGACTGGCTCAAGGCGAACCCGGACAGCGACTACCAGCTGCCGCAGGATGTCATCGACAAGACCATTGCAAAGTACAAAGAAGCGTATGAGATGCTGACGGGGGAGAAATTCCACCGCTGAGATCCCTGCGGGCACGAGCCGTCAGGCGAGCGTGCCTTTGGCAGGAGCTGGCTCGCGAAGCGAGACTGAGGGGGTACGTATTGCTGGCCGAATGCCAGCACTATGTGCCCCTTTTTCTTTGAGGTGGAGAGAATCCGGCTTTGGAAAAGCCGTGATTTGGAAAAGCCGTGAAAAGAAACGAACTTGACTAGACGCAGGCCGGTTTCTTGCGTTATAATAGTAAAGTGTCTGAACGATAACAAGGTTCCGTCGCGAACATCAGGAAGGATCTGCCAAATATGAAGAATACGAAGCCAATCTATGTCATCGGGCATCGGAATCCGGATACGGACTCCATTTGCTCAGCTATCGGTTATGCGCACCTGAAGCAGGCGCTCGGTGAGAACGCCGTACCGGCGCGCGCAGGAAAGGTCAACAAAGAGACGAAGTACGCGCTCGACTATTTCCACGTCGAGCAGCCGCTGCTCCTCTCGGATCTCTACCCGCGCGTCGAGGACGTGGCTCTCGACTGCAAGATCGTCGTGCGCCAGCATGATACGCTGCGCCATCTCGGCGAAGTCATGCGTGAGCATGACCTGCGCTCGGTGCCGGTCACGGACAGCAAGGGTGAGCTCGTTGGTATCGTGACGGTTTCGGATCTCGCGAAGCGCTATTTCCAGGAACTCGGCATGCAGAAGCTCAAGGATATGCGCGTGCGTTACCGCGACATCATCGCGGCGACGGACAGCGAGATCCTCGTCGGCGGCGACGGCAGCTCGTTCATCGAGGGCAGCGTGCGGATCGCGGCGGGCAGCGTCGAGACAATCTCGAAGGTCGTCGAGCCGAAGGACATCGTGCTCGTCGGCGACCGCCATGAAGAGACGCTTGTCGATATCCTCGACAAGAACATCGCCTGCCTGATTGTGACGGGCGGCGGCCATGTCGACGGCTCCATCGTCGAGAAGGCGCAGGATCGGAACATCTTCCTGCTCTCTACCCCGTACGATACCTACACGGTCGCGCGCCTCATCAACCAGTGCGTGCCAATCCGCCGCATCATGCATCCAGATCCGGTATGCTTCAAGCCGCTTGACCTGCTCTCCGATATCAAGGGCACGATGGACGGCACGAACTACCGCAACTATCCGGTTGTCGAGAACGGCCACCTCGTCGGCATCGTGAGCCGTGATGAGCTCACATTGCCGGAACGCGACCGCGTGATCCTCGTGGACCACAACGAGCGCGGTCAGGCGGTCGAGGGCATCGAGGACGCGAAGATCCTCGAGGTCGTCGATCATCACCGCTGGGGCGGCCTGCAGACGAGCGAGCCGATTTTCACGCGCGTGGAGCCGGTCGGCTGCACGGCGACCATCGTCGCGAACATGCATTGGGCCAATGACGTCGATATTCCGGCGTCTATCGCGGGCTTGCTGCTCTCAGCCATCCTCTCTGATACGGTGCTCTTCAAGAGCCCGACCTGCACGGAACTCGACAAGAAGACGGCTTCGCGCCTCGCGGAGATTGCGGGCGTCGACGCGCGTGAGTACGGCATGGCCATGCTCAAGGCGGGCGCTGGCATCGGCGATATGACGCCGGCCGAGATTGCGAAGACGGATATGAAGGAGTTCCAGATCGGCGACTATCATATCATCATCAGCCAGATTCAGGTCATGGACACGAAGGAAGTGCTCGATATCGAGCCGCAGCTCATCGCGGCGATGACGAAGATCTGCGAGAAGGAAGGCTACGATATGAGCCTCGTGATGGCCACGGATATCCTCGAGGAAGCGACGTACCTCCTGTATGCCGGCCAGCCGAAGACGCTCATCGGCGAGGCGTTCCGCAAGGACGCGTCGGGCACGCATATCTACCTGCCGGGCGTCATGAGCCGCAAGAAGCAGGTCGTGCCGCCGCTCTCCGAGGCGGTCAAGCGCATCGCAAAGAACTGACTTTTCGGGAAAGCCTTCCTCTACGGGGAAGGCTTTCTGTTTCTTCAACGGAAGCAAAAGGGAGAGAATCTTGGATATCTTTGAAGGTCTGAATCCACAGCAGCAGAAGGCGGTCGCGCATCAGGACGGGCCGCTCCTGATCATGGCCGGCGCCGGATCCGGAAAGACGAAGGTGCTGACCTGCCGCATCGCGAATCTGCTGGCCCACGGCGTGCGGCCGTGGAATATCCTCGCCATTACGTTCACGAACAAGGCGGCGGCGGAGATGCGCGACCGCGCGGAGCGCATGATCGGCGAGGCGGCGCGCGACGTGCTGCTCTCGACGTTCCACTCGTTCTGCGCGCGCTTCCTGCGACGCGAAATCGAGGTGACGGGCATCTATAAGCGGAATTTCGTCATCTACGACACGACGGACAGCCTGACAGTCATCAAGAACGCACTGAAAAAGCTCAACCTCGACGAGAAGAAATTCACGCCGCGCAGCATGCTCGGCGCCATCTCGAACGCGAAGAACATGCTGATGGGGCCGCGCGAGATGAAGAAAAAAGCGGATAACTTCCATGCGGAGAAGGCTGCCGAGGTCTACGACCTCTATCAGGAGGAGCTCCGCAACAACAATGCGCTCGATTTCGACGACTTGCTCGGCCTCACCGTGCAGATCCTGCGCGACTACGAGGAGATTCGGGAGAAGTATCAGGACCGCTACCGCTACATCCTCGTCGATGAGTATCAGGATACGAACGGCGCACAGTATCAGATCACGAAGCTGCTCGCGGCAAAGCATCATAACCTCTGCGTCGTCGGCGACGCGGATCAGTCCATCTACGGCTGGCGCGGGGCGGATATGTCCAACATCCTCGATTTCGAGAAGGATTATCCCGAGGCGACAGTCGTGAAGCTCGAGCAGAACTACCGCTCGACAAAGGTCATCCTCGCGGCGGCGAACGCGGTCATCGCGAACAACCAGAATCGCAAACCGAAGAACCTCTGGACGGAGAACGCGCAGGGCGATAAGATTACGCTCTACGAGGCGTCGACAGAGCGCGACGAGGCGGCCTATATTGCGGGCTGTTGCCAGACGCAGCACGAAAATAATCACCGTGACTACGGCGACATCGCCGTGCTCTACCGCACGAATGCGCAGTCGCGCGTCATCGAGGAGACGTTCATGCGCATGGGCGTGCCGTACACGATGGTCGGCGGCTTGAAATTCTACGACCGCAAGGAGATCAAGGACACGCTCGCTTACCTGCGCGTGCTCTACAATCCGCTCGATTCCGTGAGCATGCTGCGCATCATCAACACACCGAAGCGCGGCATCGGCGCATCGACCATCGGCAAGATCCAGTCCTACGCGGACGAAAGCGGGCTGACGTTCTTCGACGTCATCGCGAACCCGGAGGCCATGGCGGATGCCGGCATCGCCTCGCGCGCAAAATCGAAGCTCGAGGCTTTTTCTGCGATGATCTTCGAACTCATGGGGAAGGTCGATGCGATGCACCTCGATGAACTCATCGAGAAGGTGCTCGACGCGTCTGGCTATATGGATGAGCTCCAAAGTGGCGAGAAAAAAGTCGAGAACGAGTCGCGCATCGAAAACCTCAAAGAGTTCGTCGGCGTCGCCATCGACTTCGAGAAGGAGCAGGACGATGCGAGCCTCGAGTCGTTCCTCGCGCAGCTCTCGCTGGTCTCCGATATCGACAACGCCGATATGGAGGATGACCGCGTGACGCTCATGACCCTGCACTCGGCCAAAGGCCTGGAGTTCCCGATTGTGTTCATGGCGGGCATGGAGGAGGGCCTTTTCCCGCATTCCCGGACGCTCATGGAGCCGAAGGAAATCGAAGAGGAGCGCCGCACCTGCTATGTCGGCATCACGCGCGCGAAGGAAAAGCTCTATCTGACGCGCGCGCAGCAGCGCACGATTTACGGCCATACGAATATGTTCCCGCCATCGCGCTTCCTCGCGGAGATACCGGAGGAATACCTCGAACGCTATGAGTCTGACGGCTGGGGCGGCTTCCGTCCGGTCTCGGACGGTGCGCAGAGCAGTGGCCCACGCGGCGCGTGGGGCGCGCATGCGGGCAGATCCCGCTTTACGCCGGGATCCCAGCAGATGGGGTATGGCGTGCATTTTTCAGGGCAGCCGAAGTCTGCGTTCGAGGTACTCGAAGCGCTTCGGCAGAAGCAGGCGCGGCAGGCACAGCCGGCCGTTCAGAGGGGCGGCGTCATTCGACCAGACACGAGCGTCGACTGGAAGGTCGGAGATAAGGCGCGTCATGGGAAATGGGGCATCGGTACCGTTGTTTCTGTGAAGAAGGTCGCGGATGGCGAAGTCGAGCTCAAAATCGCTTTTCCGGGGCAGGGCGTCAAGGGACTGATGCAGAAATACGCGCCAATCGAGAAAGTCTGATTTTCCATTCTCCAACGGAGAAACCATGAAGCGAGGGATACAGTTGTGACGCAAGCCGAACAATTGAAGAAAATACAGGTTGCCGATGCCGCCTACTATGGCGCGTCGGGCCAACTCTTGATGACAGATGCCGAGTACGATGCACTGCGCCGCGACTATATCGAGAAATACGGCGCGGCGGATCTCGACTACGTGCCGTCGGCTGACCTCGGGCAGACGAAATTCACACATCCGGATCAGCCGAAATCGCTCGGCAAGATCGATGAGACGCAGCGGGGAAAACTGGTTGAGTACATCGAGAAGTTCTCCCCAGTCGTCATCGAGCCGAAACTTGATGGTTGCTCGGTCGTGGTCTATCCGAGAGACGGGAAGCCGATGTATGTGACGCGCGGCGGCGGGGATGTCGGCGATATCCTGCCGCGCTTCCCGCGTGCGCCGCGCGATACGGCCTATACCGCGGAATACCCGATCCGCGGCGAGGTCTATATGAGTTTCGCGGATTTCGCCGCGATGAACGAGGAGCTCGCGGCGCGCGGCGAGAAGCCGATGGCGAACCCGCGGAACTCGGTCAATCCAATCCTGACGGGCGGCAGGCACCCGGAATTCGTGAAATACCTCTCGTTCGAGGCCTACGACATCATGGGCGTCGACTGGAGCGAGACGAAGAAGATGGACTACATCGAAGCGCATACGCCGTTCGCGATGGCGCCGAAGAAGAAGTTTTCCGCGGATGAGGATGCGGAGACCATCGCGGACGAGGTGCCGAAGCTCTACGATTGCTATGAGAAGACGCTCGGCTACCCGATTGACGGCGTCGTCATCAAATGCGACTGGGACGGCTCGCTCGAGAAATTCGGGACGACGGAGCACCATAACAGCAATGCGATTGCATGGAAGCCGGCGCAGATCCCGGTCGAGACCACGGTCACGGGCGTGCACTGGCAGCTCGGCAAGGCGGGCACGCTGACGCCGGTCGCGGACGTCGAGCCCGTGACCATCCAAGGCAGCGTCGTCTCGAATGTCAACCTGCACAACATGAACGTCATCGGGCGGCTCGGCGGCATCGCCATCGGCGATCGCGTCGGCGTCATCAAGGCGAAGATGATCATCCCGCAGATTGTCATCGTCTACGAGCACAAGGGAGGGAAGGCCATCGAGGCCATGACGCATTGCCCATACTGCGGTGCAGCCCTCGAGGAGCGCGAGAACAACGCGGCGGACGAGGAAGAAAAGAACCTGTATTGCGTGAACCCGCATTGCGGAGAGCGCATCGCGCAGCAGATTGCCTTCCTCGCGAAGCGCGACGTGCTCGATATCGACGGCCTCTCGATTGACCGCGCGCGGGCACTCGTCGGGACATTCCCCGAGCGTGTCGGAGAGAACGGCGCCTATCTGCTTTTCACTCTGTCCGAGGCGGATATCAAACGCGCCATCATCAAGCCGGCCGATGAGCTTGTCTCGGGTCAGAAAAAGTTTGAGAAGCTGATGGCCGACGGCCTGACGGAGCAGGAAGCACGGCAGGAAATCGAGGACGACCGCGAGTTGCTGAGCCCCGGGAAACTCCACGCGGCCATTCAAGGTGCGCGTGATGGGGTGGATCTGCCGCATTTTGTCAAGGCGCTGCTGCTCGACAATATCGGCAGTGATATCGGCAAGAAACTCGGGGAAAATTACGGCACACTGGACGCGATACTCCATGCGGAGCGGGAGGATGTCGAGGCGGTCAAGGGCATCGGCGCGAAATCCGCGGCAATCATCTGCAGCGACGCGTTCCGAAAGCAGGCAGAGAGGCTCGCCGCGTACATCCAGCCGGAGCCCTATATCACAGAATCGAAACCGGAGACTGCGTTCAACGGGAAGATGTTCGTGCTGACCGGCAAGATGCCGCACCCGCGGAACTACTACAAGGAGCGCATCGAGGCAGCGGGCGGCAAGGTCGGATCGGCGGTATCCGGGAACACGGCCTATCTCGTCATTGCGGATACGGACAGCCAGTCGACGAAAGCGAAAAAGGCGCGTGCCCTTGGCACGAAGTTGCTGAGCCCAGAGGAACTCGAGCAGATGCTCGCGCCGCAGACGCCGTAAAAAATAGCCTGCAAGCGGATAGCAAGAAGGGAGAGGATGTCAGCTTTGAGACAGCAGAAATGGATTTTTGCCTGCAGCTTGCTGTGTTTCTTCCTGTCTTTTTTTCCTGCTGTCGGGAGTGCGGCGGAGGAAGATGCGGCTTCTGCCGGGGAACCGGCGGCCGAGGAAACTGCGTGCAGTCCATCGGAAGCAGCAGCGGCTATGCGCGTGCATATCCTGTCGGACTATGCGGCGCAGGACAAGCGGGAGTTCATCCCGATGGATCCGAAGGAACTGCTGCAGCGCTCCTCCCGCAGCTTCATGCAGGAATTCGCGCTTTACCGCTACTATCGGAAATCCGGGAAATGGGCGGACGCGCAGAAGCATCTCGAGGCGTTCCACGAAAAGCGAGCCGCCTATGAGAGGAACTTCGGCCTGCAGCGCGAGTCGGAGGCCGATTATTGGCGGCTGCATGGCGAGTTGCGTTTCCTGCAGGGATCGGATGCGGACGCGCGCGCGGATTTCGAGCGCGCGTGGACCGGCTATCAGCGGGAGCGTTTTTCCTCCGATTACCTGACGCCGGAGGAAATCCAGCATTTTGGCGTGATACGTGCGCGCAGGATTCACCGTCTTGAGGAGTACCAGCGCGTCCTGGCCATGCAGCCGAACTGAGGAAGTCATGGTTTACAGAAATGGGGAAAGCAAGTATAATAGTTCTGTATGGGCAGAAATCTGCTCAGATCAGATAGAATAGCAGGACGGTGTTTCGGATTAACGATACAGAAAAGGAAACGGAGACCCTGATCCAGGGGCCTCCCGAGGAAAAGAGGTCGAGCCGCGGCGAGTCGTTCCTGAAGGGGACGATGATTCTGACAATAGCCGGCTTCGTCGTAAAGGTCATCGGCTCGCTGAACTGGATCTTCGTTTCGCGGATCCTCGGTGGTGAGGGCATCGGCCTTTACCAGATGGCGTTCCCTATTTATTTCTTCGCGATGACGGTTTCGCAGGCCGGCGTGCCGGTCGCCATCTCCATCATCACGGCGGAGCGCGTTGCCCTGAAAGATATTTTCGGCGCGAAGCGCGTCTTCCACATATCGATGGCGTTCATGCTCATATCCGGGCTGGTCTTCTCCATCCTGACCTATCTGGCCGCGGGCTGGCTCATCGATTATCAATTCGTGCGCGATGCGCGCGCCTACAAGGCCATCGTCGTGCTGTCACCGACGGTATTCTTCGTGACCTTGCTCGCGGCGTCGCGCGGCTATCTGCAAGGGTGGCAGCGCATGACCCCGACGGCGGTCTCGCAGATTGTCGAGCAGATCTTCCGTGTCATCACGATGATCCTGTTCGCGTATCTGCTGTTGCCTTGGGGACTTGACTACGCGGCGGCGGGAGCCTCGCTCGGCGCGCTCGCAGGTGCGGTGACGGGCCTCATCGTGCTCGTCTATTTCCATTGGAAGCTCGACCGGGATATCGAGCGTGACTACGGCGAGGTGAAGCCGAACCCCGACGTGCCGCAGGAGAAGACCTGGAAGATCGTGAAGCGCATTTTCCAGCTTTCGTTGCCGGTTTCGGCGGCGAGCCTGATGCTGCCGGTCGTCTCGAACCTCGACCTCATGATTGTGCCGCAGCGCCTCGAGGTCGCGGGCTACAGCGTCAACGAAGCGACGGAGTTGTTCGGCTACCTGACCGGTATGGCGGTGCCGCTCGTCAACTTGTCGTGCCTGATCACGGCGTCGATGGCGATGAGCATCGTGCCGGTCATCAGCGAGGCGCGAGCGCTCAAGAACAAGGCCAAGGTCTACGCAACGACCTCGATGTCCGTGCGCATCTCGAACATCGTTTGCTTCCCGGCCTTTGTCGTCGTGTTCGTGCTCGCGACGCCGATTTCGTCCTTGATCTACAACGCGCCGGGCGCCGGCCCAGCCGTCATGATTTCGGCGTTCAGCATCGTGCTGCTCGGGCTGCATCAGGTTTCGACGGCCATCCTGCAGGGGCTCGGCCACCCGACCATTCCGATGGTCAACATGATTCTCGCGGCCGCGGCGAAGGTCATCCTGAACTGGAACCTGACGGCAATCCCTGCCCTCGGCATCATGGGTTCCGCATGGGCGACCGCGGCGGACATGGGCGTCGCGGCCATCATCAACCTGTTCTTCATCTGGAAGTTCATCGGCTACAAGATGGAGCTCGGCCAGCTCCTGAAGACGATGTTCGCGGCGGGCATCATGGCGATTGCTGTAAAATTCTTCTACGACTGGACGATGGTCTGGTGGGGCATCGGCTGGATTTCTACGTTCGGCGCGGTGTTCTTCGGCTGTGCAGTCGACCTGTTCGTCATGACGCTGATCGGCGGCTTGAAGGAAGAGGATCTCGAGCACATGCCGATGCTCGGCAAGGTGCTGATCCGCATTTTCCGCAAGCTCGGCGTGTTCAAGATGGAAGCGGATTGAGAAAGAAAATCACAGTAAAAAACGGGTGGCGGATGCTCCCCGTTTTTCTCGTTTGATATATTGGGGTGAGAAATCGTGAAAAAGTTCGTACTGGCCTATAACCCGGTTTCGGGGCATGCGGAGTTCAAGCGCCGTCTCGATGCCTTTATCGCGGCTTTCCAGAAACGCGATGCGATGGTGATTCCGTACCGTACGAAGAAAGACAACCGCGGCTTCGACCAGTTCGTCGCGGAAGCCGCGCCGGACGGCATCCTCGCGGCTGGCGGCGACGGCACGGTGCACATCATCGCGAATCTCATGATGCACGCGCATATCGACCTGCCGCTCGGCATCATCGGCAGCGGTACGTCGAACGATTTTGCGACGAATCTCCATCTGAACGATGACCTCGGCCAGTATCTCGACAGCATCTGCGAGGGGCTCACGAGGTCCGTCGACCTCGGCCGCGTCGGGGAGGACTATTTCATCAATGTCGTCAGCGCCGGCATGATGACGGGCATCGCGCATGAGGTCAACGCGCGCATGAAGAACGCGCTCGGCAAGATGGCGTACTACCTGCGCGGCATCGGCGAGCTGCCCAAACTCCGTTCGTTCCGGATGAAGCTCACGGCTGACGGCGAGGTCTACGATATGGACGCGTTTCTGTTCCTGATCATCAACAGCGCGACGGTTGGCAGTATGAAGGACGTCGCGGCGGCGGCAAAGGTCGATGACGGAAAGCTCGATTTCCTTGCGGTGAAGAGAGGGAATCCGATGGGGGTCGCGGCCGTGACCGCCAATCTCTTCAAAGGCAAGCCCGTCGACCAGCACCCGAGCGTGCTCCATGTGCAGGCAAAGACCTTCGACATTTCGTCGCAGGAGCCGATGACGAGCGACCTCGACGGCGAGATTGGGCCGCAGCTCCCGCTGCATGTGGAGACCGTGCCGCACGCGCTCGAGATTTTTTGCTTATGAGTCTGCTGGCGCGCCAGAAACGACGCGCGGGGATGTATTGAAATCGTTTTTCCGCGCGTCCATGCCGGGCATGGAGAGCGAACGAAGTTCCGTCGCCTCGGTATCGAGCGCGAGCATCTGCTCAGAGAGCGTCAGCTTATCCTGCTGGCGCTTTTTTGTTGTAATCCATTGGCTCGTTCTGGTCAGTACGGGCAGCTGGCCGTGTTCCGTCATTTCACGCAACAGCGCTTGGCCGGATAGATTGAATGCGAGGACGTGCGCGTAGAGGGGCCCGGCCGCGTCCATCGCTTTGATCTGCGCATCCGTTACGCCGAGCAGCAGATAGAGAATCTGGCGGCGTATCCGGGACGCCGGATAGGGGCGCGAAGCAGCAAGGCGCACGAATTCCTTCATCGAGGCGGCTTTCGTCGCCGCTTTCCGCATGCGCCCGAGCAGGCCGTCGGCGCCTGAGAGGCCGTAGATGGTCTGAAGAATATTGTCGTTCCGGAGGGTCAGAAGCAGCTTCAGCGTGCGGAACAGGGAATCCGGCCGCGGCAATCCTCGGAGGAAATCCGGGCGGAGCACGCCAGATTCTCCGGCGGGCAGGAACGCCTGCAGGGCTTTCCAGTCCGGCTCGCTTCCGGCCTGTTCTGCCGCGCAGAGGGCATGCCGGATGGCGGATGCCGAGGCCGCGCCTGCGTCCGGCATATCTGGTAGAGACGATTCCCCGTGCGCCTGTCCTTTGCGCGGAATCAGGATCGGGCGGATTTCTGGATAGTCCTTGAGTGCGCGGAGGTATTCGATGGCGAGGATGTTGTTCGGCGCGGTCAGGATATCCCGGCTGATGCCGTGTTCCGTTTGCAGGATGTCGGTCAGCGCGGCGGGATACGATTCAACCTTTGCGATTCCTTCATGCAGTCTTTTCTGGAAAGCGGGCGAATCGATGGCCTCTGCGATGGACTGCAGCAGATCGAGGTCCGGGCATTCCGCGCCGAATGCGAGCGCGTCGACGCATCCCGTGCAGGCGAGGAGCGTTACGCCGCCGCGCGCGAAATCCTGCGCCGAACGCGCAGCAAACGCAAACGGCAGCTCGAGCACGAGGTTTGCGCCGCCGCGGATGGCCAGTTCCGCACGCGTCCATTTATCGAAGATGGCAGGGGTGCCGCGTTGTACGATGCTGCCGCTCATCGCGGTGACAATCCGTGCACCCGGGAAGCGCTTGCGCACCTCGGCCATCTGATACGCATGGCCGAGGTGGAATGGGTTGTACTCGGCGATGATGCTGACCGTCAGAGACTTCCGCATAGCAAAAACTTCCTTTCCCGCGCTGCTTTTCCGAAAAACTTTCCGGCCATATTATGCCATGTTTTCCGGTATCCGGCAAGTGCGGAGAAAGGAAGTCAGGATGCTGGACGTGTTCCGGAGAGGGAGGCGTTCAGCGTGAGATGACGAGGTCGCACTGGATCTTCGGCAGGCGCTGGGACGGGAACCCGGACGCTGGGACAGATGGCGGCGCAGCGACGGCAGCATCCGCGATATCTTGTGCGGTAGACATTGCGGATGCATAGGGCGCGGGACTCGGCTGGCTTCATAAAGTAAAGGCCGGCCAATCGTTCCGCATCGTCGACCTCGAGGGCAATCAGGCCGTCGATACGACGTTCTACGACGCTGAGGATCCATCAGACCATTACGGTGCGGTCGCGACAATCGTCGCGCAGAAGAACATCTACCTGACGACGGGCTCGATCCTGCGCGCGGAGTCCGGCACCCCGCTGCTCGAGATCACGGCGGACAAGACGGGCCGCCACGATACGCTCGGCGGTGCCTGCTCGTCCCAGAGCAACATGGTCCGTTACGCCCACGAGAAGCGCTATATGCATACCGCGACAGCTTCATGCTGCAGCTCGCTGATGGCGGCATGGATATCCGTAAGCGCGATCTCGCACCGAACATCAACTTCTTCATGAACGTGCCTGTGACGCCGGAGGGCGGCCTGAAATTCGACGACGGCGTATCGGCACCGGGCAAGTACGTCGAGATGAAGGCATTGCGCGATGTCATGGTACTCATCAAATCCATGCGGACGAGGCGGTATGCCTCGGCGGCATCGGTATCCGGATCTGCCGCAACGAGCCGCAGCTTGCGGCGAGGCGTTATCAGGAGACGACGCGCCCGGATGCGCCATGGTGCCCAAGCAACCCAGAATTCATCCGCCGGATCAACGGATTAGACAGCCTCAAGGATGTGCAGGACATCTTGTTTCATGCGGACTATCTGGTGCTCGGGCTCGGCGACGTCTACCTCGGTGCACCGGTCGCGGCGCCGCTAGACCCGCGGCACCGCCTCGTCACAACGAAATCTATGCGACGGTTCCGGGCAACGTCTGGAAGATCCTCGTCGAGAAAGGCCAGCATATCGAGGTCGGCGACACCGTGGCTGTACTCGAAAGCATGAAGATGGAGATCCCAGTGACCGCGGATCAGGGCGGCACGATTGAAGAAGTCTATATCCATACCAGCGAACAGGTTGACGCGGGACAGGTCCTTGCAGCTGTCCGGGAGGAGGAATATCTTCCTCTCCCCAATCGAGAACGTCATCCGCGTCCGCACGGGTGAAGAGGGGACAGATGCCGTCGAGCGGGCCAAGGTTCTCTGAGACGCTCGGAATCGAAGCGCATGCATGCCGGGTGGTAAGACCTTTATCGGATGGAACTGGGAAACGGAATTTTGAAAAGTTGCCATAAGGACTTTTCGAAATCCCGTTTTCGTCATATAATAATGAGTGGTCTCTATGTTTGATACGATAAGAGGAGTTTTACGTTATATGAAAAGAAATGACCCGTGCTGGTGCGGTAGTGGAAAAAAGTATAAGAAATGCCATGAGGATTATGACGAGCGGATCGCGGAGATGAAGTTCGATGTATTCCGCGGGCAGGTCAGACCGCCCCACAAGCTCATCAACAACGAGAAAGATATCGAGGGCATCAAGGCAGCGGCCGTAATCAACAACGGTGCGCTCGACCTGATGACGGATATGGTGAAGCCGGGCATCACAACGGCGGAGCTCGATCACGCGGTCTACGAGTACATCATCGGGCATGGCGGCATCCCGGGCGACCTGAACTATGAGGGTTTCCCAGCGAGCTGCTGCACGTCGATCAACGATATCGTCTGCCACGGCATCCCGTCGCAAAAGGTGCATCTCCAAGAGGGCGATATCGTCAACATCGACATCACGACAATCCTGAACGGCTACTACGCGGACGCCTCCCGCATGTACATCGTCGGCAAGGCCGCGCCGAACGCGGAGCGGCTCGTGCGTGTGACGCAGGAATGCATGAACCTCGGCATCGAGGCCGCGAAGCCTTGGCATTTCGTCGGGGATATCGGTGCGGCGTGCGGCAAGTACGCGAGAGAGAACGGCTACGGCGTCGTGACGGATCTCGGCGGCCACGGCGTCGGCAAGGGCTACCATATCGAGCCGTTCGTCTCGCATGACGCGGAGGCCGGTACGGGCATGCTGCTCGTGCCGGGCATGACGCTGACCGTCGAGCCGATGATCAACGAGGGTAAAAAGGACGTCTACACGGATAAATCCGGCGACGGCTGGACCGTCCGCACGAAGGATCACAAGCTTTCCGCACAGTGGGAAAAGACCATCCTGATCACCAAAACCGGTGCGGAGGTTATTTCCTCGTAATCGGAGAAATAGAATAGAAAAGAAAGGAACGCTATGACGACATTTCTGGATTTCGGTGTCTCGCCGTCGATATGTGAGGCACTCCGTTATCAGGGCATCGAGGAGCCGACGCCTGTGCAGGAGGCGTCAATCCCCGCCGTGCGCGCGGGAAAGGACTGCATCGTGCAGGCACAGACCGGCACGGGCAAGACGCTCGCCTTCCTGCTTCCCGTCATGGAGAAGATCAAGACGCGCGCGGATAACGTGCAGGCGCTCGTCGTGACGCCGACGCGCGAGCTCGCGATACAGATCGCGAAGGTCGCGAAAATCATCGGCGAGGCGTCCGATATCCGCACGCTTGCCATCTACGGCGGGCAGGATATCGAGCGGCAGAAGCTCCGGCTGCAGCGCGGTCCGCAGATCATCATCGGCACGCCGGGCCGCCTGCTCGACCATATCCGCCGTCATACCATCGATCTCTCGCAGGTCAACAAGATCGTGCTCGACGAGGCCGACGAGATGCTGCATCTCGGTTTCATCGAGGACGTCGAGGTGCTCTTGAAGGAGACGGCAGGCGACCGGCAGCTGCTCTTGTTCTCCGCGACGATGCCGGATCGCGTCCGCGCGCTCTCCGCGCAATTCATGCGCGCGCCGCAGAACATCAAGATCACCGGCAACCATGTGACGCTCGACAACATCGAGCAGATCATTATCGACTCGACCGAGGAGACGAAGATCGACCAGCTCTCCGAGCTCATCAATAAAGAGAACCCGTATCTCATGATGGTGTTCTGCCATACGAAGCAGCGCGCGCACATGGTCACGATGGCGCTCGCCGCACGCGGCTACCTCGTCGATGAGCTGCACGGCGATATGTCCCAGAGCCAGCGCGCGCTCGTCCTGCGCCGGTTCCGCAAGGCGGAGCTGCAGATTCTCTGCACGACCGATATCGCGGCGCGCGGGCTCGATATCGAGGGCATCACGCATGTCGTGAACTACGACATCCCGCAGAATGCGGAATGGTATATCCACCGCATCGGTCGCACGGGCCGCGCAGGGAGCCGTGGCAAGGCCATCACGTTCGTCAACGCGCGTCAGTACGATATCTTGCGCAAGATTGAGGCGGGCATCAAGAACCGCATCCAGAAGGCGCACAGCGAGCACCATAAGAAGCACGAGAAAAAGCAGAAGCAGATGCTCGAGAAAATCCGCGCGGAGCGCGAGGCGGAGAAGAAAAAACACAGTAAGCCGCTCTCGAAATACGCGAACCGGAAGGGCAGCAGCCACAAGGGGCGCAACCCGCGCAGCCGCCGGCAGAAGCCGCAGCCGGGCAAGCGTGTGACGAATATCGGGCACCGCTCCAACCGGAGGCAGAGACGATGAACAAACAGGAAACACTTGACTATCTGCGCGAAAAGGGTATAAAGTTCGAGCTCACGGAGCACGCGCCAATCTTCCACATGGGCGAGCCGTCGAGCACGCCGTTCCCATATCCCGGCGCAGACGCGAAGAACCTCTTCGTGCGAGACAAGAAGCACCGCGACTACTATATGATTACCGTGCGCGGTGAGAAGCGCGTCGACCTGAAAGAGTTCCGCAAGGCGCACGGCACGCGGGCGCTGACCTTCGCCGACGAGGACGAACTTCAGCACTTCCTCGGCGTAAAACCAGGATCCGTGAGTCCGCTCGGCGTGCTCAACGACGAGGAGCGCAAAGTCAAAGTCTTCCTCGACGCCGATTTCTGGAAAGAACCCCACCTCGCCGGCATCCATCCGAACGAAAACACCGCGACCGTCTGGCTGAACCCCGACGACCTCAAGCAACTGTTAGAAGAACACGGCAACGAGGTCGATGTCGCAGAACTTTAAATCTGGCTAAAAAAGCTGTCGCACAGGAGCAAGTTGTGCGGCAGCTTTCTTTTTGTCAATTTCTTTGGATCAGCAGGACGGTGAGGGCGGTCGTGAAGATGAAGTTCATGGCCAGCGCGAGGAGCGGCGGGACGGTGAGGTTCAGGAGAAGCGGGGGGAGGATGGTGAGCAGGTATAGGACGAGCAGCAGGAAGATGGCGGCGCGCTTGCTGTCGCGCTGCAGGTCGCTCATGTCCCTGCCGGCTTCGATGAGTGCGGGGATGGATTCGAGCTTGCAGGCGCTCAGGTCGAGCGCAGCGGTATCGGCTGGCGTTGCGCCCTCGGAATCCTTCATACTGCTTACATCATTTCTGGACGTATTTTCTGCATTTCCCGGGATAGCTTCTGCCTCTCCGGGCACATCCTCCGCGGACTTTTCCGCAGGGCGGCCGGCCCATGCGGCGACGTGGCTCCGTGCCTGCAGGAGTCCGATGGCCTGCGCGGTATCGGCGGCAGAGCTCTCAGCGCGGATCTCGTCGAACTGCGTGCGCTTCTGATAGGACCGCGCGAGCCGCTTATTCGCGGCGGTGCAGAGTATCGTGCGGACGCCGAGGGCCTTGAGCGTCTTCATGACATGGCCCATGCCGAGCCGCAGGGATTCCTCGAGCACGAGGATGCCGCGCGCTCGGCCGGATTCCGCGACGAAAATTGGCATCTGCCCGCGCGTCGACAGCTGATCCGCGAGCGTCAGCAGGTCGGCGGAGATATGGATCTGCTCTTTCTGCAGCCAGGAAGCCGTGCCGACGCGGATCGGCACGCGGCCGACGATGGCCTCGACGCCGGCATGCGGGATTTCGTTGGCGACCGTCGGCGTCTCCGGCTCGATGCCTTTTTCGAGCGCAAAGTCGTAGATGGCGCGTCCGGCCGGATGTGCGGTGCCGGACTCTGCCGAAGCCGCGAGCAACAGCAGGACGCGCGGATTGATGCCCTCCGGCACCACGTCGGCCACGTGCATCATGCCCGTCGTCAGCACGCCGCGGCGGCAGAACGCGAGTGTGTCGACGCCCGCGAGCTCGGACAGGAACTCGCGGCTCAGCGGACGGTCGTCCGGATTTTCACTCAGCGCGGAGAGGGCGCGTTTCTGCCCCAGCCGCAGGGGGAGAAGATAGGCGGTGAGGAACGGCGTCGGCAGCAAGGCGGCAAAAACACCGGCCGCGATGCGCAGACTTTCCACCGGCGCGGTGCCGGTCAGGAAGAAATACAGGAAAGAAAGGGCAGCGATGCCCAGGTCGAGCACGAAAAGACGCCCGACACGAAAAGCAACGGAATGTTTCATCCAAAGGACCTCAATTTCTATCAGAAAGATGTTCTATCCTATATTATCGACGAAATCCTGTCCGCGGTCAATACGCAGGCGCATTTTCCAAAATACTTGAAGCGAAAGCGTTTTCCTGTTAAAATTTATATATAAATCGGAGGGAAGGACCGAATGATCAAGATACAGGGCAATGCGAAAATCAATCTGTCCCTTGATATCCTCGGGAAACGGGAGGATGGGTTCCACGAAGTCTCGATGGTCATGCAGACGGTCGGTCTGCACGACACCATCGTGCTGCGGAAACGGGAGAGCGGCATTGCGCTCTCTATCAGCGTGCCATGGCTCCGCGCGGATGAGAACAATCTCGCGTGGCGGGCGGCGGAACTGATCCTAAAGGAGACCGGCTGCCGCGGCGGCGTGGAGATTGAGCTGACAAAGCGCATCCCAGTCGCGGCGGGGCTCGCCGGCGGCAGCACGGATGCCGCGGCCGTCCTGCGCGGGGTCAATCAGCTTTATCATCTTGGGGTTTCCCGGACGAAGCTCCTTGAGCTCGGCGCGCGGCTCGGCTCGGACATCCCGTTCTGCCTGCTCGGCGGGACGATGTTCGCCACCGGACGCGGCGAGGTGCTCCGGCGCTTCCCGACGTTGCCGAAGACTTGGATCGTGCTCGCGAAGCCGAAAATCTCCGTCTCTACGGCATGGGCCTACCAGCATTACGATGCGGAGGGTGCAGAGGTCCATCCGGACAACGCGGCCATCGAGGCCTGCATCCGGAATCGTGATGTGCGCGGCGTCGCCAGCCGCATGGCGAACGTCCTCGAAAGCGTGACGGTCAGGGAATACGAGGAAATCGACTGGCTGAAGCGCCGGATGCTCGAGGGCGGCGCGATGGCCAGCATGATGTCGGGCAGCGGCCCGACCGTGTTCTGCCTCGTGGATAGCCGCGAGAAGGCGCAGGCCATCCGCGACGCACTGCGCGAGGAAACGAACGCATTCGTCTACATGACGACGACGACCGGCCCGTATCGCCATCCGCGGCAGAGGAAGTTTTACCGCAAGTGGCGCCAGAAATGAGCGCCCGCGCGATTTCGCTAGAACAATACTTTAGAATAGAAGGTTTGATCTTATGGGAAAACGATTGGCTCCTATCCGGCTGGACAGCTATCAGCCGCTCCGCGAGGTGGTCTGCGAGTCCATCCGCGACGCAATCCGCAAGGGAATCCTGAAACCGGGTGAGCGCATCATGGAAATCCAGCTCGCCGAGGAACTCGGCGTCAGCCGGACCCCGGTCCGCGAGGCCATCCGCAAGCTCGAGCTCGAGGGCTACGTCGTCATGATGCCGCGCCGCGGTACCTACGTCGCGAACATGTCCATCCGCGACATCAGCGAGATCTTCGAGATCCGCACGGCGCTTGAGTCGCTTTCGAACGGCCTTGCAGCCGAGCGCATCACGCCGGAGGAGCTCGAACATCTGCAGCGCCTGCTCGTGATGATCAGCTCCTATATCGAGACGAAGGACATGGACAAGATTGTCGAGACGGATATCGAGTTCCACGACCTCCTGTACCATGCGGCGCGCAACAGCCGCCTCGTCGGCATCATCTCGAACCTGCGCGATCAGCTCACGCGGTTCCGCACGCTCTCGATGTCGTATCCGGGCCGCCTCGAGGCAACGCTCGACGAGCACCGCATGATCGTCGAGGCCATCGCGCAGGGCGACAGCCGCGCGGCGAAGAAGGCCGCCGAGAAGCATATGGAGAACTCGGAAAAGACCCTGCTGAAAGCCATGGACGCCATCAAGAAGAAGCAGGCGAAGGAAAAAGCGGCAAAGAAGAAAAAGACCGTAAAGGCCGACGCGAAAGCGGAAGATACGGAGAAAACAGAAGAATAAGGACAGGAGATCATCAGAACATGTCAGATTTTGTAACCATCATCCTCGCAGCGGGCAAAGGCACGCGCATGAAATCGAAACTGCCGAAGGTATTGCATAAGGCGGGCGGCAAGACCATGGTCCAGTCCGTGCTCGATGCGGCGAAGGCCGCCGGCGCACGCCGCAACATCGTCATCACGGGCTTCGGCGGCGAGCAGGTCCGCGAGGCGCTCGCAGGGCAGGCCGAGTTCGTCGAGCAGAAAGAGCAGCTCGGCACAGGCCACGCCGTCCTGCAGACGAAAGACTTCATGCAGGGCGAGAAGGGCACGGTCATGGTGCTCTGCGGCGATACGCCGCTCCTGACCGGCGACCTGCTGAAGAAGCTCTACGAGGAGCATGTGCAGGCTGGCGCGAAGGCGACCGTGCTGACGGCCATCATGCCGGACGCGACGGGCTACGGCCGCATCATCCGCGGCGCGGACGGCTCGGTCAATCGCATCGTCGAGCACAAGGATGCGACGGAGGAGGAGCGCAAGGTCCGCGAGGTGAACTCCGGCATCTACTGCTTCGACATCGAGGCGCTGTTCGAGATGTTGCCGAAGGTCACGAACGACAACGCACAGGGCGAGTACTATCTGCCGGATGTGCTCGGCATGCTGAAGAAGCAGGGCGAGAAAATCTGGGCCGTTGCCGCCGATGACTACGAGGATACGCTCGGCATCAACTCGCGGCTTCAGCTCTCGCGCGCCGAGAAGATCCTGCGCCGCCGCAAGAACGAGGAACTCATGGCTGAGGGCGTCAGCATCCTCGATCCGGATACGACCTATATCGACGCGGATGTGCAGATCGGCCGCGATACCGTCATCTACCCGATGACGTTCATCGAAGGCAAGACGGTCATCGGCGAGAACTGCGAGATTGGCCCGAGCGTCCGCCTGCAGAACGTCACAATCGGCAACGGCGTCAAGGGGCAGTACCTCTATGCGCATGATGCAATCGTCGACAATGATGCGAACCTCGGCCAGTTCGTTCACCTCCGCCCGAACGCGCATATCGGCGAGCAGGTCAAGATCGACAACTTCATCGAGGTCAAGAACGCGAACATCGGCAAGGCCTCGAAGCTCCCGCACCTCTCCTACATCGGCGACTGCGATATGGGCGAGGGCGTCAACATGGGCTGCGGCTCCATCACCGTCAACTACGATGGCAAAAAGAAATACCGCACGAAGATCGGCAATCATGCGTTCATCGGCTGCAACTCAAACCTCGTCGCGCCAGTCACGCTCGCAGATAACGCATTCGTCGCGGCGGGCTCGACCGTCACGAAGGACGTGCCGGCCGATGCACTCGCTATCGCGCGCGAGCGTCAGACGAACATCGAGGGTTGGGTCGACAAGCGCAAAAAGGCAGGGAAATTGTAATTTTTCCCGTTAGATAGAAGATTTTTCCGCGGAACCGTGTTATACTATGCTTAGGCTTTTGTTATGCAGAGGAGCCTGAGGAAAAGAAAACCAGTATCAAGACATTTTTGGAGGAGTTTGAGTAATGGCTTTAGACACAGCGAACTTATGCATCCTGACGGGCAACGCGAATCCGGAACTTGCAAAGAAGATTGCAGACCACATCGGCGTCAACCTCTGTGATGCGTATGTCGGCCATTTCAACAATGGTGAGACGCAGGTCATGATCTCCGAGAGTATCCGCGGCAAAGATATCTTCATCGTCCAGCCGACGTCCTACCCGGTCAACGATAACCTGATGGAACTGCTCATCATGGCGGATGCCTGCAAGCGCGCTTCCGCGCACAGCATCACGGCGGTCGTCCCGTACTATGCCTATGCGCGCCAGGATCGCAAGACGCGCGGCCGCGAGCCGATTTCCGCGAAGCTCGTCGCGAACCTCATGGTTACGGCCGGTGTCACGCGCGTCGTGACCGTCGACCTGCATGCCGGCCAGATTCAGGGTTTCTTCGATATCCCGGTCGACCATCTTGCCGCAGCTCCGACCATCGCGAACTATTTCCGCACGCAGAAGCTCGACGACATCGTCGTCGTCTCGCCGGATCTCGGCGGTGTCACGCGCGCCCGCGTCCTCGCTGATCACCTGCAGGCCCCGATTGCCATCATCGAGAAGCGCCGCCCGCGTCCGGGCTGCGCGGAGGTCATGAACCTCATCGGTGACGTCAAGGACAAGACCGCGGTCATCATCGACGATATCGTCGATACGGCCGGCTCGCTCTGCGAGGGCGCCAAGGCCCTCGAGGCACGCGGCGCAAAGCGCATCTTCGCATCGTGCTCGCACGCCATCCTCTCGGATCCGGCCGTGCAGCGCATCAACGAATCCCCAATTGAGAAGCTCGTCATCACCGACACGATCCCGCTGCCGCCGGAAAAAGCAAGCGACAAGATCGTCGTGCTTTCCCTCGCAGAGGCCCTCGGCGACGTCATCATGCGCATCCAGAGCCACCGCTCCGTATCCCAGCTCTTCCGCTGATATAGCGAAAATTCAGGCATAAGAATAATCAGCCCGTCCCATATCATATTCATGGGGCGGGCTGATTTTCTGTTTCATTCTTCTTCGGGAATACGTTATAATAGAAGAAGCAAAGCGATGGAAATAGGGAGGGGATACTCATGGCAAAGCCGGTGCCGATTGGCGTGGATGATTTTGCAAAGGCAAGGGAAAACTATTATTTCGTGGATAAGACGAAGTTTATCCGGGAATTCTGGCCGAATCATGCGGAGGTGACGCTCGTCACGCGGCCGCGGCGGTTCGGCAAGACGATGACGCTTTCGATGCTGAAGTATTTCTTCAGCGAGGAGAACGCGGCGGAGAACCGGAAGCTGTTCGACGGGCTCGCGGTGTCGGAGGACGCGGCAGTCATGGCCGAGCAGGGCAAGCGCCCTGTCCTGTTCTTGACGCTGAAGGAATGGAAGTTTGCAGACTGGGAAACCATGCAGGACGGTATCGCGGTATTCTGGCAGAATTTTTACAGCTAGTATGATTTCTTGTTGTAGAGCGCCAAGATCAGTGAGCCAGAAAAAAATATTTTTGAAGAAATCATGACGGGCAAGGCTGGGATTCCCCGCCTTATGACGGCATTGAGTTTCTTGATGGATATGCTTACAAAGCATTGCGGCAGACAGATTGTCCTGCTGCTGGATGAGTACGATGTGCCAATCCAATGCGCGTTCGAGCACGGATATTATGAACAGGCAGTCGGCTTCATGCGGGTGTTCCTGACTGGCGCTTTGAAGACGAATCCATCGCTCGATTTTGCAGTACTGACGGGCGTTCTGCGCGTGGCAAAGGAGAGCATTTTCAGCGATCTGAACAATCTGCGCGTGTCGACCCTGCTCAACGCGCTTTATCCGGATGTCATGGGCTTCACGGGTGCGGAGGTTGCGGAGATTGCCGAGTCCTATGGCGTCAGCGAGAAAATGCCGGAAATCCGGAAATGGTATGATGGCTATCGCGTCGATGACGCGGAACTCTATAACCCGTGGTCGGTGGTCAATTATTTCGCGAGCGGGTGCCAGCCGAGATTCTACTGGCTGAACACGTCGGGCAACGGGATCATCAAGGAGATGGTCGCGCATGCGGATGCGCGGACCATCGAGAAGCTGCGCAAGGTCTTGGGTGGCGTCCCAATCCGGGCCATGCTTCGGGAGGGCATCATCTATGCGGACATCTACGATGACAAGGATGCCCTGTACACGATGCTGCTCACGACGGGCTATCTGACGATGCAGGACGCGGTGCCGACCGATTTCGGCCTCGATGCGAGCCTCGTGATACCGAACCGCGAAATCATGTCCGTGTACCGCAACGAGATTGTCGGACGTTTCCAGAAAGGCGTGCAGGTTTCGGATCTGCGCGTCTTGATGCAGGCTTTTCTGGTGGGCGATGTAGCGACGGTACAGGATGGGCTCAGCGACTATCTCGAGATCCTCGCGAGTTCATTTGACACGGCCGCACGCGAGTCTTTCTACCATGGCTTCGTCCTTGGCATGACGGCATTCCTAGTGCCGGAGTATGATGTGTGCTCGAACCGGGAGAGCGGCGTCGGCCGCTACGATATTGCGGTATTCCCAAAAGAAGAAGGGAAGGCAGGCCTGATCCTCGAATTCAAGATTGCGGAGAATGAGGATCAGCTCGAGCCGAAGGCAGCGGAGGCCATCGGGCAGATCGAGTCGCGCGACTACCGCGCCGAGTTCCGCGCCCAGGGCGTCGAGACCGTATACGCCTGCGGCATCGCCTTTTGTGGAAAACAGGTCACTGTCAGATTTCGAAATTTGTGATTTTGCTTTACTTTACTATAATGGATGCAGATGATGAAGAGGGGACGGATGGCATTTTGCTGAAAGCTTGGAATATTTTGGAGCCGGTGGATGGATTGGAGCGGCTGGCGGAGGAGTTCGGGACGTCGGCGTTTCTCGCGGGCCTGCTCTATCACCGCGGTATCCGGACGCGGGAGCAGGCGGAGCTTTTCCTGCATCCGGAGGGACTGGCATGGCATGACCCTTTTCTTCTGACGGACATGGATAAGGCCGCGGCGCGCATCCAGCGGGCGATTGAGCGCGGCGAACGTATCGTCATCTATGGGGACTACGATGTGGACGGCATCACGTCGACGACGCTGATGCTGCGGAACCTGCGCGCGCTCGGGGCGGATGTGTCGTTCTATCTGCCGGAGCGGAGCGAGGGATACGGGTTCAATGAAAATGCCCTGAGGAAACTTGCGGCAGAGTATGATCTGCTGGTTTCCGTGGACTGCGGCATCGCGTCCTATGATCTCGTGGATGCGTTCAAAGATCAGATGGATTTCGTGATCAGTGACCACCATCTGCCCGGCGAGAAGCTGCCACCGGCGCTCGCCGTCGTGAATCCGCACCGCGAGGATGACCGATACCCGTGCAAGGATCTATGCGGCTGCGGCGTGGCGTTCAAGATCTGCCAGGCGCTCTGGAAGAACATGGAGGGCATCGAGGCAGCGTCGAACGATCTCGAGATCGTGGCGCTGGGTACGGTGGCGGACGTCGTGCCGCTGAAAGATGAGAATCGGAAAATCGTGAAGCTCGGACTCGCGGGCATGATGGAGAGCGAGCTGCCCGGCATCCGCGCGCTGCTCACGGTCAGCGGTTTCAGCGGCAAGAATCTGACGAGCGAGAACATCGGCTTCGGCCTTGCACCGCGGCTCAACGCGGCGGGCCGCATGGCTTCGCCGAAGCTCGGCGTGGAGCTGCTCATGGCGAAGTCGATGGAGGAGGCCGAGAAGCTTGCGGAAAAGCTCAACGCGCTCAATGCGGAGCGGCAGTCCATCGAAAAGCAGATTTTCGACGAGGCAGAGGAAAGCCTCAGAGAGCAGGCAAAGCCCGGCCAGCGCATCGAGGATATGCCAGCCCTGATCGCCGCGGGCAAGGGCTGGAATCCGGGCGTCATCGGCATCGTCGGCTCGCGGCTCGTCGAGAAATACTACAAGCCGGCGATCATCTGCTCGATACAGGATAACGGCGTGGCGAAGGGCTCGTGCCGCAGCATCGAGGGGCTTTCAATGTACGAGGCACTCACCGCTTGCCGGGACGAGCTCGTGCAGTTCGGCGGCCACGCGCAGGCGGCTGGACTTAGCGTCGAGGCCTCTAGGCTTCCGGCATTCCGCGAGGCGTTCTGCCAGTATGCGCGGGAGCACCTGTCGGACGAGGACTATATCCCGAAAATCGATGTTGAAGCGGAACGCAAGCCAGAGGACTTGACCGAGGAGCAGATCGACGAAATCGCGAAGCTCGAGCCGTACGGCATGGGGAATCCGCGGCCGGTCTTCGGCGTGCGGGACGCGCGCGGCTGGGGCGTGCGCGCCATCGGCAAGGACGGTACGCATCTGCGCTTCAATCTCGGCACGCAGGAGAGCCCGGTTGCCGCGCTCTACTGGCGGCATGCGGAGCTCGCGGGCGCGGTGGAACGCGAGGCACTCAACCTGCTCTACGAGCCGCAGATCAACGAGTGGAACGGACGGAAAAGCATTCAGATCGTGCTCGACGATATGGCACCTGCAGAGGGGGAACGCGTGCATCCATCGCGCGAGATCCTCGCGAATGTCTACCGGCTTCTCTCCTCTGTCTACAACAAACAGAAAGAAGTCCCGCTTGACGGTATGGAATTGACGGATCTGTACAATAAGCGGTATAATCAACTAGCCCTATTTACGATGCAGGAGAGCCTGCGTATTTTTGAGGAACTCGGTTTCCTCGAAACGGAGCCGGGCGCTGGATGCAAGATGATCCCGCCAGCGCAGAAGATGGATCTGATGGCATCGCCGACCTACCGGGCGGCGCATCAGGCGGAGGAGTGAGCGTTATGCACAACGGCAAGGATGTTGTGACAATCGGAGATATCATTGAGGCGGTCAAGAGCTATTCGCCGAAGGCGAACATCGCGCTGATCCAGAAAGCGTACGATGTGGCGGCTGAGGCGCATAAAGACCAGAAGCGCGTGTCGGGGGAGACGTATATCATCCATCCCTTGCATGTCGCGGAGATCCTGACGGAGCTGCATCTCGATGACGCGACCATCGCGGCGGCTCTGCTCCACGATGTCGTCGAGGATACCTCGTATACGATCGAGGAGATGCGCGAGATGTTCGGCGAAGAAGTCGCCATGCTCATCGACGGCGTCACGAAGCTCGGCAAGATCCCGTACAAGTCGAAAGAGGAAACGCAACTCGAGACGTACCGCAAGATGTTCCTCGCGATGGCGAAGGATATCCGCGTCATCATGATCAAGCTCGCTGACCGCCTGCACAACATGCGGACGCTGAAGTATATGCGCCCGGACAAGCAGAAGCGCATCGCGCGCGAGACCATCGAGGTCTATGCGCCGCTCGCGAACCGGCTCGGCATCTCGAGCATCAAATGGGAGCTCGAGGATCTCTGCCTGCGCTATCTCGAGCCGGAGGCTTACTACGACCTCGTCGAGAACGTCAAGCAGAAGCGCAAAGAGCGGCAGGCCTTCATCGACGAGGCCATCGTGCAGATCAAGGCGAAGCTCAAGGAGTCGGGTATCCAGGCGGATATCAGCGGCCGCGCGAAGCATTTCTACAGCATCTACAGGAAGATGAAGCGCGGAAAGAAGGATATCAGCGAAATCTACGACCTGTCCGCCGTGCGCGTGCTCGTCGATACGGTGCGTGACTGTTACGCGGTGCTCGGCATCATCCACGCGATGTGGAAGCCGATTCCGGGCCGGTTCAAGGACTATATCGCGATGCCGAAGTCGAACGGCTACCAGTCCCTGCACACGACGGTCATGACGCGCGGCTATCCGCTCGAGATCCAGATCCGCACGCACGCGATGCATCAGGTCTCGGAGTTCGGTATCGCCGCGCATTGGAAGTACAAAGAGGCGGGCAAGAGCGTTGGTGCCTCGAACAAGCTCGACGAGAAGATGAACTGGCTGCGCCAGATGGTGTCGCTGCAGGACGAGTTCAAGGATCCGAAGGAATTCTTCGAGGCCATGAAGGTCGATATCTTCTCCGATGAGGTCTTTGTATTCACGCCGAACGGCGACGTGCTGAACCTGCCGAAGGGCTCGAACCCAATCGATTTCGCGTACCGCATCCATACGGAGATCGGGCATCACTGCGTCGGGGCAAAGGTCAATGGCAAGATGGTGCCGCTCGAGTACAAGCTGAAGAACGGCGATATCGTCTCAATCATCACGAACAAATCGAATAACGGCCCGAGCCGCGACTGGCTGAACATCGTCGCATCCTCCGAGACGCGCAGCAAGATCCGTTCGTGGTTCAAGAAGGAAAAGCGCGAAGAGAACATCGAGCGCGGCATGGCGATGATCCAGGAGGAGATCCGCCATCTCGGCTATTCGCCGAAAGATCTTCTGAAGGATGACCGGCTGCTGAAAATCGCGAAGTCCCTGAACATCAGTTCGGAGGATGACATGCTCGCGGCGCTCGGCTACGGCGGCATCGCCCTGCACGGCATCATCACGAAGCTGATCGAGTACCATAAAAAGGAAATGAAGGCGAATGCCTCGCCGGATATCTCCAGACTGCTTTCGGAAATCAAGCAGCCAGCTGCGCGCACGGGAAAGGCGAACAAGGCGAGCCACGGCGTCCTCGTCGAAGGGGAGAGCGGCCTGATGGTGCGCCTTGCGAAATGCTGCAACCCGATTCCGGGTGACCCGATTGTCGGCTTCGTGACGCGCGGGCGCGGCGTTAGCGTGCACCGCGCAGACTGCCCGAACGTCCTGAAGGATACGGATCTCTCGCGCATGATCGAGGTCAGCTGGGATATCGGCCTCGACAAGGAGTACACGGTCGAGATCGAGATTCTCTGTAACGACAAGAACGGCGTGCTCGCTGACCTGCTCGCCGTGCCGTCGGAGCTCAAGCTCAACATCGAGCGGATCAACGCGAAGCCGAACCGCAGCACGAAGACCTCGACGGTCGTCATGGGCATCAACGTGCACAACGCTTCGCAGGTCAGCCAGATCTTGACGCGGTTCCGCCGTGTCAAGAACGTATACAGCGTGCAGCGCGTCATGAATGCGAACCTCAGTGTCGAATGATTTCAAGAATTGCTCGTTAATATGCGGAAAAACAGGGAAATTGAGAATGATAATTGAATTTTCCTGCTTTTTTTGCTATACTAGATAAGATTGATAGCAAAGGGATTCTGTGTATAACGATAGGGAGAGCTATTCTGAATTTCTTTCGGCAAAGGGGTAATTTTCATGGCGAATACATTCACAATGGAAGATTTGAAGAAGAAGCTCCAGGAGCGCCAGCACAAGATGACGCCGCAGCGGCAGCTGGTGCTTCAGATTTTCCTCGACCGGCCCGGTGACCATCTGAGCGCGGAGGACGTGCACGATGTCCTGCGCGAGAAACGCATGGAGATCGGGCTCGCGACGGTCTACCGCACGCTTGATCTGCTCTCGGATCTCGGCATCCTGCAGAAGATGGAGTTCGGCGATGGCTGCGCGCGCTACGAGGTCAATACGACGGATCCGTCGAAGCATCACCACCATCACCTGATCTGCACGAAATGCGGCAAGGTCTATGAGTTCGACGATGACCTCCTCGATGATCTCGAGAAGGACATCGCGAAAAAGTCCGGTTTCCAGATTCTCGACCATCAGGTCAAGTTCTTCGGCATCTGCAAGGACTGCCAGGAAAAAGAGAAAGCCGGAAAAGCGGGAGAAGCAAAGTAACGTGCGAGTAGAGACACTGACCATCAGCACACACCAGGAAGTCATGGTGAAGATCACAAAAGAGGTGCTGAATCTTTTCAAGGTAGAGATCTGCGGGCCGGATACGGCCGCGGATTACGCGCAGCTGTCCGTGGCCTATACACGGCTGCCGGTTGCGACGTGCCACGAGGGCGCGGACGTCCGCGTCCGCACGCGGCTCTGGCGGATCGACCGGTTCGGCCGGGCGGAGATTTTCGAGCGGGAAGGAACCGGTGAGGCCGATGAGCGCGAGGGCGCTGCCTTGCACCGGCTCGCGAAGCTCGGGCTCTACCGCATCTTCACGGAGGATCTCGGGTATCCCGAGGCACCTTGGGGCATCCTGCACGGGGTGCGGCCAACGAAGATCGTGCACCGCTGGATTGCTTCCGGGCATACGGAGGAGCAGATTGTCCGAAGGCTCATGCGGGACTATGTGTGCAGCGAGGAGAAGGCGCGCGTCATCACGCCAATGGCTTTTCGTCAGCTCCCGTTCCTGCGGACGAGCGATGCGAAGACCATCAGCATCTACGTTGGCATCCCGTTCTGCCTGACGCGCTGCCTGTACTGCTCGTTCCCTTCCAATATCCTGCCTGGCGAGGAAAAGCTCGCGCAGTTCATGCAGGTATTCCGCAAAGACCTCGAGGCGGTGGAGGATGCCGTACGGCATTATGGGTTCGATATACAGAATATCTACGTCGGAGGCGGCACGCCGACAGCCCTGCCCAATAAATTTTTTGACGAAATGCTCGAAATGGTATATCATGCTTTCTATGGGGCGAAAACTTTCGAGTTCACCGTCGAGGCCGGCAGGCCGGACAGCATCACACCGGAGAAGATCCAGACGATGCGGCGCCTGCAGGTCACGCGCGTCAGCGTGAACCCTCAGACCATGCAGCAGCGGACGCTCGACCTGATCGGCAGGCGGCATACGCCGGACGATGTACGGCGCATGTACCACGCTCTGCGCGAGGCGGGCATCCCGCATATCAACATGGATCTGATCCTCGGGCTACCCGGCGAGACGGCAGAGGATGTCGCGGACACGATGCGGCAGGTCGTCGCGCTCGGGCCGGATGATATCACGTTGCATGCGCTTGCCATCAAGCGCGGCTCGCGCCTCAAGCATATCATGGAGGATCGGCATGTCGAGCTCCCTTCCGACGAGGAGACGCGCCGGATGTCGGAGGCCGCCATGCGCTATGTGCGCGAGGGCGGCTACCAGCCCTACTATCTTTACCGGCAGGGCTATATGGCCGGCGACCTCGAGAACGTCGGCTGTGCGAAACCCGGCGCCGAGGGCATGTACAACATCCAGATCATGGAGGAGCATCAGACCATCCTTGGCATCGGCGGCGCGGCGGCGACGAAGGTCGTCCATCCCGGGACGCTCCGCATGAAGTCCTCGTTCAACGCGAAAGATCTCACGACCTACCTCCGGGATATCGAGGAGTATATCGGAAAGCGGCGCGCCCTGCTCGATGAGGCATACGGCGCGAGCAAATAAAGAAAAAGGAATCAGGGTGAGTTTTATGCTGACCAATGCCCCACGTGGGACAAAGGACATTCTGCCGGATACCGTCGGCGAATGGAACTATGTGGAAAAGAAGATCCGCAATCTCTGCGCACGTTACGGCTACGAGGAAATCCGCACGCCGATGTTCGAGCACACGGAGCTCTTCCACCGCGGGATCGGCGAGGGAACGGATGTCGTCGATAAAGAAATGTATACGTTCGAGGATCGCGGACACCGGAGCATCACGCTCCGGCCGGAGAATACGGCGTCGGCGGTGCGCGCCTACTTGCAGAATAAGCTCTACGGCGACAATTCGCTCGTCAAGCTGTTCTACATCGGCTCGATGTTCCGCTACGACCGTCCGCAGGCCGGCCGCATGCGCGAGTTCCATCAGTTCGGCATCGAGGCGCTCGGCGAGGAGAACCCGATGGTCGACGCCGAGGTGATCCTGGTCGCCTGGGATTTCCTGTCGGAGCTCGGCCTGAAGGATCTGAAACTGTCGCTGAACTCAGTCGGCTGCCCGAACTGCCGCCCGAAGTACCGCGAGATGCTGCAGGATTATTTCCGCGACAAGCTCGATGATCTCTGCGATGACTGCAAGAGCCGTTTCGACCGCGCGCCGCTGCGCATCCTCGACTGCAAGGTGGACGCGGACAAGCCGTTCATGGCCGATGCGCCGAAGATTACGGACTGCCTCTGCGACGACTGCCGCGAGCATTTCGAGAAGGTGCAGCAGTACCTGCATGATGCGGGCATCTCGTTCACGCTCGATCCGCGCCTCGTGCGCGGCCTCGACTACTATACGAAGACGGCCTTCGAGATCCAGTACGCGCCGCTCGGTGCGCAGTCCGCGGTGGCGGGCGGCGGCCGCTACGACGGGCTCATCGAGGAGATCGGCGGCAAGCCGACGCCGGCCGTCGGGTTTGCGACGGGCCTCGAGCGCGTCCTGCTGGCTCTTGAGAAGCAGAACCTGCTGCCGGAGATGGATACGTCCATCGACGCTTTCGTCGTCGCGCTCGGCGATGATGCGCAGGCAAAGGCCTTTGAGCTGCTGACGAAGCTCCGCCGCACGGGGCTCAAGACGCGCATGGACTACGCGGGCCGCAGCATGAAGGCGCAGATGAAGCAGGCGAACAAGGCGCACGCGCGCTTTACGCTGATCCTGGGTGATGAGGAAGTCAAGGAAAGCTGTGTCCAGCTCAAGAATATGGCAAACAGTGAGCAGGAAAAGGTTTCCTTTGATCATATCATAGACAAACTAAAAGCAATTTGCTGAGGTGAAGAATTCATTATGGAAAGCATGGAAACATTGCAAGGCATGAAGCGCACGCATCATTGCGGCGTGCTTCGCAAAGGCGATGTCGGCACGGAGGTCGTGCTCTGTGGCTGGGTATCCCGGCGCCGCGACCACGGCGGGCTGATCTTCGTCGATATGCGTGACCGCTCGGGCTTCGTGCAGGTTGTCTTCGATGAGGCAGCGATGAACGAAGGGACGTTCCACAAGGCGGAGTCCCTGCGCAACGAGTTCTGCATCGCGGTGCGCGGCAAGATCCGCGCACGCAGCGAGGAGACGATCAACCCGAACATCGATACCGGTGAGATTGAGGTCGTCTGCAGCGAGCTCCGCATCCTGAACAAGGCGAAGACGCCGCCGTTCTACATCCAGGACAATATCGACGTCGATGAGACGGTGCGCCTGAAGTACCGCTATCTCGATCTGCGCCGCCCGGAGATGCAGAAGAACATCATGCTGCGCCACCGCGTCACGAAAATCATGCGCGACTTCTTCGACCGCAATGGTTTCCTCGAGATCGAGACCCCGATGCTCTGCAAGAGCACGCCGGAAGGCGCGCGCGACTTCCTCGTGCCGAGCCGTGTGAACCCGGGCGAGTTCTACGCGCTGCCGCAGTCCCCGCAGATCTTCAAGCAGCTGCTGCAGGTCGCGGGCTTCGAGAAGTATTTCCAGATTGTCCGCTGCTTCCGCGATGAGGATCTGCGCGCAGATCGTCAGCCGGAGTTCACGCAGCTCGATATCGAGATGTCTTTCATGGATCAGGACGATATCCTGACGCTGATGGAGAACATGATCAAGGAGCTATTTGAGAAGGCCATCGGCGCCGAGATCAAGATCCCGTTCGAGCGCATGGAATGGGATACGGCTATGGACAAATACGGTTCCGATAAGCCGGATCTCCGTTTCGACATGCCGCTCATGGATATCTCGGAATACGTCAAGGGCTCGGAGTTCAAGGTATTCAACTCGGTGCTCGCAAACGGCGGCATGGTCAAGTGCATCAAGGTCGACGGCTATGCGGATATCCCGCGCCGCCGCCTCGATGACCTCGTGAAATTCGTGCAGGTCTACGGGGCGAAAGGCCTTGCCTGGATCCAGTACACGGCAGACGGCATCAAGAGCCCGTTCAAGAAGTTCTACGGCGATGAGACGTTCGCGAAGATCGCCGAGGCCACGGGCGCCAAGACGGGCGACCTGCTGCTCGTTGTCGCGGACAAGCGCCTTGTTGTCGACACGGCACTCGGCCAGCTCCGCCTCGAGATGGGCAAAGAGCGCAACCTCATCGATCCGGATGCACTGCGCTTCCTCTGGGTTGTCGATTTCCCGATGTACGAGTGGAGCGAGGAGGAGCACCGCTTCAAGGCGATGCATCATCCGTTCACGGCACCGCGCGACGAGGATATTCCGCTGCTCAACACGGACCGCATGGGCGAGGTCAAGGCGAACGCCTACGATATGGTCCTGAACGGCGTCGAGATCGGCGGCGGTTCGCTCCGTATCTACAATGCGGATCTGCAGGAGAAGGTCTTCGAGTCGCTCGGCCTCACGCCAGAGCAGGCGCATACGAAGTTCGGCTTCATGATGGATGCGTTCCAGTACGGCACGCCGCCACATGGCGGACTCGCATTCGGCCTCGACCGCCTCGTCATGCTCATGGCGAAGCGCCCGTCCATCCGCGACGTCATCGCGTTCCCGAAGACGCAGAGCGCGCGCGACGTCATGAGCAACGCGCCGTCGCCGGTTGATGCCAAGCAGCTCCGCGAGCTGTCCATCCGCACGGCCGTCAAGAAAAAAGAGAAAAAAGAAGACTGATTGGACACGCGTCAAACAGTCTTTGAATAGAAACCGGGGGCACCGCAGATTTTGATCCAATCTGCGGTGCCCCCGGTTTTCTGTATAGGGAAATCTTTCAGGATTTTGCGTGGAAACGGTAGCCGGCGCCGCGCACGGTCTCGATATAGTACGGATGGGCGCTGTCGTCCTCGATTTTCTCGCGGAGCCGGTTGATATGGACGGATACCGTGTTCGTGTCGCCGATGGCGTCGAGCCCCCAGAGCCGCTCGAACAGCGTGTCCCGGCTGAACACGATGCCGGTGTTCTCCATCAGGAATTCGAGCAGCTGGAACTCGCGATGCGGCAGATAGATTTCCTTGCCATGCAGCAGGACGCGGCAGGAAGCCGGATATAGTTCCAAATCTTTTTCCACGAGCGGCTTGTCGGAATCCGGCTTCTTCCCGGAGGTCAGCTGCTCATAGCGCTGCAGATGCGCCTTGACGCGCGCGACCATCTCGTTCGGGCTGAACGGCTTCGTGATGTAGTCATCCGCGCCAAGCCCGAACCCGCGGACTTTGTCGATATCGGTCTGCCGCGCCGAGATCATCAGGATTGGAACATCCTTCGCCTTGCGGATATCCCGGCAAAGGTTGAAACCATCTAGGCCCGGCAGCATGAGGTCGAGCAGGATCAGGTCGTAATTCTTCTTGAGCGCGGCGTCCCGGCCCTTCAGCCCGTCCCCGACGATGCTGGCAGAAAAGCCGGAGGCCTCGAGGTAATCCCGCTCGAGTTCCGCGATTTCCTGATCGTCCTCGATAATCAAAATCCGTTTCATCGGTCAATTCTCCTTCGTTTCCGCTATCCTGCCAGTGTCTTTTGCGGCGCAAGGCAGGTCGATGCAGACCCGCAGGCCATGCGGCGCAGCGGACTCGGCCCAGATTTTCCCGTGCATGGCCTCAATGATGCTCTGGCAGATGGACAGGCCGAGGCCGCTGCCCTTGGCAACTTGCGTCCGCGCTTTATCCGTGCGGTAGAAGGCGTGGAACAGTGCGGGGAGCTCGGCTTCGTCCACGCCATTCCCGTTATCGGTGAAGGTCAGATGGACGGTCTTGTTGCCTTGCTGCACCATCGCAATCTGCAGCCTGCCGCCTTCTTCCTCTGTATATTTTACCGCATTGGTCAGGATGTTGTCTAGAACGCGGCGAAACTGCATGGCATCCATGCGGACGGACACGGGGCCGTTGCCTTCGATTTGCGGGGAAAGCCTGATCTGGAAGGATCTTTCCGCGAGCATATCACGCTGTTCGGCAACGAAGTTTCGCAGGAACGGGTAAAGGGGCAGGACATCCCAGTGAAACTCGATTTTCCCGAGCTCGAGTTTCGACAGCGTGAAAAGGTCATCGACGAGCCGCTGCATCTGCTGGCTCGTGCGCAGGACGAGCTTCAGATAATCGCACTGCTTTTCCGGCGTCCTTGCGATGCCGTCGATGATGCCGCTCGTATAGCCTTGGATCTTTGTCAGCGGCGTTGCGAGATCGTGCGCGATGCCGGCCAGCAGCTCCTCGCGGTTTTTCTCGTATTTTTCCCGGAGCTCCCGATCCTCCTCGAGCTGGCGCCGCATGGACTCGAAGGCCATGGCGGTGTCGCCGAACTCATCCTGCCGGTGGACGGGCACAGACGCCTCGTAGTCGCCCTTCTGGATGCGCTTGGCCGACGCCTGCAGATCCGATAGCGGATGGATGATGCGGTGCGACAGAAAGCGGGCAGAGATGATGCCGGTCAGCAGGATGATTGCAATCATGCTGAGCACGGCGAACAGTGCGATGTCCCCGATGATGTTCTCGATATTGGGCGGGAAATAGCCGGTGTCGATGCGAAACGGAACCGGGCCCATCGCGACGGCGACGCTTGAGCCGTCTGGCGTCCCGTAGCGGTAGATCAGCCCGTTCTGATTCCATAGGAAGATGTTCTCGCTGTCCGGTGCCTTGCGGTAGCTCTCCGCGACAAGGGCAAAGGCATGATCTGGTTCCGTGGCGTAGGTGACGGATCCACCGTCGATGACCGCGACCTTGATGCCGAGCGCCTCCATCGACTCACAATGCCTTTTGAGCGAACGGGCGCGGGATTTCGCATCATCGCGGTGCCAGTCGATATGGCTGCGCAGGTGGCTGAGATCGAGCTGGATTGGCACTGAGGAACCGGCCTCCGGCCAGAACAACTCGAGTTCCCGGTCGCGGAAATTCCCCGTTGCGCGCAGTCCGCAGTACGTGACGGTGCTGATGATCAGCAGCAGGAAAATCGGGACGAAGACCATGATGAAGTTGTTGAGCAGGAGCTGGTGCCGGACCGACAAGGCATTCATGCCAGGGAAAATCTTGCGGAGGCCATCGAGCAGATGGGAAATGTACGGAATCCGGGTCATGCGGAAAACTTCCTTTCTGGCTTCTCTGATTTCTGAACTCGTGCATGCCTATGTGATGACGTGCACGAGTTTATCTTATGTTTATTGTGTTTCGCTTTGGGGCGAATTATGATGAAAAGGATGACAGGGGGATAGAAGGATGAGAAATTGGCAGCCAAACCAGATGAAAAGCTATTTCCTACGAGAATGGCGCGTGCTTCTGGTGGTATCCATAACGGGTGTCCTATATAACGTCGGCATGGCGGCCGGGCCGTATTTCATCGGCAGGCTGACGCAATGCCTCTACGATATCCTGCGGGGCACGGCAACGGTTCAGAATATGGCCGTGATCGCGGGCCTCTATGTCCTGACGATTGCCTTCGTGCAGGGCATGCGCGCCGGGAAACGCTGCAGCGTCCGCGTCTTTGCGAACCATGTCAACCGTTCCATGCGGCATATCCTTTACGATAATCTGCTGCGGCAGGACCGGCAGAGGGCAGGGAAGGGTTCGGCGGGCGACTGGATGACGCGTGCTGTCGCCGATGTGGACAGCTGCTCGGAGGGCATGCGGAAATTCACGACCGAGGTATTCGATACGGGCGTCGTGATGCTCGTCTACCTCTCGATGCTGCTTTCCTATGACTGGCGACTGACCTTTCTCGCGTTGGTCTTCACGCCAGCGGCCTATGGGATGGCCGCCGTGCTCCGCAAGCGCATCGTGCGCGCGAACCGCGCCTATAAAGAGGCGGCGGGCGTTTTGCATGGGGCATTGCTCGACCGCGTCTCGCATGCCGTCCTGTACCGGGCATACGGAGAGGAGGAGATGCGGAACCGTTTGGCAGAAAAGGCGTTCTCGCGCTATGAAAGATGTGCCGTGCGCTCCGGCCTGCTCGAGGGCAGCCTCGCGCCGGTCTACGATGCCATCGCGATGGGCGGCGCGGTCATGATTCTGTATTCCGGCTCGAAGAACGTGCTCGGGACGGGCTGGGCTGCATGGGATATCGCGGCCTTCACGACCTTTTTCGCGTGCTTTGCGAAACTCGCCGTCAAGGTCAGCCATGCGGCAAAACTCGTCAACGCGGTTCAGAAAGCGGCGGTCTCGTGGAACCGCATCCGGCCATTCCTGCTGGATTCTGGGGATAGTGATCAGCAGGGGACCCGGTCGGATCATCCTGCGGCACGGGAGAAGAAGGCGGCCCGTCTGGAATTCCGCGCGGTCGCGGTGGGATATCCTGAAAAGAAGCTGGCTCCGATTTATCTTTCCGTAAATCCGGGCGAGATCGTCGGCATCACGGGGAAAGTGGCCTCCGGCAAGACGATGCTTGGCAAGGTCTTGATCGGCGAGACGCCGTACACCGGGCGCATCGTCTACGGCGGGAAGGAAATCGGGAGAGGAGAGCGGCTGCCCATCCGCTATCTCGGGCATGAACCGGAACTCCTGACTGACACGATTGCCGAGAATATTGCGCTTGGAGATGCGGTGGACGTATGGGAATGGCTGGACTTCGTCGATATGGCAGACGAGGTCCGCGCGATGCCGGAGCGCGAACAGACGCACGTCGGCGCGGAGGGAGCCCAGCTCTCCGGCGGGCAGATGGCAAGGCTCGCCCTTGCGCGGACGATGGCGCATGCCGGGAGCATCGTCGTGCTCGATGACCCGTTCGCCGCGGTTGATGCGCGGACGGAGGCACGGATCTTCGCGCATCTGCGCGAGGCCGCGCGGGACAAGATCGTATTCCTGATTTCCCATAGATTGTATCTGTTCCCGAAGCTGGACAAGATCCTGTTCTTGGAGACGGACGGTTCCGTCCATATCGGGACGCCGGCAGAGATGCGGTTTTATCCGCCGTATCAATCGCTGTATGAAAAGCAGGTTTCGGATCGGGAATCAAAGCATCCGGAGAATCCAGAGGAAAGGGGGCGGCGTGCATGACCATCCGGCAGACGGCTGGGCTCATGTTCCGGCGTTCCATCCACGAGAACCGCAAAGGATTTTTCTTCTTCCTGCTCGCCATCCTGTTTTCGACGGTGACGATCCTGCTGCCGCCGCTCGCGCTCGAGTACGGGGTGAACCGGCTCGCGGATGGGCATCCGATTGGCCTGCTCGCGGCGCTCGGTTATTTCGCCCTGATTGTCCTTGCGGATTTCTCTGCCTCACTGCAGGAGGTATCCGTCACGCAATTCGGGCAGCAAGCAATGCATGTCCTGCGCTCTACGATGCTCGAAAAGCTTGGCCGCCTGCCGACCGGGTACTTCACCTCGCACGCGGCAGGGGATATCGACTCGGTTCTGACGAACGATGTGGATACGATTACGGCCCTGTATTCTGACGGGGTCATCGGCATGCTCGCAGACAGCTGGAAACTTCTCGGCGTCCTGTTCCTGATTTTCTGGCACAGCCCCGGGCTCGGCATCCTGCTCTTGCTTGTCCTGCCCGCGCTTTTTGCCCTTACGCGCCGCTTCCAGCACGGCATGCTCGCGGCGCAGAAAGCGAACCGTCTGGCAATCGGACGGATGAACCACATCATCCCGGAGACCTGCCATGTGCTGCGGATGATCCAGACGCTCGGCAAGGAGTCCTTCATGGAAAAGCGCTATGACGCGGCCTTGGGGGAAAGCTACGACGCGATGAACCAGTCGAACGGGTATGACAGCGTCTACTCTCCTATCGTGCTCGTTACCGAGGCCGCGGTCATCGCCGTCATGATGCTTGGCGCGGCGGGCGGCGAGACCTGGCGTGCGCTGTTCGGCCTCGATGTCGGTTCGGCGGTTGCGGTCATCGCCTATGTCGGTATGGTGTTCTCGCCGATTGAGGCCATCGGCATGGAGATCCAGACCATACAGTCGGCGGTCGCGGGCCTCGCGCGAATCCGCGATTTCCTCGATACGCCGGAGGAAAGGCGCGTTCCGCCTGCCCATAGCCAATCCTATGGCAAAGCGGAAGGTATGGAGCTCTGCATCGACATGCGCGATGTGACCTTTACCTATCCCGATGAGAGCCGTCCCGTGCTGCAGTCGTTTTCGCTGCAGGTCCGGCGCGGGGAGCATGTATTGCTGACGGGGCGGACGGGGGCGGGAAAGAGTACGATTTTCCGTCTGCTGCTCGGGCTTTACCAGCCGGACAGCGGCAGCGTGCTGCTGGATGGTCAGGATGCCTTTTCGATGAATCCGGCGGAGCGGCGCAGCCGCATTGCCTGTGTCGAGCAGGAATTCCAAGCGGTGCCGGGAACCATCCGCGACCAGATTACGCTCGGCAACCCGGACATCTCCGCGGAAGCTGTAGAGGAGGCCCTGCGGCAGACCGGACTGCTGCAGGCAGTCCGCAGGCTCCAGCAGGGGGCAGATACGCCGCTTGCGGAGAGCGCTCTGTCGAAGGGGCAGCTGCAGCTCTTGTCCATTGCCCGCGCCATCGTCACCTCGCCGGAAATCCTGCTGCTCGACGAGTGCAATGCGAACCTTGACAGCGCGACCGAGGCGGAACTCTTCCGGGCGCTGGATACGGTGTCGGTAAACCGGACGGTGCTGTCAATCTTCCATCGGTATTCCGAGGAGAATGGCAGTTTTGACCGGCACATTCAGCTTTGAATCTGGAATGAACCGATGCCGATATGCAGGGCTTCCATTTCCACCTTGACCTTTTCCGAGGCACAGGCGGCGGCCTCTGCCTCAAAGTCGTGTTCCCAGTGGCAGATGGGATCCAGATAGCCGTTGTCGTATCCCGGGTGGATCATGATTTCTGTCGTGCCGTCCTCGAGCTGCGGGAGCAGTCCGAGCAGCATGTTTTCCGTCATGGCACCGCCCGCAATCTCACCGATGAAAGCGTGAGGGAATGCATATCCCTCACGCTTTGCTTTTGCCCCGGCGAGCGCAGCGAGCGTCCATAGGCCGAGGCGGCCGACCGCCGCGCCGATGCCGTTCTCGAGGAGATGGTGCGCGGGATGGCTGCATTTCGGGATGCGCAGGGCACGCAGACCGTATTCCTGCATCAGCGAGAGCACGATGGAGAAGATGCCGGGCAGCACATGCATGTGCTGATGGCTGTCCACATGCGTGACGCGCAGGCCGGTCTGCAAGATTTTTCCTGCCTGTGTTTTGAGCTCCCGGCGGATCTCCTCGCGCCGGATTTTCCCGGAGAAATACGCTTGAACAAATTCCCGATGGGAATGGTAGAAGCCCTTTCCATCGGGAACGAGTGTCGGGAGTTCTTTTGCTGGCAGCACGGGCGTACCGTCGACCAAGGTCAGATGGATGCCGATTTCGAGTTCCGGCAGGGACTTTGCCACGCGGACG
>DAIMZO010000002.1:0-5564 GCA_036733925.1 Selenomonadaceae bacterium | reverse complement strand
ATCCTCGAAGGCGGACTCGCCGGCCATAAGGCTCGCAGAGCGCAGCGCGCCGTGCGTCACGCCGTCCCGTATGGCGGCATTGATCTTGGCATCGCGGCCGAAGTCATCCGCGTTAAGAAGCAATTTCTTCATAGGCTGCTTTCTCATGCATTTCCTCCTTGTCGTTCTTTGTGCCTTTTCCGTCGTATTCCATGTGAGCTGCGGATCCGGATCCTTTGGGCGGGGTATGGCGGCTCTTTGCCTGTTCGTCAAACGGATCCTGCTGCAGCAGATAGAGCGGGCGCTCCTGCACCTGATGGAAAATCCGCCCGACGTATTCGCCGAGGACGCCGATCAGGGTGAACTGCGTCCCGCCGAGCAGGAACAGCGCGAAGAGCGTGATGGCGAGCGACGTGAACCCATGACCGGAAACAACGTCATACAGTTCATCGGCGAGAGCGAGCACAGAGAGGAAGAAACTCAGGCCGCCGAACAGGAAAGCGAGGCGGAGCGGTGCCGAGGAGAAGCCCAGAAGCCCGTCGAGCGCGAACTGCCGCATCTTCGGCAGCGTGAACTTCGACCGGCCCGCATAGCGAGGCGGCGCTGTAAAGGAAACCTGCGTCTGACGGAAGCCGAGGTTCTCGATGATGCCGCGGATGAAGCGGTGAGATTCCCGGTAACGGCGGAATGCCACGACGACCTCGTGATCCATCAGGCGGAAATCGGAGCCGCCCGGGTAGATTGGGACGTCGGACATCCAGTTGAACAGCTTGTAGTAGAGCGCAGAGCTCACGCGCTTGAGCGGCGAAACGCCTTCTGTTGTCAAACGGATGGTCTGCACGACTTGGAAACCGTCCTCCCAGTGGGCGAGGAGCTCCGGAATCAGCGCGGGCGGGTGCTGCATATCGCCGTCCATCGTGATGACGGCGTCAGCGTCCGCATGGTCGAGCCCGCAGGTCAGCGCAATCTGGTGGCCGTAGTTGCGCGAAAGGAAAAGCGCATGGACATGGACGTCCTTTTCCATCCGTTGCTGAAGGACTGCAGCGCTGCGGTCCTTCGAACCATCGTCGACAAAGAGAATCCGGTACGGGTAGCTCAGGCCGTCCATCGCGCGTTCGACCGCTTCCGTGAAATGCTCGATATTGTCCTGTTCATTGTAGACAGGAACAACAATCTCGACCGTCTTTTTGTCTCGTATTTTTTTGACTGGCGTGGAAATCGCGTCCAACGATATATGCTTCATTCGTTTCCATCTTCTTTCTGTGTCATAGACAGAATGACGTTGGTGTCAGCTTGAAGGAGGAGGTAGTCACCGTATGTGCCGCAGGTCTGCCAAGCCACGGGAACCTTTTCCTTGAGATCCGGCAGGTATTTTTCCTCGGTCAGGATATAGAGCGTGTGGCCTTTTGGCAGTTTCCCGAGATTCTCGAGCGCATAGAACGGCATGACATTCGTATCGTTCCAGCTGATGACGCCCTCTTTCGGCCGCGCCTTGTCGATACAGTCTTGCGGCTCGAGGCGCAGCGCCGTGATGTCGCTGTAATAGGCGAGCGTGGTCGGGTAGTGCGTACCCCAGGTCATGACGATGGCGTCGCTGGGGGCGTTCTGCTTGAGGTAGAGGCCCGCGTCTTTCGCTGAGTTGTGCACGAGGAAATACGGGGCGATGAAGAATACGGCGATGACGTAGAACACGGCCATGCCGCCGGCCACCCGTGCCGTGAGCTTCTCGTGCTGCACGAAATACCTTGCGGTGAGCAGGGCGAGAGGCATCAGATAGGGCATCGTGTACGTGACGTATTTCGATGCGAAGCATTCAAAGACAACGAATACCGTGATGGCCCAGACCAGCAGGAAACGCGTGGTCGTGCCTTTCGGGAACGCAACCTTGCGGTGATAGATGCGCGAGACGGCGGCGGGCAGTCCCGCGAGCGACCACGGCAGGCAGCCGAGGAAGAAGACCAGCAGGTAGAAATACCAGACGCTGTTGCGCGGGTGTTCCGGCACCGTCGCGCGCAGCGCGTTGTGCACGCCGAAGAACGTGTCGAGGAAGTCCGCGCCGTGCAGCTGGTACATCGGCAGGTACCAGAGGGCAATCGTCGCGAAATAGATCACAAAGCCGAACAGGATATAGCGGTTCAGCAGGGCCCCGAGGCGCCGCTCCGTAATCAGGAAGACGAGGATGATCAGGCCGGGCAGGCAGAGCCCGAGCGGCCCTTTATCAAGCGTCGCGACGCCGGCGGAGAAGAACGCGAGGAGATACCAGCGCGGTTTTTCTTCTTTATAGCCGATATAGAACGCGATGAGCGTCAGGGAAATCGTCAGGAACAGCGTCATATCCGTGATGACCGCATGGCCGATGTACCAGAACTCCACTGACGTGGCCGTCAGCAGCGCAGCGATGAACCCTGCCCGCTCACCGTAGAGATGGCGGCCGAAGAAGTACGTCAGCAGGATGCCGAGCGTACTGCCGACGGCCGGCGCGAAGCGCGCGGCGAAGTCGGTCAGGCCGAAAACATGGAAGGACGCGATGAGCTCGAGATAGAACAGGATCGGCTTATCATACCAATAATTCCCGAAGATGCGCGGGGAGAGGTAATCACCGGAGGCGAGCATCTCCTTTGCCGTTTCGGTGTAATTCCCTTCGACCGGGTCGCTGATCGGCAGGCCGCCGTTGCCGAGGAAATACAGCAATACGCTGAGAAAGAGGAGGAACAGGATGTGATTCCGCTGTTTGTGCATGAAAATCAGTACAACCTTTCTTTCTGGTTTTATATTCGTCATCGGACAATTCTTATCCTAGCGGGAAAACATAAACAACAGATAAACTGGTTATAACGTTTGTGGAAAATCCAGCATGAGAGCCGCCGTTTCAAGGGAAAAGAGGTTTACGTTCCCCGCCGAACCGTGGTACAATGCGTTTTGTGAGTTTTGGAGACTTTAGCTATGCCTTGTTTTGAAGGAGGCAGATTTTTTTGCATAAACTGGAGAAATGGAAACTGCCGGGGCGCGCACGGTCACTCGAAATCCTGCGCTTCCTCGTCGTCGGCGGCGCCGGCTTCCTGTTCGAGTACGCGCTGCTGTTCATCCTGACGGAATACGGCGGGATCCCGTATCTATGGTCGTCAGGCATCGCGTTCACGACTTCAGCCGTCCTGAACTACTGGCTCTGCGTTGTCTATGTCTTTCATGGGGCGGGGAAGCAGTCGAAGCAGCAGAAGCTCCTGTTCTTCGTGACGAGCTTCATCGGGCTCGGTATCAATCAGCTCTGCATGTGGCTGCTCGTCGACGGCCTCGGTCTCTACTATATGATTGCGAAGATCTTCGCTTCCGCTGTCGTGACAGTATGGAACTATATCATGAAACATAAAGTGATTCTGGGGACGTTTTTAACCTGAAACCTTTACCATAGAAAAATAAGCTCAATCGGTTTCATGCTCCTTCTTCCACGTTTTGATGGCCTCGAGGCGCTCTTTGAAGCGGCCCTCGACGCCCTGCGTGGTCGGATGGTAGTATGTGCGTCCCTTGAGGTTGTCCGGCATGCATTGCATATTCGTTAGCTTGTCTTTCGTATCGTGCGCGTACTGGTAGCCCTCGCCGTAGTGCAGGTCTTTCATGAGCCTTGTCGGCGCGTTGCGGATGACGAGCGGCACGGGCTCCGCGAGATGCTCGATGGCGTCTTTGCGCGCGGAGAGGTAGGCGGTCTCCATCGCGTTGGATTTCGGTGCGAGGGAGAGATAGACGACGGCTTCGGTCAGATGGACGTTGCATTCCGGGACGCCGATGAAGTGGCAGGCCTGATAGGCTGCGACCGCAATCTCGAGCGCGCGCGGGTCGGCGAGCCCGACATCTTCCGCGGCGAAGCGCGTGACGCGGCGTGCGATATAGAGCGGATCCTCGCCGGCTTCGAGCATTCTGGCAAGCCAGTAGACAGCGGCGTCCGGGTCGGAGTTGCGCATGGATTTATGCAGGGCGGAAATCAGATTGTAGTGCTCTTCGCCCTTCTTATCGTAGAGAAGCGATTTTTTTGACGTGCATTGCTCAATCGTCTCTTTCGTGACCGTGACCGCGCCGCTTTCGTCGATTTCGCCGTTCAGCACGGCCATCTCGAGCGTCGAGAGCGCATTGCGCGCGTCGCCGTTCGCAAATTCCGCGATGAGGCGCAGGAGATCCGGCCCGATATGCACCGTCTGCATGCCGAAGCCCCGCTCATCGTTCAGCGCATGCTGCAAGAGCGCGAGAATGTCCTCGGTTTCGAGTGCCTTCAATACAAAGACTTTGCAGCGGGAGAGCAGAGCGCTGTTGATCTCGAAGGATGGATTTTCCGTCGTCGCACCGATCAGGATGATGCTGCCGCGCTCGACGAAGGGCAGGAACGCGTCCTGCTGCGCCTTGTTGAAACGGTGGATCTCATCGACGAATACGATGGTGCGTTCCCCATACGCGCGGTTCTTCTCCGCGCGTTCCATGACCTCGCGGATGTCTTTGATGCCGCTCGTGACTGCGGAGAACGTGATGAAGGATGCCTGCGTCTGATTCGCGATGATGCGCGCAAGCGTCGTCTTCCCGACGCCTGGAGGCCCCCAGAAAATCATCGAGGAGACCTGATCGTTTTCTATGAGGCGGCGCAGGATCTTGCCTTTGCCGACTAAATGCTTCTGCCCGACGTATTCATCGAGCGTCTGCGGGCGCAGACGTTCTGCGAGCGGCTGCGGGACTTCCTGTGCGAACAGGGAGCCAGTATCGTCATCGTGTTTTTTCTTCATGAAGTGCCTCCGAACAAGACTGCGGCCCTGTTTGGGTGGGCCAGCCGGATTACTATAGAATAGTCTAACAGATAAGTCGGACTTGTCAACGAATCCAAAGGATTTTGATTCTTAGAACTCATGTTTTTTATTTTCGGGAGAAACCGCCGAAGGAACTGCGCTTTCTTCTTTTCGGGAGGAATGAAGTTGTTAGTGTTGTCCCGTAAAGAACAGCAGGAAATCGTCATCGACGGCGGCATCCGCGTTCGCATCGTGAATGTCCGGGGAGATCGCGTGAAAATCGGCATCGAGGCGCCGGAACAGATTAAGGTCATGCGGACAGAAATCCTGAAATCCGATACATCCTCTCATGCAGAAATTGTTTCTTCCTCTGAAAAGTGATATACTGATACTATATTAGAGTAAGAAGGATTCATAAGGGGGATTATTCTATGCCAAGGAAAACAACGAGAAGCACGAAGTCAGCACGTCCTGCTGCACCGAAGAAAGCATTCCTGTTCTTCAACTGCGATGAGGAAAAGTCTCAGGCCTCGATGAACGTGCTCTACAATCAGGATGTCTACAAGGATACGATTACGTCCCGCAAGGCACTCTGGAAAAAGGTAGAGGAAGAGCTCGCGGCCGGCCGCGTGCATATCGCAGACGAGAATGTTGAGGCTGCCAAGCAGGCAGTCTTGAAGGGTGCCCCGGTCGAAGCCGGCCAGTTCCTGCAGTTCGGCACGATCCTCGCGTTCGACTGCCATTGATTCCTTTGGGAAAATTCAGCAACTCGCAAAGTGTTGGGGCCGGGATTGCGGTTCCAATTTTTTTTAAAAAACTTTG
>DAIMZO010000001.1:140674-141505 GCA_036733925.1 Selenomonadaceae bacterium | reverse complement strand
CATAGTGTACAATATAAGCTTTTATATCTTGTGGATTCATGTTTTTTCGTTTTGCTACAACCGGAAACCAATTATACAATGATGGCAAAAACTTCACTTTCCCATGGAATAGTACATTCAATATATCTTGATCTAATTGCCGCCATTTCTGCGGATCTTTCTTAAGCATAGAAAACGCTTTTCGAGTTAAGGTTCCATCCTTCCAGGGAATCAAGTTCAACATCAGAAAGCCTGCGTTAAAATATGGCCATCTGATTTTCAATACATTGCTTCGATATTCCGCATCATTCAGAGAATATCCATAATCTTCTACAACACCACCGTAACATTCAGAAAAATCTTCAGCGAATAACGCTGAAAGATTCGCACAACAAATCGTGTCTGCATCTAAGTAAAGGACTTTTTTTATTTGATTTGAAAGTAAATCTGCCGCAATAAATCGGTAGTATGTAGCCTGAGTCCATGCGTCAGTCGTTGGAAGATTTCGAAAAAGTTCTGCATGGCTATTCACATAGTAAATATGACAGATTCCATGATAATGCTTAGCCGTCTTTTCTATTCTATCTCTATCGGCATCGGATAGTCTATTAACGAAAAGATGAATTACCCCTCCATAATTATTCATAAGGAATGATGTCATGCCCACGCCAAGCGGCAAAATAAAATTAGAATCAACACCATATACTACTTGCGCATCAGAAGGCTTTCTTTCATCTCTTTCACCTATAATCACATGTTTATTTATCACATCATGACACATCATTTGGCTTTAATTCTCCGTCTTTAATTCTTTTACAGGCATCTATCATAGATTTTTCTACATCATCTACT
>DAIMZO010000001.1:107395-140600 GCA_036733925.1 Selenomonadaceae bacterium | reverse complement strand
GTAACCTTCAGGATACAATGTGGATAGGAAAAACTACAATCGCGTTCACATCCCGCAATCGCTTTATCCGGGTGTAACGCCCAATATTTTGTTTCCCATGGATACAATCTTTCGTGGTATCGCCCTAGCCAAGCCGTATTTTCAGCAGTCTTATAAATAACAATACATGGTAGATGGTACGCCGCTGCAATATGTGCAGGCCCAGTGTCGCCCCCTAAGTATAGATGCGCATTATGTATTATTTCCGACGATACACGGAGCTCTAACTGATTGCAGAAATTATGTGCCTGTGGAATAAATTCCTTGAAAGTCCTAGCGGCTTTTTCTGCACGATTTCCTGCTCCGATCAGAATAAACTCAATTGGGAATCGTGATGAAGTATGTTTGCAAACCTCAGCATACCGCTCTACAGGCCAATCTTTACTGGGAATAGATGTAGTCATATTAACAATACAACATATTTTCGCTCTATCGATATGACTATTCCGGTATAGCTTCAACGCATACCTCTTTTCATCCTGCGCCGTCCAGATTTCATAATTCAGAGATTGAACGCTTAGACCACATGATAATAGCATATGTTCCTGTTCTAACGCCTCGTGACTTCGTTTTAGCTCAATAGTCTGGGTAAAGAATCTGTCATATTCGCCCAAATATTCATGATGCTGTACCGGATTCGTCCGCTCAGTAAATGCCACACGTTCCCGTGCCCCAGATAAGAACGCTAAATACGCATCTACCAACGAAGGCATTCCCGTGGATGGTACAATGGCCCACTCAATCTTATTTCCCCGATAATGCTCATCCGCAAACTTCCTGCATCGAGCAAAATTTGTCTTAAGATAATGCTTGTCGACCCGATCATCATAGGTCAGCAATTCATCGATATAAGGACACTGTTGCAACAATGCCCGGTTCGATGGCGTGCCAATTACAATAAACTTATGTTCAGGGAAATTATTCCGCAGCTCACGGATGGTTATGGATTCTATAACCGTATCACCTAATGGGTGACGGCATATCAGCAACACTGACGGTACGCCATTATTTTCTGCTGTAGAATATTTTTTTCGTACATATATATTAAAGAGCTTTTCTGTATAACGGTTCATGTTATTAAACTCTCCCCAATGTTACCAGAAGGAGGCCATCATGCCTTATCTGCTAAGGAACTACGAAGTTATCCTCCCTAATCAGATCTGGTCTATCGGTATCACCTATATCGCCATGCCTCATGGGCATATGTATTTAACCGCAATCATCAACGATTACATCCGCGATTACAATCATGACCGGTCAAAGTGGTCTTGACAGCTGGCCCATTATATACACCCCAAGAGTTGGAGCAACTTCTCCGATGCGCCGCAGCATAACATCAGTCGGCACTTAATCCGATCGTTGACCCTCCCTTTATTATTCACGAATTCTCGCAAGTATTTCTGCCAATCCGCTATGTACCGTTGCGCTTCTTTGATATACCCATTCCTTATGCAGTGCAAAATATACCGATATACTACAAAGTCCCTCATTCTTTTAAAGGCTGCAAAGGCTTCAGGGCGATGTTCTTTTACAAAATCATCAATTTTAAAATATATACCGACTTGCCCATACCAATCCTCCGGTTTCCATTTCTTCCCGCCTGTAGCCGATCCTTCTCGACGAACATATTCTGACAGAATCTCACTTAATCCGTAGGCTTTCGTAACACACATCAGTTCAATAAAGAAACCTGTATCTTCCGAAACCCTTATGCCTGGTTCGAAACGAATACCATTTCCCATGATTGTCTTCCGAACAATCAAAACGGCACTGATATGATACGCCAATCTCAGTTCATTGTTCTTGTGTATAAAATCCTCTAAATATCCGTTATGTACCGGCGGTCCTACAAGCTGTTTTGAGCCATCAGTAAAGATTTCCCTTGTTTTCCCATACACAAAGTTGATGTCCGGATTGCATGCCAGAAATGAATGCAGCACTATCAGCAATTCTGGTAGCCATATATCATCCGCATCTAAAAAGGATACAAACTTGCCTTGTGCCTGCTCTAAACCTACATTTCTAGCAACCGATACACCTTGATTCGTCTGCCGGATATGCCGGATTCTCGAATCCTTCTGCTCCCATTCTAAAATCCTTTTCTCTGTGTTATCTGTGGATCCATCATTAACAATGATTAACTCCCAATCCTCAAAAGTTTGAGCGCGTACTGATTGAATAGAATCATCTATTGTTTGTTCTACATTATATGCAGGCATAATAACAGATACTTCAGCCATTTCTATCCCTTCATCCACACAAAATATACATCATTTTATCTTAGTGTACCAGTTATCTGTGACTCTAAAGAACTACTCTTTCCTCAATCCATTAGAGTATTTTCTCCACAGCATCCAGCACCATCTGCGCAGAAATCTTTCTCATACAGTTCACAGTCTTACATGTAAAAGCTGTCGCATCGTCGCATGGCGAACAGTCTTCATTCGTATATATTGGATAGCAGTTATGTCTGGGCGCCCAACGGCTTGGCAAGTCCTTGCTGAAAAGCGCGATACACGGCGTTCCCATGGCTCCTGCTACATGCATAGGCCCGCTGTCTGGCGTCACACAAAGTTTTGCCCCGCCGATCAGAGCGACAAGTTCCATTGTTTTCAAATCACTGATGACATACTTTCCAAGTGTCATCGCATCTTTTTTTCGATCCTGCGAAGCACTGATTACAACGGGAATACCATACCGTTTTTCTATCTTCTTTATAAAAGCCACTACATCCTTTGGCTGCCAGTCGCGAGTAGTCTGACTCGCAAAAGGTGAAAGCAGAATATAGTCCTTCTCTATCCCCAATTTTTTCAGTTTCTTGCTTACTGCCTGTTGAACAGATTCCGATGGCTTCGCAATATCCAGATTCGTCATCTCACCGGGCAACTGGATATCCAGCGCCTGCTCAAAAAAATCCGCATCACTGCGCGCAGCGTATCGATCAGACTGGTAAACCAAATTTTTCATTGGCTTTGTCAAGTATCCATTCAGCTTATGCCCGACTCTCTCGATACCGGCCCGGACCGGAATACCGAAGCACTTCGCAAAAAAGAGTAACTGCGGCTGCCAATCCGTAAAAACAACGGCATCCTCCCCATACAGATCTGGCAGAACACGATACCGTCCGAATGCCTTCCCCCGAATAATATACGTGAGTTTATCAATGTATGGCAATCCCTCGAGCACTTCGTGATGGCCATATTTTGTCATAAAAGTAATCTTAGCCTTGGGATATGCTTTTTTCAGTGCTTTAAGAGCAGGCGTATAACAAAGCATATCCCCCAGCCCACCGCCGGTCGTAATAAAGATTTTTTTATTATTCCAATCCATTGATTACTCCTAATCCGATTCATCGCAGTTGTGGAATTCTTATTGCAACATCTGCTCGCATGCTACCAGTACTTCATCTGGCTTCACGTGATACAGACAATCGGGCTTCGGCAGGCTTGGGCACTCGTCGGCACGGTAGCTGCATGGGCAACAGGGCTCATTGCTTGTCAAAGCGCACGCCTTCTCGCTGATCGGGTGCCAGCGTTTCGGGCTCGTACAGCCGTACATCGTCACCATCGGTACACCGGTCATTGCCGCGATATGGGCCGCACCGGTATCGACAGTGAGAAACAGATTGCTTTTCTGAAATAGCGCTGCGAGAGTTACCAAATCGGTTGCGCCGCAGAAATTGGAAATCGGCGTATGCGCTGTCCGGATTACTTCCTCCGCATACGCCCGATCTCCCGGCCCCCCAGTAACGAAGAGGGCCGCATTGTATTCTTTTGCCAAAGCGTCAATCACTGTCGCAAAATATTCTTTTGGCCATGTTTTCAGCGGGAAGGTTCCCTTCACGCATAAGGCAATAGTCTTTTCATGCTGTGGAAGTTTCTGGAGCAGCGCCTCAGCCTTATTCGTTGCGTCTTCCGTGATGCGCGCGAACACCGGCTCGGCATGATCCGTACGCCCGGTGAAGCCGCGGACGATGCTCTGATAGGTTTCTGCCTGCAGCGTCGTTTCAAGGTCATGCTGGATAGGAACGACATGCGTATAAAGCCAAGTGACGCGGCTCGGCTTGCTGTCGAATACCTTATCCGGGCCGACGCGCACAGGAATCCCTGCGAGCCACGTCAGAAGCGCAGGGCGGAGTTTCCGATCAAAGGATATGCTCAAGTCAAAATGATGCTGCTTGATCTGCCGCACCATAGCCATCATCTTGCCGATGGAGTTCTCCTTGGCCTTGTAATCGAAAACAATCACATCATCAATGACCGGATTATTCTCGACCGCCTGACGCACCACAGGCTTTACGAGCATCGTGATTTTCGCGTCAGGATACGCACGCTTCAAGAGTGCGATGGCACTCGTCGTCAGTACTACATCACCGAGATTCACTAAAGCGTTAACGAGTATGTTCTTATAGCTTGTCATTCGGCTCCATCCCATCCAAATCATTTGTGGATTCTCGCTATGTTTTCCTCAATCTGTTTGACGACATCATCCTGAAACGCGAAGCGCTTGCGGTACGTCGCGCGCTTGCGCGTGGGGACTTCCTCCATGGTCTTGCGGTGCTCCGTGAGCGGAAGCTCGTAGAAACGCGGATTCTCGGTGATCTGGCCGCCGGCTTCTTCCCAAAACGCGCCGAAGTCCGTCTTGAGTTTCCGGTTTGCACGTAAATGGTTCATTGCATAATAGCCGTCGTTGCTGACCGCAAAGATGCGCTTGACGCCGAAGCCGCGCGCAACAGCCTGCAGCATGTAGAGAATCAGGTTCTTCGTCCGATAGCGATGCGAGCGCTTCGTGATGTCTTTGATGATTTCCCGGGCGTTCTCCATATTCGGGCCCTGCATCGCGCCGATGGTCAATGTGCGGTCACCTTTTTCGTCCACCCCGAACCAGTAAATCATCTGGTAGAGGGTCTCCTCCCCGAGCTGCATATCGAGCGCGAGCAGCCCTTCTTTCCGCTGTCCCGGCGCCATATGGAGATCCGCATACCAGTCGATATCCGTTTCTCCGGAACGCCAGATCGTATAGTAATCATCCGTATTGAGTTTCACGAACCATTCTGGGGCAAGTACCGCTTCTTCCTGCGTGAAATGCTGCATGATCAGCTGGACGCGTCCCTTCACGGTCGAACCGGCGTAGAAAAACGCTCTCGTCGCCTGTTCGATAGGAAACGCATTTTTTTCGAGAATCCGGTGGCGCAGCTCATCCTGCTGAAAATACTGGACGAGCTTTCCGACCTCTCGATAATGCAGCATGCACCGCGCGCAGAACACGATATAGCGGTGCACTTCCCGCGGATTTGATAAATCATAGATCCGCTTCCCCAAATCCCGAATTTCTGAAATCATATACCCTCTCCCTAATCCTATTCATGTTTCTTATTCAAGGAATTCAGTTTCAGATATTTCGTCAACGTATAAAAATAATGATAAGCACAGAGGACGAAGCCTAGGTAGCCGTCCAGGAACCCCCGTTTCAGGAAATACATGTGCAGGAAGGCGTATATGGCGTGCAGCTGCATGGCCAGAGGCGAGGTCCTGCGGTGGTTCTGGTGCATGCGCTCGGCCATCAACGTGGTGTATTGGTCGAATTTACCGAAATACTGTTCCCACGAATCCAGGCAGTGATGCCGCAGAGCGGTGTGGAACTTCCGTTGCGGCAGGGACGTTTCAGGACGCTCATGTACCTTGCCGACCCAATGCACGCTGCCACGTGGGAACAGCCGGACAACCTCATCGGGCCGGTATACACCGTGACGCATCCGCTGGCCCATCACGACACTCTCCCTGCGGAAGCAGCCCGCGGCTTGCTGCGGATTGCGGATATGAGCAAGGATTTCTTTCTGCAGCTCATATGGAATCCTCTCGTCTGCGTCGAGATATAGGATCCAGTCACCGCCCGCCACGGTCTGTGCAAAATCCCGTTGTCCAGCGAAGCCTTCCTCCGTCATGAGGTGCGGGATGACTTTCGCGCCGTGTTGTTCAGCGAGTTCTACGGTGCGGTCAGTGCTCCCAGAATCGATAACCAGAAGCTCATCGGCAAACGCCGCGCTCAGCAGACAGTCCTCAATATGCTTTTCTTCGTTCTTTACCAGAATCAGGACGCTCAGTTTCGACATAATCCTACTCCAAAATCGCCGCGATATTTTTCGCAAAACGCACGGGGCTGTACGCATCGGCGGCCTTCGAGAGTTCTTCCCGATAGCGCACGTGCTGCTCGTCGAAGTGGTTGATGAAATCCTCCAGTGCAAGCTTCAGCGCATGATAGTCCCCACTCGGGAATGTTTTCCCAATATCGAACGCCTCGAATACCTCCGGGTTCATATCGTCGCTTGTCACAATCGGCTTTTCAAAACCGATGGCGGTGAAAAGCATGCCGCCCCAATGGTAGCGGTAGCGCGGCGCGGAATACGGCATGAGCAGAGCGTCGACATTGGCGATGGCCCGCTGCCATTCCGCGCCGATCAGGCCTCTATGTAGAAAGGCAACCCCTTCGCAATCGGAATATTTCCGGATGATGCGTTCAAAATCGTCTGCATCCTCCGGGTGCATGGTGGAGCCCTGTACCATGAGCTGCACCGGCCGCGTATAATGCCCGGAAAGGTAAGCCTCGAGCAAATCCTCGAGCTTCTTCTCCCGGCGGTATTGCCCGAAAAATCCGATTTTCAACGCCCGATCGGAAAGATCCGCTGCCTCGGTGCCCGGTTGCCAGTCGATGTCTCTCGGGATATACGTCGGCGGATAAATCAGACGGATATTTGGCCTTGTCTCTCCGAAAATAGTCTGCCCAAAAGTCAGGACGGTCGGACGGATGTTTCCATAGGGACGAAGCCAATCCACCGCCTGCAGGAATTTCGGTGCTTCATGCGGGTTGATGCCATGCAGGATGAACATGACGGGCACCGGCGATTCTTTCAGCCGGCTATGAAAGAGCGCGCGCAGGTAGCGATAGGTCGAGGTAGGGAGAATCAGCGCGTCAAACTGACGCGCTTTCGCCGCTTCATAGAGCTGCCGATACCAACCCATACGCCTTTTCTCACGCTGGACTGTGCGCAGCAGCCGGTGCAGTCCGCGCACGCCGCTATAACTCACGACAGCCCCATGCAGCGTATGCACCGGGACGTGATAATCCATCGCGAACTGGAATCCCTCGGGGACATAAAACTCCACCTGATGCCCGAGCTTCTGCAGCTCCACAACGAGGATGCGGTCGAAATCCACCTCATGCCCGCCGGACGTCATAATGTTCTCAAAAACAGCAATCCGCATAACCCATCCCTGCACCTTCTCCACATCACTACTGCTTAATTTGTACCAATACTTTCTTTCCACAAAACGCAATGCCGTATTCGTATACCAATGGAATATCTCTTTCTTGAAAATCGGCAATGCAGCCTTGTCTTTCGATTTGCGAAATCTTCTACACCAATCGGCATCGGCTTTGGCATCGCCATCCCCTCCTCGTTATAGATTGCTGCGCAGAAGTTCCAGCAGGCTGCCGCCGGTGTAGCGGATGCCGCGGATGCCGGCGTTTTTTGCGCAGAGCATGTCGGTTTCGGTGTCGCCGACGAAGCAGGATTTCTCCTTGTCTATAGCATACGCCTCGCAGGCTTGGTTGACAAGGCCCGCGGCGGGTTTCCGGCAGGTGCAGGTCTTGCGGTATTGCGGGAGTCTGGCCTCGGGGTGGTGGGGGCAGTAGCAGAGGGCATCGAGGTGAGCGCCGATTCTCTGCAGGTCGGCGTTCATCCAGTCGTAGAGGTCGCGTACGGCGCGTTCGGGGAAGTAGCCGCGCGCGACACCGCTCTGGTTGGTGATGAGGATTGCGAGGTATCCGGCGTCGTTGACGTATCGGATGGCCTCTTTGGCGTCCGGCGTCCAGATGAAGTCCTCGGGCCGGTGAAGGTAGTGGATGTCGACGTTCAGCGTGCCGTCGCGGTCGAAGAACACGGCGCAGCGCTTTGGCGTCCCATCCCCCTGCTGCGACGCGGATAGCGTAGTATTGGCCGCTCTGTCCTTATTTCCCATAGGTGAAATAACCGCCAGCGTTCAGGAAGTCGACGTATTCCTTCACGGCATCGTGCATGTCATGGAAGCCCTCGTCGTAGCCGGCCGCGAGCAGATGGGTCGGGTCGGATTCGGTGAAGCTCTGGTATTTGCCTTTGAGCACCTCCGGGAATGCGCGGTAGACAATCTCGCCCTTGCCCATCGCGTCGATGACGGCCTGCGCGGCCTCGTTGTAGCTGTGCGCGTTGCCGGTGCCGCAGTTATAGATGCCGGACGGGCCATTGTTCTCCCAGAACCAGAGGTTGACGTTCACGACGTCTTTGACGTAGACGAAGTCGCGGCGCTGCTCGCCGTCGGCGTAGCCGGCATAGCCCTCGAACAGATGGGCCTTGCCGGTCTCGTTGATCTGGTTGTAGAGCTGCAGGAAAATCGAGGCCATCTTGCCCTTGTGGAATTCCTGCGGGCCGTAGACGTTGAAGTAACGCAGGCCGACGATCTGGCTGCGGGATTCCGGCATAACCTGACGCACGTAGCGGTCGAAGGCGAGCTTCGAGAATGCGTACGGATTCAGCGCGTCTTCGCAGTCGTCGCCCTCGGTGAAGCCGTTCTTGCCCGCGCCGTAGGTGGACGCAGAGGAGGCATATAGGAACGGGATGCGGTGCTGCAGGCAGAAATGCAGGACGACCTTCGAGTACTCGTAGTTCACGCGCATCATGAAGTTCACGTCGTACTCCATCGTATCGGAGCAGGCGCCCTCGTGGAACACGGCGTCGACGTCGGTGCCGTCGAAATCATCTTCCTCGATGGATTTCAGAAAATCGTCCTTGTGCTGGTAGTCGATGAACTGCAGTCCGCGCAGGTTCTTGTAGTTCTGCCCGTCTTTGAGGTCATCCACGACGAGGATGTCCGTCCGCCCGCGGCGGTTCAGTTCTTTCACGATGTTGCTGCCGATGAATCCGGCTCCACCCGTTACGATAATCATTTCTTGCTCTCCCTTTCCTTTACTTCCTGCAAGACATTGAGCAGTTCCTCGCGGCTGACGGCGTAGGTGCCGAGCTTCGCGACGACGACGCTCGCGGCGAGGTTGGCCATGTAGGCGCTTTCCGCCGGTTTCAGGCCGCCGCCGAGCCCCATCGCGAAAACGGCGATGACCGTATCGCCGGCGCCGGATACATCGAAGACCTCCTGCGCCTTGGTCGGGATGCTCAGGCAGTCCTCGCCCGTGACGAGCGACAAGCCCTCCTCGGAACGCGTCGCGACGACGTTCTTGACATGATATTTGCGCATGACGTAGTGCGCGGCTTTCTCGACGGCCGCCTCCTCGTTCTTGATGGGCTCGAGCAGCACGGCGTTGAGCTCCTTGAGGTTCGGCGTGATGTAGTCGGCCTGCGCGTATTTCGTCCACTGCGCACCCTTCGGGTCGATGACGACGGGCACCCCGTGCGCGTGCGCGGCCCGTATGATGCTCTGGCAAGCGTGCTCGGTCAGAGTTCCCTTGCCGTAGTCGGAGAGGATGATGCAGTCGAGGCTCTCCTTGAGCTTCTGCGAAATGTAGTTCTGCAGGCGCTCGGCGTACGGCCCCTCGATTGGCGAGGTCTCCTCGAAATCGAGGCGGAGCATCTGCTGGTGCCCGCCCATGACGCGGAGCTTGGTCGTTGTCGGCCGGTCGGTCGTGATCAGGCCGCGGTAATCGATGCCGCAGGCCGTGAATTTGTCGAGCAGGCTCTGGCAGTGGTAGTCATCGCCGACGAAGCCCGCAATCGCCGTCTCGCATCCGAGCAACGCGAGGTTATGCGCGACGTTCGCCGCGCCGCCGAGCGCCTCCTTGCTGCCCATGACGTGCGTGACGGGCACCGGCGCCTCCGGCGAGATACGCGTGACCTCGCCGTAGTAGTACTTGTCGAGCATAACGTCGCCGACGACGAGGATACGGCATTTGCGCGTCGGCCGCGCGACGAAATCGTAGAGCCCCTGTTTGTCAATCGTTTCCATGGATTCCCTCTTTTCCTTCTGCGCCTCATGGCTTGACCACGCGGCATTTGTACTGGCCGGGATGCGGCGGCAGCTCGCGCGCGGGCGTGCCGTGGTATGTCTCGAGCAGTTCCTCGACGTACTTCAGCACGACCTCCGGCTTGATGCCGCGCATGCACGCGAAGTCCCCCTCGCCCTCGCGCGGGCATTCGTGGAGCCCGCAGGGGTGGCAGGGGACGTCGGCCTGCACGAGGATGTCTTTGCTGTCGTAGGGGTAGAAGCCCGGCACCGGCGAGGCGCCGAACATCGTGACGATTGGGACGTTCATCGCGACGCCGACGTGCATCGGGCCGGAGTCGGTCGTGAGCATCAGGCAGCAGCGCGAGAGCAGAGCCGCGAGCATGGTCAGGCTGACCCTGCCCGTGAACACGTGAATCTTGTCGCTGTGCTGGTCGGGAATCTGATGCGTGCACATCTCGACGAGCTTGATGTCGCCGGGCCCGCCGAAGAACGCCACGGCATAGCCCTCGTCGATCAGATGGTGCGCGCAGGCGGCGAAGTATTCGGTCGGCCAGCGCTTCGTCTCCCAGCTCGCGCCGATGTTGAACGCGATGACCTTCTCCCTGGGTTGGAATTCGGTCTGCCAGAGGAGTTTCGCCTTTTCCTCGGTGTCGATCGGCACCCAGAGCTCGAGGCCGCGGTCATCGATTTTCTTCAGCCCGGCGCCCTCGCGCAGGACGTCGAAATGCGCCTCGACCTGGTGTTTCCAGCCCGGCACATAGCGGTGCGGCGGAAAGATGCCGTTCGGGCCCCAGCCGACATGATGTGCGATGGACGGGTTCTGCAGGACCTTGTCGAAGAACAGCGAGAAGAACGGCTTGCTGTAGCCGATGATGCGCTTCGCGCCGGAAAAGGCCGCGATGGCCGATGCGCGCTCGTTGCGATGCAGATTGATGACGAGATCGTAATGCCGCTGCCGGATGCCCGCGATGAACTTCAGCAGCGCGTGCAGCGTCCGCCCCCTGCCGTGCTTGTCGTAGGCAAGGCATTTATCGATGTTGCGGTTCTCGGCGACCAGCGGCTTCAGCGCCTTGTCCGTCAGCAATGTGATCTGCGCGTCCGGATAGGCCGTGCGCAGCGCGCGCAGCGCTGGTGTCACGAGCATCAGGTCACCGATATGCATCATATTGATGACGAGAATCGTCTGAACGTCTCTGCTCATGCGAAAACAACTCCCTTTCTTCTTTCTTTTCCCCAGATTGCGGCAGAAATCCTCTTACTGGCCCTGCTCGGCGTTCAGGTCGGTGCCGTGCGTCGCCATCCACCACGAGATTGTGCGGACGGCCGGCAGCCACTTCATCGCCTTGGCACGCTCCGCGTCGGCGTCATATTCCCCGTTCGCCGTCCACGGGAGCGCTTCGCTCTGGTCGGTCTCGATCTTGCCCATCGCCTGCTGCGTGAGCCAGGTGCTCGTATTGAATCCCGCGCCCATGCCATCCGGCTCCTCGGTCAGGCTCGGCACGATGGAGTAGTAGGTGAACCCCTTCGGCGCAAAGAGCTCCATGAGCGTCGGCAGGAAGTTCGTCAGACCGCCCGCCGCGTCTGGCGGCAGGATTTCCTTCGTCACGCCCGCGCCGTAGAGCAGGAACACGACGGCCTGATGCTCGTAGAGCGTCGGATGCCGGTTCGGATCCGTGCGAACCGCGTGGTCACCGGTCACGATGAACAGGCTGTCCGGATATTTCGCCTCGGTCTCCTTGATGAAGTTCGTGACGACCTTGTCCATGTACCAGTAGTGGCCGAGTTCCTTCGCGAGCTGATCCGGATTCTCGACGTCCGGCATCGCGCGCGTGAGTTCCTTCATGTGCTCGAGGTCAAAGCCCTCCGCCTCGAGGTCGATGTTGTAGGGCGGGTGGTTCGAGGCCGTCTTGATGACGTGCACCGTCGGCGGCTCGCCGTCGAGATGCTTGGCAAGCGCGCTGAAGATATACTCATCCGACGTGCCGAACGTGTTGACCTTCGGCACGTGCATGTCCGGGTAGCCGTAGAAATGGTCGAAACCCTGTGCGAGCGCGAAATGGTTCATGTTCTCCCAGTTCGGCATGCCGCCGTACCAGAAATCGACCGTGTAGCCGAGCTTCTTGAGCTGCGCCGCAAAGGCGGTCGGATAAGTCTCCTCGAGGCTGCGCGGCTGCGAGTTGACGCTGACCTTCATATCGTTTAGGCCGGAGATCAGGCCGCAGAACGCGAGCGACGTGTACTCGCCGTTCGGCATGATGGCGTGCGAGGTATAGCCGTTCGGCGCAGCCATGAGGCTCTTGATGCCGTCCGCGATATGCAGGTCTGCGTATTTGTCCATGGTCGGCCATGCCGCGCCGGCCTCCTCGAGGATGATAAAGATATGGCGCGGCTGCTTCATGCGCGGCCCTTTGGCCTGCCGTGCGAGGTACGGGGTCAGGTCGTCGCCGTTCTCCTCATTGTGCCCGGCGACGAATTTCGCGTACTCGCGGATGTTCGCCTTGTCCACGCCCGCGATTGTGCCGATCTTCATGCGGCTGTTCTGCTGGTAGACGCGGTAGAGCGCCTGCCCGTCATCGAGCACGCATTCGTTGAGGAAATCGTCGGAGGTCACACTCGCACTCTCCCAGTTGATGCCGTGCGCGAACCCAAGCGAGCCGCCGAAGCGCACGAACAGGAAGAACAGGGCGAACACGACGAGGAAGCACGGCGCAAAGACGAGCGGGCGTCCCTCAAAGAAGCGCGGCAGGGAGGATGCGCGCGCGTGCAGCATCTTCTTGACGAGAAAATAGCAGCACGCGGCAATCGCGAGGACGATGGCCATGCGCCAGATCAGGCCGTAGTCGGTGATCATCATGCTCAGGACCGAGCCCGGCGTCTCCTTCGTGCCGGCCATCATCTGCGCGTTATAGGTGCCGTGGAATTTCCCATAGTACGGGAAACGCGCGATGAACAGCAAGGTGAAGAAGAACGAGACAAGCGTGCCCCAGCCGACGCGGAGCTTCCGCGCGATGCCGTTGAATCGCGGCACGGCGAGCGGGATGAGCGTCAGGAAAACGAACGGGATTGCCGTGGCCCAGCCGGCTGTCTTCAGCGACAGGCGCAGCCCCATCCAGTTCGCAGTCAGGATGTCGCCCGCACCCATGCCAGGGCCGATATAGCCGTGGTAGATGGCCATGAACAGCACGCGGTACAGGCAAAGCATCGCGAGCACATAGAGGAACAGCCGCAGGTCGAGCTGGACATTGTGCCAGAACATCTCCAGACGGTTTTCCCGCTGATTTCCGATACGAAACATAAGAACCTCGTTTTCTCGTTATGGATCCGCGGGCCAGCCCCGCGGGATAGGTGATGAAAGTGAAATGCAATCAGCCCCGGGCGCCGCCCAGGAGCCCCTCTATCCTCTGCTCGATCTGCTCGGGCGTGATGGTCGCGAGGCAGTCGAGCTCTTTCGGGCACGCGCGCTTCCAGCAGCCCTTGCAATCGCGCGGCGCCTCGACGGCATTCTCCGGTTGCCCGTACGGGCCGTTGCGGTTCGCGTCGGTCGGCCCCATCAGCATGATGGTCTTCGTGCCGACCGCGGCCGAGAGGTGCACGGGGCCGGTATCCCCGCCGACCGTGCATGCCGCGTGCTGCAGGATAGCCGTGAGCTGCGCGAAATTGGTGCGGCCGACGAGGCTCACGGGCGGGATTTCCGCCTTCGCGGCGATCTCCGCCGCGTGCTGCGCGTCGACCGGGCCGCCGCCGAGCAAGACCGGCACGATCTTCTGGTCATAGAGCCAGTCGGCAAGGCGCGCGAAGGACTCCACCGGCCAGCGTTTGTTCGGCCAGTTCGCCCCGACGGAGAGCGCGATGTACGGGTTCTCCATATGCGCGCCCTTCTGCAGGAAAAGCTGCTGCGCGATGGCAGCCTCCCGCTCGGAAACCTTGAGCGGGAACGAGACCTTCTTCACGGGGCAGCCGAGCGCCCGCGCAACGTCGAGGCAGCGCTCGACGATATGGCCGTCTGCGTGCGGCCCGATGACGGGCTTCGACACATGGTCGCTGCCCTCGCGCATATCGCACATGCCGAGCTTCACCGGCGCCTTCGCGAGGTACGCGATGGCCGCCGACTTGAAGAGGCCCTGCAGGTCTAGGACGGCGTCGTAGTGTTCCCGTTGGATCTCTCGCCGGAATGGCAGGAAATGCCGCAGGAAACCGCTGACTGACCGGAACTCCTTCTTGTGGAAGACGAGCACGCGATCCACGCACGGGTTCATCGTCAGCAGCTCGTAGGCGGGCGGCTCGACGACCCATGTGATTTTGGCATCCGGATAGGCTTCCTTGATGGCGTAGCTCACGGGGAGCGCGTGGATGACATCACCGATGGCGCTGAGCTTCACGATCAGCACGTTCCGTAGTTCTTTCATTTTGTCACCATGCTCTTGATCTTCTCGACGACGTTCGACGTCGAGCGGCCCGAGACCATCGGCACGAATTCGACGCGGCCGCCATAGCCCTGCACGATTTTTGCCTCGGGCAGGGTGCCGAGCGTGTAGTCGCCGCCCTTGACGTAGACATCCGGACGGACTTTCGCGATGATGGTCTCTGCTGTCTTCTCGCCGAACAGCACGACGTAGTCGACGGCCTTCAGGGCGCCGACGACCGCCGCGCGGTCGAGCTCGCTGTTGATAGGCCGCTCCGGGCCCTTGTTCTCGCGCACGGATGCGTCCGTGTTGAGCCCGAGCACGAGGCAGTCGCCGAACGACCGCGCGGTCTCGAGATATTTCACATGGCCCGCGTGCAGGATATCGAAGCAGCCGTTCGTGAAGACGACCTTCTGCCCCGCCTCGCGGAGTGTCTCGCAAAACGATTCGATCTTATCGGATGGAATGAGCATTGTGCCCTCCTTTATTTCATCAAAACCTTTCGGAGCTCCTCGATGCTGACTGTGCTCGTGCCGAGCTTGCGCACGGCGATGCCGCTCGCGTAGTTGCTGATGCGCGCGGCATCCGCAGGGAGCGTGCCGGCGGCGAGTGCAAGAATCACGGCCGCGACGCAGGTATCGCCCGCACCGGACACATCGAATACCTCGCTCTTGTCCGTGACAGGAATGTTCGTGATCTGCCCGCTTCTCTCTAACAGCACCATACCGAGCTCCCCGCGCGTCACGAGCACGCCGTCTGCTGAGAGCTCCTGCAGGAGCTCCCTGCCCGCCGCGTAGAGCGCCTCCTCGTCCGGCAGGTCGCGTCCGACCGCCGCCGCAAGCTCCGCGTCGTTCTGCTTGACGTAGCCGATGCGGGAGAAGCGGCGGATCGCGTAGCGCGAGTCCACGATGCTCGGGATATCATGCGCGCGGCAGTAGGTGATGAGCTCGTCTTTCAGCTCGTCGGTCACCATGCCGGAACCGTAGTCGCTGATCACGACCCCATCGATGGAGGGCAGCAACCCGCGGATATACTGCGCGGCGCGCGCCTCGAGGCCCGCGTTCATCGGCTCGCGGCTCTCGCGGTCGATGCGCACGATCTGCTGGCTGACCGTCGCGCGGCCGCCCGCGATCACGCGGGTCTTCGAGATGGTCGGGCGCTCGCGGTCGACGAACAGGCCTTCGGTATGCACGCCGTTCTTCTGCAGGGCCTCCGCAAGGCCCTTTGCCGCCTTATCCTCACCGACCATGCCGACCGCGTAGACATCACCGCCGAGCGTCGCGATGTTGTTGACGACGTTCGCCGCACCGCCCGGCACGGTCTTTTCTCCGACCTGCTGCAGGACAAGCACCGGCGCCTCGCGCGAGATGCGCGAGATCCGGCCGTCGAGGTAGACGTCGGCCACCATATCGCCGAGAACGAGGATCCGCCGCCCCGCGAATTTCTTGATTTCTTCTGCTAGTTCCTGACCCATATTTCCCCCATCTTCCGCTGCGATCACCATGGCGTGAACTGCCAGCGCACGGTCCAGTGGTTCGACAGCGACCGGTAGCGCAGGACAATTTCCGAGCAGTGCATGGAATGATACCAGTAATAGTCGATATCCGCCCACTTGCTGTGGTCAAGGTCGTAATTCGTGCCCATGACGAAGCGGTTGTTGTCGTCGATGCGGTAGCTGAAGCCGTTCTCGAGCTTCTTCGAATAATCGTCGGTATCGTAGTTGAACAGCGAGTTGCGGTCGTTGCGGCGGCTGTAGTGGAAGCCGCTGTACGAAGCCCAGCGGAGGTCGTAGTCGCGCGTCAGCACGACGTCCCCGCGCATGCCCGCGACACGCGAATCGTCGTAGCTCTCGCGCGTCACATCGTAGCCCGTCCCGAGATACAGGACGTTCCGGCCGAAACGGATTGGATCATACGAGAGCCGCACGCCGCCGTAGGTATGCGTGCTGTGGATGCCGCGGCCGTACCAGCGGCCGTACTCGCCATCGAGCCCGTAATGCAGGCGCGTCGTGCCGAGCCGGTGGTCGTAATGCGTGACCCACGACGGCTCCTTCTTGATCCAGTTGTCGTCGCCATCCTCGAAATGCCCGTAGACGATGCCGGTGCTGAGCCCGGCGTTCTGCCAGGTCACATCGTAGTTCGACCGCCAGCCGTCTGCACCGGTCACATGGATGAACTCGTTCGCCTTGACATTTTTCCAGAGATCCTGATCGAGATGCCATTTCAGATGCCAGCGATCCTCGCTGTTGTACCCGACGCGCGGGAAGCTCAGGCCCTGCTCGGCCGCGGCGCCGATCTTCGTCACGTAGTGCTTCTTCTGCATGATCTTGACCTGCTTGATATAGAAGCGCACGTTCTCGAGCTCGGCCGACTGATCCGGGTAATACGTGAGCTTCGAGGCCGCGAGATGATAGTCCGGGCTCTTCGCGCCGCATTTCGTCTCGGTACCATCGTAGACGACGAAGTGATCCGGGTAGAACTCGAACCGCTTGCCCGTGATATAGAGGTTCCCCGCCTTGCCGATGGCCTCACCCATCGTACCGGTCTTCAGTCCGTAGTTGTAGTTCACCTGATAGCCGTCGAGGACGACGCGCACCTCGCCCGGCGTCATCTGCAGGACGTGAGCCTTCCCCGGCACCACGATCTGCTTCTTGTCGGTGTTGCCGGAGATCTCCTCGCCCTGGAATTTATGCGCGTCGGCCTGCAGGATCGTGACCTTGCCTTTCGCGAGGAAGTCGCCCGTGCGCTCGTCGTAGGTCAGGTCATCGCCCTCGAAAGCCACGGGGGCCGGGTCGCCCGGCTTCACCGGATGGCGCAGGTGCTTGCTCATCGCCTGCGCGTCAGCGAGGAGCTGCTTCTGCTCGTCGGTCAGACGGTTCTCGCGCGCCGAGCGGTGCTCGTTCTCGATATAGTCGAGCGCCTCGACGCCGGTATCCGAGTCCGCGTGATACGACGCCTCAGCGTTCTCTACGCCCGTGACTGACAGCAGCGCCGTGAATATGCCAAAGCAGAGGCCAGCTCTCCTGCGCCTTCTCTGCTGGATTCTTCTCATCTTTCTTGTCATGCTCCATACTCCTCCTAGAGCAGCATTATACCTCTTTATAGTATCACATTCGCGGGAAAAGGAAAAGCTGGATACGCAAAAACGCCCCCCTGCCCGGGAGGCGCGAAAGCCTGCGTCCGCTTATTGGAGCGTCGTCTGAACGCCCCAGAGCACTGTATCCGCTTTCGTCTGGATATACATTTCCGTTCCTTCTTTGAGGTCGACGTCCTTGCCGTGGATGAACGCACCGCCGACGATGCCGACCGGGCCGAAGATCGCGATGCCGGCGAGCGAGGCGCCGCCCGCGATGGCGAGCTGCTTCATTTCCTTCTTGGCCTCATCGCCGATGAAGGTATCCACATACGTCCCATCCATGGATTTCGTCCAGCGGAAATCGATGCTGACCTCCGCGTTGCGGCCGAAATTGCGCGCCTGCTTGACGTTCGTGACGATGCCGTCGCCGCGCGCGCCCTTCGCGAAAACGAGGTTGCCGTTCACGACGACATCCTGTGCGACCTTATAGCGGATCACGTCGTTCTTCTTGAGGTTCTTGCTGTTGACCGGCGTCACGAGAGCCACCTTGATCAAGGTGTTCTTCGGCACCGTCACGCGGTTCAGCGGGAGCGACGTCGTGCCGAACGAGAGCTCCGAGAGGTTCCGGATGCGCTGCTGGTACGTGCCCTCGCTCGTATCACCCTTGAGCTTCATCTCCATGTCCGCGACGCGCTGATCCACCGAGCGCATGCTGACCTCATGGTTGATGTTCCACTCGATGGCGTTGAGATCCGCAAGCACGGACGGCTTGCTGCTGTTCGTGTAGACCTCCTGGTAGATGGCATTGACGCGCGCCATCATGCTGCCCTGACGGTGCGTGCCGTCATAGTCCTTCTCGAGCTTGTTGATGCGGTCGATGAGCGCGCCCGTCTGCTCCTGCCCATAGGTATCCTTCTCAATCGCTGTGAGCTTTGCCTGCACCGTCTCCGGCTCCGCGGCAGACGCGAAGCCGCTCAGGCCAAGCAGGAAAAATGCGCAGCAGAGAACGCCGAGTAATTTCTTGAACAACGATAGTTCCTCCCTTTTCCCTATCCGCCGCCCGATTCCATGAAAAGAGCCATGGGAAACGGGAACGCCGATCATCAGAAAATCCGGTTCTGGATAAAATGTTCCTAATTTGGCTTAATTCTACAGGGACTTATGGAATTCCTTCTGTTTTTTTATTTTTCTGCCTGCGGAACCATCAAAACGGATCGTCCGGAATTTCTCCGGCAGGCTCGCGGGCTTTCTCATACTCCGTGACCTTCGTCTCCGCCGCGTGATGCTCGTCCGGCTCCGGGTGGATCATCACGTCGAACGTACCGAACTCCGCGCGGATCTTCTGGTCGATCTCGTCGCAGATCGCGTGCACCCGCGAGAGGTGCATGCGCCCGTCGAACAGCACGTGCACGTCGAGCAGGTTGTAGGAGCCGGAACGCCGCGTGCGCAGGCAGTGATAGCCGCGCACCTCCGGGCACGAGCGGATGATCCGGCCGATCTTCTCCTCCTCAGACTCTGGCAGGCTCTCATCGGTCAGGGCCATGACCGACTCATGGATCATATTGGCACCAGCGCGGAAGATGATGCCGGCCACGAAGATCGCGATGATCGGGTCGATCCAGGCCCAACCGGTCAGCTGCATGATGGCGAGTCCGGCGAGGACGCCGACCGAGGTCCAGATATCCGATTGCAGATGCAGGCCGTCGGCCTCGAGCGCCTGCGACTGCGTTTCCTTGCCGACCGCGACCAGCCGCCGCGATACGAGGAAGTTGATGCCGATGGACACCATCATGATGAGGATGCCGTATTCCAGCCCGTCCGGCACCGCCCTCTCATGGAATTTCTTCATTGCCTCATAGACGATGCCGAGCGCCGCGCCAACAATCAGCACGGCCTCGACGGCGGCAGAGAGGTTCTCATATTTCCCGTGCCCGTAGTCGTGCTCCTCGTCCGGCGGCGTCACCGATTTCTTCACGGCCCAGAACGCGATCATCGACGCGAGCAGGTCGACGCTCGAGTGCATAGCCTCCGAGATCAGGCTGACCGCGCCGACCGAAAAGCCGACAATCAGCTTCAATAAGACCAGGATCGTATTGGAAAAGATGGACAAACGCGCCGTATGCTGCTTTTTGCGGTCCAGCAACTCTGCCTGTTCCATGCTTCCACCCCCGATAAAATTTTACATCAATTTTTCATTTTCTTTGGAAAAACCTATGGACAAACGCCGCAGTTTCCCGTATAATGGGCTTTGTCGAGCAATCGACATTACTCAAAAGCACTTATTTTGTTTTTGTTTTCTCTTTTCAGACGCCAGAGGGCGTTCTTTTTTTGCCCGAAATCAAAAGCTCCTAGAAGAAAAGCCTTCCGGCGGATGGCTTGGAAGGCTTTTCTGGATTCAGTCGTTAGTCATTATGTGGGAACTGGAAGATGAAGTCGACCATCGACTTCATCGGCGAGCTGGCCCCATAGGGCTGCGGGCCGCCGTTCTCCGTGCTGGTCTCGATTGTCTCTTTCGTATCGTAGGCCTGCACGGTCGAGCGGGAAATCTGGTAGGTCGACTTCTCCCGGTCGAACTCCACGGCATAGATGAACCGGCGGTTCTCCTTCGCCTTGATCACGGCGATATCTGCGTCGACGACGTTGGTATCCTTGAATGAAATCGTCGCGACATCCACATAGTAGCCCGTCGCCCCGTTCGCATCGACGAAGCGCATATCTTCCGCTGCCATTGCCACCGAGCTGAGCATCATCATCGCCGCGCATACAAGCGGCAGGATCCGTTTCATCCATCCCAATCGAAGTCGAATCTGCATACTTTCGCTTCCCTATCTTTATCCCGCGTTACCGATTCACAACAACACATTATAGAGAAAATCGCCGCCGACGTCAAGCCAGCGGCGATTCTGATCTCCAGTTATTCTCAGCAGATCCGCGGCACGATATTGCCGATTGGCATATCGACGACGCGGATGCCGCCGACACTCGTGCGCATGCCGACCTGGCCGGGCGCGTCCGCCGTCGTCTCCCCAATGATGCATGCGTCCTTGCCATAGACGTCCGTGCGCATCGCGGACAGCACGTCCTCTGCGGCCTCCGCTGGGACGAATGCGATGCATTTGCCCTCGTTCGCGAGGCAGAGCGGGTCAAAGCCGAGGATATCGCAGACGCCCTGCACCTCCGGATGGATCGGTATCGCATCCTCGTCGATCAGCACGCCGCAGCCCGATGCCTCGGCGATCTCGTTCAAAACCGCCGCGACGCCGCCGCGCGTCGGGTCGCGGAGCACCGCGATGTCCGGGCACGCCTTCAGCATGGCGTACGTCAGCTTGTTCAGCGGCGCGCAGTCCGTGCGGATGTAATCCGGCAGCTCGAGTCCGTGGCGGCCCGCCATCACGGCGGCCGCGTGGTCACCGATATAGCCGGACAGCAGAACCTTCATGCCGGGCCTGACCCGTTTCGGCGAGATGCGCGTTCCGGGGATGAGGTCGCCGACGCCCGCCGTATTGATGAAGATGCCGTCGGCCTTCCCCTTTTCGACGACTTTCGTGTCGCCCGTCACGATCTGCACGCTGGCCGCGTCGGCCATCTGGCGCATCGTATGCGCGATCGTGCGCAAATCCTTCATCGGGAAGCCTTCCTCGATGATCATGCCGCAGGTGATATAGCGCGGCACCGCACCCGTCATCGAGAGGTCGTTGACCGTCCCGCAGACCGCGAGCTTGCCGATGTTGCCGCCCGCGAAGAACAGCGGCTGCACGACATAGGAATCCGTCGTGAACGCGATATGCCCGCTCATCGCGAGCTGCGCACCGTCGTGCAGCTCGTTCAAGTAAGGGTTGCCGAACTCCGGCAGCAGCACGCGCTCCATGAGCTCGTGGCTCATCTTGCCGCCCGCGCCATGTGCGAGCGTTACGCGATCATTTACCATAATGGAACCTCCCCTGACCGTATTTATAGTATGCGGCACAGACGCCCTCGACCGAAACCATGCAGGGGCCGACCGCGTGCGTCGGCACGCAGGCCTTGCCGAACAGCGGGCAGTCGTGCGGCGTCACGATGCCGCGGAGCACCTCACCGCAACGGCAGCCCGGCTTGTTCTCGCCCATCGGGATGTCGAGCGGGATCAGCCGCTCGATATCGTAGGCCGCAAAGGCCTCACGCATCTTCATGCCGGACTCCGGCACGATGCCGATGCCGCGCCAGCCCGTGTCCGCAGGCTCGTAGACCGTATCCGCGACACGCTGCGCGACGGGGCTGCCGTCCCGCGTCACGACGTCCTCGTACTCGTTCTCAATCTTCGCCTCACCGCGCGTCACCTGCTGCAGGAGCCGCACGATGGCCCGCAGGATCTGCACGGGCGCAAAGCCCGCGACGACACCCGGGATATGGTATTCCGTCGTCAGGAAATCGAAGACCTTCGTGCCCGTGATGACTGAGACGTGGCCGGGCAGCAGGAAGCCATTCACATGCACCTCCGGATCGTGGAGCAGCGCGTGCATGACCGGCGTCACGAGCTTCTGCGCCGAGAGCATGTAGAGGTTCTGCAAACCCTCTTTCTGTGCGGCGAGCACGGTCGCCGCGGCGGTCGGCGTCGTCGTCTCGAAGCCGACCGCGAGGAACACGACCTTTTTCTCCGGGTTCTCGCGCGCGACCTTCAGGCTGTCCATTGGTGAGTACACGATGCGGATATCCGCACCCGACGCCTTTGCCTCCATGAGGCTGGACGTACTGCCCGGCACCTTCAGCATATCGCCGAACGTCGTGATGATGACGTCCTCGCGCTTCGCATAGGTGATGGCCTTGTCCATGTAGTCGTCCGGCGTCACACAGACCGGGCAGCCGGGGCCCGAGACGAGCTCGACGTTCTCCGGCAGCATCTGCCGGATGCCCGCGCGGAAAATCGAGACGGTATGCGTGCCGCAGACCTCCATGAAGCGGACTTTATGGTCGAGCTTCGCCGCGAGGCGCTGGATCTCGGCGGTCAGCTCCTTTGCGACGGCGCGCTCGCGCGCCTTATTCTGCTTGTCCACCGACGGTTTCCTCCAATCCTTCGACCGTGCGCGGCGCGCCGTGCATCTCCGCGAGCAGCGCGTCGGTCTCCTGCGCGTCTTTCTCGTCGACAATCTGCATCGCAAAGCCCGCGTGGACGAGCACGAAGTCACCGACCTTTGCCTCCGGAAGAAGCATCATCGACACATCGCGTGTCACGCCCGAGATCTCGACCTTGCCGATCGCGTCTTTCAGCGCGACAACCTTAGCTGGAACAGCCAAACACATCGCTTTATCCCTCCTAAATCCACGGCCGGGCAGAATGCCGGCCGCTCAGTCCTCCGCGCATCCGCGCGTGAGTTCTTCATGTACCACCGTCAGATCAAAGTCACCGGCATCTGCCCGGGGCTTCGGCTCGATGCCCCACGCCTTGAGCTCCCCGAGCGCCCGCTCGACAATCTGCGGGAAAATCGCTTTCATGCCAGCGGACAGCTCGACGCCCGCTTCAAGGTCGTACGGCTGCGCGCCGATGACCACGACATCGGGGATCTTGTGCCCCGTGACCGTCAGCAGTGCGAGCACATCCTGGATGCCGACCTCGTGCGCGCTGAGCTTGTCCTGAAAATGCGCCATGACCGCGTCGTTCTCGAAGCGGAACACCGTGCCGGGCGCCGCGTGCCCGTTGATCGAGTCGATGACGAGCAGCTTCTCCGTGCCGGTCACATACTGCGTGAGCTCGATACCGAGCGTCCCGCCATCGACGATCTGCACGCTCTCCGGCCAGTCATAATGGCTGTCCAAATATTCCGCGACGCGCACGCCGAAGCCCTCGTCGCGCAGGATGACGTTGCCGACACCGAGGATCGTGACCTCGGCCGGGTGCAGGACATCCGCGAGATCCTCCGCGTTTTCCGCGCCATTTCCGAATGCGTCGCTCATGCCTGTGCTCCCTTCTTCTCTGCAACCTTCTGCAGGAGCCAGCCGCACCAGTCCTCGAGGCCCTGGTCTTTCGTGCAGGAGACCTCGACGATCTTCACGCCCGGATTCAGTGTATCGATATCCTCCTCGGCGCTTTCGAGGCTGAAATTGCAATACGGCACGAGGTCGACCTTGTTCAGCAGGACGATGGAGGACTCCTTGAAGATCAGCGGATACTTCATCGGCTTGTCCTCGCCCTCAGTGATGGACAGGACAACCGCGCTGTCGTCCGCGCCGATTGGGAAATCCGCTGGGCAGACGAGGTTGCCGACATTCTCGACGATCAGCAGGTCGAGCCCATCGAGGTCGAGATCCTTCGCCGTCTGCTGCACCATCGGCGCGTCGAGGTGGCAGCCGCCGGCCGTGTTGATCTGGATGACCGGCACGCCGTGCTTCTCGATGCGCTCCGCGTCCTTGCTCGTGAAAAGATCGCCCTCGATGACCGCCATGCGCACTTTATCCTTGAGATATTCCATCGTCTTCTCGAGCACAGAGGTCTTGCCGGCGCCCGGCGACCCCATGAGATTCAATACATATACCTTTTTTTTCTGGAACATTGCCCGGTTCTCCGCCGCGATGCGGTCGTTCTCCCCGAGAATGTTCTTCATGACCTTGACTTCCATCGGATGCCTCCTATTCCATATCCAGATACTCGACCTGCATCTCGTTGCCGGTCTCGACCTTCAGCACGCCGTCCTTGCATTCCGGGCACCAGAAGTTATAGCCATCGATGGGGAACACCCTGCCGCATTTCGTGCAGCGTCCCGTGAGCGGCACTGTCTCGATGACAATTTCCGCGCCTTCCGCCGGCGTCCCTTTCGCGAGCATATTGAAGCTGAACCGCAGCGACTCCTCGACAACGCCGGCCATCGCACCGATGCGCAGACCGATCTTCTTCACGCTTTTCGCCTGATTCTCGGCTGCGTAGTCCTTGACGATGTCCATGATGCCCTCGGCAATCGACATTTCATGCAACGAACATACCCCCCACCCGTATATTTCTCCAAATAAGAAAGCGCCTGTTCCCATTCATTTTAACAGGAAAGGCGCTTTCCCTCAAATCCGCTGCCTGTGGATGAAGCCGCTCTTACAGCTCCGCCTCAAGCCCGCGATCCGAAAATACCTTCAGGATTTCCGTCAGCTTCGTCTTCGACGGCATGTAGTCCACCGTCGTCTCACCCTCGTGCCAGTGGATATGCACGTAGACGACGCCCGGCAGTCCGAGAAGCTTCTTCTCGACTTCCTTCGCACCGTCCTCCGTGTAGCCCTTCACGAGGAACTGCAGACGCGTATTGCCATTCGTCTGGCCGCAACCACATTCTTTGCACATAGATTGATCGCTCCTAAACTAGTCTTACTTCTCGCCGATTGGCGGCTCCACTTCGTTCTCATCCTTCGGCGTATGCTCGAGGAACTTGACCCCTGAGAACATCGAGGAAGCCTCGCCCTCTGCCTCCATCATGTCGGCGCGCAGGACCATGTAGACATGGCCGATTGCGAAGACGATGATGAGCCACGCGACGATGTGGTGAACCCAGTGCGTGATCATCTCGTTGCCGAGAATCACGTTGACCCAGCCGAACAGCGTGCCGCCGATATTGCTCGGCTCCGTCATGTAGTACATCGCGAATCCGGTCAGGATTTCAATCAGTACCATCGCGTAGAGCCCGGCGTACGACATGCGCGCGAGCGGGTTGCGCAGGAACGGCGCATGGGACGGCTTCAGCAGCATATAATGCAGGGCGACGTCCAGCGTCTCGCTGTAGAAATGCCCTTCCCAGACGCGCGGGAACAGGCGGTCGCCCCTGTTCACGATAAACCCGTAGATGCGCAGGATGAACGAAGCGCAGAACAGGAACGCGAAGATGAAATGAATGTTTCTTACCCAATCCATGGACATGGACGTGAAAGTCGGCTCAAGTCCCATGACCGTCACAGGCTTCGCAATCAGGATGCCAGTGACAAAGAGCACGACGATGGAGAGGACCATGATCCAATGGAAAATCCGCAGGAACGGACTGAACAGGTAGTAGACTTTCCGTTTTTCCTCTTTCATTCTACTTTCCCTTTCTTCTCTATGAACTTGGTCTGGTCCTTACTTCTCCTCAACATGGGTGCCGGAGTACGGATCCGTCGTGAGCACGCGGATCTCCTCGCCCTTCGCATTGAACATGTGCGTCGCGCAGGCCATGCACGGGTCAAACGAACGGATGACCTTGACAATCTCGAGCGGCTTGTCTGGAATCGCGACATGCGTATCCATCATGGCCTTCTCATAGGCGCCATGGCCGGCCTGGTCATCACGCGGGCACGCGTTCCAGGTCGTCGGGACGACGCACTGATAGTTGTCCGTCTTGCCGTTCTTGATGACAATCCAGTGCGAGAGGCCGCCGCGCGGTGCCTCGTAGAGGCCGACGCCCTTGCACTCTTTCGGCCACTTCTCCGGATCCCATTTCTCCATGTTCGCGACCGTCGTATCGCCGGACTTGATGTTCGCGATGAGCTTGTCGAAGAAGAACTTGTTGATCTCGGCATTGAGCTGGCAGTCGAGGCCGCGGCATGCCGTGCGGCCAACCATCGTCGGCATCCAGACTTCCGGCTTCAGGTTCAGGACCTTCGAGACGGCCTCAATCTGGTCGACCATCATCTTCTCGGCCCAGGTCAGGTCGCCGAGCAGGCCCTTCTTGTACTTCGTGTAGATGACGATATAGCGCGCAAGCGGGCCGACCTCACAGAGCTTGCCACGCCATTTCGGCGTCTTGAGCCAGGAGTACTTGCCCTGCTCGTCGAGTTCCTTCCACTCCGTATCCGTGCCGACTTTCGGATGCGTGAAATGCGGCTCCGTCTCGCCGTCCCACGGGTTCAGGTTGTCGCTGTCGCTGCCCTTGTACTTGTACCAGGAATGCTCAACGCTCTCGGTGAGCACGGACGGATCCTGCACGTCCTCCGCGTTGATCTCGCTGAACTGCGCGTTCTCGACGCCCTTGCCGAAGTCCTCGACGACGCCGTTGCAGCGGACGAGCAGATTCTTGAAGAAGTCGCCGTTCGTCGTGCCGGAGTACGGCTCGATCGGGTACGCGCCATAGGCGAGCACGCGCTCTTTCGCGAGCCCGCCGCCGTCTACGCGGCCAGCCTTGACGAACGCTGTGCCGATGGCAAGCAAATCCGGGATATAGTAGTTATTGACGAGCGTGCGGCCGAGGTTGATTGCGCGGTCGACGATGCCGAGGCGCGCGGAGTTGATTGGCGCATTGCCGTCATCCATCGAGATGGAGCACGGCATGCCGCCGACGACGTAATGCGGATGCGGGTTCTTGCCGCCGAAGATGACATGCGGCGTCACGAGCTCGCGCTGCTTGTCGAGCATCTCGAGGTAATGCGCGACCGCCATCAGATGCACTTCCGGCGGGAGCAGGTTATAGTCCGGGTGATCCCACCAGTTCGCCGAGAAGATGCCGAGCTGGCCGCTGTCGACGATAGCCTTGATCTTGTTCTTGATCTCCTCGAAATACTGCGGCGTCGCAGCCGGAAATGCGTGGTCATAGGCTTCCGTCGCCGGGACGTCGGATCCCGGTGCGCGGAACGGCAGCTTGTAGGTGTTCAGCACCGTGTTCTGCAGGTTCGCCGTCGCAACCGGATCCGCGTTGAGCGCAGCGACCGGTGAAACCCAGTCAAGCGCGTGCAGATGATAGAAATGCACGATATGATCCTGCACTGTCAGCGTTGCCGCCATGATGTTGCGGATGTAGTTCGCGTTCTTCGGGATCGTGATACCGAGCGCGTCCTCTACAGCACGCAGCGAAGCGAGCGCGTGCGCCGTCGTGCAGACGCCGCAGATGCGCTGGATATACGCCCATGCGTCGCGCGGGTCGCGGTCCTTCATGACGAGCTCGAGGCCGCGCCATGCCGTGCCGGAGGAAAGGGCGTCCGTTACCTTGCCGCTGCCCTCATCGACGTTGACCTCCACGCGGAGATGTCCCTCGATACGGGTAATCGGGTCTACTACTACATGTTTCATTATTCTTCACCTGCCCCTTTCTCGGCCTTTTCCGCTGCGATGCGTTTCTTCTTCTGTACGACGGAAGCCGCGCCGTGCGCGACGACGCCGACCGCCGTCACACCGGCAATCGCTGCGCCGATCTGATCCACATCGCCGATTGGCTGGCCGTATTTCGGCAGACGCTCCGAGAACTTGCCGGAATCCCAGAAGTTCGCGTTCGCGCAGCCGATGCACGGCGCACCGGACTGGATTGGATAGCTCATACCCTGGAACCAGCGAAGGTTGCCGCAGGAGTTGTAGGTCTCCGGGCCGCGGCAACCGAGCTTGTAGAGGCACCAGCCGCCCTTCGAGCCCGCATCGTCGAAGCTGTCCGCGAACATGCCCGCGTCGAAGAACGGACGGCGGTAGCAGGTGTCGTGGATGCGGTTGCCGTAGAACTGCTTCGGACGGCCCTGACCGTCGAGCGGCGGAACCTTGCCGAACAACGCAACATGCATGACGACGCCCGTCATGACTTCCGGGATTGGCGGGCAGCCCGGCACGTTGACGACTGGCGTGCTGCTCGTAAAATGCGAGATGCCGGACGAACCCGTCGGGTTCGGCGAAGCGGCCTGGATGCCGCCCGAAACCGCACAGGTACCATAGGCGATGACCGCGGCAGCGTTCGCCGCCGCATGGTGCAGCGTATACGTGAACGCGCGGCCGCCGGACATGCAGTAGACACCGTTGTCCTTCGTGCAGGCCGCACCCTCGACGGCGAGGATGTACTGCCCCTTGAACTTCTGGATAATCTCCTCGAGGTGCTGCTCGAACGGCTCGCCCGAAGCGGCGCTGAGCAGATGATCGTACTCGAGGTCGATCTGGCTCAGGACGACATCCGATGCGAGCGGCGAAGCCGAGCGGATGAACGACTCATCGCAGCCCGTGCACTCGTGCCCGTGGATCCAGATGACGACCGGCAGCGGTTTCTTCTCCGCCGCCGCAACGACCTTCTGCAGGTTGTCCGTCGACAATCCCATCAAAGTCGTCAGGGCAACACAGCCCTTGATGAAATTTCTGCGGCTGATGCCCTTATGCAGGCATCTGTCCCATAAGCTCTCCCGTTTTTCCACGTCGTTACCTCCTCATCTTCTCTGAAAGATGCATGGACTTCAAAGCTCTCTCCATAAAGTCCAAGAAACACAGCATCTATCTTGCAGGTTCGTGGCCGGTAATAAAATTGATGAATGAATAAACTTCAATACGTATATTATACAACGAAGTACGAAAAATAGCTATGATTTATCGCATACAAATTACGCATAACCGCTATAAATGTCATTGATGGGTTATGGAAAGCAATTTTACACCAGCAAGAGCCACCTGTTTCTACCTTTCTACATTGCGCTCTGATTTCCTGCTGTTCTTCCTTTTTTATACGGCTTGTGAAAAAATTTCTTTTCCTCAAAAAAGGGGTTGCAAAGGGGTGCCTGCTGTGCTATAATTATTTTTGTTCTCAAGGACATGGGGATGTAGCTCAGCTGGGAGAGCATCAGGTTCGCAATCTGGGGGTCGAGGGTTCAAACCCCTTCATCTCCACCATTTATGAGAACGACGAGCGGTTCGATGATTCGAACCGCTCTTTTGCTATGTCTATTCTTTTTTCAGCGCCTCATTCATCGCGCCGGTGCGGTAGCCCTCGAGGTCGAGCGTCACGTAGAGATAGCCGAGCCCTTTCAGGCGTTCGGTGACGGCCTCGCGGAGCTCCGGGTCCAGCAGGCGGCCGATGTCCTCCGGCGGCAGCTCGATCCGCGCGATATCGCCATGATCCCGCACGCGGAACTGGCGGAACCCGTGCGCCATCAGGAACTCCTCCGCCGTATTGACGCGCGCGAGGCCCTCCGGCGTCAGCACATGCCCGTACGGGAAACGCGAGGCGAGGCACGCGAAGCTCGGCTTGTCCCAGGTCGGGAGCCCGAGCTCATGCGAGAGGTCGCGGATATCCTGCTTGTACATGCCGGCCTCATGCAAGGGGCTCACGATGCTGAGCTCTGCGAGTGCCCGATGCCCCGGCCGGTAGTCCCCGTCATCATCGAGGTTCGACCCGTCGACGACCGCGGCGAGGCTGCGCGAGGCCGCCTGCGCCTTCATCTCCGAGAACAGCGCGTGCTTGCAATAGTAGCAGCGGTCCTTCGGGTTCTCCGCGACATGCGGCACGCTGAGAATCGGGAACGGCACGACGACGTGCTCGACGCCGAGCGTCCGGCAGAACGCCGCCGCCTCGTCGACATCCCGCTGCGGCACGAAATCCGACTTCGCCGTGAAGGCCACGGCCTTCGCCCCGAGCACGTCATGCGCCGCGCGCACGAGGAACGTCGAGTCAACGCCACTCGAGAAGGCCACGGCCACGCTGCCGAGCCCGCGCAGGATATCCTCTAGCCTTGCGTATTTCTGATGCAGCTCATCCATATTTGCCCTCCTAAATCTTATTTATCCGCTATGTTTTGTGTAGCACCGATGACAATTTATATATAGCAAAAAGAAAGCATTGTGTCAAATGCTTTCTTCTTTATCATCGATATAAATGCCATGCATGACAAAATCTCGTGGAAAATCCAATCCGGCAAAAGGAAAAGGCGGCGCCCGCGGCGAATTTTTCCATATAAAGAATTGGAACGGAAAACGGATGATATCCTCTCCGCAGTTCTGTATTTCCCTGCAAAGGAGGGCGGTGCATCATGCGGAAAAATTACGCAGAAAAGCTCACATATCTCTTCATCGCTTTTGCCATCTATCTCTTTCTGCGCGCATTCGGCGAAGCGCGAACCGGCTCGATCATCCTCGTGCTGCTCTACGCATCCGTCGCGATATCGCTGCTCGCGAGCAACGTGCCGAAAGTCGTCGATGTGCCGCTGCAGATGGTCTATCCCGTGCGTTGCGTCGAGTTCTTCACGTTCGGTCTGGCCGTCGTCTGCTTCATCGCGCTCTTCCTCAAGCGGGTTCTGCTGATTCTTTGATTTTGTTATTCGGAAACGGCATCCCAGCCGAGCTGGAGCGCCTTCATATTCTGTTCCACGGTATGCGGCGGCACGCGGTTTGCCACCGCTTTTTTGATGCTATCGAACTGCACGATGCCCGTCAGATGCACGAGCGCACCGAGCGCGACGATGTTCGCGAACAGCTTGCGTCCCGCCTCCTCGACCGCGAGCTTCGTGATTGGGATCCGGATGGTATGCGCGAATGCCGGCGGATTCGGCACGAGCTGTTCATCGAGGATCAGCAGCCCGTCCGGATGCAGATCCTTGTAGTATTTGTCCGCCGCTTTCTGCGTCATCGCGAGGACGACGTCCGGCTGGCGCACATGCGGATGGTAGACCGGCTCATCGGAGATGATGACCTCGGATTTCGACGCGCCGCCGCGCGCCTCCGGGCCATACGACTGCGACTGCACAGCCTCCTTGCCCTCATCGACCGCAGCCTGCGCGAGAATGATGGCCGCCGTGATGACGCCCTGACCGCCCGAGCCCGATAGTCTCAATTCTTTCCTCATTTCTCCGCACCTCCCGCACGCTCGATGACCTGATCGTAGGCCGTATCGTAATCCATTTCCGTATCCTGATAGAACAGGCCGATTGGGAATTTCTCGCCGGTCTTCTTCTCATCCGGCAGCTTGTCCCAGGCCGCTTTCATGACCGCGTTGTCGCGCATCCATTTCATCATGTCGCCCGGGCTGCCCATCTTGTTCTTGCGGCCGTAGGACGTCGGGCACTGCACGAGCGCCTCGATGAACGAGAAACCCTTGTTGTCAAAACCGCCCGCAATCATGTTCACGAGATGCTGGACATGGTACGCGGTTGAACGCGCGACATAGGTCGCGCCAGCCGCCTCGGCGAGCTTGCAGGCATCAAATGGCCGATCCACCGAGCCGTACGGCGCCGTCGTCGCCTTCTTGCCGAGCGGCGTCATCGGTGAAGCCTGACCACCCGTCATGCCGTAGATGTTGTTGTTGAACAGCACGACCGTCAGGTCGACGTTCCGGCGGCAGCCGTGGATGAAGTGATTGCCGCCGATGGCCGTGCAGTCGCCGTCGCCCGTGATCACGACGACGTTGAGATCCGGATTCGCGAGCTTGATGCCCGTCGCAAACGGGATGGCACGCCCGTGCGCCGTATGCAGGGTATCGAAATCCATATAGCCCGACGCGCGCGATGAGCAGCCGATGCCGGACACGATGACCGTGTTGTCCTGCGACAGGCCCTTCTTCTCGATGGCCTGCACGATGGCCTTCATCGCGATGCCGTTGCCGCAGCCCGGGCACCAGAGATGCGGCAGGCGGTTCTGGCGGAAATATTTTTCGTAACTTCTCTCAACCATCAATCTTTCCCTCCTGCCATAAATGCGTTCAGTGCCTCCGTGATCTCCTGCGGCTCGAACGTCTGCATATTGTATTTGCCGCAGAGCTCGACGCGGCAGCGGCCCTCCGCCGCGCGGCGGACCTCGCCGACGACCTGGCCGTAGTTCAGCTCGCAGACCAGGATGCCCTTTACCTTTGCTGCAAGAGCCGCGACCGCCTCGTCCGGGAACGGCCAGATGGTCTTGAGCCGCAGCATACCGACCTTCTGCCCTTTGCGGCGGGCCTCCGCGACGGCCTCGTACGCCGTGCGCGCGGCGCCGCCATACGATACGACCGCGTACTCCGCGTCATCCATGAAGTATTCCTCGGTGAGCAGGATATCCTTGGCCCGCGCGATCTTCTCGTGCAGGCGGCGGATTGACTGCTCCGTGACCGCCGGCCTGCCGGACGGGAAGCCGGTGTCATCGTGGATGAGGCCCGTCACATGGATGTGATAGCCCGTGCCGAAATCCGCAACGTCCGGCACGAGGTCTTCGTCCGGCGTGAACGGCTCATAGCCCTCGGCGCGCGTGCATTTCGGCTGGCGGCGTGGATAGACCTCGACCTTATCCGGCAGCTCGACCTTCTCGCGCAGATGGCCGACGACCTCGTCCATGAGCAGGATGACCGGCGTGCGGAAGCGCTCCGCGTAGTTCACAGCCTGAACCGTCAGGTCGTACGTCTCGCGCACGCTCCACGGCGACAGCGCGATGATCGGATGGTCACCGTGTGTACCCCAGCGCGCCTGCATGACATCCGCCTGCGACGGCGACGTCGGCTGACCGGTCGACGGGCCCACGCGCTGCACATCCACGAGCACGCACGGGATCTCCGCGCAAGCCGCGTAGCCGATGAGTTCCTGCTTCAGGGAGAAGCCCGGCCCAGACGTTGCGTCCATGACCTTCGCACCCGCGAGGCTCGCGCCAAGGATGGCGCCCATGCTCGCGATTTCGTCCTCCATCTGCACGAACTTGCCGCCCGTCTTCGGCAGCAACCGCGCCATCGTCTCGGCAATCTCCGTCGACGGCGTGATCGGATAGCCCGCGAAGAAATTCACGCCGGCCGCAATCGCGCCTTCTGCGCAGGCCTCATTGCCCTGCATCAATCTCGCTTTGCTCATCCCTCACGCCTCCTTGATCCGGTCGACAAATATCGCATAATCCGGGCAGCGAAGCTCGCACTGCCCGCAGCCGATGCAGGCATCCCCGCTGACGACCTGCACCTTGCTGAGCTCGTCGACCGCGAGCACAGCTTTCGGGCAGAACGTCACGCAGATGCCGCAGCCTTTGCACCGCTCCATCTTGATGGAAATCTCAGACTTCATAAAAACGGCCCTCCTGATACACAAGTTATATAATTT
>DAIMZO010000001.1:0-107385 GCA_036733925.1 Selenomonadaceae bacterium | reverse complement strand
ATAGATGCTATATCAAAACGCCTATACTGTTACATCATAGCAGAATACAGATAAAAATTCCAGTTTTTTTGTAAATTCCTGTCCAAAATTCCGCGACTTAAATTTTTCCTGCCAAAATCTCTTTCGCTTTTTCGAGCTGCACATCCGTTGTCGCCCCCTGCGGGAACGGCACCTCGACATCCGGCTCGATGCCCGTTCCGTCGATGCAGCGGCCGTTCGGCGTGTAGTAGCGCGCGATTGTGAGCTTCAGCCCGTCACCATGGAACATCGGCACGACGACCTGCACGGAGCCCTTGCCGTAGGATTTCGTGCCGACGAGCGTTGCCGCGCCCGTGTCCTGCAAAGCGCCCGACAGAATCTCCGACGCACTCGCGCTGTTGCCGTCGATCAGCACGACAATCGGGTACTTGCTCTGCTCGAGGTCGGAGTCGTATTCCTCTTTGCTGCCGTTCCGCTGGACCACCGAAACGATTGGGCCCTTCGGCACGACGAGCTTCGCGATATCCACGCAGCTCGTGATCAGGCCGCCGCCGTTCTCGCGCAAATCGATGATGAGCCCCTTCATGCCCTGGCTCTCGAGGCTCTCATAAGCCTTGCGGAACTCATCGCCCGTATGCTCCCCGAACGACGCGATGCGGATGTAGCCGATGCCGTCCGTCCCGTCGAGCATCTTGCCCTTCGCCGTATCGAGGTGGATCGTATCGCGCGTGATCGTGACGTCGAAGTCATCCTGCCCCTCGCGGTGGATCGTCAACGTGACGTCCGTGCCCTTCTCGCCGCGGATCTGCATCGCGACCTGCTCCGGCTCGATCTCGCTCGTCGGCGTGCCGTCGACCGCCATGATCTCGTCCCCGGCTTTGAGCCCGGCCTTCTCTCCCGGCGTGCCCTCGAGCACCGAGATGACCGTGACTTTCTTGTCCTTGAAACCCATCGTCACGCCGATGCCGCCGAACTCGCCCTCCGTGTGCTCTTTGAGCGTCTTGAACATCTCCGCATCCATGTAGACGGAATGCGGGTCGCCGAGGCTCTTCACCATGCCGGAAATCGCGCCGTCCATGAGCGCGCCGTCATCCGGTTTCTCCACATAGCGCATCTCGATGAATTTGCGCGCGCCGAAAAACCGCATCGCGTCGCTGACGCCCTGCACCGACGTCAGGCCGAGGAACCAGCATACGCCGCCGAGCGTCAGGACGCTCGACGCGAGCGCGAGGCCGATGCCGCATAAGATCTTCTTTTTCTTCGTCATATTGAAACTACCCTCTTAGAGATACCCATAGGGGCTGACCGGCTCGCCGTTCTGGCGCACCTCGAAATGGCAGTGCGGCCCCGTCGAGTTGCCCGTCGAGCCGCAATACGAGATCACGTCGCCCTGCGAAACGCTCTGCCCGACGCTGACCGCGAGCGACTGGTTGTGCCCGTAGAGCGTCGTGATGCCGCCGCCATGGTCGATGATGACCGTATTGCCATAGCCCGAGATCCAGCCCGCATAGGTCACGGTGCCGCTCTGCGCCGCGTGCACCGGCATGCCGTAGTCGCCGCCGATGTCGAGCCCGCTGTGGAACCGCTGGTCGCCCGTGATCGGGTGCGTGCGCCAGCCGAACTCCGACGTCACCGCCCCGGAAATCGGCCAGATCATGGCCCCGCTGCCAGACGGCTGCACGTTGTAATGGCTGTTCTGGATCATGCGCGTGACCTGTTTCGATGCCGCCATGAGCTCATCGTACTGCCGGTCAAAGACCGCCTTGTCGTTCTTCATCTTGTCGATGAGCTGCTGGCGCTTCTTTACCTTCTGCTCCATGACCTCGCGCGCCTGACGCGCCTTGAGCTCGAGTCCCTCCTGCTTTTCCTTGTCCTCCGCGAGCTGCTTCTGCGTGTCCTCGATATCCTGCTTCTCCGCGAAGACGACCTGCACGAGGTCGTAGTCCTGCTTGATGACCTTCTTCAAGAGATCCATGCGCGTCAGGAAGTCCTGGAAATCCTTCGCGCCGAACAGCACATCGAGATACGAGATCTGCCCGTTGATATAGATATCGCGCACGCGCTTGCCGAGCGCACCGCTCTTCTTGTCATAGTCCGCCTGCACATCCTTCAGGCGCGTCTCGTTATCCGACATGCGCGCCGTCGTCTCGTCGAGGTTCGCCTTCGCCTCTTTGTGCGCGGCGATTGCCTTGTCCGCTTCCTCATCGAGCACCCGTTTCTCCTCCGAGATCGAGTCGATGCGCGTCTGGATTTCCTGACTCTTGCGCAGCTTCTCCGCTGCCTGATCCTCGTAGTTCTGCTTTTCCTCCTCGGCAGTCGCCGCCCAGGCCGGCACGAGCGAGGTCAGGAGAAATCCCGCGGATAATACAGCCACAAGCCCGGCCTGCCTGCGCCTGTTTTCCCATTTTCTCATATCTTACACCTTCAAGAAACGCTTCAGGGAAATCGTACTGCCAATCGCGCCGATGACCATGCCCGAAAGCAGGATGCAGACCGTCGCGATATTCATGAACGGGTACTGCGGCATCAGCGGGAAGAACGTCAGCGTGCTGTAGATCTTCGCCGCCATCGCCGCGTAGAAGCTGCGCAGCGCCACCGCCGCAAGCACGCCGCCGATGAAGCCGAGCACCACGCCCTCAAGCAGGAACGGCCAGCGGATGAACCAGTCCGTCGCGCCGACGTATTTCATGATCGCGATTTCCTTGCGCCGCGCGAACACCGTCAGCCGTATCGTATTCGAGATGATGAAGACCGTCGCGCCCGCGAGCAGCAGCATCAGCGCGACGCCGAAGATCCGCATGAGCCGCGTGATGTCAAAGAGGTGCTGCACGACGTCCTGCCCGTACTTCACGCTCTCGACGCCATCGTCGTGCGAAATCGCCTGCGCGGCGGTCTCGACGAGATCCGGCTCTGTCACCGTGATCTCGAACGAATCCGGCAGCGGGTTCTGGTCGCCGAGCGCGTCGAGCAGGTATTTCTGGTCGCCGAGCCGCTCGGAGAGCCGCGCCTTCGCCTCGTCCTTGTCCACGTATTTCACGGATTCAATGCCCTGCATCTTGCGGATATCCGCCTCGAGCCCATCCTTGTCTGCCGTCTTCAGGCCGTCCTCGAGGTAGACCGAGATCTGCACCTGCGACTCGAGCATATCCGCCATGCGGTTCACGTTCACGACGAGGAGCATGAACACGCCGAACACGAACAGCGACACGGCGACCGTACCGATGGACGCGAGCGACATCCAGCTATTGCGTTTCAGCGAATGCGCGACCTCCGTGATGAAGTACTCCGCCGTCCTAAGCTTCATAGCCATATACCCCCTGTGCCTCATCACGCACGATACTGCCGTTCTCGATGGCGATGACGCGGCGCTGCATCGTGTCGACGATGGTCTTGTCATGCGTTGCCATCACGATGGTCGTCCCCGACTGGTTGATGCGCTGGAAAATATCCATGATGCCCCAGCTCGTCTCCGGGTCGAGGTTCCCCGTCGGCTCGTCCGCAATCACGATGGACGGGTCGTTGACGATGGCGCGCGCGATGGCCACGCGCTGCTGCTCGCCGCCCGACAGCTGCGACGGGAAATCCTTGTATTTCTCACGGAGCCCGACGATATCGAGCACCGCGTTCACGCTGCGCTGCATGAGCCGGCGCGGCGCCTCGATGACCTGCATCGCGAACGCGACGTTCTCGAACACCGTCTTGTCCGGGAGCAGCCGGTAATCCTGGAAAATGACACCGAGCCCGCGGCGCAGATACGGCACCGCCTCATGCTTCATGTGCACGATGTCAAAGCCGTTGACGACAATATCCCCCGATGTTGGCAGTTCCTCCCGCAGCAGCATCTTGATGAACGTCGACTTCCCGGCGCCGCTCGCCCCGACCACGAAGACGAACTCGCCCTTCTTGATATCCACATTCACATGGTCGAGCGCCACCGTGCCGTTCTCATAAACCTTCGACACGTCCTTCATATGAATCATCCGGCCATCCTCCATTCCTATTCCGATAAACACTTTATTTTATCATATCCGAGGCGAACAATGCAAAAAGCCGGGTCCCTCCCCGAGGGCCGCCCGGCCGCTGCCATATAAAAATCCATTGCTTCCAGTCTATCCGCACGCAGATGACCGCCGCTTGCTCAAAGCCTCCGCATCTGTACGGAAACCTGCTTTCCGCAAAAGGCTATTCCGTAGGCATAGACCGTCTCGACGCCCTGCGCGCGGAACTCAGCGCGGTAATCGCGCGATTCGATCTGCTCGATGGCCTCGCCGGCTTTCTGTCCGAGCAGACCCTCTGTCTCCGCAGTCTTGAATTCGAGGATCAACCCCGCCTTCCCCTTCTCCTTCGGAAACACCGCGATATCGTAGTGGCCGACGCCGCTCTCCCGGTTCGAACGCACATCGTATTCCGGCACGAGGAATGCCGTCATGCCGAGAACAAAGCCGTGATAGAACGACTCCCTCGCAGCCGTATCAAACGAACTCGCGAGAATCTCGAGGTACTCGCTGAGACCGTCTTGCACCGTCGCTGCATCACCCTCCAGGAAAGCCTGCATCAGAATACGCAGATCCGAAATCTGCATGCCTTTCTGGAAGCGCCCGACGATCTCATTGCGGTAGACCGACATAATCTCCCGGTTTGGGATTGCTAAGCTGGCGTCAAGGCCGAAATCGGTCGGCACCGCGTCCTGCATCGTGAGGTAGCCCGTCGTGAGCAGCATCGTGTACAGGGCGTCCTTGTCATCGTAGATATCCGCGTATATGATGCCTTCCCGGAGCATGGCCCGGATTGGGACGCCACCCAAGACCTTGCGCAGCTTCTCGATAGTCCACGCCTCTGCATGCGCAACCATCTCCTTGATGATTCCATTGCCCGACGTATTCAACCAGTAGAATCTCGGTTGACATCCGCTCGCGAAATAATTCACGACCGACCACGGGTTGTAGAGTTCCACGTCACCGACGCGGTAGCCATCATACCATTTCCGGATTTCCGGCATCTTCTCGCTGACGCCATAGGCCTCGGCAATCTCTGCAACCTCCGCACCGGTGAACCCCATGATATCCGGGTAAAGCGCATTGAGCAGCGTCGACACGCGCAGATTGTTGAGATCGCTGAAAATGCTCTCCTTCGCCACGCGCAGAACACCGGTCAGCACCGCGAAGTCGAGCGACGGATTCGTCTTCAAAGCGCCAGTCAGGAACACCCGCATGAAGCCGACCGCCTGCTCATAATAGCCGTGCTCGAACGCGCATTGAATCGGCACGTCGTATTCATCCAGCAACAGGACAACCGGCTTTCCCTTCTTTTTTCCCAGCAAACGCATAAGCAGGGGCAGTGCATCCATCTCCTGCGCCAGATTCGCCTCGCCGCGATAAATACGGTCAAACTCCTGTTTTTCAAATTCAGGAAGGTCAGCAAACATTTCCTGATACGCTTGAAACAACTTTGCCAACTGAACCGTTATGCCCTGCTGCATCAATTCCCAGCTATCATATTTCCACTCTTTCAACGTCAAGAACAGAACAGGGCGTTTGCCCTGCTCAGCCATGACCGCCGCATCCTCCGACACCGCGAGCCCGTCGAACAGCTTCCGGTTCTCCGCCGCGTTCTCCTCGCTGAAGAAATACTTCAGCATCGAAAGCGTCATCGTCTTGCCGAATCGCCGCGGCCGCGTGATGAGCGTCACCTTTGCATGGTTCGGCCATAACTCCCGGATAAACTTCGTCTTATCCACAAAATAATAATGCGTGCTTCCGCAAAATCATCCACGCCAATCGGCATCGGCTTTGCCATACCCCCACCGCCCCTTTCCGTATCAGCAGTATCTTACGTAAGCTTTTTTCCGTATCTGAAGTCCTTTACTCTATTTTATCATATTCCGCGAATCGAATGAAAATCCGCTGCAGAGAGCAGAAAAAAGAGCCCTCACGGCTCAATATTCAGTCTTCTCGACGATATTTTCTCGGAATCCTCTTATATTCTATTCCTTATAACTCAAAGAAGGCCATGATTTACCCATCCGTGTCCGCTATGCGCTTCTTCATCGAAGTATCTCAATACCTGTGTAAATCCTTCCCTCGCGCTGTACTCCGGCTGCCAGCCGAGGGCGATGAGTTTTTCAGTGCTCGGACGATTACCGCGGTTGAGCGGATTCTCCATATATTCGCCAGTCCGCTGCTGACGTATGACTTTGAGATGTCGTTCCGGCACTAGGTCCCGAGCACATTCGGCGCCGCGACCTCGACGGGATTCGGCCCGTAGTACTGCGGACTCGCGAGGCTCGCCGCATGGATGATGTAGTCCACAGGCTCCGCCAGGGACAACGGCGCGCAGACATCCTGCGTCAGGATATGAAAATACTCCTTTTGCACATACGCGCCAAAGCGTTTTGCCGCCTTCGCCTCACTGCGCACAAGCGCGAGGATGCGGATGCCTGCCCGCTGCCGCTCGTTGAGCCAGAGCAGATAGTAGACGAGATACGACGCGAGCATCCCCGTCGCCCCCGTCACGAGCACCGTCCGCCCAAAAAGCGCGCGTCCCAGCCCGCCGCGCGCGTAGAGGCGTGTCATATCTTCCTCGATGACCGAGCTTCTCAAGCAATCGCGTAACAAAAAACGCCCCTTCCCTCATGCAGCTCACGGAATTCCGACAGATTTCTGTATTCCCTCATTGACTGCCACCTGCGCAAAATCGGCTTATAGTCCTTGCAATTTGACGGTAACCTGTTTCCCGCAGAAGGCGATTCCGTAGGCATAGACCGTCTCGACGCCCTGCGCGCGGAATTCAGCGCGGTAATCGCGCGATTCGATCTGCTCGATGGCCTCCGTCGCCTTCTGCTCGAGCTGATCCTCATTCTCCGCGGTCTTGAACTCGAGGATCAGCCCCGCCTTCCCCTTCTCTTTCGGGAATACCGCGATATCGTAGCGGCCGACGCCGCTCTCCCGGTTCGAGCGCACGTCGTACTCCGGCACGAGGAATGCCGTCATGCCGAGGACAAAGCCGTGATAGAACGCCTCGCGCGCAGCCGTATCAAACGAACTCGCGAGGATCTCGAGATAATCGGACAGACCTCTTTGCACCGTCCCTGCATCGCCTTCACACAGGGCGCGCATCAATATTGCTAAATCCGAGATCTGTATGCCAGGCTGAAAGCGTTGCACGATCTCGTTCCGATAGACCGACGTGATCTCATAGTTCGGGATGCGGAGCTGCGCTTCATAACCAAAGGGAGATAGCTGGCTCTGCGTTGCGGTCAGATAGCCGGTCGTCAGCAGCATCGTATAGAGCGCATCCTGATCCTTTGCGATATCGTCGTAAATCAGGCCCTCTTTCAACGTCGCACTTATCGTACCGCCATTCATGACCGTCAGCAGCTTCTGCTGCGTGCGGACATCCGCATGCTTCACCAATTCGTGCACGATGCTATTGCCCGATGTATTCAGCCAATAGTACCCTGGCTTGCAACCATTCGCGAAATAATTCACCACCGACCACGGGTTGTAGATTTCTCTGCCAGCAAAACGATATCCATCATACCAATGCTTGATCTCTGGCAGCTTATCCTCCGCATGATACGCCTCGGCGATACTCCGGACTTCTTTCTCCGTGAATCCCATAGCTTCGGCATAAGTCGCATTCAACAACGTGGATACCTGCAGATTGTTCAGATCACTGAAGATACTTTCCTTCGCGATGCGCAAGACTCCCGTCAACACAGCAAAATCCAGATCCGGATTCGTTTTCAGTACTGTGGTCAAGAACACGCGCATAAAAGAAACCGCCTGCTTATAATACCCGTTCTCCCAAGCATATTGCACAGGCACATCGTATTCATCGAGCAGAAATACGACGCGCTTCTTATAGTACGATGCCATGCCATGCAGCAAAAGCCCCAATGCCGCCATCTGTCTCGTCAAAGAAGCCCGGTTATCCAGGATTTCCTGAAATGCCGCCTGTTCAACCTCTGTCAGACAATCGGATTTCAGCAGGAAGGCATACTTTGAAAACAAGATCTGCAGGTATTCACGGATACCTGTCTGCATTGTTTCCCAGTCAAAGAATTTCCATTCCTTGAGCGTCAGGAACAGGACGGGTCGCCTGCCCTGCTCGGCCATGACCGCCGCGTCCTTTGACACCTCGAGCCCGTCGAACAGCTTCCGGTTCTCCGCCGCGTTCTCCTCGCTGAAGAAATACTTCAGCATCGAAAGCGTCATCGTCTTGCCGAACCGCCGCGGCCGCGTGATCAGCGTCGCCGCCCCATGCTGCTGCCAAAGCTCAGAAATAAATTTCGTCTTATCGACGAAATAATACTTCCTGCGTGCCTCCGCAAAATCATCCACGCCAATCGGCATCGGCTTTGCCATCCCTATCCCTCGCCTTCTATCAAAACGTCCCTTGCTGAAATATCCATCCGAGAAAACACGGATGAAACCGTGCTCCTTTAAGTCAAGTATAGCATACTCGACTCCAACTATCATCTAATATTATCTAAGTGCCAGTATTTACGTAAAATTTAATCCAGCCAAGGGGCACCGCACGGGATTTGTGCAGTGCCCCTTGGCTGGATTGGATAGGCAACCTATCTCAATATAATGCCGTCTTCATCCCTCCGCAAGAACAAACTTAAAGAGCTGCCATCTTGCGGAACGCTTCCTCCGATACCCCGGCCCGTTTAGCGGCATCTTTCAATGTCAGGATGCCATCCTTCACAAGAGCGGCCAAGATTTTTCTCATTCCCTTCGCTTCTCCTCTCGCTTCTCCTTCGGCTATACCTTCTTCTTTGGCGACTTCGATGGCACGGTTCTGATCCCAGTTGAAATTCACCATATCCAGCACCTCATTTTCGTTTTCTTCAAAGAATTCTTTCATCAAGTCGTGTTCTTTGCAATACGCAATTGCCATGCGGATCGCCTTCTTCAAGTCGTGATTTTTCGTGTTGAACTCGCGCGTCTTTTGCACGAAGATGCTGTAGCACCGCAGCGCGTAGCACCGGTTCAGCAAGTCATTCTGCTCCGAGTAGTTGATGTTGCAGCAGTTCACCACGAGCTCGAGTGCATCGCTCCCGCCCTCGAACGCGTCGGACAGACGCAGTTTCTGGAACGGCGGTTCCTCTTTCCGGCCATTGTAGAACACGTAGAACTCCGGCGCAGGAATCTTGACGAGGCTCGAATGGTACACGAATCCCTTGCCGACCTGCCGGTGGTAGAGCTTCGCGATATACCAGAGCATCCGCAGGGCCATGTTCGGGTTCCACGTGCTCTGATGCTCCATCAGGATGATGAATCGGTTCCCGATGCGGAAGCTGATATCGTTCTTAATGTCGCTCATGAACACGCCCCGCAGCGTCGTGATCTTGATTTCACTTGGGCTACTTGCCCGCCCAGTCAAAGGCTCGTAAAGATCCGCCAACCGCTTTTTGTTGTTGAACATATACCGGAACAGAGAGTCCTTGAACGTCCGCTTCGCCTTCATCCCCCGCACCTCTCTTCTCTTACTCTATTATAATGCAAACCGTTAAAAAAGACAAGTGTCTATTCTAAAATCAGAACGGATAGAGCTCCGGAATATACCACATGACCGCGCCTGGATTGCTGGGTCTTGCGACAACGACCTGCAGCATCAAGGCATCCAGTACGACATGCGCCGAGGCCGATACCGCCTGCCGCAACGTTGTATAGAAGGAAGGTATACATATGCTCCCCCTCCCGAGGACACGTGCGACAACTGCCTCCGGATAGAACCCGCCCAGCTTACGCCGGATAAACGCCTTCATCATCCCAATGGTAACGGGCTCCTCCACCCGAACGGCCTTGTTGCACATGAGCCAGCCGCTGACCAGGAAGAAGAACTCGACGCCAATCCATCCATTCGGGATCCCTAGCCAGATCTTATCCGCATGCCCGAATACGATGCCAACCGCAAAGACAAAACGTAAAAAATCAATCGTTCCGTTTCTCTGCTTCTTCAATGTGCACCCTCCTCTCGAAAATACCGAAGTACTTGGGAAAAGCCGCGCCGCGCATCGTAGGCGCACGACCATCCCAGCTTTCGAAGTTTCTCAGACGAAGGGCAGTTTTCGCGATTGGAAGTATTCTCCATATAGGCATCCTCTGCAGAACGTTGCTTGCGGATAACATGAAGATGCTGCTCCGGTTCTAGGGACACGAGGATATCCGCAAGCTCGCCGATGCTGAGGAATGCTTGCTCGTTACTCATGTTATAGGTCTGCCCGTCCTCTCCTTTGAGCAGGATCAGCAGGAACGCGGCCACGGCGTCGGCGATATAGCAGAAGGGCCGCTTGGCCGTGCCGTCGCTGAGCATGACGATGTCGCGCTTCTCGAGCAGACATTTCATGAAGGACGCGAAGACGCGGGGATCGCGCTCCACATCCATGGTCGGGCCGTAGGTATGCGCGATGCGCACCATGCGCGTCGGCACGCCGTATTCCCGTGCGAACGATGCGCACCAGTTCTCGCCCATGCGCTTGCTCTCGCCATAGCAGCTATGCGCGTCCAGCGGATCCATGACGCCGATCTGCGTTTCGGAGAAATGGCCCGCATCGTCCGGCATCTTCCCGTAGACATCCCCGGTACTAAAATACAGGAACCCCTTGACCGATTTCTCCCGCGCGAGCTGCAGGAGATAATACGTCCCGAGCACATTCGGCGCGGACACCTCCACCGGACTCGGCCCGTAATACTGCGGGCTCGCGAGGCTCGCCGCATGGATGATATAGTCGATGGGTCCCGCAATAGAAAGCGGCGCGCAGACATCTTGTGTCACGAGATGGAAATACTCTCGCTGCACGTACACGCCAAAACGCTGCTTCGCCTTCACCGCACTGCGCACGAGCGCCAGGATGCGGATGCCCGCCTGCTGCCGCTCATTGAGCCATAGCAGATAGTAGACGAGATACGACGCGAGCATCCCCGTCGCCCCCGTCACGAGTACCGTCCGTCCGAACAGCTCGCGCCCCAGCCCACCGCGCGCGTAGAGGCGCATCATATCCTCCTCGATGACCGAGCTTCTCAAGCAATCGCGTAACAAAAAACCTCCCCTTCCCTCATGCAGTTCACGGAGGACCACGGGTTGTAGATTTCCCTTCCGGCGAAACGGTATCCATCGTACCAGTGCCGAATTTCCGGCAGCTTGTCCTCCGCATGATACGCCACGGCAATGCGCCGAACTTCTTCCTCCGTAAAGCCCATGGCTTCCGCATAGGTCTCATTCAGCAGCGTAGACACCTGCAGATTGTTCAGATTGCTGAAGATGCTTTCCTTCGCGATGCGCAAAATGCCCGTCAATACCGCGAAATCCAGCGACCGATTCGTTTTCAGCGCTCCCGTCAGCATGACGCGCACGAAATCGATGGCCTGCACATAATAGCCACGTTCCCACGCCGACTGGATTGGTGCGTCATACTCATCGAGGAGAAGCACAACGGACTTTCCCGTATATTTTGCGAGAAGATCCATCAAAATCACCTTTGCATGGTTCGGCCATAACTCCCGGATAAACTTCGTCTTATCGACAAAATAATAATTCTTGCGTGCCTCTGCAAAATCATCCACACCAATCGGCATTGGCTTTGCCATACGCCCGCCACCCCCGTAGTATCAGCAGTATCATACGTAAGCTTTCTTCCATATTGGAAAGCCTTTGCCTTTATTTTATCATATTCCGCGGATTGAATGTAAAAATCTGCCATAGAATGAAAAATGAACCCCATGGCTCAATAACTGCCCGACGGGATTGCCTATTGGGATCGCCTCATATCATTTTGTATAATTCACGTATGGCATACAATGTGCCATATCCATGTTGCAATTCGTGCGGCTCCAAGCTACATCGCGGCGTATGATCCGCGTCGGATTGCCCGCCGCCAGACAGTTATTCGGTATGCGCCTTTTTACCAGACTGTGTGCCCCTATGATGCTCCCATCACCGATGACGCTCCCGTAGAGAATTGTCGACATGCAGCCGATCCACACATGATCGCCAACGACGATTTTCCTCTTCCTGCTGATTTCCTCTGTAGAATTGAGGTTCTGCCCCGTGCGCACGTCGAAAATCGTGTGCCCGTCATTCGTCAGGAATGTTACGCCCCAAGAGATTGCACATCCTTTGCCGATATCGAGCGACGTCCACGGGCTGACCGAAAAGACATTGCCCGGCATCCCGATTCTTCCAGAAGGCGTTGTCGTTCCCTCCCCGATATGAACGGCACCGTATCGGGCGATTTCTATATCCCCTCCCAGACTGCATCCATTCTCCACCACGAAAGATGATTCGCCCTCCGGCAAAAAAATATCGCCATGATTCCATACCACATTGCTGCCGAATGAAACCTTGACATTGCTGCCGATAAAAAGCCGGACATTGGAAAAATAACAATTCTCACCAAAAACGATACTGGAATCATGCCCCTGAAACTGCAGGTTTGCGTTCCCGTATGCCTGCCCGACGACCCGATTCCCATTCTCTAATTCCCTTACTTCCTCTGCCATCGATATCACACCTCACGACACGTACGTTTACACGAGACATTCTATAAGATGATGTACCGCCTGCTCGATCTCGGATTCCTGAACATCGTGCACCAGGCCAAGGGTACCATCTTTCTGGATCAAGACCGCGGTAATCGCATGGCTCGTCTGTTTCTTGTCTTTGTGAATGGCGCGCAGCAGGACGTCCAGATGGAAATATTCCGATTTCCATACGATTTCGGTGAGGATTCTCCGGCATACTTTTTCGATCCGCTCCGCATATGCCGAATCCATCCAGCCGCGCTGCACCGAAATATTGTTTGCCGTAATCATCCCCAAAGCAACCGCCGTCCCATGCGGAATGACATAATTGCTGCTGACTTCAAATCCATGCCCGAACGTATGTGCGAAATTCAGCAGGATACGTACGCCACGGTCAAACTCATCTTCTTCAATAAACGTTTTCTTGAAATGCAGGGATGTCTGGATATATTGCTGCAGCTTGTCATAATCATGGCTCAGAATAGCATCGATGTCTTTCTCCATCTTATCGAACGCAGAACCGCCCGCAATGACGTTGAATTTCACGACTTCGCCCAACCCGCTGCAATAGTCCCGTGCGGATAAAGTATGGAAAAACTGTGGATAGATACGGATTTCATCTGGAGGGTAAAACGATCCTAGAAGATTCTTGAAGCCTTTGTAATTCAAGGAAGATTTCCCGCCGATGCAGCTATCGCAGGATGCGAGCAAGGTAGATGGATAAAACGTCCATCGTATTCCGCGGTACAAGCTCGATGCAACAAAGCCGGTAATATCCTGGACAATACCGCCTCCAACGGATATGAGATGCGTGTTCCGTTTTGACGGCATATTGGTCATCTGTTCGCATATCGCCAAGACCGTATCCATGTTCTTATTCGTTTCTTCCGCATCCATCAGGAACAGCTTTCCTTCTGGAAGATCTGGCAGTTCCGATTGATATTTCGTGTAAACCTGACAATCAAAAACAAAGAATGTCTCTGGCTTATCTGCCAAATCTGCAATATCCCGCAAAGAATCTACGAAGTTCACAGAATAGATTTTGAATCTCGATTGAATTTCCATATCCATTATCTCCTTATACCTCTGGAACCAGCGGAATATACATATTCTTCTTCAACTCTTCCCTTGGCAGGAACGGGGCCATATCCTCCAGTGGCGGACTGACCAATGTTCCGTCCGGCAACTTCTTGGTCGCCGACTTCGGTTCGAACTTCTGCGTGGTCGTCACGAAGACTTCGCATAGGCAGGCATCCTCATCCAGCCAAACTTCATTCAGGCCATCTTGGATGCGCTGATTGTTCTTGATTCCGACATAACGGATACCAAAGGCTGCGGCAAGTTTCTGGAAATCTGGAAAACCTAAATCACCACTCTCCGGCCCTACACCAATCAAACCATTGTGGAAAATATTATTCTGCGTCTGCCGGATTTGATGATAGCCATGATTATTGATAACAAAAAGCTTGATTGACAGCTGATTCGTTACCATCGTCTGCAGTTCCTGAAGATTCATCATGATGCTTCCATCGCCCTCTAGGCAAACAACAGGATGATGGTGACTTGCCACACACGCACCGATTGCAGCGGGGAGCCCATACCCCATCGAGGACAATCCGCAGTTCATGATAAAACGGTCGTGATTCTTGATATAATAAGACTGGCTCCCGACCACGCTGGCAGATCCATTCGTCACCACGGTTATCGACGCATCGGGAAGATGCTTGCTCAGGGCATCCATGAACGCGTAGACATTCACTGCGCCGGATTGGGCCAGCTGTTCGGGCCGCACGACTGGATAGTTCTTCTTCCATGCTTGGCATTGACGGATCCAATCTTCGTCAGCTTTCACCTCATCTACGGATTCGATAAAGGCAGTCATGAAGTCGACGGCGTCCGCACAAACTGGAATATCCGCGCGCAGGATCGGCTTTTTCAGCTCTTCCGGATCAATGTCTACTACGACCGTTGTCGCCGCTCTTGCCCATGTTTTGACATTATACCCGACCTGATAGATGTTCAGCCTTGTTCCAATACAGATCAGCAAATCACTGTTCTGGACGGCAAAATTGCCGGCGCGGTCTCCCATCGTACCACCGCGGCCGCAGTAGTAGGGACTGTCCGTAGGCATCAGGTCGATGCTGTCCCAACAGGTCACAACGGGAATACGATACCTATCGACAAGTTTTTTGAAAAGCTCGCTGCCGCCTGCAATCCGAATGCCATTTCCAGCGTAAAGCACCGGCCGTTTCGCTTTCTTCAGCAGTCTCGAAATTCTAGGCATGACCAGCGATAAATCGGTATGATGATTTTCAGCCGCAGACGGTTCATAGCCTTCCAATTCATCCGTCTCAACATAAGAACCCTGAATATCCAATGGAATATCCAGCCACGCCGGTCCTGGCCGCCCGGAAACGGCGGATATATAGGCTTTCTCTAAACAGTAACGGATTTTTTTCGGCTCCATGATTGTTTCCGCATATTTCGCTACATGATCCAAGGTCGATACGATATCAAATTCTTGATTGCCAAGAGTCCGAAGGTTCAGGCCGCTATGCTTGACCGTAAGGGTGGATTTCGTCTGCCCGGAAACCACAAGCATCGGAATGGAATCCTGATACGCACCAACGACACCATTCAACGCATTGATTGCACCGGGGCCGCTGGTCACGCACAGGACAGCAGGTTTTCCGGCTACCCTAGCATAAGCTTCTGCCGCCATAGCCGATGCCTGCTCATGGTGATTATACAGGACATGCATATCGTCTCGGTGCCCGAACGAATCATTCAGATGCATAGCCCCACCGCCGACGACGCAGAAAACCTGACTCAGTCCATGATGAACAAAAAAATCTGCTATATAATCCGATACCTTCTGTTTCATAGAAATTCTTCCCTCATCCTCACATATCACAAAAGGCGATATACGATTCCATCCATATCCAAACCATCCGCACCATTTTCAGCGGATGGTTTCACCCCCGTCTACGACAACAATCGATCCTGTCATGAACGAGGAATCATCGGACAGTAAGAACCGTGCCGTTTTCGCAATTTCCATTGGATCCGCCATACGACCTAGCAGATTGACATCCTTGAAACGGGAAAAATCGCGGTTCGTGAATAAATTCGTCTTCGTCATCCCCGGGCAAATGGCGTTCACGCGGACTTCTGGCGCATAGTTCTTTGCCAGATATCTTGTCAGCTGAATATTCGCGGCCTTGGAAGTTGCATACATATAGCTGCGTTTCCCCTTGATATAGGTATGCAATCCATTGATAGAGGCATTATTCAGGATAACGCCATGCGAGGCCTGCAGCATCCCCATGAATGCCTGGCACATATGCAGAGTCGCCTTGACGTTCACTTCATAGCTCTTATCCCATTCTTCATCCGTCAGCTCATCCAATGCACCAGTCAATAGGATTCCCGCGTTATTGAACAATACATCTAAATGGCCATATTCGTTAACGATGATATCCTTCAATCGCTCGATATCCGACCGTTTCGAAACGTCCGCCGGAATGAATCTTGCCTTCCCATGTTCGGACCGTATCCGTTCTTCCTGCTCTTTTCCTTTGACAGAATCTCTTCCAACAAATATTACGTCAGCTCCACTCCGTGCCAGAAGGACAGATGTCGCCCCCCCTATTCCTGAGGAGCCACCAGTGACCAGAGCCACTTTACCTTTGAACTTACACATCGTACATTTCCCCTATCAGTCTTTATAGTAGGAACGAGTGATAAACTGAACAGCTATTTCGTCGGAGACTTTTTGCAGGAAGTCCTTGACGTACTGGTTCAGGTAGCCGGATTTCTCCTTGACAAAGCTGTACTCCCGGCTGATGTCGAAATAGTTATCCTCGCTCTTGGAGTATCCGTCGAATCCCGCCAGATTGACCGCTTTGACGCCGATTTCCATCATCGCTTTGATGAGCATGACCAGCGAGTTATCGATGATTTCCGTGTCCGGATCGATCAGGGATTCGTATTTCAGCACGTAGCGGAATGTACCGGCAGTCTTCGTCACGTTGGACGTCGCAAGGATGTCCACATCCTCGTTGATGCTGCCCTGCAGGTCGTTCATGAGCTGGGTATAGCGCTTGGATTTCGTCAGGAAGATGTAGTCCACTTTGATGTCCTTCGGCGCATAGTTCACGGCAACAGTCAGGGGACGGTGCTCAACGATATAGTCACGCACCTTCGATTTCTGCCGCTGGATGTTCCTACCCGGGCCGATCAGCAGGATATCCTGATTGCTGAACCGTTTCTTGAGCTCGTTCAGCGTCTTTTTGTCATCGCATTCGACACTCTGATACTCCAGATACATCTGCTCGGCGTACTTGGCATCGTAAAGGAGCTGCTTCTCTTTTTTCAGGCTGTGCAGGATGTCCAGAATCTGTTTGACGGACAGCGTCTTCTTGTTCATGAAATAGCGCACATAGTTCGGGTGGCACTGCGTCGAGGCGGCAATATAAAAGAACATATTATAGCCCCAATACTGCTTCCGATAGATATCGAGGATTACATTGTCGATAGCCTCGAGCGCCTGACTGACGTCATAGTGCGCACCCTGTTTCTCATTGCGGTACATGAGGAGCAGTTCGAGCGGCGCATTGCCCGCGCTTTTCCCCATGCCATACAGCGTGCCATCCGCCAACAGATCTCTGCTACTGTCACAGGCGAGAAATGCTTTTGCATTAGCATAGCCGAGCTGGAAATTGTTGTGCGCATGGAACCCCTCTTTGATGGCCGGATTGAGGTTCGCATCCAGGATGCCGAAGATGTGCATCAGATGCTCCTGATCGAGCAGACCGTACGTATCGACCATGGACGTCGCGAATGGCATGAGTTTATTGCATTCCTCCGCGTAAACTTTCAGTTTCTCGTCCGTATAGGTTGTAACGGAAACCATCTGTGCAAAGACCTTGTAGCCGAGGGCCTTGACCTGCTTGCAGAAGTCCAGCGCTTCGTACATCAGATGTTCTTTGAAAATCACGCGGATTCCGTCGATGATGGTATCCTTGGCCGGCTGCAGATGCTCGATGCCGCAAGTGCCATAATCAATCATCGCGAGGACGGTCGCATTCCCCTTATCGAGTCCGGCAAAAATCTTGTTAGCAGACTGCGTATCCGGGAAAATCGTGCGATTCCTATCAAATTCACGGCGTTCATCGAGGAATCCGATTTCAATGAATTCGACCCCCGAACTCACCAGACGTTTGAAAATCTCCGTAATCTTGTCGTGCCCGAATTCCCAATCGTTGACGTAGCCACCATCGCGCAGCGTACAATCTAATAATTCTCTCGTTGCCATTGCCATACACTTCTTCCTATAAACGTATAAACGTACAGATAACCGATAGTCCGGCGTTTACGCCTTCACGGCTTCATGGATGACTTTGATCATGTAGTCGAGTTTCTCGTCAGTCATGCCGGGGTAGACGCCGACCCAGAAGGTGTCGTTCATGATGCGGTCGGTGTTCTCGAGGGAGCCGACGATGCGGTAGCCCTCACCTGTCTCACGCATCTCGTCGAAGCATGGGTGCTTGATGAGGTTGCCAGCGAAGAGCATGCGGGTCTGGACGCCTTTGCTCTCGATGTAGGGCACGACTTCCCTCCGGTCGACGCCCTCGCGGCAGGTCATGAGGAAACCGAACCAGCTCGGCTTGCTGTTCGGGGCAGCCTTGGGCAGGATGAGCTTGTCCTCGAGGTCACGGAGGCCCGCTTTGAGGTAATTGAAGTTATGGCGGCGGCGCTCGACGAAGCCCGGGAACTTCTTGAGTTGGGCGCAGCCGACGGCGGCCTGCATGTCGGAGATGTTGAGGTTCAGGCCGAAATGGGAGTAGACGTATTTATGGTCGTAGCCTTTCGGCAGCTCGCCGTACTGCCCGTCGAAACGGTGGCCGCAGTGGTTGTCCTCGCCGGGCGCGCAGACGCAGTCGCGGCCCCAGTCGCGGAAGGAACGCGCGATGCGGTTGAGGAGCGGACTATCCGTGTAGACGGCGCCGCCCTGCCCCATCGTCATGTGATGCGGCGGGTAGAAGCTCGACGTGCCGATGTCGCCGACGCTGCCGGTGAACTTCTCCTCGCCGTCGATCGTGTAGAGCGAGCCGAGCGCGTCGCAGTTATCCTCGATGAGCCAGAGGCCGTGCTTGTCGCAGAACGCCTTGACCGCCTGCAGGTCAAACGGGTTGCCGAGCGTATGGGCGATCATGACGGCTTTCGTTTTGTCCGAGAAGGCCGCCTCGAGCTTCGTCACGTCGATGTTGTACTGCGGGATCGTGACGTCGACGAATACCGGCACCGCGCCGTAGTTCACGATTGGTGAAACGGTCGTCGGGAAGCCGGCCGCGACTGTGATGACCTCGTCGCCGCGGCGGATCCGGCGGTCGCCGAGCTTCGGCGAGGTCAGCGTCATGAACGCGAGCAGGTTCGCGGACGAACCCGAGTTCACGACCGACACGAAGCGGACGCCGAGGTATTTCGCGAGCTCTTTCTCGAACTCATCCACATAGCGGCCGGCCGTCAGCCAGAACTCGAGCGCGCTGTCGACGAGGTTGCACATCTCCTCGTGGTCGTAGACGCGGGACGCATACGGGATGCGGTCACCCTCGTGGTACGGCTTTGGCTGGTGGTACGTATCGCAATACTCCTTGACCATCTCTAGGATCTTGTCGTGCATTTCCTGCTGATTCATCGTAGATCTTCCCTCGCTTCCCCTGTTTCCATAAAGTCTTGGATCTGCCTTTCCATGACCGCTGCGATGTCTTCCTGTTTCTGCCATGCCTTGGCCCATCCGACCGTCTTTGCCATAGCGTCGGCGATATGCCAGCGCGGCTGCCAGCCAAACGCAGCCTTCAGCTTCGAGCAGTCGAGCTTCAGGAAATTGGCCTCATGCGGCGCATCCTGCTCCGCCCCGCTCTCCCACTCCGCGCCATCTCCCCAGATCTGGCAGAAAAGCGTCGCGAGTTCACCAGTCGTCACACAGTCGCATTCGTCCGGGCCGACATTGTAGGCCCCAGCGAGCTCTGGCCGCTTCCGCTGCCCTGCCGCAAGCATGAGATAGGCGTAGAGCGGCTCGAGCACATGCTGATAGGGGCGCGTCGAATACGGGTTGCGCACCCGGATCTTGCGCCCGGCAGCCGCTGCGCGGATACAATCCGGCACGATGCGATCCGGCGAGAAATCTCCGCCGCCGATGACGTTGCCGGCACGCGCCGTCGAGATGGCGCACCGCCCGTCCGCGAAAAAGCTTTTTGCATAGCTGTGCGTCACAAGCTCGCTGCAGCTCTTGCTGTTCGAGTACGGGTCGAAGCCGTCGAGCGGCTCATTCTCGCGGTAGCCCCAGCACCATTCCCGGTTCTCATAGACCTTGTCGGTGGTCACATTGAGCAGCGACCGGACGCTCTCTGTCTGCCGCGCGCATTCGAGGACATGGACCGTCCCCATGACGTTCGTCTCGTACGTACCGACGGGGTCGCGATAGCTCTCGCGCACGATTGGCTGTGCGGCGAGATGCAGCACGACCTCCGGGCGGAAATCCGCGAACACGCGCGCCAAAGACGCCAGATTCCGCACGTCGCCGCGCACATCCTGTATGAGGCTCCGGCCGATGCCGAGTGCCCGATAGAGCCTTGCACCTTCCTCCGTCGGCGATGCCAAGGCATAGCCCGCAACCTCCGCGCCGAGATGCTGGAGCATTTTCACGAGCCAGATTCCCTTGAACCCGGTATGCCCGGTGATGAGCACGCGCCTGCCCCGATAGAAGTCACGCCAGGCGGGCGCGCCATTCACTTGTCCCATACTTTCCATGGTGCCGCCCCGCTTTCCCAAAGCCGTTCTAGTTCCATTTTCTCATAAAGCGTGTCCATGCACTGCCAGAAACCGCGGTGCTGATAGCTCATGAGCTGTCCCTCTGCCGCAAGGCGGCGCATGGGCTCCTGCTCAAAGATGCAGCCGTCCTCTGTCAGATAGTCGAAGATTTCCGGCTCCAAGACCATGTAGCCGGCATTGATGGGCGCACTGTCCATCTGCGATTTCTCGCGGAAGGATTTCACGGCGAAATCGCCGCCGATATTCAGCACGCCCTTCGACTGCTTCTGCAGGACCGCCGTGAGCGTCGCAATCTTGCCATGCTTCCGATGGAACGCGATGACCTTCTGGATATCGACATCGCAGACGCCGTCGCCGTACGTCATGCAGAAGGTCTCATTCCCAACGTATTTCTGCACGCGTTTGATGCGGCTGCCCGTCAGCGTCGCCTCCCCCGTATCAACGACGGTCACACGCCACGGTTCCGCATGCTGCTCGTGCAGGATGACCTTCTTGCCATCCGTCATGTCGAACGTCACGTCGCTCATGTACAGGAAGTAGTTGTTGAACCACTCCTTGATTATTTCTTGTTTATAGCCGGCACAGATGATGAAATCTTGTATGCCATAAGCCGAATATTCCTTCATGATATGCCATAGGATCGGCATGCCGCCGATCTCGACCATCGGCTTCGGCTTGTACTGCGACTCCTCTGAGATCCGCGTGCCGTACCCGCCGGCCAGGATTACTGCTTTCATGCTCACACCCCCCTGTCGTCCGGCATATCCTGGTAAACGGTATCCGTCTCCACGTATGCCTCAAGCAGGCGACGTTCCTCCGCATAATACGGTTCCTGCCGGTAATACTGATCGTAGTATTTCAGGACGTCTCCGGTGTGATAAAGCGTCGTGCCCTGCTGAATCATTTTCGACCATGGCAGCAAGTGCCCTTCCAGTTCCTTCTTCATTTCCATACGGTACGACGCTTCCGACAGTCCTTTTCCGATATAATACTGCAGGATCGTGAAGTACTCATCGATAAAGACTTTCCCGAAATTCAGAAGTCCAGAGTTGTTCTTCCACGTATTCCGCTCCTCTGCGGAAGTGCGGACGGCTTCGCCGGACGACGGCAGCAGGTAATGCATGGAGAATGTCGCAAATTCCGGATGACGCCGCAGGATTTCCATCTGGACGGCAACCTGCGGGATGAACCCATGTTCGAACTTCTCCGGGATAACCACATCCCGCACATACTCCGTCCGAAAGAGCAAAGCAGTAATATAAGTGATAGTGAAGGATGCTTTCTGCAGATAGTAATCCATGCCGTCTCCGGCCTCTTCGCGGTAGCCGGAAGGCGCCCAGAGCATCGTGAGGATGGCCGAATCCGGGTGCAGGAATATCGTGCGCAGCATGCTGTGGATGACATCCGGACAGAAATAATCGTCATCGCCGATCGTCACCACGAATTTTCCGCGTGCATGCCGCCGCAGGAAATCGAAGTTCTTCGCGCCGCCGATATTTTCCTTCTGCCGGACGATGCGGACATTGGAATACTGCTTTTCATAAAACCCGGTGATCCGCGGCGTGTCGTCCGTAGAGGCATTATCCGAAACGAAGATTTCGACAAAGGGGTTATCCCCCGCCTGTGCACAGATGGCATGCAGGCTCTTGGCCAGGAAACGCGCGCGGTTGAACGTTGGGATTGCTACCGTCAGGACCGGCCGCTCCACCCGCTTCGCGCCCAGCAGCGCGGACTGCCAGGCGCATTTCTCCACATCAAAAAAGGAGGTGATTTTTGCCGGACTGCCCTGCACATGGCAATACGGCGGCACATCTCCCAAGACATGGCTGCCCGGCGCGACGACCGCACCGGTGCCGATCCGCAGTGCACCCTCAAGGACTGCCCCGGCACCGATTTCTGCACGGTTCCCAATCACCAGCTCGGCCCCGGACGCCGCGATTTCCGCGCCCTGTCCGATGGACACCGAATCGCCGATACGGATACCCGCGCCCGCTGTCATGGATACCTTATCCCCGATGACGGACTGCACGCTGATCCGCACCCGCTCAGGGTGGTCTGCCGTGACTTCCCCGATCTGTGTGCCGGCCCCGCAGCTTCCCCATACGCCGCCATGGTAAAACCGGTCAAGGCAGTCCATGGGCACGCCATCCAGCCACGCGGGCATATCTGCGGCGAAGAAACACCATGGATGCTCCTGCCGCGGTACCGCGAGGCGATAGCCGAAGTCCGCGTAATCGAACGAACGCAGGAGATGCTCCCCGAGCCAGGAGACGGCGCCCGTTTCCTGTGCGGGCAAATCGTATTGCGTCGCGAACATCATGCCATTCAGATGCTGTACGTATTCATAGGCCGCATCCTCATGCTGGAGCGGCCAGTTATATTCTCTTGGCTTGCCATTTCCGTCCATGGCAAAGAAGCCGCCCACGCGGTCGAGCCCCGCCTCGTCACGGGAAAAACAGCGGCTCCCGCATACGCCGATTGCCCCTACCTCCGGATTGGAACGGAATATCTCGAGTACGGAGAAAAGGACATCCTCTGCGACAAAGGAAACGCGCGGATCGAGAAAAATCTTATACTTCGCGGCGTTCGCCTGCGTGAGCTGCCGCTCAATCTCCGGCAGGCTCTCTCCTCTGTCCTGCCATTGCACGATCTTCAGTTCATAGCCTTCCGGCACCTTCAGCGTGCGGATGGATGCCAGGCACGCATCGCGCTCGTCTTTGCCTCCCGGCGGGACGAAAATGGCAATCCTGCCGTCATTCATCACATTGCCTGCCGCATCGGATTCCTGTTCCCGGCCCGACAGAAAAGAAACGAGCTGCTTCGGCGGCATACTCTTATAGTTTTCCGGCAAATGCCATTTTTTCTGGAACAGGTGCTGGTTCCGCCGGAGCAGCGCCTGATATTTTTCCGTCTTTTCCTTCTGCGCCTCCGGGCTCTCGTCGCGCGCAAAGGAAACGCTGCCGAAATGATGGATGAACGTATCCTTGAGCAGCAGGCAACGGTATCCCGCCTGCCAGATGCGGACGCAGTAGTCATCATCCTCGAAATTCCCGGGATTGAACCTTTCATCGAGCCCGCCGATTTTCTGATAGACTTCCCGCCGGAACAGCAGGCAGTAGCCGACGAGCGTCGTCCGTTCCTCCCATTGCGACGGATCCGTATGGTTATAGCCTGCGGCGAATGCCTGCATTTCCTCGACCGAGTGATACGGCACCTCGATCTGCTGCCCGTTCGAACAGTAGTTCGTCACGCATCCGACCGCACCGACATCCTCAGCACTGTAAAGACCGGCGCGCAGCTGCCCGAGCCAGTGCGCCGTCACGACCGTATCGCTGTTGAGCAGCAGGATCTCATCCCCCTTTGCGATCTGCATCCCTTGATTGCAGCCGCGCGGGAAGCCCTGATTCTCGGCATTGAAAATGCCGTGCACGTCCTCCTGCTGCTTCAGATATTCCACCGATCCGTCCTGAGAGCCGTTGTCCACGACAATGATTTCATACGTCCCCGGCTCCGTATAGGTGCGGATACTTTCTATGCAGAGGCGCGTGTACGCGAGCGTGTGATAGCTCAGAATCACAATGCTCGTCTTATGCCCGGCCTCCATGACCCTTTTTCCCACGATTCTGCCCTCCTCGTGAATCCACGTATTCCTCCGATGCCTGCACGTCGATCAGAAATTGTGCTGCAGCATCCATAAAAGGGCAAAATCGATATGTTTCATTTTCGCGAGGTAACCGGCCGCTTCTTCCTTCTCGCCGAGCGTGGCGCAGGTAATGACCATGTCCCGCAGCGCCGTATCATCCCGTCCATCGATGGCAAGCGCCTGCGAGAGGAGCTGGCGCGCCCCTGCATAGTCCTTCTTCCAGAAGCTGGCCGCGGCAAACGCCCGGAAAAGCTCAACTTTCTCGCTGAGGGAAACCGGTTTATCCGAGATCTCCTCCATCACCTGCTGCAGGGATGGATCATCTGCCGATGCCTTTCCGTCAGCTTCGCTGTCTTCCGATAACACGGCCTCTCTGTCTTCGTTATTTTCCGACGGTACCGTTCCGCTGTCTTCCGTACCTTCCGGTGATACGGCTTCGCCGTCTTTGTTCTCAGCTGCCGTATCCTCTGCTTTCAGGCGCTCCTTCAGATCCTGCAGAATCTGCTGCGGGTTCTTAGCCGCCGCGCTAGAAAGGCTGGATGTATCCGCCCCGCTTTTCTTTTCCTCCCGGAGCTCTTGCAGGAAGGCCCAGCATGCCGGGTAATCTTTCTGCAGCATTTCTGCTTCGTGCTTGCCATAAAAGGCCAGCATATCCTCGATCTCAACGCGCTGCTGCCCGTCAAGCGCCATATCCTTTTCGAGAATAAAAGAAAGAACCGCTAAGGCATCGCCCACGCGGTCGTCATGCAGGCAGAGATGTGCCAGCAGGATCCGCATGGAAACATCGCCCGGATTCTGCGTGAGGGTAGCATCCACCCATTTCCCGGCGCGTTCATAATCGCCGAGACGGTAGTAGCTCCATGCCCCCAAGGCGTACATTTCCGCATCGCGCCCGCCCATCTGGATGTACTCCGCCAAGGTGTTGATGACCTCAGCGTACGACCTGTCCTGATAGAGCGAACGGATTTCCCCCGCCAACGAATCTCTATGCGATGTGTTCTGTGCCTGCTGTCTTCTCTGCCTTTTCCTATTGAATTTGTGACTGGCCTTGCTCATGCCAAATGCCTCCATACCATTGCCATACCATTACCATTGCCATTTCTACCATTTTTTGAGGTCACGATTCCTGCGTCTTCCGATCACTCCTGCCTGTCTGTGTTTCTTCTCTTTCTTCATTCTCCACGCCGCGCTGTTTTTCCTCCCATAAGGCCAGAAGTTCCTGCTCCATTCTCTTCGTGTAAGCGCGCGGATCTCCTGCCGCAGACGCGGTAAGCATGCCGCGGAGCTGCTGGTGCAGCGCGGAGAGCAGCTCGATGTCCTTTGCCAGCGCCGCCGCGCGCTCGATATATCCCTCGAGACTGTCCGCCGCGAGCTGTTCGAGCCCAACGCTCTTCAGGATGCTCAGGCCGAAGCGCGTGTTGCGCCGCTCCCCATAGCGCGTGACGACCGGAACCCCCATATAGAGTGCGTCAAACGTCGTCCCGCCGCCCGGATAGGGATACGTATCGAGAGCAATATCTACAGACCGGTACCGCTCCATATAATCGAGCGTCGCCGGCTCGAATCCGACGCGCGTCATATCGAAGCCGAGCTTCTGGCAGCGTGCATACGCCAGATCCGTGACGGTATCGCTCCCGAATTCCTGCGATTTCAGGAGCAGCCGGCTTCCGGGTACCCGTTCGAGGATCTGACGCCACGCGTCAAGCATCTCATCCGTGATCTTCCGGTAGTGGTTGAATACGCCGAACGCCAGCGGCTTTCCCGACGCGGCCGGCGTTCCCGTAGACGGTGCGATATCGCTGCGCCCCACATAGCAGAACGCACAGGGCAGCACGAGCCGCCGCTCCCCGATATACTTTTCCCGGGTCTCCGGCAGATCCAGCACATCATCGGTAATCAGGGCGTCCACCGCCGGCAGGCCCGTCGTGTCCAGATACCCGATGCCGGAGACCTGCAGGGGCGCCGGGCGATAGGCGAGGATTGGCAGCCCGCTCCCCCCGGAATGCCCGCCGAGATCCACGAGGATATCGATACAATCCTCCCGGATGACCCTTGCCGCCTCCGCAACATTCAGCGCCGAAAGGTCGACGAAACGTTCGGCCCTGCGGCGCACTTCCCCGGTAAAAGCGTCCTGCGTCCGGCTCAGGCTGTAGCAGGTCACGGAAAAGCGCGTGCAGTCATGGCAGGCCAGCAACCCGAAATAGAAGGGGAACATCACATGCATGCGGAAATCCGCGGACAGATAGCCGATCCGCAGCTTCTTGTTCTTCCAGCGCGCGGGCGGCAGCGGCTCCACGCCGCGGAACAGTTCGGCATAGCCCTGATGCAGGTTCCAAAGCTCTGCCTGATTCAGCGGCAGGTAGTGCGCGACGAGCAGCAAGGAGCTGTACGCGCTTAGCATCTTTTCCCATTTTCCCGCGGTCATCAGCTGCTTCTGATACAGTTCAAAGGCGGCCGCGGGATCACCACAGTCGAGGAAAACGCCGGCAGCCTCCCCGAAAAGCTCGGTGCACAGCTCCGGTTCGGCGCTCCGCTGCGCCCATGCCAGCGGCAGGGCCTGCCGGAACGCATCGCGGGCACCGGCATAGTCCATGACCGCCGTCCGCATCTCCCCGAGGAAAGCGAGCCGCCAGAGTTCTTCACGCTCATCCTTTCCCTCCGTGCGGGCAAGCCAGTAAGCGGCGCGTTTCGCATCTGTATTGCCGCCCTCTGCGAGGCGCGCATAGGCCATGCCGAACGAGAGGCGGCAGGCACGCACCTCCTCTGCAGATGCCGCCTGTTCCCATTTCTCTGTCAGCAGGCGGCTGCCATAGCGGACGACATCCCCGTATGCCTCCTTCTGCTCCGCGGCCCGCATCGCGCCGCGCCAACGCGCCTGCGCGTCCTCCTGCTCCTTTTCCTGCCCTTGGCAGAGCCAGTCCTGATAGAGTGCATGATAGGCGGACTCCACTTCCGCCATATACGGCCCGTCCTGCATGACCGGCGATTCCCGCATCCTGCGCCGGAGGGTCAGGTGGTACTGCGTCAGCCGCTTGGTATCCGCCGCGAGCGAGACGGCCTTTTCGACATACTCTTCCGGTGACGCCGCGCAGAGCTCCGGCAGGCCCATATTCATCAGCAGGCTGTAGCCGAACCGCGCGTTATGCCGCCTGCCCGTCAGCGTGATGACCGGCACGCCCATATAGAGCGCATCGCAGGTCGTCCCGCCGCCCGGATAGGGGAAGGTGTCGAGCGCGATGTCCACCTGCCGGTACTCCTTCAGGTATACCGGCTCCTGCCGGCCGAAGCGCACGCGTCCCTCGTCGATGCCCGCGGCATGCAGGCGCGCCCGGACGCGCGCGCAGCCATCCTCCGTATTGAAAATAGCCGCCTTGAGATACAAGCGCGAGTGCGGCACGCGCGCGAGGATCTGCTTCCAGAGTCCGAGCATCTCGTCGGTGACCTTCGCGAAATTGTTGAAGGAGCCGAACGTCACATAGCCGTTCTGCCGGCAGGCCGGCGCCCCGACCCCCATCGGCTTATCATGCCACATATAGCAGAAATGGCTGTGCGGCAGCCGGATCAGTTTCTCGGTGAAAAAAGCGTCGTTCAGTCCGGGCGGATCCGTGTACCGGTCGGCAAGGAACGCGTCAACCGTGGGAAGCCCCGTGGAATCAAACCAGCCGATTCCGCAAATCTGCACGGGGGCGGGCCGGTAGGCCAGCACCGGCAGGCAGTTATTCGCCGTATGCCCGGACAAATCGAACAGGATGTCTATCTGGTCCTCATAGATCCGCCGCGCCGTTTCCTCGGGCTCCATCAGCCGCACATTGCGCCAGACGTCGACGCCCGCCGCAAACTCCCGGCTCGCGCTGTCCTCCTCACAGGCGGCATAGGCATAGACCTCGAAGCTGTTCCTGTCATAGGATTTCAGCAGGGCATAGCTGAAGAACGCGACCACGTGGAAGCGGAGATCCGGCGACAGATACCCGATGCGCAGCTTCTCGTGGCGGTTCCTGCGCTGGTGCGCGAAGGGCTTTACCGATCGGAAATACTTGCCGTAATCGCAGATGCGTGCAAACATCTCCTCGCGGCTGATTGGCAGATTGTGTATCGTGAATAGGTAGTTGCTGTAGTCCTGTACTGCGAGCCGGTCATCCCCCTGAACGGAGGAATGCCGCATGCGCGCCGATGCCAGATAATGCTTTGCCGCCTTCTCTGCGTCGCCGAGCATGCGGCAGGTATGGCCGAGGATATTCTCGGTCATCGACCGCTGCCACGGCAGCAGATCCGGATAGGAGAGCGCCTTTTCCGCCATCCGTATGCTCTCCTCCAGCTCACCGCAGATCTCGTCGACACGGCTCTCGAGGAAACATTGATAGCCCGTCTCCGGGAAAAAGCGCTTGAGCAGCGCGAGGCAGTCCCTCGCCGCCTCCTTCTCCGAGCAGTCGACGAACAGGGACAGCAGCCGCTCCAGCATCTGGCGGTTTCTCGGACGCTGCTTCAGGATTTCCTTGGCGATGGACAGAGTGCCCTGCCGATCCCCCCGGTCGTATGCCCGCTCCATTTCCCGCAGGCGTTCAAGGATTTTCTTTTCCCGGTTCAACTTCTTTGGCCTCCTTCAGAATATGACGTATGGTTCCGAGGCAGCCCTCGTACAGCTCCCATAGTGCCGGCCGCACCTGCGCCTCCAGCGGAAGGAGTCTCTCACTGACCGCGAGCAGTTTCCGGCATGCCGCGAGGTAGTCCGGCTTCCCATAGCCGAAGGCATGCCGTTTCTCCAGATAATCGGTATTGAGCTCGAACCACTCGATACGCGAGAGCACGAGCACATCGGGCTGCTGCCCCTCCTGTCCCGCGTGGCGGCGATAGCAGGAAAGCGGCTCCGCAAATACGGCGATATCGCCTTTCTCCATGAGTTCCAGCCACATCGCGACGTCGGATATCGTCCGGTAGCCGCGGCATGCCGCATCGAAATAATGATCCTCGAGGTCATTGCGGCGGAACAGTACCGCCGACGGCTCCCCGACCGGATTGCGGCATTCCCGCAGCATGATCCGGCTAAGCTCCGCACCGTCAAATACGCCGTACTCCCCCTGAATCGAGAACGGGCGCGGCTGCTCGATGATCCGGCCCTCTGCATCGATAAAAGCGCGTTCCGACGTCACGAGACGGACCTGCGGATTCGTTTTGAGAATAGCCGCCATCTTGCTGAGCTTCTTGGGCAGGAGCAGATCATCATCCATGAGCCATTGGAAATAATCGCCCGTCGCGAGCTGGCGGAAGGACTGGAAATTCTCCGCCTTCGTCCGCGCATTGCGCTGATGGCAGTACGATAGCCTCGCATCCCCGAGATATTTCTGCACGAGCGTTTCCGTCCGGTCGTCCCGGCTGTTGTCGCAAACCAGGATTTCGAGCGGCGCATAGTCCTGTGCGAGGGCGCTCCTCAGCGTCTCCTCAAACAGCTCTGGGCGCTCGAAGGTCGGCAGCAGGATGCTGATTTTCGGCTCTGCTGCTGGATGGACCGCGAGCATAGCCCATGCCTTTTTCTGCACCGCGTTCCAGCCATCCTGCCCTTCCCCTCTCTGGCGCGTTTCGCGCACCTCTGCGGCAGCGAGCTGCGCGGCGCCGCAGAGGTCGCCAGAGGCGAAAGCAGCCGCATAGGAACCCTCTGCGTGCTTCAGGAAATGCTGCGTGACCGGTGACGGGAATTTCCGGGCCAGTTCCTCCTCGAGGATCTTTTTCTGACGGCCCGCGAACAGCCGTTCGAGCTCCTGGATCTGCCACTGCGGCGGCCGCTTCCCGATGCATTCGAGATAACGCCGCAGGACTCCCTTCTGCTCAGGCCAAAGCTCAAGCGACTTCTGCAGATGCGCTTCTTCTGCCGCCTCATCCCCGCAGGCGCGCTGGATTTCTGCCATCCGTGCTTCAAAATGAGGAAGCTTGACCATGCCATCTGTCGTCATGCAGGCGTCGCTCGGTTCTTTCTCCTGATATCCCATGGCGAGGCATCGGGACAGGATTTTTTTTGCCTCCGCAAGCCTGCCGTCCTCCAACAGCATCCCTGCGCGCCACCCGGGAAAGATAAACGTCCCGGGCACCTCCTTTTCCGCGCGCTCCAGCAGCGCATAGCGCCTAGCCCACGGCGCTTTCAACTGAAAATTGGCAGAAATGAGCGTCGTATACAGCTTTTCTCTCTGCCCGACACCGACATCTGCTGGATTCGCCTTCAGTGCTTTTTCCGCGTAATAAGCGGCTTTCTCATAATCGCCGGCAATCGCATAGCAATCGGACAGGTAGTTATCATAAATTGGCATCTCCCCGTCACGCGCAATTGCCTTCTTGAGCAAGGCGAGATTGCGCTTGCCCTTTTCCTTCAGGATATGCGTGGAATATCCCGTATGATAGATGACGAATTGTTCTACCTTGCGGAGCGTGCGCTTTTTCCCGTCGGGCTCATGGTTGATGACCGCTTCATGGATGCTCCCTTCAAAGCGCAGATAGCGGTCGCGCCGGAAAACGCGCATCTGATACTGCTTGTTCACGATGCGGTTATCCATGTCCGTATCGATATTGTAAAGCGGCGTGACGAGGCCGGCAATGCGGAAGTCGCCGTCCATCTGTTCCAGATAACCGCGGAGCTCCGCCTGCGACTCTGGGGCAAAATATTCATCGGCATCGAGGAACACAATCCAGTCGCCCGTCGCCTGATCGAGCGCGTAATTCTTCGCCGCGGAGAAGTCGTTCCGCCAGGGAAAGTCATAGAGCTCCGCCCCTGCGCGGCGCGCGATTTCTCGCGTCGCATCCGTCGAACCGGTATCGACGACAAGGATCTCATCCGCAAACGGGCGGACGTTTTCCAGCCATACTGGCAGATTCTCCTCTTCATTCCTGACAATCACACAGGCCGATATCCGGATCATGACCGTTCCTCCCCTTTGCTCCTGCTCCATATCCGATACGATTCGAGGATATGGCGCTCCTTTTCATCCAGCTGCACGCCATCCTGCCCGAGCCGGTCGAAATCGCGCCGGGCTGCTGCGCGGTCTCCGAGCCGATACGCGCATATCCCGCGGTGCAGAGTTACCCCGGCATCCTGCTCGCCTTCCACAAGAAGGCTGTCATAGAGCATCCGCGCTTCCCGGATTGCCCCGCGCGCCTCAAAATGCGCGGCTGCCTGAAGGCGTATCTTCCGCGGCAGCACCGCCGCCATCTCCGCGTAGCGCGCCCAGAGCGCCGGACAATCCGCGAGCAGCACGACCTCGAGAACGGAAAGGTATCCGTCCGCATCCTCGACGCGCAGTGTGCCTATGCCATGCTGCGCGTCGAGGATCCGCCGCGTGCGCTCCGGCAGCTCCGCTTTCGTCCGGTCTGCCCGGTAGTCCGGATCTCCCATGGCGAGCAGGGCCATGAGCAGCCTTCCCTCTGCCTGCGCGAGCGCCGCGAGGCAGTGCTCCGCCGACGCGGGACGGGTTTTCTCCCGCCACCGGGCGAGTTCTTTTTTCGCGGTCTCGAGCAACTCCGGCGGGAACAGGCTGATCTCCGTGCCTTCCTGCGGTTTGCCGAGCAGGGAAAGGGCCTGTTCCATCTCGTCTGCTGCCTCTTTCCATCGCTTCTCCTGCGCGAGCACGGTCGCGTACTCCGCCCGGAATTCCGGCAGCTCCGGGAAGTCGCGCACGGCGTCCCGGACGATGCTTCCATACTCTGCGCGCCGTTCCGGCTGTTTCCCGAGGATCTGGAGCAGGATCCGGTAGGATTTCGAGGCAAACGTCCGCGGCTGCCGGCCGAGCCCGACGTCGAGTCTCGCATAATGCTCCGCTTCCTCCAGCCGGTCCATCGCGAAATAAGTATCTGCGAAATAATGATAGAGCAGTTCCGGATGCTTGGTCTCGCGCATCTCCTGCTCGAGCATCGCCAGATTCCTCTGCCCCTTTGCGGCACGCCTCTTAGCGGAATAGCCTGTATGAAGGATCTGCAGATCCTTCTCGTGGATGCGCTCGGAGACCAGCGTTGTCCCATCCGCATGGCGGAGGCTTTCGTGGATTCTTCCGACGTAATGGATTCCCGGCAGCATGCGGATGACGCGCATGGCGAGCATCTTATCCTGCGTTTCTCCTCCATGGTCGGCGTCGATATTCACGAGCGGGATCAGCAGGCCCTCGGCCCGTACATCTGCCCGCTCGATGATTGCACGCAGATGCGCCTGCGACGCCTCGGTGAACGATTCATCGGCATCGAGGAAGATGAGCCAGTCGCAGCGCCCCGCCGCGCGCTGCAGGACAGCGTTGCGGGCCGCGGCAAAGTCTCCATCCCAAGGGCGGAAGAATACCTCCGCGCCAACTGTACGCTCCAATGCTCCCATCTGCTTTTCCGCTGTGTGACAGACCAGGATATGGTCGACCGTCGATTGCACGCTCCGTATGGAACGGCGCAGGTCTTCATTCTCCTCCGGCACGATATACCCCGCAAAAATACGCAGAGGCTGTTTCATCGTCCCATCTCCTTTCAAGATTCTCTCCACGGCATCCTGTTTTTCCTTCAATTGATCCGCAATGGCCGCCGTCATATAGCCGGATCGGTGCGAGACATTCCCGGGATCCGCATACAGCGCAAATGCCCTCTGGAACGCCCTGTCTGCCTCGGGCAGGCGCCCGAGGCCGCAGAGAATCATGCCGAGCTCGCCCCATAGTTCCGGGAAAGCTGGAAGCTCCTGCACCGCGCGCTCCGCTGCCGCCAGCTGCTCGTCGAGCGGTGCGCCGAGCTGGCGCAGCGACTCGATCCATACGTGATAGATGCCGCTGTCCGGCACGGCTTCCCGGATCTCCGATTCCAGCGCGCGCCGGGCATAGCGCGCGGCCTCCCGGTACTTCCCCTCGCCGAAATACGACTGCGCCATTGGGCCGTCATAGGCCGGAATCGGGCCGTTCCTTTCGATGGCGCGCCGCATCATGCGGAGGTTCCGGTCTTTCTTGCGCCGTGCTGCATCCCGGGAGTATCCCGTATGGATCAGCGTCAGCGCATCCCCGGCCACCGCGAAGCGCAGGGGACTGCCGTCGCGGTGACAGGCATTCTCATGCACGCTGCCCTGATAGACGATATCGTCCAAATGCCGGAACAGGCGCAGGGACATGCCCCGCGCGATTTCGCTCCCATTTTCCGGTTCGATATCGATGCGTGGCAACAGGAACCCCTCGGCCTCCGGCTCCCGCTGCACGGCCTCTTCAATTGCCGCGCGCAGTCCCACGCTCGAGCGGAAGGATTCGTCCGCGTCCAGGAACAGCACCCAGTCCCCGCGGACGAGCCCGAGCGCGGCGTTGCGCGGGATTGAGAAATTTTCCTGCCAGGGGCTCACAGCGGTGCGCGCGCCATAGCGCTCAATCACGCCGCGCACCGCCGGGCTGTCCGCTGTCTGCACGACGATGAGTTCGTCATAGGCGCCCGCCAGTGAAGCAATGGAATGCGCGAGATCCTCCGCCTCTGTCCCTACGATATAACAAGCACTTAGCTGCATTGCGTTCTCCCTACAAAAAAACCTCCCCCCAGGAGGGGAGAGGTTGGATTTTGCCGATGGCCGATTCCAGATTACTGGAGCAGGCTCAGTACCGAGCTGCTGTTCTGGTTTGCCTGTGCGAGCATGGACTGTGCGGCCTGCAGAAGAACGTTGTTCTTCGTGTATTCCGTCATTTCCTTTGCCATATCGGCATCGCGGATTGTGGACTCGGAGCTCTGGACGTTCTCGGAAGCCGTCGTCAAGTTGCTGCTCGTGTAATCGAGGCGGGACTCAACGGAACCGATTGTCGTCTGCTGATCGAGTGCTTTCTGCACCGCGTTGTCGAGGACGTTGACCGCAGCGTTTGCCTTAGCCTGCGTCGAGATGTTGAGCTTCGTGCCATCGGAGCCCTTCAGGCCGAGCGCCTCAGAGCGCATATCCGTCAGGCCGACCTTGATGCTCTGGTTGGCTTTCGTGCCGACCTGCAACGTGATAGCGTTGTCCTCGGACTTGTTCTGCGCACGAACCGTCTCATTGAACGCATCGAGCGAAGCGTTCGCGGACTTCTTGACATTGCCTTCCTTATCCGTGATGCTGATTGTCAGGGCAGCGACCTGAGACGTAACGCCAGCCGTAGCTGCCGTGAACGTGATGCCGCTTGCACCGCTTGCCGTGTAGGTCATTGCGCCGGACGTCGCCGTGCCGACAGCAGAGCCCGTGGTAATCGAGGTGTTGAAAGCGGATGACATACCATTTGCGCTCGTCAGAATATCGCTGAGCGTCGTCGAGCCGACCGTGTAGTTCGTCGTGTAAGTCTTGCCGCCCTGAACGAACGAAATCGTAATTTTATCGTCCGTCGAAATCTCGAGCGCATCGCCGGAACGGGACGCCAGACTCGTCAGAGCCGAATTCGAAGCCGTATCCGTGGAAAGGCTCTCATTCGTCAGCGCCGTATACGTTGCCGTGCCGACCGTGTTCTTCGAACCATCGACGAGATATTTGCCGTTGTACGTGACGTTCGCGTTGTCGTCAATCTGGTCGATGCTCTGGTTGAGCTCTTTCTGAATCGTCTGACGGTCTGCGTCCGTGTTCGTATCGTTGGCTGCGTTGATGACCTTCTCCTTGAGGGTCTTCAGGATGTCCACCGTCGAGGAAACTGCGCCCTCAGCGACCTTCATCATGCTGCTGCCGTTCTGCGTGTTCTGGTTTGCCTGATCGAGGCCGCGAATCTGGACGCGCATACGCTCAGAGATGGCATACCCGGAAGCATCGTCAGCTGCCGAGTTGATCTTCATGCCCGAAGAGACCTTCTGCAGGCTCTTGCTGAGTGCGGACGAGTTCTTGTTCAGCGTATTCAGCGTGCTGATTGCCGACATGTTGTTTTTGACTACCATTGCCATGATATTTTTCCTCCTTGAGTGGGAGCATCGCGCTCCCTCATTTACCATTTTGGGCGGACATCCATGCCCGTCCGTTCAAGGGCCTCGGGACACCCCGGCAGGCTGCTAGCTGACCTGCCTTGCTGTTCCTTTCCCCTTGCTTTCACTAGTATTATCGGAAGTGGTCTGGAAAGACTTAAGCGTTTTTCGAAGTTTTTTTCTTTTTTTCGCCCTTTCTGCACCCTTTCAATACTTCTGATTGACGAGATTCCCCGCAGGATTCACGGACAGCGCGTTGAGGTCGTAGCTGCGAATCATCGCGTTCTTGCGGCGGCTCTTGTTGAGCCACGCGCGCGCCTTGTAGACGATCTGCATGTCGAGCGGGCGGATTTCCTGGATATAGCCCTGACATTCCTGCGTCTGCCGGAACGCCTGCATCTTCGCCTCGTCGATGGCCTTCATGCGGTCGACGACGATGCCGCGCTGACGCACGAGATCGAGGAACTCGTCGATATCCTCTTTGTCGATGAATTTCAGGAGCTCTTGCGAGAGCATGCGGTACATCTGCCAGAGATCCCGCGCTTTCTGCGTCGTTGGGTCCGGATTTTTCTCATCCGACATAGCTGCCTCCCTGCGCGCCCTGCGTACCTTTTTCGGCGCGCGCCTTCTTCATGGCCTGTGCCCAGGCGTCACGCAGCTCTTTGATGATGTCGCGCGCCTCCTGGATTTGGTTGGTGTCGCTCTTCATATTGCCCTCGACGAGACGGTCGTAGGCGTAGTTGTAGAGCGGCATGAGCTGGTGGGAGATATCATAATCCATGTTCAGCGTGATGCGGAACTCGCTGATGATGTTCTGCGCCTTCTGCAGTGCGATATTCGCCTTCTCCCAATCCTTGGCATCGACATGCTGAATCCCTTCATCGATAAATTTCAGGCAGCCATTATAGAGCATCAGCGTGAGCGCCTCCGGCGTTGCTGTCATGACCTGCTGACGCTTGTAGGCTTCCGCTGCTGGATTGACCATGATATTCCTCCTATTTCGTGTCCGTTATGTAGATCCTATGGCCGCGCGCATCACGACGAGCTGCCGGTGATGTAGCCGAGCTGTGCGGAGAGCTGCTGGATGGCGGTCTCCATCGCGTCGTATTTGTCGTAGAGCTGCTCCTCGTACGCGTCCATCTGAACCTGGAAATCCGACATCTTTGTCTTGAGCGTCTCGATCAGCGTGCCGAGCGTGGAGCCATCGGACGACTCCGTCGAGGTGCCCGCGTAGGATTTCAGCGCCTTGAGGTTCGTGTAGAGCGAATTGCTGATGCGGTTCAGCACGCCCTCGCTGTCGTAATCCGTCGTCGTCGTGGTCTCGCCGTTCTTCGTCGTCGTGACGTCGCCGGACGCCGCGAAGATATTGCGCACGCAGTCCGGATCTGCCGCGAGTGCGGTCTTGAGCTTATTCGTGTCGAGCGTCAGGTGTCCCTGATCCGTCGAAGACGAAATGCCGATGGACATCATCGAGTTGTAGGAGCTTGTCGACGAGTCGACCGGCGTCGCGATGGCCTCGCGCATCGCCGAGATGATCTTGCTGAGCGTCTGATCATGGTAGAGCAGGCCGGATTTCGCCTTCTCGTTCCACTTCGTGATCTGGTCAGCCGTCATGCCGTTTTCCTGCGTCTTCGTCAGGACACCGTAGTCGCTGTACTGCGTCTCGTAGTATTTGTCCGTGAGCTCGTCGAACATCTTGTTGTAGTCATCGACGAACGCCTGCACGTTCTTGACCAGCGTATCCGTATCCTGCGAAACGGAAACCGTCGACGAACCGATTGAGTTCAGCGTGTACGTGACGCCGCCGACCGTCACGCGGCCCGTGTCAGAATCGTATGTTTTGCCGTCGATGACCACAGTCGCCTGCGTACCAGAAGCCGTATAACTGCTGTCCGCTGCCACAGAAACCTTCTTGGAAAGAGAACTTGATTTCTCTCCCGTCGTCTTGTCGACGCTCTGCGTGACCTCATACAGATTCAGGTTGTTCAGCAGGTTCGTTCCATTGGTCTGCGCATCTGGGCTGACCGCGTCCGTCCCGGTTGTCGGCGCTGCGGAAAGGATGATCTTATTCTTGGTTCCGCCATCTTTCTGATAGAGCGAGAACGCGTCGTTCGTCGCATCGAACGATGCACGGATATTGACGCCGGACGAATTGATTTTCGAGGCGAGGTCGTTCATCGTCTCTTCGCTGGTGAACAGATCCGCATAAGTCAGCGAAATCGTCGCCGTTTTCGCATTGCTGTTCGTGGAATCCCCATCCGCGATCTGGAAGCTGATGAGCGTATCCGTGTCCTTGATGGTACCATTTTTCAGCGCTTCTTCGTAGTTTGCCTGCTGATCCGCCGTGAACACGATATCCTTGAGCTTCACACTGCTCGATGCGGTGCTATCCGTATTCGCACGCGTGAGTCCCTTGATATTCGCCGACGAATCGCCGCCCGTCAGCAAATACGCATTCGACGCGAGATCCGAGACCGTCACGGTATGGGACATCGTCGCGGCGTCGGCATTCGCAACGGCCGTCACGGCCGTCGTATTTGAACTCGTCGCGAGCATCGGGCTCGTCTTCGACGTCATCTTGTAGCTCGACAGCGTTGACATATTGAATGTGTTGAGGTCGTTGTAGATGTCGGAGTAGGCCTCTTTCATCCACTCGTTCTTGACCTCCTGCTTGTACATCTTGTCGTAACGGTTCTGATAGCTCATCATGCCGACCTTGACCATGGAGTCAACGTCGATACCGGAGCCCGAGAGACCGTATATACCTCTTGTAACGGACATTTTCTATTCCTCCTCTGCACGTCCTGCCATGGCAGAACCTGGAATCCGCGCTTAAATCTTCTTATCGAGGAAGGCCCCGAGCCAGTCCTTCGCCTTGATCATGTGCTTGATCAGTTTCTCCGGCGGAACCTCCTTGATCACTTCATGGGTCTTCTTGTCCAGCATCTTGACGGACATGGTGTTGAGTTCCTTGTGATAGGTGAACTGCAGATTGCAGTTGATCTTGCTCATGAGCTTGTTCAGCTCTTTGGTGATGTAATCGACCTGATCCTCACTGAGCTTCTGATTGTCCTGCTCGTCCTGCTGTTTCTTGTCCGCTTTCGCGTCCTGGGTTTCCTGCGCCTGCTTGACCGCGCCGGCAATCGCCTGCTCGTTCAAGGTCTGCAGCGTCCCGCCGGACTGCGCGCCCTCCACGGCCTGCGCGTCCTGTGTGTCGCGCACGGCGTAATCCGCGCTCTGCACGACGCTCCCGGCCGTGCTCGCGGCCGCCGTCATGTTCTGCGCGCCTGAAACTGCCCCAATCATGATTATCCCTCCATAGAAAAAAACGCTGTCCTTATATGCCCGCAGGTTACTTCTTCGGCAACGCGCTGCTCAGATCCAAATCCTTTGGTACCTGCACAGCCGCCTGCTTGTTCTCCTCCTGAATGGCACGGTATATCTCCCCGCGGTAGATCTTGACCTCCCGCGGCGCGTCGATGGCGATGCGGACGTTGTCGCCCTGCACCTCGACGATGTTGATGACGATGTTCTCGCCGATCATGATCTGCTGTTTGGGTTTACGAGTCAATACGAGCATACCTCAGGCCTCCTCTTTCTTGTTCTGGAAAAGCCTGTGCTTTGTCGTATATGGGCTGTTCTCGAGCACGACCTGCTTAGCCTGCTTCGTCTGCGCATTGATGACGATTGGGGCCATGAGGTTTGCCGTCATGTCCGCCACCTTGCCAGCGGGAATCGTCAGCAAGGTGTAGATCAGCAGATCCTCCTCTTTCTCAAGGCCGAGTTTCTGCTGGTTCGCGTCATCGAGCTCGAACTCGTAATCCGGGAAAAAGACGAACGGCACGGTCATCAGGAATGCGAGATCCGGCGTCGAAAGCGACTGCAGGAACACATAGGGGCTCGCGTCATCGTAGGGGATGATTGCGAACTCGTGTTCGTCCTCGAAGGCCGGGATGCCTTCCTCGAAATGAATGACCTTGTCCTCGTCGATGGTAATGTCACCGAAGCGGAGCGTATGCACCTTTCTGCTCATTGTTCTGTTACGCCTCCATCATCTGCCCGGCGCCCTGCGTCAGGCATAAATATCGTAATGGCCTTCCGTGACCCATTGGCGAACTTCGCCTTTCTGTTTCATATAGACTTCCACCTGCCCTGGTGTGAAGTGCGTCTGCGCGAACGCGTCGGTATCGATGTCGACCGTGACATCGCCAGGGTCAATATCACCGACGACCTTCGCTGGTGTCCCGTGTATCTCGGGATTGGGGATGAGGTTCGCGACGATATACCGCTGCTTCTTGAGCTGCGACCATACCTCGCGCGTATACGTCGCGGCCGGCTCGTCGCTGCCGGGGCGCGCCGCATTGTCGATATAGTTCCACGCTTCCTGCGTGTGACCGGACGTCGATTCCGCAAGATCCGAGAAGCCCTGCTCCCCGTGTTCCTTCGCAAAATCGGCATGATCCGTGAAGCCGTAGGAATGGCGGCTCGGATAGGTATCAATGGAAATCGATGACTGCTCGATACCGACGTTCGAGCGGGCCTGACGGTTCTCCGAATGCAGGCGGGCCGGCGTCGAATGCGCCTCGAGCTGGCCGAGCTGCGTGTGCATGCCGATCATCGGCTGCGTCAGGCGGATGTTCAGGTATTCCATTGGCTTCATCTCCCTTCCATGGGATATCCCGCTTTCATTTTAGCATGAAAGCGGGGCCGCGTCACGCGGTTTTAAGACAGGTAATCCGCGAGGCTGGACGGCAGCAGGCGGGCGCCGAGCGCGAGACTCATATTGTAGATGGTCGTCTCCTCCATGAGCTTCACGGAGAGCTGCGCGACATCCGTCGAGCTGACCGTCGTGATATCGTTCGTGATGTTCTCGTTCTGGTTGCCGAGCATCGTCTTGACCGACGTGTAGAGCTGCTGGCGGGCGCCGAGCTTCGTCTCCGTGTTGACGGTCGTCGCGTGCGCCTGATCGGAAATCGTCTGCCCATCGCCGGAAAGCCAGCTGTGGTCATCGGCGCTGACCTTCGAACAGACCGTCAGCATCTCGTTGAGCATCGCCGTGCCGGAAGTCGAGTTGCCGGAGTTCGCGTCATCGAAGATATCCTTCCCCCAGATATCCGAGCCGGTCACATTGATCGTATCGGAGGTCGGCTCTGTCGTGCCGTTCTTCTTGACCATCGAGATGCCGTTCTCGTCGCCGTTATAGGTGACGATTTTCTGCTTGACCGTCGCGAACTTGAACGTCAGTTTGCTGACATCGCCGGAGCCGACGTTCGTCGCACCGGAAAGCTCCTTCGTGCTGTCGATGATCTCGCCAGTGTTGTGGAAATATTTCGAAACCTTTTCCGTGCCACCTTTTGCCGTGTCCCAGCCCGTCAGTTGCCCGACCGCATCCTTGCTATGGTCAACCGTCGCGTTGGCATCCTTCGCCACCTTGTCCTGATAGCCGCTCTCGACGAAATCCTTCGTGTAGATATAGCCGTCTTTCGTGTTGAGGTAGTAGGTGTTGCCATCGCTGCCGCTCAGCGTCAGCATCTGCTGCACGGTTCCCGCATCGTCCGCATTCGTGAAATACGCGGACTGCTTATCGGAAAGCGTCTTTGCGAGGCCGCGGTCGACCTCGTCCACGGACATCGCGAACGGCATCGTCGTATCGCTCTGCCCCGCGAACACATAGCGGTCACCCTGCTGCGTGTTGCCTAGCGAAACGAGCTGCTGGATCTCGGCCATCATCTCTTTGGCGATGGCCTGCATGTCGTTCGTGTTGTTCGTTTCGTTCGCCGCGGAAACTGTCTTTTCCTTGAACGTCGTCTGGATATCCGTCATGCTGACCAGTGCCGAGTCCGACGTCTTCATCCAGGAAATCGCCGTATCGACGTTCTCCTGATACTGCGTGTTCTCGTTATCCGAAATCTGATAACGCAGATATTTCGCATAGGCCACGCTGTCGTCAGACGGGCGGTGCAGCTTGCTGCCGTCGCCCTGCTCCAAGAGATCCGACTGCCGCTTGCTCGCCTCGTTCAACGATTTCTGGTAGTTATAAACGTTCTGGGTGCTTGCTACCCGGATTGCCATTTTCTCTCACCTCTGCTGTCTGTTACCTGCCGACCGTACCGGTGTTGTTGACGAGCCGGTCGAGCATCTCGTCCATCGTCGTCAGGCAGCGCGAGCACGCGCTGTAGCCCTGCTGGAACATGATCATGTTCGAGAGCTCCTCGTTCCAGTCGACGCCAGAGGTCGACGAGCGCCAGTCCGTGATCTGCTCGACGAGGTCATCCTGCGCGTCCGCCTTGTCGTCCATCGACTCGGAGTCGCTGCCGAGCTGGCTCATCATCGCGTTGTAGTAGGCGTTGATGGAGTTCTTGCCGATCATGCGCTCGGTCGTCGTGTCCGCGCCGTCCGTCACGGTGTTGACTGCCTTGCCGTTCAGCTTGACCGTCGCCGTATTCGAGACATTCTTCTGCTCCATGTTGATGACGCTCGCGAAGTTGACCGCGTTCGTGCCGTCGGCCGTGCCGTTCAGCGAGGCCGAATAGGTGCCGGCGTTCGCCCCTGTGGAGGTCACGTCCTGCGTGACCTGGAAGATGCGTGCCGCAATCTTGTTGTTGTCCGCCTTGATGGCCGTGTTGACGCCAAGCGCCTTGATGATGTTGATGCCCTTGAGCTCCTGCGTGCTATCGACCTTACCGGTGATATTCACGGTGATTGACGCGTTGGAGACCTTGCCCTTCTGCGGCTCGATCGTGCGCTGGATGCTGCTGAGCTTCGTCGCCGTGACGGCCTGCTTCGTATCATCCCACTGGTAGACCGTATCATCGTCGCCGAAGAAGTTCAGCCCGAACGACGGGCCACCGCTTTTACCGAGCTCCGAATCCGAGCCGTCGATGCCGGCGCCCTGCTGATGGATGTTGTTGAACGTCGTCAGGAACGTGCCGGAAATCGCCGACAGATCATCGATATACCCTTTGTCCTCGGCGATTGTGTCCTGCAGGGCCTTCATCGTGCCGTTCGTCGGCATGAAGTTGATGCCGGACTCCTTGATCTGGATGTTGTAGTCGTTGATGCCGTAATCCGCGTTGCTGATCGGATCCGACATCTGGAGCGTCAGGCGGTTGACGCCGCCGACGAGCGTGATGCCGTTCGACACGACGGAATACATGCCGTCCGAACTCTCATAGACATTGACGCTCGTGTATTTCGACAATTTATCGACGAGCAGATCGCGCTGGTCGCGCAGGTCGTTTGCCGACGCACCATTGGCCTCGGTCGTCATGATGTTCTTGTTCAGCTCGACAATCTGCTCCGTGATTGAGTTGACATCCGTCACCGCGCTCGACAGGTCATCGTACTGCGACTTGATCTGCGACTGCATCTGTTCGGCCGCCGTCTGCACCTTGTCGACGAAGTTCGTCGCTTTCTCGACGACCGCGGTGCGGTTGCTCGCCGTGCTCGCGCCGGTCGAGAGATCCTGCAGGGCGTTGTAGAACTCCGATAGGGCGTTCTGGATGCCTGTCTTATCCGAGTCATCGAAAATGGCCTCGACCTTATCGTAGTTGGTCTGCGTCGTCGAATAATAGTTCTGCGTCGCCGTCTCAGCCCAGTACTGCTTGTCCGCGTAGACGTTGCGCGCGCGCGTGATGGAGAGAGACTCTACGCCCGAGCCGACGCGTGCGTCTCCGTTAACGGTCGGATACGACTGCGACTTCGCCGCCACGAGGTTCACGCTCTGACGGGAATAGCCGGTTGTCGCCGCATTCGTGATGTTATGCCCGACGGTATCGAGAGAAACCTGGTTCGCGTTGATGCCGCGCACCATCGTGTTGAGTCCGGCAAAGGTTGAACGCATTTCGGTCACCTATACTTTCTTTCTTAAACATTGGCGTCAAACATCTTGACGCCGCGGGGATTCTCTATGGTTGCGGCACCCGGCGGCGCGTAGGTCTCGCTCGCCTGTGCCTGATTCATGACGTTGACGTGGAAGTCGACAAACTCCTTGCTGTGCTGCAGGAGGGTCTGCGCGCTGACGAGCTGCCTGCGCAGCCGCCGCTCGAGCGCGGCATTCGCGCGCAGGAGCTTCTGCGTGGCCGCCTGTCTTGCCAACGGCAGTGCCGCAAGACTGTCGCTCATCGCATGGAAGCCTCGCTGCCGCAGGAACGCTTCTTGTACCTTTTCAAACGAAAACAGCCCTGTCAGGCTCTTCTCGAGCTCCTTGACCGCTTCGCGCACGCCCTTGCCGGATGTGCTGTGCTTCAGCGTTTCCTGCAAGGCCTTTACCCGCGCCGAGGCATCGTTCAGGAGCCCGAGCTGCTGGTAAAGCAGGGAAACGGCATCCGTATCGGCATCCACACCATAGGCCGATGCCTCCCCCCCCGTTTTTTCTCCTTGCTCCATCCCATAGCCTCCTTTCTGATCCGGAATCAGCTCTACATCTTATGCGTGAAAGTCCAGATTCCGCCGCTGCGTACCGCCCTCATCGCCGCCGCTACCGTACGTGGAGTTCGCGCGCACGCCGCCGACGCGGTTCAGATGGTAGGAAACCGCCGACATAGCCGCGCGAATCAGCACACGGTTGTCGTCCGAAAGCTGTTTGGCCGCCTTGACCTTTTTCGAAAGCTCCGCGTAAAGCGTATAGAGCGACGAACGGATCGGACCAGACGGAAGCTTCGCGATCAGCCGGCTGAGCTTGATGTCCTGTTCGATACCGGCCTGCTCCTTGGAGAGCTCCGCCATCAATTTCAGGCGTTTCTCCTCGAGCTGACGGATCTCACCGGTGAGCTTCTCTTCCTGCTTGTTCAGTTCGTCCAGTGCCCGGAAATCCAGCCCGACGAGGGCATTGTGCTTCTTTTTCCCGATTTCGATGCTCCTTGCATAGGCATCGCGGATCTGCTGGAGCAGCACGATGAGTTCACGCCACATAACGGTATCACCTCTGCCTTAGAATCTCGCATGTAAAAGGCTTGCCGCAACATTTTCCGACGAGACCGAATATGTTCCCGCCTCGATCTGCTGCGTGACCGCCGCGACCTTATCCTCGCGGACTTCATCCATGTTCCGCAGTTCCTCGAGCATGCTGCTGAAGCTCTTCGCCTCGTTCGACACGACGAATTCATCGCCCTGCGCCCGTGCCTTCGCCGCCGGTGTCTTGCGCGCGGCCGACGAAACCGGCGTATTCGCGTAGACGCTCGATACCGCCTGAATTCCATGATTGATGGTCATAACCCTCACCACCTTAAAAGAAATAAATCGTTTTCCTAGTAACTGTATCGAGAAAAAGGGCGCAAGACTTAAGCCTCGCGCCCTTTTTCTCTCTTTTGTTCCTTTTTTTCAGTTCCTTTTCCGGTTACTTTTTCCGGTTACTTTTCCGGTTTTCATGCAGTGAATACATGCCACGCTGGCGACGCTCTTTCTCCGCCTGCTTGGCCGCCGTGATCTTCGCGGCCTGCGCCTGCAGATCTTTCTGCATTTCCGCCATGCAGGACTTGCAGATCTCGCCCGTCATGATTGGCGCGCCGCATTTCTTGCACGGATAGGTCATCTTCACGCCAATCTGGATGAAGCGGCCCTGCCGGATCATCTCTTTGATGAGCTTCTCGCTGGCACCGGTCGCGTCGATGATTTCCGGCACGGTCGAGTTCGGGTTGTCGCGCACGAAATTGATGATCTCCGACTCCATCTTCTCTCGCTTGTCGTAGCAGTCCCTGCAGACATGCAGGCCCGTATCCATATACAGTTTGCCGCAGATCGGGCAGTTCTTCAGTTTCCCAGCCATAAGCAAGTCACTCCATCATCGGGGCCGCGCCAATGAGCGGCCTGCAGAAATTCGGGGATTTCCCCTCGCATCTTCTCATGCCGTTAAGATTCGACAGGGAACCGCGGATTTCCTTTTTTCCCGCGACGGAATCGACGACAAAAAAGGAGATCCGGATCAGACCCGCCGATGCGCGAAACCGCGCCGCGGCGTGCGCAGGATGCGGCAGCTGTTCAGCACGACGGCAAGCGTCGCCGTGTTGTGGATGACCGCGGCCCAGAGCGGATTGATGCGCCCGAGCGCGCCGAGCATCATCGCGGCGGAGTTCACGAGGATCGTCGCGCGGAAGTTCTGATGCACCAGCCGCATCGTACGGCGGCCGAGTTCCAGCGCCTCCATAAGCTTCTCCGGATCCTCCGTATGAATCGTGACCGCCGCGGAATCCGCCGCGATATCGGTCTGGCGGCCGCCGAGCGAGACGCCGACATCCGCGAACGCGAGCGCCGGCGCGTCGTTGACGCCGTCGCCGACCATCATGACCGTGCCGCCCTGCTTGAGCTTGTTGACATAGCTGGACTTATCCTCCGGCAGGATCTCCGCGCAGTACGAATCGATATCCATATCGCGCGCGACTTCCGCCGCGACGGCCTTCGAGTCCCCGGTCAGCATGACGATCTCGTCGATGCCATGGCGGCGCATCTGGTTCAAGGTCTTCTTCATGTTCGGGCGGATCGGATCCTCGATGCCGATGACGCCGAGCAGTTTCTGGTCACGGGCGACGTACAGGAGGTTCTTGCCCGCGAGCTCGGCGTCGAGCGCTTCCTCATCCTTCACGCCGTTCTCACGCAGGAATTTCTTCGAGCCGACGCGGATTGTGCCGCCGGAATAGCCTTCGAAGTCCGGCACCTCGGCGAGCATGCCGCGCGCGACCACCGTCTTCGACGAGAGATGCTGCGGCACCTGCCAATCCTTTTCCTTGACGTATTTCTGGATGGCCACGGCGAGCGGATGCACGGAGTGCTCCTCCGCCGACGCTGCAAGCAGGATCATCTCCTTCTCGTCGACGCCCTTCGCCGTCTTGATGAACGAGATTTGCGGGATACCGATGGTCAGCGTCCCCGTCTTGTCGAGGACGACCGTATCCGTCTCGGCGAGCGCCTCGATGTAGTTGCCGCCCTTGACGAGGATGCCGCGCTTTGCCGCCGCCGAGATCGCCGCCGAGATTGCCGTCGCCGTCGAGAGCTTCAGCCCGCAAGAAAAATCGATGAACAGCAGGTTCAGCACGCGCTGCCAGTCGCGCGTCGCGCCGTAGACGATAGCCGCCGCGATGAACGAGACCGGCACGAGGAAGTTCGCCATCTGATCCGCGAAATTCTGCACCGGCGCCTTGCGGTTCTGCGCCTCTTCGACGAGGTGCACGATATGCGCGAGGCTCGTATCCTTGCCGACCTTCTCGACGCGGATCACGAGCTCGCCGGCCTCGACGACCGAGCCGGCGTAGACGGGCGAACCCTTCTGCTTCATCGCGGGGTTCGACTCGCCCGTGATGGACGCCTGATTGATGGCGGCGTCGCCCGAGCGCACGCGGCCATCGACGACAATCTTCTCGCCGGTATGCGCCGAAATCGTATCGCCCGCCTTGACCTGCTCGACCGGTACCTTCCGCTCGACGCCGTCCGGCCCGACGAGCCAGACGAAGCGCTGATCGAGCGACAGCAGGCCGGAAATCTGCGTGCGCGCGCGTTCCGCGGCGTAGCTCGTCAGCATCTCCGCGCCGTTGCTCAGCGTCAGGAGCGTCAGGCTCGACTCCGGCTTGCCCGCGAGCACCGACGCGATGACCGCCGTCGCCGTCAGCGTGTCTGCATTCGGCTGGCGGTCCGCAATCATGCCGTGCACGCCGTTATGGATGAATTTGCGCGCGATGGCCAGCGTGACCGCCGAGCGCAGGATCTTCGTCCCGACGAAAAGCTGCGGCGCGGCGCGCTTCACGATCTGCATGCCCGCGAATACCGCGAGCGAGACCAGCGCGTCGCGCCGGTATTCCGCAAGGCGCTCCGCCGGCGTCACCGACGCCTCTTTGACGCGGTGCAAATCCGCGAGGACCAGGGAGCGGATACGCTCGATGGGCAATGCGCCAACGTACCAGATGCGCACGCGCCTTTCCTCGACCGACACCGCCTTTACCGAGCGGAAGCGGCGGATCTCCGCCGCCATCCTCGCCCGCTCCTCGCGTGGCAGGGCGAGGCCCAGATTCATGCAGCAAGTTCCGTATTTCATACGGTTCGCCATCCTCTCAGCAACGACAACGCCCACCAGAGCATCTGCGGGCCCGATGGGTTCTGATTATACATAAGCATTTTCCGCATACCGCGGATCATGAAGATCACCGCCGCAAGGGCCGACAGGTCAAGCGTGCCACCTGTGTGATCCTTCATCCACGACGACAGGTTCCGCGCAGAATGCCGGATGCTGCGCGTGACAGCCCCCGCATGGCGCTCGTCCAGGAAATTCCCTGACCGCACCGCCGAGAAGATATTGATCTCGAGCCAGAACGCGAGCCGGTCTACGCGATCCGCGGCCGACGGGTCGAACGTCAGCAGGATACTGCCCGTCGTTGCGCTGACGGACACCGTCTTGATATAGCCGAGCTCTCCGAGCTTGACCTCGAGCAGGATGGCGAGCTCCGGCGAAATCGCCTTCGCACGGTAGCGGCGGCGGCCCGGCAGGCTCGCGACGAGCTGCAGCGCCTTTTCGCCCGCGAGCTTCTGCACGCCTTTCTGCACGCCGCTTTTCACCGTGCGTTTCCCTGCAGCCAGCGCCTTCCTTCCTGCCTGTTCCGTCCTCGCCGGCGCGCCGGCAAACATCTGACGGAGCCCCTTGCCGATGGCCGCCCCCATCATGAATCCCGATACATAGGACATCTTGTGCCTCCTCTGAAAAAACTGAACGATGTCAACGCTTCTTGACATGCGTCATGATATATTGCTCCACTTTGCGCAGTTCCGCATTCCGCTGCAAGATTGCCGGCGTATACAGGATCAGGATCGATCCCGTCACCGTATTCGTCTTCACCGCGTCGATCTCCACGAACGCGCCGAGCTGTTCCTGGATCTGCCGTTCGAGGTCCGCGTTCCCGATGAGCTTCTTGCTGTACAGGCGCACGCGCCCCGGGATATACGACGAAATCTTCACTGAACGGATAAACAGATCCAGCTGATTCGTCGGTATCTGCAAACTATCGAAAAGGCTCACGCCATCCCCCCCTGACTTGCTACAAGAAAAGGGAACTGCCCTTGTGCAGTTCCCTCCCCCGCTTCATCGCAGCTTGAAAAACCGATGAACTTATTTCTGCTTAGCTTCCTGTGCAGCGATCAGATCCTCAAGTTCTTCCTTCTGACGCTGCAGCTCAGCAACCGGAACATCCTCCGTCGGTGCGCCCTGCTGGAGTGCTGCCATCTGCTGCTCGCGCTCCTGCATGAAGCGATAGCCGAAGATACCGGCAACGGCACCTACTGCGAGACCAATCCAAAAATCCGTTTTCTGAAACATAATACTTCATCCTCCCTTCTTATCCTCTTATTTTATAGCAATTGAAATTCATTGTCAATAGAATTTTTATAAAAAAATAACATTAGTTTATCGGACTCATCGATGGTCGCTCGCGAGCACCATACCGAGAACCTCGCTGGCTCCCGCCCTGCGCAGCACGGAAGCACAGGCGTCGAGCGTCGCTCCCGTCGTCAGGATGTCGTCGAGCAGCAGGATGCGGCGTCCGCGGAGCTCCTCTGCCGCTGCCCCATCCGCAAGCGCGAAGGCCCCGCGCAGATTCTCGCGGCGCGCGCTGCGCCCGAGGCCGTACATCGGCCGCGTCTCCCGTGTCCGCATGAGGGCCTGGTGCATCTCGTATGCCGTTTTCTGCTTGCAAACCGCGAAGATGCGCTCCGTCTGGTTGAAGCCGCGCTCTTTGCGCCGCTTTTCGATAAGCGGGACGGGCACGGCGAGGATTCCGGGGAGCAGGAAATCCTTGAGCATCGCCCGCTGCCCGCCCTCCGACACGAAATGCAGCACTGCCCCGATATACGGCAGCACGCTCTCCTTCCGCTGGTATTTCAGGCCGCGGATCAGGTCACGCAGGCCACCCCGGTACGCGCCGAACGAACAGGCACGCGCGACGCTCCCGAAGCCCGGGTAGAGCGTGAAATGCGCGGTCTCTGCAAGGCATTCCGGGCACCAGTCCCCGCGCTTTTCCACATAGGCATGGCAGTGCGGGCAGTGCGGCGGAAATAAAAAGGACAGCAAAGCCTCTGCTATGCTGCCCTTCCCCGCGCTCACAGGCGCGAGAGGAAGCCGCGGCGGTGATGGCTCGCATGCCACCACGCCATGACGTCCTCGAGCACGCTGCCGCCGATGCAGCGCGCCTTATCCGAAATCGTGAAACACTCTTCCTGCCCCATCGTCGGGTGGATATCCGCGATGCGCTGTCCCTTCTCGGCCTCGCTGCCGCTGTGCACCGCGCCGCGCAGGACGCCGTCTATCGTAGCCCGGATCTCGACGATGCTGCCGTCCTCGCCATGGATATGCGCGATGGACTCCCCTTTCTTGACGAACTGGGAAATCGTGCGGAGTACATCGACCGTCCCGCCAACCGGCGCGAAAACGAGATGCTCGATATTGCGATCCACGCCGACATAGCCGTTGCTGCGGTCGTCCTTCGCGCTGTAGCCCTCGTAGATCAGGCGGCCGAGGTTGTGCCCGCGTGCGATCTCAACGACCGTGTCGACATCGCGGCCCGCGCAGAACCCCGCGCCGAGCGCAATCGTATGCGGCGCCATGGCCCGGTTCGTGCCATAGTTATGTTTGCCGGTGATCGCGTCGATGACGACGGCAGGCGAAAGCTTCTCGATGCATTTGCCTGCCGGATCGTCGAGCATCACGACGTCGCCATTCTTCAGGCGCTTCTTCGCCTCCTCGAGACTCTCCGCCTTGTAGCAGGTCACGCGCTCCACCGTCATCTTCCCGCGGTACATAGCGTCCGAGAACGCGACGCGGCGGCGCGTCGCCGTCGGCAGCGCCTTTTCGAGTGCGAGTACGCGGAAACCCGCGCGGTGCAGGCAGTGAATCACACCCGTCGCGAGTTCTCCGCCGCCACGAACGATAATCAGATGTTTCATTTCGATACCTCTCTTCCACTCCATCCTACTTATTATACTATATTCTGCGTGCCATGTACCAAAAGTTTTTTCTTGTTTCTATCTCGTATTCCGTCGAATTCTCTCTATTTTTATCAAATTTATTGACAATAGGTCTTGCAATTATCTGAATATAATGCTATACTGTAAGTGAAAAGAGAAAAGGAGCTAGCCAGAAGTCCAGGAGTCCTGTAGGGCGAGCGGGTGGCGGAAGCTCAGAACCAATTGGCCTTTCTCTTACGGATAACCGCTTTCTAGTAACATAGAAAGGATGTGAAGGTTATTTGATCATTCTGCATCACCAGTCTTCTTTCCGAACTGACTAGCAAGTGCATAGTTGAAGAAAAAGAATATCCAGCATCAGGCGTGGTTAGGGCCGATGACGATAGCTCAGGGAGCTGCCGCGGAAGCCCCGAGGCCGGCGGAAGTCAGGCGCACAACGTCAGATAAATGGAAAGATGTGACGGTGTCCCGGATCATGTTTCAGCTGAACATAAAGATAAAGCGAAGATTCATATCCGAGGAAAGCGAGGGACTTGCTCGAGAAGGTTCGTCGCGAAAACTGAATAGAAAAGGGAAACAGGTATCTATGTTAAACAAAAAATAGACCGGTTCGCACGCATCGCGTTGTGAACCGGTCTAATTCGTTTCTCTATAAATCAGGAGTCCTCGTATGGGCGGATGCGGAGCTTCAGATGCCGCGCCGCGCAGATCTGCTTGCACTTCTCGATTTCCTCGAGGCCTTCTACCTTGTCGACAATCGTCATGACGACGTTCGGCACGTATTTCTTGCAATGTTCGGCGAAAGTCAGTATGCCCTCGTAGGACGCGAGCCCGAAACGCGCGCGCGTCAGCTCGTAATAGCGTTCAGCGTTCGACGCGTTGAGGCTGATGGAAACGGTGTCGAGGATGCCTTGGAACTTGCTCGCGACGTCCGCCCCATACTGGAGTTCCGCAAGCCCGTTCGTGTTCAGGCGCGTCGGCATGCCCGGATGCGTCTTTTTGACATAGGCCAGCAGCTCGAGCAGCTCCGGCAGGCGCATGGTCGGCTCACCGAAACCGCAGAACACGACTTCCCGGATATAGTCCCAAGGCACCGCGTCAAGCGCTTTCTTCACTTCGTCTACCGTCGGCTCGCCGTTCTTGAGCCAGAGCGACGCCTCCGCCCCCATTTTCTTCATATTGCGCAGGCAGAACGTGCAGCTGCAGTTGCACTGGTTCGTGATGTTGACATAGAGATTGCGCTTCCCCTCCGGCTGTTCTTTCAGGGATTCGTCGAGCGGCAGATAGTGCCCGCCCGCATGCGTTGCATAGACTATCATAACGATGCCTCCTAAAGATAGAATTGTCCGGTACTTGCCCCTTCCGGCTTCTTCGAAGCCGGAAGGGGCAGGCTGATCTGAGGTGTCACCGAAGCTCGATCAGATACTCCTCGAACGGCAGGCCGTAGTTCCACGGGAGGTCGAGCTCCACGGCGTAGGCGAGGCATTTGCTGATGAAGTCCGCCGCCCGCTTCACCGCGTGCTCAAGGCTGTCGCCGTTGATCAGGCTCGCGCTGACGATGGCCGCAAAAGCGTCGCCGCTCCCCGACCGATCCCCGCCGATCTTCTTCTGCCGCAGCATCTTGCCGCGGTTCGCCTCGTAGATATAGTTCTCGATCTCATCGCCCTCACTGAGCCCCGTGATCACGACCTGCGCCGGCCCGCGGTCCGCAAGCTCCGCGGCCATGTACGCGAGTTCCTGCTCGTCGACGCGGCCGCCTGCCGGATACGGCCGCCCGAGCAGCTGGCAGGCCTCCGTCAGGTTCGGCGTCACGATATCCGCATACGCGAGGAGCCTCCGCATGCGGACGCACATTTCCTCCGTATACGACGAGTAGAGCTTCCCGTAGTCCCCCATCACGGGGTCGACCATCACGCGCGTCGCGGGCCGCTTGAACCGCCGGATGAAGTCGATGACGATGTCAATCTGTTCCGCCGAGCCGAGGAACCCCGTCGCGATGCCGTCAAATTCAAGGTGATTCTGCTCCCAGCTGTCGATATACGGCTTCATGCGATCCGTATAATCGTCGAGGAAATGATTCGGAAAGCCGGTGTGCGCCGAAAGGATTGCCGTCGGCAGCGGGCACGCCTGCACCTTCATCGCCGAGATCAGCGGGAGTTCCACGGCCACCGAGCAGCGGCCGAAGCCCGTGATATCGTTGACGAGTGCGATGCGTTTCTGTCTTTTCATCGGTTATCCACCTTTTCCGGATAGAGGTCGTGCTCCATGAAGCGGTGCTCCGCGAGCTTCTCGTATTTCGTGCCCGGCCTGCCGTAGTTCGTATACGGGTCGATGGAGATGCCGCCGCGCGGCAGGAACTTGCCCCAGACCTCGATGTACTTCGGATCCATGAGCTTCACGAGATCCTTCAGGATGACGTTGACCACATCCTCGTGGAAATCCCCGTGGTTCCGGAAGCTCACGAGGTAGAGCTTCAACGACTTGCTCTCGACCATGCGGATATCGGGCACATACGAAATGTAGATGGTCGCATAGTCCGGCTGCCCGGTGATTGGGCAGAGCGCCGTAAACTCTGGGCAGTTGAACTTGACCCAGTAATCATGATCCGGATGCTTGTTCTCGAAGGTCTCGAGCCGCTCTGGATGGTAGTCGTAGTCATAGGGAACATTCTTCTCGCCGAGAAGCGTGATGTTCTCTTTTTCTTTGTCTCTTGGCATTTTGTCTCCTTTACCATTTTGCGCGTTCTTCCGGCGGCAGTTCCGGCATCACGCCGCCGCTGTGGAAGAAGTTTTTCTCGAAGTTCTCCTCGCTCTCCGGGTGGCCGAACAGATAGCCCTGGATTGAGTCCGCCATGCAGGTATCGCGCAGCAGCCGGAACACATCGTTATCCTCCACGCCCTCGATGCAGCAATAAATCCCGATGCTGTGGCAGAGCGCCACCGTGTATTTCACGAGCTCGCGGTCAAATTCGTTCTCTAGGATCTCCTTGACGAATGCGCGGTCAATCTTCACGATATCGCAGGACAGGTTCTTCAGCGAGGAGAGCGAGGAATAGCCCGTGCCGAAATCGTCCATCGCGATGCGGACGCCGGACTGCCGGAACCGGTCAAACTGCTTGTTGACGAAGCTCCAGTCCGCGACGATTTTGCTCTCCGTGAGCTCAAGCGTCACGGAATCTGGCGGCATGCGGTAGGCCTCGAGACAGGTCAGCACAAAGTCCTGGAATGACAGGTCGCGGACCTGCTCATAGCTCAGGTTGATGCTCATGCGGAAATTGGGCTGGATTTCCCGCCATTTCTTGCAGGTCTTGACGGCCTGCTCGAAAATCCATTTGCCGACGAGGATGATCAGCTTCGTCTCCTCGAGAACCGGGATGAACTCCATCGGCGCGACCATGCGGCCCTTCGGGCTTTTCCAGCGCAGAAGCGCCTCCGCGCCGATGAGCTTCTGCGTCCGCGCGTCGACCTGCGGCTGATAGAACAGGCTGAACCCCTCACAGCCGTTCTCGACGCTCGAGAACAGCGCATCCCGGATGGAGATTGAGCGCACCCAGCGGTTGTACTGCTCTTTCGTGAACAGGCAGTTCCGATTCTTGCCCTCCTGCTTCGCGAAATCCATCGCGGCCTCGGCATGCTTGTGCAGGACGAGGTAGTCCTTGCCCGCCGCCGGATAGAAGGCCGTCCCCGCCGAAACCGTGCAGAAGAACGGCCGCCCGTCAATCGTATGCGGGTGCGAGAGCGTGCTCTGCAGGCTCTCGAAAAGCTCCTCGACCTTCTTTTCATCGGCGCCCGGGTATATGGTCGCATACTCATCGCCGTCAAGCTTGTAGAGCGTCATGCCCTCCGGCAGAATCTTCTCGACCGCGCGCGCGACATGCTTGAGCGCCTGATCGCCGAAACTCCGGTTGTTCGTCTCATTGACAATCTTGAAATTGTCGAGTCCGAAAATCAGGACGGCGCCGCCCTCCTGCGTCTCGCGCCAGTTCGCAAGCGCGGCCTTCACGCCGCGCTCGAACTGATACTTATTGAGCAACCCCGTGACCTCGTCCGCCTGATTGCGCCGCGCCATGCGCGTCATGACGCCGACGGACAGCAGCGGCTTCCCCTCGCTGTCCATGCCGATCCGCCCGCGGGCCCGCACCCAGATGTATTCGCCTTTGCGCGTCTTCACACGGTATTCGTTCGACCAGTCAAAGACGTTCTCATTTCCCACAATCTCCCGCAAAGACGTCTCATAATTCACCCGCTCCTCCGGATGGATCAATTGCGCCCAGCGTTCGTGCAAATTCTCCATGACCTCGCTCGGCAGGTCAAAGTCCTGCACGAGGTTCGGCGAGAGCATCGCGATTTTCGATGGGATATCCTCGACATAAAGGTAAGCGTCTGTACTTCGCTTCAGCAAATCGAAATAAAGCTTCACCCGCTTCAGGATTGGGCTCAAGGGTATACGATTGCTTCGTTTCATCTTCATCATCCTAATTCTTCCGTTACGTCCCCTTTTTCGGCGTGGATCCTTCCTTGGATACACTTTACCTATTATCTCTATCTTACTCATTTCCGCGGGAAATAGCAAGCGTGCCCCGCCTTTTCCTGAAAGGCAGGACACGCTTGCTGAAAAATCATTCTTCTTCCGTCAGCCAGACATCGCCGCGCATGAAGCCGCTCATGACGCAGGCGCCAGCCGCGCCATCGCTCAGGACTTCCTGCAGCCGCGCAGGCGTGATGCCGCCGATGGCGTAGACCGGGATATGCACCGCGGCGCAGCCGTGCCGCAGGAGTCCCCTCCCGCGCGGCGGCAGGCCCGGCTTGCACGCCGTCGCGTAGATGTGCCCGAGGAATGCATAGCTGCAGCCGATCTGCTCCGCCTCGAGCAGATCCTCGACGGAATGGCAGGATGTGCCGAGCGCTGGAAACGCGCGCCGCTGCTCTGCTGGCGTTCCGCGCAGGCAAGCAAGCGGCATGTGCAGGCCGTCTGCCCCGAGCCGCCGCGCAATCTCCGCATGGCTATGCAGGATGCAGGGCACTGCAGCATGACGGCAGATGGCAAGAACCCGGCGCGCGAGTTCCTCGTAGGCGTCCGGCGACAGGTCTTTTTCTCGCAGGACAATGGCCCACGGCCGCGCAGCCGCGATGGCCGTGAGCCGATGCAGGAACGGCGCCCAGTCCTCGCCGCCCTCCGCCTTGCTCACGCCCGAGACGAGTTGCCGGTTTGTCACGCAGATCACGCGGGACAGCGCTCCCGCCTCCCCTATGCGGTCAGACATAAAGATAATCGTTCAGGACCGGCTGCAGGCCCTCGCTCTCCATATCGCCGTACATATTGCGGATGCTGCGCGTATCGGAGATCTCGAACTGCTCGTCGCCGGTCTTGCCGGTCTCATGGCCCGTGTATTTCTCCTCGTGGTCGCCGATGCCCGTCGAGACACCTGCCGAGATCTTCGTCGCGCAGATCTTCGCGATGCCGTTACGGAACCGCGCGTTCTCGCGCGAGGAGACCGTGATGCCGACATACGGCAGGAAGATGCGGTAGGCGCAGAGGATCCGGCAGAGCACCTTTTCGCTGACGTCCTGCGGGTTGATCTTCTCGTTGTTGATGATGGGGCGCAGCCGCGGGCACGAGAGCGAGAACTCCGCCTGGGGGTATTTGCGCTGCAGATAGTAGACATGGAGCGCCGTCGCGAGCGCATCCTTATGGTAGTCCGAGAGCCCGAGCAGCGCAGAGAAGCCGACGCCGCGCATGCCGCCCATCAGCGCACGCTCCTGTGCCTCGAACCGGTACGGCCAGACGCGCTTGTGCCCGAGCAGATGCAGGGTCTCGTATTTCTTGAGGTCGTAGGTCTCCTGGAACACCGTCACGTAGTCCGCGCCGCATCCGTGCAGATACCGGTAATCCTCCGTATTCATCGGATAGACCTCGAGCCCGACGTTCTTGAAATATTTCCGCGCGAGCTTGCACGCCTCGCCGATGTAGTGCACATCGCTCTTCGCCTTGCTCTCGCCCGTCAGGATCAGGATTTCCTCCATGCCGCTGTCCGCGATGACCTTCATCTCGTGCGCGACCTGCTCCGGCGTCAGCTGCAGGCGCTCAATATCGTTGTAGCAGTTGAACCCGCAGTAGACGCAGTAGTTCTCGCAGTAATTCGCGATGTAGAGCGGCGTGAACAGGTAGACCGTGTTGCCGAAATGCCGGCTCGTCTCGCGCCGCGCGCGCTGCGCCATCTCCTCGAGGAACGGGGCCGCCGCATCCGAGAGCAGCGCCTTGAAATCCTCGATGCTGCAGCGCGGATGCGCGAGCGCGCGCTGCACGTCGATGGACGTGTATTTCGACGGATCATAGCCGTTCATCTGTGCGATGACCTTCTCGCGCACGTCCGGATGGATCTGCTCCATATCCGGGAAATATTCCATCGGATCTTTGCGGCAGGACGGATCGTTTTCCAGACGATGCTTCTTCTCAAGCGCCTTCGGGCTGAGTTTCTTCGAATCGATGAAAAAATTGTTTTTCTCTTCGCTCATGCTGCCGCCCTCCTCAGTCCCGCAGGAATCCCGTCAGTGGATCCGACGCGGACGCGCCGCGCGAGAGCACGCGGCCAAGCCCGGCGCGGTACGCCTTGCGCCCCGCCGAAATCGCCTCGCGGAACGCCGAGGCCATGAGCGGCAGGTCGCCGGCCGTCGCGAGCGCCGTGTTCGCCATGACCGCGGCCGCGCCCATCTGCATGGCCTCGCAGGCCTGCGCCGGGCTGCCGATGCCCGCGTCCACGATGATTGGCAGGTCAATCTCATCGATCAGGATCTGGATGAACTCCTTCGTCACAAGGCCCTTGTTCGAACCGATCGGCGCCGCGAGCGGCATGACCGCGGCCGCGCCCGCATCCACGAGGTCGCGCGCCGTGTTGAGATCCGGATACATGTAGGGCAGCACGATGAAGCCTTCCTTGGCGAGCGTCTCCGTTGCCCGGATTGTCGCCTCGTTATCCGGCAGCAGGTACTTCGTGTCGCGCATGATCTCAATCTTCACGAAATCCCCGCAGCCGAGCTCGCGCGCGAGATGCGCGATGCGCACGGCCTCGTCCGCCGTGCGCGCGCCGGACGTATTCGGCAACAGCGTCACGCCCTCCGGCACGTAGTCGAGGATATTCTCATGCTCCTTCGTGTTCGCGCGGCGCACGGCGACCGTCACGAGCTCCGCGCCCGCATCCTTCACCGCCGCCTCGATGAGCTTCAGCGAATACTTCCCCGAGCCGAGAATAAAGCGCGAATGGAATTTCCGTCCGCCGAGTTCCAGCACATCTTCCTCATTCTGATCCATATCGATTTTCCTTCCTCTTCCGTTTCACCAAGATGCCAGCGGCAAGCTTTTCAGCAGCCGCCGCCCATGAAGCAGACGATCTCCACCGTATCGCCGTCCGCCAGCAACGTCGAAGCATACTGCTCCTTCGGCAGGATGACCTCATTGCGCTCGACCGCGACGGCGCGGCTGTCATAGCCGGCCTCTTCGAGGTACGCCGCGACGCTTTTTCCCGCCGCCTGCTCCATCTCGCCATTGATTTTCACCATATCGCTCTCTCCTTTTTCGAGGCAACGCCAGACTTTCTCTATCAAAAAGACCGCCCCAATCTGGACGGTCTCCGCTTCTTGCAAAATTCCTGCACTCCCTACGTTGGCATTATCCAAATCAGGTTCCGGGTCGGCAGCTCCACTGCCCTCTCAGCCGCTCGGAGGACGACCGTCCCCTGCAGGCTCCCCGTGCTATACAATTTTCTTTTCTATTATAGTCCAACTCTGCTCAAAATGCAATGCTTGAAACAATATTCCCTTACCGTCCACTGTGTATCGGGCAGTGTTCTTTCCTGTCTCCATCATACCAAAAAAGACAGAAGAACACATTGCTTTATCCATTCCAGATAAAATTCTCCAGTTCCTTCTGGCCGCGGATAGAGAAAAATTTCTGGCACCAGGATGCGTCATTCAGCCTCTGCAGCAATATTGCCAGAAATCCGGTATGGTCGGTCTGATTCTGCGGGGCAAGGCAGATGATGCAACGGACTTCTTTGCCGCTTTGCATCATGACGGGATTGCGGAATAAGGTAAGAGAAGCCGAGCTGGAAAGAACGCCGTCTTTGGTTTTTGCATGTGCCAATAATACACCCTTCCCGAGGATCATGTAATCCCCGTACCGCGATAAAAGCTTCAGAATGCGGTCGATGTATGGTTGGATGATGAAATGCCCCTGCAATAACGATTGACAGGAAAATCGGATTGCTGTTTTCCAATAGGATCCACCTTTGCTATTCTCCGGATCATCTTTTCCGTTATTGCAATAAGTGACATATTTCAGCAGAGAATCGGTATCCAGATTCATCTGCTGCCCGGATGCATAATGATTTTTCTGATAGAGATACCTGCTGAGCGCATGCTGCAAGCCTTCCACATCCTCAATCCGCGCGTAATCGGATATGATGCGGATCAGGCTTCTGACACTCTCTCGAAGATGCGAATGAATCGGGAAATCCAGTTCCACCAGGCGACTGTGCAGAGCTTCCCATTCCCGCTCAGCAGGAAGCGGCGAAACCTTCATAATGGGGCACGGCACACCTGTAAACAGCTGCAAAGAGGTCGTGGTGATAATCAGGCCGACGTCCTGCAGGGACATCTTCAGGCATTCCGACGTGCTCAGAGGGCCGGTGAACTGCAGCTTCGGATACCGTTCACGGAGCTGCAGCAAAAGGAATTGCGACGTACCGATGCCGCTGGAACAGACCACCAGGATCTGGCGGGATTCTTCCTTCCCTTTGCCGCTCAATAATTCTCCGCCAAAATACGTGGCAATCAAGGCGATTTCATCATCCGAAAAATGAGCCTGCCAAAGGTTTTCCTGTGATCGCACAGCTGCCTGCGTGATATAGAATAAATTCTGATATTCTTTTTTTATGCTATCCAGCATCGGGTTATGATACTGGATATGATTCCTCAGACGATGATAGGCTGAAATCAGATGAACGGTCAACCGGTCGATGAGCGTCTTGCGATTCTCACCGATTGTCATGCCAGTCAAGGATTCGAATCGTTCTGTAAGGGATTCCGCAGATCTATGCAGTTTATCGTAGAGCGCCGTTTTCTGCGTAATCGATGCACAGGCCTGCAAGTTCATGACCGTGCATAAATACTTGCATTCCTGTGGATCCGTCAGATCATGCCGTGCAAAAAAGGCGGATGCCCAGTCCATGAGCAAGGCATCCTGCTCTTCCGGAATATCGCTTGATGCTGGCAGGAGATGCTTTCCGGATAACCGGACATCATACCAGGAAAGAAAATACGTCATGAAATGACGAGAATCATCCGTCAGATGACTGCCCATCATGCTTTCATAGGACTGCAGAATAGCAGGAATATCCGCACTCGTGCGCAGCGTGTAATATCGTTCCAATAAACGCAGGACTGCAGGAAGATTTTCGATAATCCATCTTCTTTGCTGCAGTTCGCTGCCTGCCGCAATCCTGCCAGACGAAGTCACTTCAATCTTGAAGAGAGGCGACGCATCACCCTGTTCCTGAAGATGACGAAGTTCCTGCAGGATCGTATTCCTGGATACCTGAAAAATGCCCATGAATGTCTGTATGGATACCGGCGGCTGCGTGATGAGGATGTAACAGATCAAGAGATCGCGTTCATCGCGTCGGAGATCCTTCAGCGGGATATGCCATTTCTTGGGCTGCGTCAGGATATTCATCTCATCATGTTCTGTATCGTAGACAGAAAGCAGCTGCCGGGATGCGTCCGTCAGGAAATAGCCCTGCCCCTTTTTATTCTGGATGGACGGGATATCTCCGGCATCTAAAGCACGATTTACCTTCTTGATCAGATAAAGGATACTGCGGCGAGAAAGTCCCAAGGCTTCTTCCAGCCCCTCCATCGATATGGCATGCCCGGACTGCAGGAGCAGGCTGAGCAGTCTATTCCCATTTTTATAGCTGCAGAATGCAATCATTTTTCCCTCCAAAAATCCTTTTTTTCTATAGTAGTTCAATTTTTGCACTTTTGTCAATATCGTATTGCACTTGCTGTAAATCGAATAGTATAGTATCATAAGCAATGTAAGATAAATCGCGATAGAAGAAAGGGGGAAATAGCAAATGGGGCTTTTCAATGATCGTTATGTGCAATATACCGACCAGCCGGACATATCCTGGAAAGATATGATCCGGATGGCTGGGAAACCGCTCTTGGATGACGGGGTGATTGCTCAAGATTATGTAGATGAAATCATCCATACATGCTTAGAGAAAGGGCCTTATATGAATATCGGGCCGGATATCGTTCTCGCGCATGCAAGACCGTTGCCAAGCACAAAAAAAGCGTCTATGGCACTGCTTCTTTCAAAGAATCCAGCTGCGCTGCTCGATGATGCCGCGCACAAGGCAAGGCTTTGGATTTTTCTGGCCACGCCAGATAGCAAAAGCCACATCGAGTTGATCCAGAAATTGGCTGTCCTTCTGATGGACAGCGCATTCCTGAAAAAAGTTCTCGCGGCAGATTCCAAGCAGGATCTGCTTCATATTCTCAACAGCTGAAACATAGATCCAGAATTACTTTCATCATGCAGATAGGTATTTGATTGGGGAGGAACAAAAAATGAAATTCTTATGCATTTGCCAGTCTGGTCTCGGCAGCAGCTTCATGGTTCAGATGAACATCCAGAACCTGCTCCATGCGGAAAATGTCACGGACGAAATCTCCGTGGAGCATTCCGATGTTGGCAGCACGACCGCGGATATGGCGGACTATTTCTTCGTAGAGAAGACGCTTGGCGATGCCGTCTCCATGCTTCCTTCTGACCGCGTTGTCCTGTTGAACAGCCTGATTGATCAGAACGAAATCAAAGAGGCAGTCAATAAGATCTTGGACGATAACAGCATTGCGCATGATTGATGCATAGACATCAGGAAGGAGGCTAAATCATGATTCAGAATCTCTTTGTCAGCATTGTCCAGACCCCGGCACTTCTCGTCGGCCTGTTAGCCGTTCTTGGACTGATCCTGCAGCACAAAAAGACGACACAGGTCATTCAGGGCGGTATCAAGACATTTGCGGGCTTCCTGATTTTAACAGGCGGTGCCGGCATTATCGTGAATTCGCTGGATCCATTTGCCAAGATGTTCCAGTTCTCTCTAGGTGTCCAAGGCGTTGTCCCGAGCAATGAGGCCGTTGTAGCCATCGCATTGGTCGATTACGGCTCTGTAACGGCCATGATTATGTTCGTCGGCATGCTGGTCAATATCGCATTGGCCCGTTTCACGAAATTCAAAAACATCTTCCTGACCGGTCAGGCCATGCTCTATGTCTCTTGCCTGACTGCTGTCATCCTCGTTTCGGCCGGTTTCGGCACGGGTATCTTCACCATCATCCTCGGCGGCATTTTCGAAGGTACATTGCTGACGGTGACCCCGGCTCTCTGCCAGCCTTTCATGCGCGCCATCACGGGTGGCGATACCGTCGCCATGGGCCACACGGGCAATATCGGCTATGCGCTCGCCGGCTGGTGCGGAAAATGGTTCGGCAATAAGGAACACAGCACGGAAGATATCAACGTGCCGAAAAGCATGTCCTTCCTGCGCGATTCCACGGTATCCATCACGATTGTCATGGCCATCGTCTACCTCATTCTCGCCCTGATGACCGGACAGGAATTCGTCGAGACGAACCTCAGCAAAGGCACGAATTATCTCGTTTATGCCATCGTTCAGGCTGGTACTTTTGCAGCGGGTTTTGCCGTCGTCCTGCAGGGCGTCCGCATGATCTTAGCTGAAATCGTCCCTGCTTTCCAGGGCATCGCCATGAAGCTGGTGCCGAATTCGAAACCAGCACTGGATGTACCGATCATCTTCCCGTACGCTCCGAATGCTGTACTGCTCGGCTTCTTTGTCAGCTTCATTGTCGGCACTCTCTCCATGTTCGGCATGGTCGCGCTCGGCACCGTCGTCATCATCCCGGGTGTTGTCGGACACTTCTTCTGCGGTGCTGCCGCTGCGATTTACGGCAATGCCTTTGGTGGCCGCCGCGGTGCCATCATCGGCGCTGCCGTCAACAGTCTCCTGATCAGCTGGCTCCCACTCTTCATCCTGCCGGTTCTCGGCAATCTCAGCCTTGCCAGCTCGACGTTCGCCGATACGGACTACCTCATCCCGGGCATCATCCTCGGCAATATCGGCGCCCTCGGTGAAGCGGCCCTGATTGTCGGTATCTTCGGCTTCCTTGCACTGGTCTGCATCGCCAGCAAATTGATAAAGGATCCGGCAAAAGCCTGATTCATCGTGGCTTGACACTTTCCGAAAAATATCTCCATCGGGTAAAATATGCAGAGGCAATAAAAGATGGTGTGCCAAAATGCAGAAGCATTCTGGCACACCATCTTTTTGTGGAACTATGTCAGCATTCAGACCAGTTCGGCCGCGGGAGCGGTCGTATCTACGGGTGCTGCGGCAACCGGTTCTGTGCTGAGCGGCGTGGGGGATTCGGGCTGATTCATCTGGATGTAGCCGATGATGTGCTCGGAAAGGATGTCCAGAGCTTTTCCGCTCGTATTGACGCAGAGGTCGTAGTACTGCGGATTGCCCCATTCTTTGCGCGGCCTGTTTCAGCCTGCCTGCGTCAGTTCCGCACGGAGCTTTTCCGTGGCAGCTTCATCGATTTTCATCGTCGCCGGGTCGATGACGACACCGTACGATTCGCGCGCGTCCTCGATATCCGTGAAGTCATCGAGCACGTCGGACAGCACGGACTTCGGGTTGCGCTCGAGCGGATTGCCGTAACCGCCGCCGCACGGTGTGCGGATCTGCAGGACATCACCCTTGCCGAATTCCTCATCGGAAAGTTTTGCCTGCAGGCTGACGGCGTGATCCGTGCCCGGGTTCTTCGTCATGCTGGCGGAATGGCCGTCCATGCCGCCGAAGATGCCCTTCGGCGCCTCCATGTGCCGGTCGCCCTCACAGGTGACGGTGCCTTCCTGCAGGAAACGCGTTTCGCGGATGATGCCGAGGCCTCCGCGCCATTTACCCGGTGCGACCTTTTCTGGATTCAGCTCATAGCGTTCGACGCGCAGCGGATAGTGCCACTCAATCTCCTCGATCGGGTCATTCCGCGTATTCGCGACGAGGGCGTCGCAGGAATCGATGGCCTCTTTGCCATAGCGCCCGCCGTACGAACCCTCATCGACTTCCAGATAGACCCAGTATTCGCCTTTCTCCTTGTTGAATCCGTTGTAGCTGACGAAATGGATATGCGCGCTGGTACCGGCCGAAACGCGCTCCGGCATGACATCCGCCAGGGAACGCATGACGCAGTCCGCAAGCAGATTGGCCTGATTGAAGCGGGAGAACGTCGCGCGCGGGAAATTTGGGTTGAAGATGCAGCCCTTCGGCGCGATGATCTCGACCGGACGGCGCATACCGTCGTTCTGCGGGATATACTGCTTGTAGATATCGTCATCGAGGAACAAGGCGTGCATGATGTAGTTGATGGAGGTGCGGGTTGTCCCCTCAAACGAACAGTTGAAGGCGGTATATACTTCGTCCGCGCTGCCCGTCAGGTCGATGGTCAGGCTGTCGCCGTGGATTGTCGTGGTCGTGCAGACCTTCAGCGGTTTGTCGAGATTGATGCCGTCGTTATCCAGCCAGCCCTCTGCGTAGTACGTGCCATCCGGTACTTTCGCGATGGCGCTGCGCAGCATGCGCTCAGAATAATCCATCCAATCCTCGATGGCGGAAAAGACGGTTTCCAGTCCGTATTTATCGACGAGCTCCGTAAAGCGCTTGATGCCGTGGCGCGCCGAAGCGATCATTGCCTTCAGGTCATTCTCGTTCATGGACGGCGTGCGCACATTGTCGAGAATCATCTGCCAGAGCTGGTCGTTCTTCTTCCCGCGGTCGTAGAGCTTCAGGCCGTAGTAGATGCGCGTCTCCGCGTAGATATCGCGGGCGAATACATCCATGCCCGGCGTATGCGAGCCGTTGTCGAGCAGATGCGCCTGCACGCAGGAGAAGCTGATGAGCTTGCCCTGATAGAAGATTGGCAGGCAGATATGGATATCCGGCGAATGGCTCGTGCCATAATACGGATGGTTGTGGATGAAGATATCGCCTTCGTGGATATCCTCAAGCTTCCAGCGCGTCAGGATGCCCTTGACGTTGCCGCCGATTGAGCCGACGTGCATCGGCGTGCTCTCGCTTTCGCAGAGCTGGCGGCCGACGATGTCGACGATGCCGGCGCCGATATCCTCCGATTCGCGGATGATGCTCGAGTAGCTCATCCGGTAAAGTACCATGCCCATTTCCTGGGCAACCATCTTGAACGCGCCGCCGAGCACCTGCAGGGTAACCGGATCGACTTCCACGCGTGGGATGTTCAGTCCTTCAATCATCTTGCCCATAGCAATCCTTCCTTTCCACTGCTATTCTTCTTTTTCAAGCGTCAATGTCGATGATGATGATGCCGTAGTCGTTGACATGCCCCGTGCAGCCCGGCTCGATGACAATCGTCGTATCCATCTGATTGATGACCGCCGGCCCCGGGATCGTATCGCCGGCGCAGAACAGGCTGCGGTCGTAGACCTTCGTCGCCAGATGTACTGGATGCTCCTTGCCCTTGAACGTGACCTGACGTTCATCGACCTGTGCCCGCGAGATATCGCCACCCCCGGTCGGGATCTTCACGGCCTCCAGATTCTCAATCGCGCCGGTGCCGATGACGCGGATATTGACGATCTCCACGGCGACCTTGCGGAACGAACGGCCGAACTGCTTCTTATGCGCCTGATGGAACGACTCCTTCATCTTCTCGATGGTCTCTTCCGTGACCTTGCCGCCGATGACGGGAACGCGCATCTCGTAGCCCTGGCCTTCGTAGCGGCAGTCGGCGACGCGCTGGATGACAATCTTGTCCTCCGGCATATGATCCGCGCCCAGACGGGCCTCCGCCTCTTCCTCGAGCATCTGGTAGTCTTTGTCGAGCACGTCGAGATTGACTTTCGTCGAAAGCTGCATCTCCGTCTTGGAGAAATCGTACATGAGATCCGTGTTGACGAGGCCGACCGCGCAGAGCGCGCCCGGATTCCGCGGGATAATCACGTGCTTCATGCCGAGCTCGCGCGCCACGCTGCAGGCATGGAGCGCACCGGCGCCGCCGCAGGCGAACAGCGAGAACTCGCGCGGGTCGAAGCCGCGGCGGACGGATTCCTTCTCGATCTCCTGGATCATGTTGTTGTTCATGACATCGATGATACCGAGCGCAGCTTCATCGAGCGATTCGCCGAGCGGCTCGCCGACATGCTCCATGATGGCTTTCTTCGCGAGCTCCGGCTTAATCTCCATGCGGCCGCCGAGAAGTTTCGTGCCGAGACGTCCGAGGATGATGTTCGCATCCGATACCGTCGCCTCCGTGCCGCCGCGGTTATAGCATGCCGGGCCCGGCACAGCGCCCGCGCTCTGCGGGCCGACGCGGAAGAAGCCGCCCTCATCGATGTAGGCGATGGAGCCGCCGCCCGCGCCAATCGTGCCGACATCGATCATCGGAACCATCGCGGAGTAGCCGCCGACCTTCGTATCCAAGAGGTGCTTCATCGTCGGCTTCAGGTTCGCCAGCACCGAGATATCCGCCGACGTGCCGCCGATATCGAGCGTGATGACGTTCTGGATTGGCGTGAGCTTCGTCGTCCAGATGGCACCGAGCACGCCGCCGACCGGACCGGAGAGCAGCAGGTTGACCGGCTTTTTCTGCGCTGCCTCCGTCGATGCCACGCCGCCGAATGACTGCATCAGGTGGACGTTCGCTGTATAGCCCTGGTCGCGCAGCGTCTTCTCGAGCGAGCGGATATAACGCGAGGTCGTCGGACCGATGTACGCGTTGAGGCCCGTCGTCGTGAATCGCTCGTACTCGCGGAACTGCGGCAGAACCTCGCAGCTGAGGGAGAGGTAGACCTCCGGGTATTCCTCCTCGATGATTTCCCTGACGCGTTCCTCATGCGCCGGATTCAGGAAGGAGAACAAGAAGCAGACCGCGATGGCCTCGACCTTCTCCGCCTTCATCTTGCGCACGGCTTGACGGACTTCGTCCTCGTCAAGCGGAATCAGCTCCCTGCCATCCGGTGCGACCATGCGCTCCGTCACGCCGTAGCGGTCCTGGCGCTTGCAGACCGGATACTTCTGCCAAGGGATATCTTCGACGATGGAGAAGTTCGTCGGCCGCTTATGGCGCGCGATATGGATGATATCGCGGAACCCCTTCGTTGTGATCATGCCCGCGCGGGCGCCCTTATGCTCGAGCACCATGTTCGTCGCAATCGTCGTGCCGTGGAAAATCTCGTCAATCGCGTCATGCGGCAGATTGAGCTTGTCGCAAATCGCGTTGATGCCCTCCATCATGCCGATTGAAGGATTCTCCGGCGTTGTCGAGGTCTTGTACACTTCAATCTTTCCGGCGTCGTCTACGTAAATGAAATCCGTAAACGTACCGCCGACATCTACGCCCATCCGCTTCATCGCAAATACCTCCTTCAAGCAAAAATGCCTGCCTTTTTTCAAACCGCCAGGGAAAACCTGACGCTTTGAAAAAGGCAGACACCATTGTCTTCCTGTTCATTTTTCATTGGTTCCAGCTCCTGTGCTTTCCCGCTCAGTCCAGCGCGCGGGCATGCTTCGTATACACCGAGCTGTCAATCCCTTCCAGATATTTCACGACTTCATCGACGGGAACGACGTCGCAGAACTTCGCTTCCATATCGAAGAGGTTCCATTCGATGACGCCCGGGACGCGGTCGCCGACCGTCCCCTCCGGTACGATGGTCTTGAAGCCGTAGCCCGTGGAATCCATAACCGTGTGGCGGACGCAGGCGCAGGCCGTCGCGCCCATGACGATGACGGTATCCACACCGAGATAATTGAGCGTCTGCGCGAGATGCGTGCCGAAGAAATTCGAAGCGTATTTCTTGTGGATGACGGGCTCCTCCGGACGCGGCTTGAGCTTCGGATCGATCTCCATCCAGTCGCTGTCGATATCGAGCGTGCTCATCGGGATTTTCTCATCCCAGCGCGGCAGATCCCACTGCGTCTTGCCGACATAGCCGGTCGTCGTATGGAAGATCGGCACGCCAGCCTTGCGCCCGGCCTCCAGTACCTTCAGCGCCTCCGCACAGACCTCTTCGGAATGGTCGCAGGTGAACGGGTGACCCTCGCTCATCCAGGCCTTCGCCATATCGACCGTCGTGATAGCCGGCGCCTTGCCATATCCCATCTTCCTCATGAAGCCGCGTTCCTTGTAGATTGCACGGGCTTCCGCAAAAGCTTTTTTCAGCAGCGTTTCATCGAAGTTATAATGATCCACGAATTTGTAGTCCTTGTTTGCCATGATACTCGACCTCACTCTCATCAGGAAAGAAAAACGGGAACAGCTGGCTTCGGGCTTCCTCCGGATGAAGGCCGGTTCAACTGTTGTCCTTATCATAACGGATATGTTACAAGTTTTCAATACATTTCATGGCTTTGTCATGATACTGTACCATGACAGTTCTTGTACAGATACAAAGGTTTATTTCCTGCTCAATGCCAGGTTCAGCGACAAGATGGCAAGCAGTACGAGCAGCATGCCGATCCCCTCCGCGGGTGAAATCCGTTCGCCGAAATATAGGACGCCTGTAAGCGCTGCCGCCACAGGCTCGATTGTCGCGGCGAGCGACGCGCGCCCGGCCTCCATCCCGGACAGCCCCGCCGTATAGAGGAAGAATGGCAGGGCCGTGCAGAAAAGGCCGAGGCAGACGGTCGAAAGGACGACGTCCGGCGACAGCAGGCCGATGGCATGCGGAATCACGCTGGAAAACAGCGTCGAGGCGATGGCCGCAACGAGAAACGTATAGAACGTGATTGTCTCCGCCCGGTATTTCCCGACCACAGATTTGCCGAAGATGCTGTACAGCGCGTAGCCGAGACCGGAGCCCAAGCCCAGCAGAAGCGCCGGCAGCGATATCGCCTCACCGCCGCCCCAGACGCCGGTCACGAGGGAGAGGCCGAACAAGATGACGAGAAGCGCCAACGCTTTGCCCTTCGTCACGCGCTCTTTGAAGAAGATTGCCGAGAGCAGCAGGACAAAGGCGGGCGCCGTATACAGCAGCAGGGCCGGTACAGCCGCCCCGCCAATCAGCTGGATGGCATGGAAATAGCAGTAGTTGAAAAAGACGATGCTGCCGATCCCGGTGCCAAGGAAAACCAGGATATCCCGCAGCTCGATCCGGAAACCCGATGGATGCCGGCAGAGGATCCAGATGAAGAGGAACCCCGCCGCCGATAGAGCCCGCAGGGCGACCACTTCCAGTGATGCAAAGCCGGCCGCCTGAAGACGGGAAACAAAAATCGAGATGATGCCCCAGAGAACACCCGCGGTCAAGATATAGACGAGACTGCGCATATCGTTCGCCTCCTATTGTTTTCCTGCGTTGTTTGTATACAATGTACACGGATTAACATTTTTCGATAGAAATTGGATGATTTTATTTATTTTTGTATATAGATAATGTTATAATATAGGACGATAGCCAGTTGTGCAAGAGATTCTGCGTGATTGTCAAAGAATGCTCCTGACAAAAATTGTCCACTCTGTTTTCTTTTTCTCAATGGAGGATTGTCCCTATGCGTATTACTCACCTTTCACCGCTCGGCTTTCTCATGGACGCCATGAAGATCCAAACCGTCACGATGGCCAGATACCTGCATGTCGACGCGAGCCTCGTCAGCAAATGGAAAAGCGGCGGGCGAAGCCTCGGTCTACTTCGATGACGTCATCGCCTATCTGGCGGATTCTGCCAAACAGATGCCGCAGGAATTCTCCGAGGTGCTCTCCCAGATGCTGCCCTCGGATAAGATTTCAGCACAGGATGACCCGAAGCTCCTGCTCTGGAAGGCGCTCTCGCTGCAGAAGCTGCCCGGACAGCATCCCTCCTCGATGCCGCTGCTGGAAGGCGGGGAGCAGACGACGGCATTCCTTTTCGATGGGAGTGACGGGATCCGCAGCGCCATATCGAAGCTGCTGGCCTGCGCGGAGAACCTCTCCAAACCCGGCGAGCTGATCTTCATCGACACCTCGGAGTACCGCTGGCTCGTCACGGATGAGACCTTCGCGGCCCGCTTCACGAAACGGCTGCTCCACCTGCTGTCCTGCGGCTTCCGCGTCCGTTTCGTCATCCACTATTCCGCGAGCCGCGAGCACTCCATCCAGCTGTTCACCGCAATCAGCCCGCTGATCTTTCGGCGGAATGTCGACTGGTACTATTTCGAGTATTACGACGATACGTTATTCCGCCCCTCGCTTTTCCTGCTGCGGCGTACGCTGTCCCTGATGGCGGTCTCATCCGGCAATATCCCCGCCACTCTGATGGCGTTCACAAATCTGCCGCTCATCATGCGGCACGAGTCCCTCGCGGAGCAGGTCATCCACCGCTGCCGCCCGATCTTCGAGAACATCCCCATACGGGACTTCCCCAGCATCGCGGCGAATATGTTCCGATCGAGGCGGCGCGGTGCGCTCTACGCCTTCCTGCCCGCCCCGGCCTTCCTCTTCTCCCCGAAAGAACTTCTGCAGGCCATCATGCAGGATAACCCCTTGTCCAAGGAGGCCCGCGCGGCATGCCTCGCACTGAACAAAGTCGGCACGGAAACCGAAGCGGACTATATCGACGAACTGTCCGACCGGAAGGAACCGTTCGTCCAGATCTTCCAGCTCGAGGAAATGGTGCGCCGCGCCCATACGCAGCCGTTTGTCAGCGGCAGCCTTTCCCTTGCCAGCGGGATCCATGTCAAGATTCATCCCCACCGTTACGCACACCAGCTCCGCACGCTGGCCAACGATCTGATCCGCTATGACAACTTTTCGGTGGTCCTGGTCTCGGAGACCGACAACGCGCCGCTGCCTGCCATCAACTGCTGGTGCAAGCAGTATACCTGGCTGATCCAGATGGACAAGGAAGGGTTCCGCCTGAGCGACGAGGCGAGTATCGTCTCCGCCGCCTCCGTCACGCTCGAGCGCTGCATCCGCCATATCCCACCGGAACGCAAAGACAAGAAATCCGTGCACGACTACCTCCTGAACCTGGCCGACGAACTGGAGCAGTACGATGCTGAGGCAGATTCCGCCGTCTGCACCGGATGAATCCTGTTTCTCCCGCAGCATTTCCCTTGCAGACAGAAAAAGCCCCATAGGGCCCGCAGCATTGCGGATGCCCTATGGGGCTTTTCATATCGAGTCTGTTCTCAGGCCGCGCGGGTCTTGATCAATGATCGAAGATGTTGCGCAGAGCCTGCTTGTTGACGTCGCGGTTCAGCTGTGCGAGGTAGGTCGTCAGCTTGATGTTCTTCGGGCAGACCTCGACGCAGTTCTGGCTGTTGCCGCAGCTCGTGATGCCGCCTTTTTCCATCAGCGCGTTCAGGCGCGTCGGCGCATCGAACTTCCCGAGCGGATGCAGGTTGAAGAGATAAGCCTGGACCGTCGGAGCCGGGCCGATGAAGTCGGACTGCGGGCCAACGTTCGGGCATGCCTCGAGGCAGCAGCCGCAGGTCATGCAGTGCGAGATCTCGTAAGCCGTCTGAGCCGTGTACGGATTCTGGATTGGCGCGTCCTTGACCTCCCAAGTGCCATCGACCTCAATCCAGCCGTGGATGCGCTTCAGGGACTCGAACATCACGGAGCGGTCGATCAGCAGGTCGCGGATGACCGGGAACGTGCGGGCCGGTGCCAGATGGATCGGCTGGTCGAGCTTGTCGACGAGCGAGCAGCAGGCCTGACGGGCTTTGCCGTTGATGACCATCATGCAGGCGCCGCAGACCTTCTCAAGGCAGTTGCACTCCCAAACGACAGGAGCGACGCGCTTGCCATCGACGGTTACCGGGTTCTTCTGGATTTCCATGAGCGCCGCAACGACATTGAGTCCGGGGCGGTACGGAACATCGAACTGCTGCTCATACGGCTTGTCCTTCGGGCCGTCCTGGCGTTCGATGATGAATCTTACCATTTTCTGTTCTGCCATTCTATGTATCCTCCCTCTTACTCTTTCTTAGCTACGGCGTAGTTGCGCAGACGCGGCTTGATGAGAGAGTGCTCGAATTCACGGTAGGTGACTTCCGGCTCTTCCTTGTCCGCATCGAAGTCAACGATGGTCGTGCGCATGAAACGCTTGTCGTCGCGTTCGAAGAATACGAGGTCATCCTTGCCGTCATCCGTCATAGCGCGGCCCGTCTTCTCGTCGAAGTGGAACTTGCCGTACTTCTTCTTAAGGCCTTCCTTGCGCGCGTCATCGAGCTGATCCCAGTCGGATTTCAGGACAATCTTCGCATGCGCACCGCGGCTCTCATCACGCAGCAGAGCGGATTTCGTGATGGCCATCGCGTAGATGATCATGTTGCGGAGCTGGCGGACGAACATAGCCTCCTGGTTTGCCCAAGTGCCGTGATCCGTGACGCCGATGTCGTTCCACTCTTTCAGGAGGTCCTTGAGCTCCGTCACGCACTGCTCAAGGCCGTTGTTATCGCGCTCAACGGATACGTACTTGTACATGATGTCGCCGAGCTTGTGGTGGAGCTGATGCGCGTTGACCGAACCGTTCATGTTGCGGATCTTGTCGAACTCATCGACGCACTCCTGACGTGCTGCCTCGAGCTCCTCATCCGTGAGCTCCTCGCCGAGCTCGCCGCTGCGCGCGACGCGCAGGGCCTCCGGACCGGAGATCGTGCCGGAATACGTAGCGGAGAGCAGCGAGTTCGCACCGAGGCGGTTTGCGCCATGGTACTGATAATCGCACTCGCCGGATGCGAGCAGGCCCGGGATGTTCGTATGATGCATGCGGTCGACCCAGATGCCGCCCATCGAATAGTGGATCGACGGGAAGATTTCCATCGGAACCTTGCGCGGATCCTGACCCATGAAGTCGTTGTACATCTCGAGGATGCCGCCGAGCTTGCGCTCGAGATAAGCCGCCGGGATATGCGAGAGGTCGAGGTAGACGCGGTTCGGGTTGTGCATGCCGAGGCCCATGTGCACGACGACTTTGTAGATGGCGCGGGATGCGACGTCACGCGGCACGAGGTTGCCGTATGCCGGATACATATCCTCGAGGAAGTACCAGCGCTCTTTCTCGTGCGTCGTCGGGTTCTCGCGATAGACCCAGACGCGTCCGCCCTCGCCGCGGCAAGCCTCGCTCATCAGGCGGTTCTTGTCGGAGCCCGGGATAGCCGTCGGATGGATCTGCAGGAACTCCGGGTTGCCGAGATCCGCACCCTGCTGATAGACAGCGGAGACCGCGGAGCCGTTGCAGATGGTCGAAGCCGTGCAGCGGCCGTAGACCTGACCCGGGCCGCCCGTCGCGAGGATGACCGCGTCCGCACGGAACGCAACAATCTCATTCGAGTTCATGTTCTGCGCGACGATGCCGCGGCAGATGCCGTCCTTGCTCTTGATGACCCTGATGAATTCCCAGAACTCATACTTCTTGACGCCGCCCTTGACTTCCCAGCGGCGAACCTGCTCGTCGAGCGCATAGAGGAGCTGCTGGCCCGTCGTGGAGCCCGCGAAGACCGTGCGCTTGTTCTTCTGGCCGCCGAAGTTGCGGAGGTCGAGCACGCCCTCAGCCGTGCGCGTGAACGGGACGCCCATGCGGTCGAACATCTTGATGAGTTTCGGGGCAGCCTCGACCATGCCCTTTACTGCGAGCTGATCTGCGAGGAAGTCGCCGCCGTAGACCGTATCGTCGAAATGCTCATAGATGGAGTCATGCTCGCCCTTCGTATCCATGCAGGCGTTGATGCCGCCCTGCGCGCAGAGGGAATGGGAGCGCTTGACCGGGCAATAGGAGAACAGGTCGACCTTGCCGCCGTCCTCGCAAATCTTCAGCGTAGCCATGAGGCCGGAAAGGCCGCCGCCTACGACGATAATCTTCTTTTCTGGTTTTTTAGCCATGGATTTGTCTCCTTTTCTTACACAGCTCGCCTTACATCACGAAGTAGCTTGCCATGAACGCAAGCGTGATGAGGCAGAGGACGACGCAGAGGCACATCGAGAGGAAGTTGATGACTTTCTGGCAGCGCGGCCCCTTGGCAATGCCCCAGGTCATGCAGAACGTCGTGATGCCGTTCGTGAAGTGGAAGATTGCCGCAAACATACCGATGATGTAGAGAATCGTCGTAATCGGGCTGCTCGTGAAGAGGTTCTGGAGCAGCTCATAAGAAATCGGCGTGCCCGTTACGCCCTTCGTGAAGACGCGGAGATAACCGACATGCCAGATCAGGAAGGCAACCAGATACCATGCCGTCGCGCGCTGCAGCGTGAACTGCCAGTTGCGGGAATAGCCGTAATGACGCGCGTTCGTGTTGGCCTGCAGGGCGATGTAGATACCATAAATCCCATGGAACAGCAGCGGAATGCCGATGCCGCATACCTCAATCGCGAGGAATACCGGACGTGGGATGAGTTCCATCATAGCGAGTGCACCGTTCAGCGCTGCCGCGCCGCCCATAGCCATCGAGTTCGTGAAGATATGCTCGAAGATGACCACGCCGAGCACGAGCAGACCGACTAAGGAATGCAGGCGGCGCAAATAGAAACTTGTATGATACATTCTGTACCTCCTAAAAACTCTCTCCAGGGTATACAGCAAGGCCCACGGGCGGCGGAACGCCGCGGGGAGCCTTGCTGTCATCCCATCTTATACCTGTATCAATAGCCTTTCAGCGTGCGGAACTTCTCCTGATTGACGTCGTAGAGGTTGTTGCCCTCGCAGTCGATGACGACGATGGCCGGGAAATCCTCAACCGTAAGCTTTGCGAGAGCCTCCGGGCCGAGTTCCGGATACGCGAGCACTTCGTATTTCTTGACGGATTTCGCAATCAGGGCTGCTGCGCCGCCGACTGCCGCGAAATACGTGACGCCGTTCTTCTTCATGGACTCGACGACTTCCTTCGTGCGGGAGCCTTTGCCGATCATGCCCTTGATGCCCTGGTCGAGCATCGTCGGTGTGTAAGCGTCCATGCGGCCGGATGTCGTCGGGCCGCAGGAACCGATCGGGTCGCCCGGTTTTGCCGGCGTCGGGCCGAGGTAATAGACCATCTTGTTGTGCCAGTCGATTGGGAGCTCCTCGCCGCGTGCGAGAGCCTCCGTCATCTTCTTGTGCGCTGCGTCGCGTGCCGCGTAGATCTCGCCCGTGATGAGCACCGCGTCACCGATATGGAGCTTGTGCGACATCTCTTCCGTAAACGGCGTATGGATTTTGATTGGTTCTGCCATTTTTATATCCTCCTATCTCACAGATCATCGAAACGTCCGCGCATCAAAGCGTGCGGGTCTTATGACGGCAAGCGTGGCAGCAGATCGTCACAGCGACCGGCAGGCCAGCGATATGCGTCGGGCCCCATTCGATGTTGACGCCGAGGCAGGTCGTCGAGCCGCCGAGCTGCGGTCCGATACCCGTCTGGTTGATGAGATCGAGGAGTTCATCCTCGAGTTTCGCGTATTCCGGCATCGGATTATGCGAATCGACGGAACGCGTCAGCGCGACCTTGCTCATGAGCGCAGCCTTGTCCATCGTGCCGCCGATGCCGATACCGACGACTTCCGGCGGACACGGGTTCATGCTCGCATGGAGGATGATGTCCATGACGGCTTTCTTCACGCCCTCAACGCCATCGGCCGGAACGAGCATCTTGACGCCGCCCTTGTTCTCCGAACCGAAACCCTTCGGCTCGACCGTGATCTTGAGCTTGTCGCCCGGGACGATCTTCGTGTAGATGACGCCCGGCGTGTTGTCGCCCGTGTTCACGCGGTTGAACAGCGGCTCGCCGACAACGGATTTGCGCAGGTAGCCATCCGTGTAGCCCTTGCCGATGCCCTTGTTGACCGCTTCTTCCAAATCGCCGCCGACGATATGAAGATCCTGACCGACTTCGAGGAAGACAATCGTGAGACCCGTATCCTGACAGTATGGACGATCTTCATTCTTTGCGATCTCCGCATTCTTGATGATCTGGTCGAGCACGTTCTGCCCTACCGGAGACTTCTCCGTCTCGCGGCCCTTCTTGAGCGCCGCCACAACATCTTCCGGCAGATAGTAAGCTGCTTCCTTGCACATCTCGGCCACGTTTTCCGTGATTGTCTTTACGTCGAGTTCTCGCAAAGTAATCCCTCCCATAAATACAACTTATCATACACCTTTAGCTCTATAGTAGCACATTTCATCTTGTCTTACAAGCAAGAAGAATGTGCCATGAAGCCGCATAAAATATGAACCGAGTTCACTTTTTGTGATTTCCTCACAGACCCAAAAATGTATACTACACTATTGTTCTATATTGGATATTCGCAAAAATTTTCCTTCTAAATCCGGAAAATTTTTGCGGAAACCGCCTGATTTTTTTCGAGCGTCAGCAGGGCGAACGATCCCTGCCCGTCATCGCGCGGACGTGCGACGCTGCCCGGATTCAATATCGTAATGGCGCCCGGGAAATAGGTCGCGGCATGCGTGTGCCCGAAGACGATCGCGTCGCAGTCCTTCGCCGATGCCGCCTGCACCATGAGCTCGAGCGTGTACTGCGCGCCGTAGGTATGGCCGTGCGTCAGCAGGATGCGGTGCCCCGCGAGCTCTACGATGCGCTCGTAGGGCACGCGCGAGTCCGGCCAGTCGCAGTTCCCGGCAACCTTGCAGGCCTCTTTCTGCGTGAGCAGCGCGAGGTAATCGGCATCCGGCGCCATATCGCCGGCGTGGAGCCACGCGTCGGGCTCGATGCCCTGCTCTGCGAGGAACGTCAGCATCTGGTCGATGGCGCGCGTGTTCCCGTGGCTGTCGCTTACAACTCCAACGATCATTTCAGGTAATCCTCCATCTTCTTCACGAGCTCGCGGAGCGCCTTGCCGCGATGGCTGATGGCTCCCTTCTCCTCCAGCGTCATATCGGCCATCGTGCGATTGCCGATGTAGAAATACGGGTCGTAGCCGAAGCCATTCTCCCCGTGTGCCCGCGTGCGGATCACGCCGTCGACGCGGCCCTCCGCCGTGAGCTCTGCGCCGTCCGTATCGCAGAAATGCAGGACGCAGCGGTAGTCGGCTGGGGACTCCGAGGCGCCCTTCTTGCCGAGCTCCGCGAGCATCTTCTGGTTGTTCGCCGCGTCGCTCGCGTGCACGCCGCCCGCGAAACGCGCGGAATGCACGCCTGGAGCGCCGCCGAGCGCGGCAATCTCGAGGCCGGAATCATCGGCGAGCGTCGCTTCATTCGTCAGCTGCCGATAGAACTCCGCCTTGATGCGCGCGTTCTGCTCAAAGGTCTTGCCATCCTCGACGGCGTCCGGGAATGTCCCGAGCTCCGCGAGCGATACGACCTCCACCGGCAAATGCGCGAAAGCGCCCCGGATTTCCCGGAGCTTGCCCTCGTTCTTCGTTGCCAAAACGATGCGTTTCATTGGAATTGACCTCCCCTATTCTAACACGCGGTGACCGCGTCATATATATCGTCTGCTCATAAGCCATATGCATATTTTGCATGATGGCTCCGCCCACGTTTCCCCATTAAGAAAAAAGCCTTCCGCAAGGAAGGTTTTTTCGTCCTGACGTTCTCAATGGTGGAACGGGTCAATGTTTTTTGCTTTCCTGATACTGCCGATAGTTCTTGATAATGCAGATCGGCGTCTTCTGGCTCGCGTTGCCGAACGGGTTGTCGATCAGCAGCATCCGCGCAATCTCCCCGTCGACCTCCGGCGTGATGCCGACGACGCGCGAGCGCTTGAGGTCGTTGACGTCGGCGACCATCGCGCCGAACGCACCCGTGCGCTCCTTGATAGCCTTTGCGACGTTATCTGCGTCTGCCGGCCCGTAGACGATGCATTTGTCGAACGGCGGCATCGTGCCCGTGACATCGTCGATCATCGCGGTCTCCTTGCCGCCCCATTTGTAGAACATGCCGGATTTGCCGACGAGCTTCGCGAAGAAGCCCGCGAACAGCGCGAATGCCACGCGCCACTTGCCCTCGACGTTCATCAGCGACTGCATGCCGTGCGGCGATGCGAGAGAACCGTAATCCGGGATGAAGCGGCAGCAGAACTGCGCGACGCGGGAGATCTGCAGATCCTCGGGGCGCACATAGCGGCCCTGCGTAATCGCGATGACGCTTTCCGCCGAGCAGATCAGGTCATCGGGCCCGACCTTCCCCTTCGTATAGCGGTCGATGCAGTCGACGATATCGTCCTTTTCCGTAAAGATGCGCGTCGGCACCGGAATCAATGTCAATTTATCTTCAGCCATGCCTCTGCCCCCTCAGTCCAGTTTCAACGTAACGCCCGCGAGCTTCGCGATTTCCTCTGCCGGGAGGATCAGCTGCACCTTGCGGTAATGCCACGGCGTGCGGCCGGTCTCCTGCCAGATGACGTCGAGCGGCAGATCCACCATCTTCGTGAGTGCCTCGACGAGGCTCATGCCCTTGCGGGCCGTGAGCTTCACCTTCGCGTAGACGTTCAGCACATCCTCGTGGTTCCGGTCGCCCTTCTTCTGGATCAGCACAGCCTCGAAGTAATCGTCCTCGCGCGGGTATCCCTCGCGCTCGGCCTTGCCGCGCGCCTCGATGCCGTCGTACTGCTCGTACGGCAGCAGCGGGCGGACGAAGGCGTCCATGAGCGTTGCGCACTGTTTGCCCTCGTTATAGTAGGTCAGCTTCTTCTGGATGACCATGCTGTTTCCGTCCTTGGAAACGAGTTCAAAAGGCGCATCCGTCTTGACGCGGATATCCTCTTTCCCGAGCGCGCAAAGGATGAGCTTTGCGAGCAGAACGATAATGACGGCTGCGACGAGCAGGCCGACAATCCAATCTACGACTGTCACGATGATTCCTCCCATTCGACAATCTTATGCTTTTCAGGCTTTCTGAGCCTTTTCTGCCTTGACTTTCTTCATGACCTCGCGGAGCTTTCCATAGTATTTCTCCGGCAGACGAGTGATATGGCCGGTTGCGAGGCTCGTGAACACGTTCTGACTGTGGCCGGTCACGAGGAGCTCCTGCGTCCCCTTCTTGATGACGCGGTAGTCGAACTCCATCTTCGCGCGCGTCAATGCGGTCGGGATGGTCTCAATAATCACGATGTCGTCAAAGCGGGCCGGCTCGAGGTACTTCACGCTGACCTCGGTAATCGGGTAGGAATACCCGTCGGCAGTCATATCGTTGAGCGAGAGCCCGATCTGATGCAGGAAATCCACGCGCCCGGTCTCAAACCAGCGCACATAATTCGAATGGTGCACCACCGCCATCGCGTCAGTCTCATAGTAATTGACATGATACTCCGTCCGGAACGTCATGCATCCATCACCCTTTCCGATTTTATCACCTTGTATAGCCTAAAGCAAAAACAGCAGAAAGTCAAGAAAAAAGCCCTCCCGATTGGGAAGGCTGGATTTCCATACAGGCAATCAGATGACCCACTGGCCCGGCGCAAACGCGGTGTCGAGAAGGGTCTCGGCCATCAGCCGCGAGGCGATGGCCTGCGCATCTGCATTTCCCTCCGGCGCGATGTCTGCCCATTCCTTTGCCTCTGGCAGGTCAAGCTTTGCCGCATCCTCCGGCAGCACGAGCAGGACGAGCAATCCCGCCGCTGCGAGATGCGCAGCCGTACGCACGTAGTCCTCCCTGCTCTCCGGGATGTAGAGATACGTGTGGCGGCCGCCCTGCACGAGCCGGTACTCCGCCTCCGTAACGGCCTGCTTCGTCGTGCCGTCCGCACCGGGGCGGAACACCGCGACGAGCGGCTTCTGCCAGTTCAGCGCGCTGCGCATCGCCTGCGTCGCCTGAAACCGCGCGGTCTCCCCCGCGCCGATCCGGCGCACGACGCCGCATGCCGCCGTGCTGTTCGTGACGCGGTCAATCAGCAGCAGCTCGCCCTGCGTCCGGTGCTCCTCAAAGAGCCCGATTACGATGGGTTCCGTGACGGCAATCGTCACGCGCGCAATCTCGTTTTTCTCGAGGCAATCCGCCTTTTCGTGCGCGCCGCTATGGATGTCGATGCGGTAGGAGATATCCGAGAGGATGCCCGGGATTTTCTTCGTGCCGAGCTTTATCAGGAAATTCTTGCCGATGGTCAGCGGCGTGTCGTCCATCCAGAGAATCTCCGCCTCGAACGCGTCGGCAAGCGACAGGCCGCTGTCCCGCTCGAGCACGCAGCCACGCGAGACATCGACCTCGCGGCTGAGCTGCAGCGTGACCGGCTGGCCGGTGATGGCGCTCTTTTCCTCATGGTCTGCGACGAAGATGTGCGTGACCTCGGCCTCTTCGCCGCTCGGCAGCGCGCGCACCGTGTCGCCGACCGCGACGCTGCCGCTCTCGATCTGCCCCTGAAAGCCGCGGAACGACTGGTTCGGCCGGCAGACGCGCTGCACCGGGAGGTAGAAGCCACGCTCTACGGCAGATCCGGCCGTGACATCGACGGTCTCGAGGTACGGCTGCAGCGCCTCGCCTTGGTACCATGGCATGCGGTCTGAGTGCTTCGTGATGTTGTCGCCCTCCGTCGCGGAGACCGGGATGATCACGACATTCTCGAGGCCGAGCTCCTTCTGCAGCTCGCCGATCTGCGCCTCGATGGCGCGGAACTTCGCCTCGTCGTAGCCGATCTGATCCATCTTGTTCACGGCAAACACGAAATAGCGGATGCCCATGAGCGCGCAGATGCGCGCGTGGCGCCGCGTCTGCGTCAGGACGCCCTTGCCCGCGTCCACGAGGATGATGGCGAGATTCGCGAACGACGCGCCGCAAGCCATATTGCGCGTGTATTCCTCATGCCCCGGCGTATCGGCGCAGATGAAGCTGCGGCGATCCGTCGTGAAATAGCGGTAAGCGACATCGATCGTGATGCCCTGCTCGCGCTCCGCGAGCAGGCCGTCGAGCAGCAGGGAGTAATCAATGGCACCGCCGCGGCTGCCGACCTTCGAGTCGAGCAGCAGGGCTTCTTTCTGATCCGCGTAGATGAGCTTCGCATCGTAGAGCAGATGGCCGATCAGCGTGGATTTTCCATCGTCCACGCTGCCGCAGGTGATAAATTTCAGTAAATCGTTCATCAGAAATAACCCTCCCGTTTCCGGCGCTCCATGCTGCCGGCGCCTTCATGGTCAATGACGCGGCTCGTGCGCTCGGACTCGACCGCGCCGAGCGTCTCCTCGACAATCGCGTCGAGCGTATCCGCCTCGGACTCGATGCCGCCCGTCAGCGGGTAGCAGCCGAGCGTGCGGAACCGGATCTTCTTATGCTGGATATCCTCCGGGCGCAGATGCAGCTTCTTCACGATGCGGTCATCGTCGATCATGATGATGTTGCCGTCCCGCTCGATGCACGGGCGTTCCTTCGCGAAATAGAGCGATACGATTTCGAGGTTCTCGCGGCGGATATACTGCCAGATATCTTTCTCCGTCCAGTTCGAAAGCGGGAATACGCGGATGCTCTCGCCCTTGTGCAGCTCCGCGTTGTAGAGCTTCCACATCTCCGGGCGCTGGTTCTTCGGATCCCATGCCTGCGCCGCGTTGCGGAACGAGAACACACGCTCCTTCGCGCGGGACTTCTCCTCGTCGCGCCGGCCGCCGCCGAACGCCGCCGTGAATCCGTATTTCGTCAAGGCCTGCTTCAGCGCCTGCGTCTTCATGATATCCGTGTAGGATGCGCCGTGGTCAAACGGATTGATACCGGCGCGGATGCCCTCCTCGTTCTTGTACTCGAGCATCGTGAGCCCGTACTTCTTCGCCTGCGCATCCCGGAACTCGATCATCTCGTGGAATTTCCAGGTCGTGTTGATGTGCAGGAACGGGAACGGCGGCTTCTCTGGATAGAACGCCTTGAGCGCGAGATGCATCATGACCGTGCTGTCCTTGCCGATGGAATAGAGCATCACCGGCTTTTCACATTCCGCCGCCACTTCGCGGATGATGTAGATGGCCTCCGCCTCCAACGCATCGAGATGTGATAATTTTCCCATGTCTCTTCTCTCCTCAATATCGTATCAATATTCGTTGGCCTGATTCTTCTGGACGGTGATCCGCTGCTCCTCGCCATCTGCGAGCTTCAGGATCCAGGTCAGCGTATCCTTCTGGTCCTCCGCGTAAAGCCTGCCGCCCGCGCCGCCGAGCGAAGCCTCAAGCGTGTAGAAGATGGCCGAATGCGGGCAGGCCTTGACGCAGGCCGTGCAGCCCCAGCAGTCGCGCGCGTCGCGGATATGCGCCTTCCGGCCCTCGATGAAGAGCAAGTTGCCCGGGCAGACATCCGCACAGCGGCCGCACCCGATGCATTTCTCATTTTCCAGCCGGATGCTCATAGCGGCTGCCCCCTTTCACCAGATTGCGCAGGATGATCTCGACCTCGCCGTCCCGGATCCGCGAATTGACGTATTTCTCAAAATGGCTGTCCTGCTCCGGGTAGTCGAGATTCTCCGCAAAGCAGTGCCAGCGCGTCTCGCGCCGCGCCTTCATGTGCTCGATGAGCACGCGGCAGACGAGCAGGCGCTCGCGCAGCTCGAAGATCTTCAGCAGGCCGTAGGCGTCCTCCGCGCGGAGCGCCTCGCTGAGCCGCGTGAGCCGCTCGATATGATGCGAGGCGGTCTCAAGCTGGCGCTCCGTATAGCGGTAACCCGTGCTGATGCCGCCCGCATCCTCGTCCATGACCTGCTGCATGGCCTCCTCGAGCGCATCGACCGTAAAGAGCGGCGCCTCCTCCGGCGTCTCGCGCAAGCGCTCGACGCGCGCCTGCACCGCATCCGCGCTTTCCTCCGGTATGGGCAGCGCGAACGCCGCCGCGTAGCGTGCCGCGCCCTCAGCCGCATAGGCGCCCTCGACGAATGCCCCGGTCACGTATTTCTGCGGGCAGCCGCCTGCGACATCGCCCGCCGCGAAAAGCCCCGGCACCGTCGTCTGCCGATCCGTATCGACCCAGTAGCCGCTCGCCGTATGGCCGCCGACGACGTAGGGCTCCGTGCCCTCAACCTCGACATCGGCCGCACGCGGGCCGAGGCCGGTCTCCCGCCAGCGCATCGTCTGCGCCGGTGCCATGTTGAGATAGGCCCGCTCGAGGGACTTTTCCTGCTCCTCCGTGATGCCGCGCGTCTCAAGGCAGCACGGCCCGCGGCCCGCGCGGTTCTCGCTGACGACCGCGTACAGGCGCTCCGACGTCGTATTGCCATAGCGCGCCTGATATTTCTCGCCGCGCGCGTTGACCTGCGCGGCGCCGACGCCCTGCGCAAGTGTGCCGGTCGGCGCAATCGTGTCCTTGCACCGCAAGGCGATGAACCGCATCTCAAACGAAGTCATCTCGGCCCCGGCGCGCAGCCCCATCGCATAGCCGGCCCCCGTGTTGAACGGGGAATACCACATCGTATGGCGCGCCGCACCCGGGTGATTCGGCCGGTAGAGCCCGGCCGCGCCGCCCGTCGCGCAGATGACCGCCCGCGCGCGGATATAGACGACCGCATCGCCGCGCAGGTCGATGCCCCAGGCCCCGGCGGCTTTCCCGTCCGTGGTCTTCAGCAGATCTGCGATATCGACGTGTTCGAGCACCCGGACGTTCTTCGCCCGCCGCACCGCCGCCGCGAGCAGAGGCTTGATGTTCTCGCCGTTGATCTTGATGTTGCGCCAGCCGCGCGAGACATAGTTCCCATCCGCATCCTTCAGGATGACGAGCCCGAGCTTCTCCATCTGCCGCGTGACCTCGTTCAGCCGCTCCGACATCGAAAGCAGCAGGTCGGCGCGCACGATGCCCGCCGCGTCCTTTGCCGCGTACGCCGCGTAATCCTCCGGCTTATGCCCCGGCGCGATGTAGGCATTGAGCGCATTGACGCCCGCCGCGAGACAGCCGCTCCGCTCGATGCCCGCCTTGTCGACGAGCAGGACGGAGAGCCCCGGCCGCTCTGCCGCAAGCGTCAGCGCCGCATAACAGCCTGCCGCCCCGCCGCCGATGATCAGGATATCGGCGCTTTCTTCCGTTCGTTTCAAACCCATCACCTCAAATCACGACCGAATCCTGCTGCTTTGCCGCGTTCTCGAGGATCTTCGTCCCACCATCGGCAAAGGTATAGATGCGGTGGATGAACACTTTCGCCGCGTCCCCTTCTTGCAGCGGACGCTTCTCGAGGCTCCGCCGCCCGTGCAGCAGCTGCCCCTTGACCTCGACATCGATCTGCATGCAGTCGCCGCGGAAATAGACGCCGCGCACGATGCCATCCTCCGACGCGAGCGGCAGGCGCATCTCATCGGCGTCCGCGCCGATCTCGAGGAACTCTGGCCGGATGATGCCCTCGCCGCCGGACGCTCCGGCTTCGCCGCCGAACCCCTTGAACACCGTGTAGTCCGGAACGTGCACCGACGTCCCGACGAAGTCCGCGACAAAGGGCGTGCGCGGGGATTGGTAGATTTCGAGCGGCGTGCCAGCCTGCTCGACATGGCCGTGCTGCATGATGATGATATCGTCCGCGACCTCGACGGCCTCGTCTTGATCGTGCGTCACGAAAATGCTCGTGATGCCGAGCCGGTGGATGGTCTGCCGCAGCCAGCCGCGCAGTTCTTTCCGAACCTTCGCGTCGATTGCGGCGAATGGCTCATCGAGCAGCAGAAGCTCCGGCTCCGGTGCGAGCGCCCGCGCGAATGCGACGCGCTGCCGCTGCCCGCCGGAGAGCTGCATCGGATAGCGCCCGCCGAATCCCTCAAGCCCGATCAGCTCGATCAGCGACTCGACGCGTTCTTTCTGCTTGGCCTGCGGCACGTTCTGAATCTTCAGGCCGAACGCGATGTTCTCACGCACCGTCATGTGCCGGAACAGCGCGTAGTCCTGAAAGACGAAGCCGATGCCGCGCTTGCCCGGTGCGACGCCGTTCATGCGCCGCCCGCCGATGAAAATCTCGCCTTCATCTGGCGCCTCAAGGCCGGCGATCATGCGCAGGACGGTCGTCTTGCCGCCGCCGGACGGCCCGAGCAGCCCGATGAGCCGCCCTCGTTCCACGGTAAAGCTGACATCATCGGATGCCCGGAACGACCCGTAATTTTTCTGGATATGACGAAGTTCTACCTCAGCCGGCATGACGCATCCCCCTTTTCGCACGCCACTCAACGACATTCCGCAGCACGAGGATCACGACCGCCATCAGGACAAGCAGTGATGCCACGGCAAAGGCCGCCGTGAAATTGTACTCATTGTACAGGATCTCGATATGCAGCGGCAGCGTATTCGTTTTCCCGCGAATATGCCCGGACACGACCGAGACCGCGCCGAACTCGCCCATCGCGCGCGCCGCGCACAGGATCACGCCGTAGAGCAGCGCCCAGCGGATATTCGGCAGCGTCACATGGAAGAACGTCTGCCAGCCGCTCGCGCCGAGCGTCGCCGCCGCTTCCTCCTCGCTGCGGCCCTGGCTCTCCATGACCGGCACGAGCTCGCGCGTGATGAACGGGAACGTCACGAAAATCGTCGCGAGGATGATGGCCGGCACCGCGAACAGGATCTGGATATGCGCCTCGCGGAGCAAGGGATAGAGCGGGCTGATGCGGCCAAACAGCATGACGAAGAACAGGCCGGCCACGACAGGCGAGATTGCGAAGGGCAGGTCGATTATCGAGCCGATCAGCGCCTTGCCGCGGAAATCATATTTCGTGAGCAACCAGGCGGACGCCAGCCCGAACAGCGTGTTCAGTACCACGGCGGCAACCGCAGCCTCAAGCGTCAGGTACAAAGCCTTCACGGCAAACGGATCCTCGATGGCCGCGAGATAGGCACGGGCACCGCGCGCCAGCGCCTCATGCGCCACGAGCACGAGCGGCAGCACGAGCATGACGAACAGGAACAATGCGGCGAGCGCAATCAGCAGCCATGCCCCTTTGCCTTTTTTCTTTTCCATGCTCACACCCCCTGCCGATGCACGCGCCAACGCTGATAGCCGTTCAGCGCCAGCAGGATCAGGAACGACGCCCCCATCATCAGGATGGCGATGGCAGCCGCCGCCTGATAATCGTACGCCTCAAGCTTCGCCATGATCAGCAGCGGCGCGATTTCTGTCTGATAGGGCAGGTTGCCCGCGATGAACACGACGCTGCCGTACTCGCCAATGCCGCGCGCGAAAGCCAGCGCGAACCCCGTGAGCAACGGAGATATGAGCTCCGGAAAAATCACGCGTCGGAACGTCAGCCAGCGGCCGGCGCCGAAAATCGCCGCTGCCTCCTCGAGGCTCGGGCTGAGTTCCCGCAGGACCGGCTGAACACTGCGCGGGACGAACGGGATGCCGACGAAGATCAGAGCAATCGTGATGCCGAGCAAGGAGAACGCCGACGGGATGCCCGCCGCGTAGAAGAACTGCCCGAGCCAGCCGTTCTCCGCATAGAGCGTCGTCAGCGCGATGCCTGCGACGGCAGTCGGCAGGGCGAACGGCAGATCGATCAGGCCGTCGAGCAGCCGCTTGCCGGGGAAGTCGTACCGGACGAGCACCCAGGCGAGCAGCAGGCCGCTCACTGCGTTCACGAGCGCCGCGGCGAGCGACGTGCCGAAGCTCACGAGGCACGCGTGCACGACACGCCATTCCGCCGCGATGGAAAAGAACTTGCCGATGCCCATGCCGCTCGCATAAAGGAAGAATGCCGCCAGCGGGATCAGCAGGATCAGCGACAGATAGAAAAGCGTAATGCCAAAGGTAAACCGATAGCCCGGAATCACCGATGCAGACCGCATGAAAGCATTTCTCCTTTCTCTTCACACTTTACTGTTTCTCGTAAATCTGATCGAACGTGCCGCCATCCGCGAAATGCTTCTGCTGCGCGTTCGCCCATCCGCCGAATGCATCATCGATTGTCACGAGGCGGAGCTTCGGGAACTGCGCGGCGTATTTCTGCTCGATCTCCTCATCGCGCGGGCGGTAGAAATGCTGCGCGGCAAGTTCCTGCCCTTCCTTCGAATAGAGATAATCGATATAGGCCTCTGCGAGCTTGCGCGTGCCCTTGCGGTCGACTACGTCATCCACGATGGCGACCGACGGTTCCGCGAGGATGCTCAGCGACGGCGTGACAATCTCATACTCATCCGGCGCGTCCTTGACGGACAGCAACGCCTCGTTCTCCCAGGCAATCAGCACATCGCCCTGCCCGCGCTGCACGAACGAGGTTGTCGCGCCGCGCGCACCGGAGTCCAGCGCCACGACGCGGGAAAAGAGCTTCTTCATGAACGCTTTGGTCTTGGTCTCATCGCCGCCATCCTTCTCGCTCGCATAGGCCCATGCCGCGAGGTAGTTCCAGCGCGCGCCGCCCGACGTCTTCGGGTTCGGCGTCACGACGGACACGTCATCCCGCACGAGGTCGTCCCAATCCTTGATGTTCTTCGGATTGCCCTTGCGCACGAGGAAAACGATGGTCGACGTATATGGTGCCGAATGATCCGGGAACTTCGACATCCAGTCCTTGTCGATGAGCCCCTCCTCCGCAATCTGATCGACATCATAGGCGAGCGCCAGCGTCACGACGTCGGCCTCGAGCCCCTCGCGCACCGCGCGGGCCTGCTTGCCGGAGCCGCCATGCGACTGCTGGAAGTTCACGGTCTCGCCGGTCTCCTGCTGCCATTTCTCCGAAAACGATTCATTGAACGCCTGATAGAATTCCCGCGTCGGGTCATACGAAACGTTGAGGAAACTCTTGCCATCCGCGGACTGATCTGCATTGCTGGCGCAGCCCGCAATCCCCCCGATCAGCAAGAGAACGCCTGCGGCTGCCGCCAGTATTTTTGACTTCTTCATCTTGATCCGCTCCTTTCTACAAGGAAAATTCCATACACAAAAAGCCCAGCACACCCATTGCGCGCAACACTGCGCCAGTATGGATGCCCCAGGCTTTCGTTTTCGAATGACCTGAAGTTATTCATATATGCTTTATATGTTTTCTTGATAATGGCATTTTAAGCCATTCACTCCGATTTGTCAACACCATTTCCTAAGGAATCGAAGGCCTGCTCGAAATCCTCCAGCAGATCCTCGATATCCTCGAGCCCGACATTCACGCGCACGAGGTCGTCGGTGACGCCGGCGTTCGCCTTCTCCTCCGCGCTCGCGTGCAGGAAGATCGTCGAGGCAGGATGCAGGACGAGCGTGCGCGCATCGCCGATATTCGAGACGTTCAGCGCATAGTGCAGCGAGTTGATGAAACGGAACGCGCGCTCCTTCGTGCCGAGCCGCAGGGTCAGCATCGCGCCGTACCGGCCGCCGAACTGCCGCTTGGCGACCTCGTGGGCCGGGCTGTCCGGGAGCCCCGGATAGTTGACCGTCACACCGCGCTCCGCAAAGTACGTCGCAAGCGCCATGGCGTCGTCCGTGATGCGGTCGAGCCGCAGGGAGAGCGTGTCGAGCCCGATGCCCGTCAGGTAGGCGTTGAACGGCGCCATGCAGCCGCCGTAGTCCGTCACCATGCGCTGGCGCAGCCGGACGATATAGCTCATGGGACCGAACGGATATTCGCGGAGCTTCGGATAACGCGCCGTGTCCCAAGCGAATTTCCCGCCAGAAACGACGATGCCGCCGATGGAATTGGCATTGCCGTTCAAGGCTTTCGATGTCGAGTGGATGACGACATCGGCCCCGAGCGAGAGCGGCTGGCAGAGATACGGCGTCGTCACGGTATTGTCCACGAAAAGCGGCACATCGTTTTCATGTGCGAGCTTCGCGAGCGCCACGAGGTCGACCACATCGAGCTTCGGGTTTCCGATCGTCTCGACATAGATCATCTTCGTCCGCGCACTGAGCGCCGCGCGGAAGTCCTCCACGCGGTCCCCCGCCGCATAGCGCACGCCAATGCCGTAGCTTGCGAGATCGCGGAAAAACGAACTCGTGCCGCCGTACAGGCCGCCCGACGCGAGAATCTCGTCCCCTTGGGACAGGATGTTCAGCACCGCGTGGGATACCGCTGCCATGCCGGAAGAACAGGCAACGGCGCCGACGCCGCCCTCCAGCGCATTGATGCGCCGCTCAAAGCCGGCAATCGTCGGGTTGCTGACACGCGTATAGACAAATCCGGGACTACGTCCGGCGAATACCTCGGCCATCTTCTCCGCGGTCGGCTGATAGAATGCCGAGGTCTGGTAAATCGGCTGCGTGGTCGTACCGGTCGCCGGATCCGGCGAAAACGCTTCATGCAGCAGCCGGGTCGTGAACCTCATGAGAGCCCGCCTTTTTCCACAAGCAGCGAATACGTGCCATCGTCTTCCTTATCTACAGACAGCACCTTATGCCCCTCGTCCTTCAGACTGCGCGGCACATTCTGGATCGGCTCGCCGTCGTTCAAGTGCACGGCGAGCGTCTGGCCGTCCTCAAGATCCTCGAGCGCGACCTTCACCTTGACGAACGTGATTGGACAGACGACATCCGTGATGTCGATCGTCGCATCGGCTTTCTGCTGACTCATAAGACTTCCTCCACTTTCTTCTCAAACTTATCCCAGCCCACGCGGTCGAGGCAGTTCGCGAAGCGCTCGCTCGGCCTTGCGTTCTCCTCGAAGAACTTCAGCGTGACATCGACAATCTCGTAGACCTTCTCCTCATCAAAGACGATCGGCAGGAAATGCCGGCCGACCGCGATGCGGTTGCCATACAGGCCGCCGAACGAGATGACGAAGCCATTCTCACCCGTCCACGAATCGGTCGGGCAGCTCTTGATGCATTTGCCGCAGTAGACGCAGGCATCCTCGTCAAAGGTGAGCTTCTGCCCATCCTTGTCAACCACGATGGCCTTTTCTGGACAGACGGCCTCGCAGACGCCGCAGTACGTACAGGATGCGGCATCCCATTTTGGCAGGACGCCGCCCTTGACGCCGAGGTCGTTCTCCTCCGCTTTCAGGCAGTTGTTGTGGCAGCCCGTGAAGCCGAACTTGAACTTGTGGGGGAGTTCCTTCCCGCCATAGCGGCGGTCGAATTCATTGGCCATCTTCACCGTGTCGATGAGGCCGGACGGGCAGGTCGCCGCGCCCTGGCAGGCCGTGATTGTGCGCACGCGCGGGCCGCAGACGCCGATCTCGACGCCGCCCTGCTTCAGCACCGCCTTGACTTCATCAATCTGCTGCAGCTTGATATACGGGATCTCGATGCCCTGACGGCTCGTCAGATGCACATAGCCCTTGCCGTACTTCTCCGCGACCTGCTGGATGACATCCAGCTGCTTCGCCGTAAAATGCCCGCCGACCGACTTCAGGCGCATGGAGAAACAGTCCTTCTGCCGCTGCCGCATGAGGCCGCCCTTCTTGAGCGCCTTATAATCCACTACCATATTGCTCTCCTCCATTTTCCACAGTCATCTTCAACGGATCCGCAGATCCTCTTTCGTGACCGTCTTGTCCCGGTCCACATGGAAGCTGTTCAGCACCGGCTCCCCGCCGTTCAGCGAAAGGATCAGGTAGCTCGCCTTGCTGTCGAATGCCAGGCGCTTATCCTCTTCGCTCGGCCGCGAGGGACTCGCGGGATGGCTGTGCCAGTTGCCGAGCAGCTTCCAGCCTTTTTCGCGCAGCTCTTTCACCGCCGCGAACTGCTCCTTCGGATCCAGCGAGAAATGCTCCTCGCTGTGGTCCGTGTTCGTCAGGTAAAAGACCTTCTCGACGGTCTTCACGCCGTCCTCGATGGTGCCGCCGAGCAGGCCGCAGTCCTCGATTGGCGCGAGCCCGCGCGCGTGCCGGATCATCTCAAGGTAGTCCGAAAGCTTCAACTTCACGATCATGCCGCATCCCCCTCAGTGCTTCCGCAGGTCGCAAGCCGGCTGCTCGTAGTCGATGAGCTCCGTGATGGTCGGGTGCTCGCCGCAGATCGCGCAATGCGAATCCCGCGGGATCTTCACCTTGCGGAACTTCATCGTCAATGCGTCGTAGGTCAGCAAGTAGCCCGTCAGCAAGTCACCGACGCCGAGGATATATTTGAGGGCTTCCGTCGCCTGCAGGGTGCCGATGATGCCGCCCATGACACCAAGGACGCCTGCCTGCCGGCAGGTCGGCACGGCATCCTTCGGCGGCATGGTCTTGAACACGCAGCGGTAGCACGGGCCTTGACCCGGCACATACGTCATGAGCTGCCCCGAGAAACGGATGATGCCGGCGTGCACGAACGGCTTCTTCTCAAAGACGCAGGCATCGTTAATCAGGAATTTCGCCGGGAAATTGTCCGTGCCGTCGATGATGAAATCGTAGTCCTGATCGCGGATGATGTCGCGGATATTCGCTGACGTCACCATCTCATTGTACGTATGCACGTCGACGTCCGGGTTCATCGCCTCGATGGTCTCGCGGCCGGATTCGACCTTCGGCTTGCCGACATCTGCTGTCTGGTGGATGATCTGGCGCTGGAGGTTCGAGAGATCCACGACATCGAAATCCACGAGCCCGATCGTGCCGACGCCCGCCGCGGCGAGGTACATCGCCGCCGGTGCGCCGAGCCCGCCCGTCCCGATGACGAGCACCTTGCTGCCGAGGATCTTCTCCTGGCCCTTGCCGCCAACCTGCTGCAGGATGATATGGCGGGAGTACCGCTCGAGCTGTTCATTCGTCAGGCTGCTCATCGCGCACCGCCTCCCATGAAGTACAGGAACTCCACGACGTCGCCGTCCTTCACCATCGTCGTCTCAAAGCCGGAATGGTCGACGAATTCCCCGTTGAGCTCCACCGTCACGTACTCCGGCTGCTCCGCCTTCGCGACGACGAGCAGTTCCTTCACCGTGATCGGCTTCTCGATTTCCAAAGGATCCCCGTTTACCGTCAGTTTCATTGCGCTTCCTCCTCCAAGCCTTGCTGCCGCGCATTTCCTTTTGCAAAAAGCCCATGGAAAGCATAGGGAACCGAAGCATACCTGAACACATCTGAGCATACCTTTCCTGTTCTCCGACGCTTTCCACAGGCTTCCGTTTGTCGGATGACCCGCGGCATCGCAGCTAATCATATAATATCAATATGTTTTCTAAGTGATTAACGTCATTATAGGACAATCCGAAAAAAAAGTCAACCACAAAAATCCCCAAAGTACCAGATCCAAAATTTCTGACGGTTCTGGTACCGTGGAGATGGAATATTTTCTTGCCTGTAATCTTTATAGGCTTACAGGATATGTTTGCTGAATTGACACTCCCCACGGCTAAAGCCGGGGGATTCTTGGTTCAGCAACCACTGCACCGCCTCCGAAGAATTGGCGTCTTACACGATTTCCCCAAGCGTGAATTCCCGTGTGTCCCACGGTACTGATGTTATTTATGCTACGTTGGATTTCTCTTCCAACGCATGTTTCAAGATATTTTTCGCAGCATTGGTGTCGCGATCGTGATGCGTCCCACACTGCGGGCAGTCCCATTCGCGCACACCGAGATCCTTCGTCAAAGGATTCTGATACCCACAGACCGAACAGGTCTGGCTGGACGGATAGAACGTATCCACTTTCAGGAGCTCGCCACCATGCAGCGCTGTCTTATTTAGGCATGCTTTTCCTCCTTTCCTTCCCCATCTTCATGAATCAGTTCCGGGTGGCGTGCCAAAACATAGGCATCTTTCTGATTGAGCCACCAGTCTTTGTAGGGGAGGGCGACATGAGCCTTGATATCGTCGTGGAATTTCTTGTGCGCGAGGATCTCCAGCACGGTCTCACCGATGTTGATCATGCCATCGTAACCGACAGCGAGGTGCTCATCGCCGAGCGGCGCAGACGGGATGCCTAGGCGCGAGGCCAGTGGTGCGAGGCCGTTGTGCCGGATGAGCAGGAAGTCCGGCTGGGATTCCTTGAGGAACGTGTAGAGCTGATACTGCTGCCGGTTGGAAACGTGGAAATGATTGACCTTGCCGTACTGCTCATTGAGGTGTCCGAGCGAATCCTCGCGCGCATCGCCGCTGTCGTAGACCGGATCGTGATGGAAGATCCGCGAGCCGTCGACCTCGATGCCTAGCTCCCGCATGACCTCGATCAGGCCGTGCGCATACGCAGACCCGGTCGCGACGAAGCCTTTGACGCCCTTAAGCTTCTTCCGGAGCTCCTCGACTTTCGGCTTGACGCGCGCATGTTCCTCGGCGATGAATTTCTCCGCCAGTTCCTCGCGGTGCGTGACGCGCGCCAGTTCGCGCAGCCACGCGTCCGTGCCATGGAAGCCGTACGGCATCGGCGCCTTGACCTCCGGCACGCCGAAATGCTGCTCCAGCCCTGCCGCGAGATAGGAGGACAGCGTATAGCAGAACCCTACGGTTGCCGCTGCCTCCGACATCTGCGCCAGCTCGTCGACAGAGGCGAGGTCTACGACGTAGTTCACGCGCAGGTTGAAGTGCTTCAGCATCGGCGTGAAGACGTCGGAGCCCCAGAGGTTGATCACGTTGACGAGATCTTCCTGCTTCTTCGGATGCTTCTTGACGATCTGCCGCAGAATGCCGTGCTGCGTCGCATCGAAGCCCGTCGACCAATGCTTGCTCCGGAAGCCTTCGCAGGCGAGCGGGATGACGGGGATGCCATGCTCCTCTTCTTTCTCCTCGGCAACACTTTCGATGTCCTCGCCGATGATGCCGGTGGCGCACGATGACGCGATGAAGACCGCTTTCGGATGATAGCGTTCCACGGCATCATCGATGGACTGCCGGAGCTTGTCCGCGGCGCCGAAGACCATGTCGCTTTCCTTGAGGTTCGTATTGGTGATGCGGAGGTTCTCCGCCGGGAAGCCGCGCATCACGAGACCGTTGCGGTAAAGCGAATTGTACTCGACCTGCCCGGCGCCGCATCAGACCGGCGCGTGCTGGATCAGCACGGCATCGCGGATATGCCCCGCCTGGTACTCTACCATCTGCTCGCTGCAGACAGAGCCCTGCGTGAACGGGCCGGATAGTTCGCAGAGCCGGCACCCGTCGCACGGACTGCCCGAACCGCGCTTCGCCTTTCCGCGCGCGTCATAGTTCGATGCCTTTTCCAATTCTTCTGTCGTGCCATCCCAGGCAATGATGGTACCGAGGCGCTGTTCGCGCGGTTCCACCTCGGCCATATCCAGATTGATTTTCTTTGGCATAATGTTCTCCTTTATCGGCTCAAATCCGGTAATCATCCTCGACGTTGTCCATGAGGCCGTACTCCAGAAGAATTTCCTCCAGCCGATCCTGCGTCATGGGTTTCGGGATGACGAACTGCCGGTTGTTCTCGATTTTCTTCGCCAGTTCCCGGTATTCGTCTGCCTGATGTGCCGACGGCTTGTACTCGAGACCTCCCGGCTGAAATTGTTCTTGCCCGGCACGCCCACGGCGTCCGCGCGGCAATGCTGGCAATGCCGGAATACGTCGATGTATTTCCCCGCCTCCGCTCGCGCCAAGGAAAGATCCAGGCAGGTCGGCGCCGACAGGTTGCGGAACTCGCCCTGTGGGATCAGCGGGATGATATTGTAGATAGAGGCCCCCTCCTCCGCTACGGTCTTGGCAATGACCGGGATATGGAACCGGTTGATTTCCTTGATCAGCACCGTGTTGATCTTCACCACGATGCCGGCCGCGCTGACCTTCCGGATGCCAGCGTATCGCCGGGGCCTGCAATGCCCGCAACCGCAATCTCCGGGCAGAAGGTCAGCGCCTTTCCCACATAATCCGCCGCTTCCTCCGGCTCGATGACCCGTCCCGTCACGCTGGGACGTTCCTCGACGTCGTTGATGGTCCGGTCGCAGAACCGGCACTCAAGATTGCATCCCGGAGACACCGGCAGGTGAACTCTGCCTCGGTTCTGCTTTGCGCCAAAGCACGGATGCATTTCGCATACTCTTTCCTTATCCATGATTGGCCTCCCTTCTGCCAAAGGCTGACGCACGCCGCTCTTCGTAGCCTGCGACTTCCTTCAGCGCCTCATCAAGCTCTGCCTCTCCCGCCCCGATCTCGAGAGGGATGATGCCGATCCCCGAAAGGGCATCCGCGGCGCGGCCCCCGATTGCCTCAACGAACACATAGCGGCAATCCTTCAGAAGCTCTGCTGCGGTCAGAAGCACCCCTTCCTCATGTTTCCCGTGTTGACAGGGGATATGCCAGCGCGTTTTTCGATGAAATGGATGCAGCCGTCCTTTACCTCGTAGATAAAAAACGTATCCGCGTGGCCAAAATGCCTGTCGATATGCACGCCATCACTGCTGGCCGCCGCTGCTCGAAAAACCATCCGCATCACTCCTCTCCATGCAGTTTCATCTCCACCGAGATAAAACAAAAAGGCCGGGCAACATAACTCTAGTGAGTCATGCCGCCCGGCCTTGAATCTTTTTCATAGGCCAGGGCAAAGATCCCGATTTCGGGTTCCCCGCCGCACCGCATTCCGTACTAAGCAAATCAAATATGTTTACTATGTATTGTATGGGGTCTGGGAACTCTCCGATATGTTCCACCTCGAAGCCATCAAGCTCATCAGCCGCCATCTGCGCGGCGCCGTAGCGAATACGCAGGAAGGGCGCGAAGGCATGGCGCTTGGCCAATACGTCGCCGGCATGGGCTTTTCGAATGTCGGCCTCGGCATCGACCACGCGATGGCGCATACGCTGTCCGCGCATTATGATATGCCGCACGGCGTCGCGTGCGCCATGCTCCTGCCGATCGCTATGGAGTTCAACCGCGACTTCGCCGGCGACCGCCTGCGCGATGTCGGCCGTGCGATGGGCGTCGAGGGCATCGACGCCATGACTGCCGAGGAGGCTAAGGACGCCGCGATTGCCGCGGTGACGAAACTCGGCGAGGATGTCGGCATCCCGAAGACGACCGATAAGATAAGAGAGGAGGATCTCGACCAGATTGCCTCCGACGCGCTGAAGGATGCCTGCTATCCGGGCAACCCGCGCGAAGCGACGAAAGAACAGGTCAAAGAGCTCTTCCGCAAATTGATGCCTTGACCGGAAAGTCCGGATTATGAAGCACACAGAAAGGGGCCGCTATGCGGGCTGAAATCAGCCTGCACAGCGGCCCCTTCGTATATCAGGATCTGCACGGCGGGATTACGCCGTTTCCCCGGCGTTCTCGAGATGGCGGATTTCGCGGACTTTGTTCTTTTCATCTACCATCACGACGGTCGGCTCATAGTGCTTTGCCTCGTCCTCAGTGAAGAAGGCATATGCCATGATGATGACGATATCGCCGGGCTGCGCAAGGCGCGCGGCCGCGCCGTTCAGGCAGATGACACCGGAGCCGCGCGCGCCCGGGATCACGTAGGTCTCGAGCCGTGCGCCGTTGTTGTTGTCGACGACCTGCACGCGCTCATTGCGCAGGATGCCCGCCGCGTCCATGAGCTCCTCGTCGATGGTGATACTCCCCATATAGGCGAGGTTCGCCTCGGTCACGGTCGCGCAGTGGATTTTGCTTTTGAGCAGATTCAGGATCATACTTCACCTCCCAGGATCACGTTATCGATCAGACGCGTCTTGCCGATGAAGACGGCGAGCGCAAGCAGGCTCGGCTCCGCGACCTCGTCCACCGGCTGCAGCGCCGGGAACGTGCGCAGTGCCACGTAGTCCACGCGGGCCATCGGCTCGGTCTCGAGCTCTGCCTGCGCGATGGCGACGAGTTTCTGTGCCGAATGCTCCCCCGCCTCATAGGCTGCTTTTGCCTTTCTGAGGCTCCGCGAAAGCACCGTCGCGGCCTGCTTCTCATCCGCATCCATATACGCGTTGCGCGAGCTGCGCGCGAGGCCGCTCTCCTCGCGGCAGATTGGCACCATCGTGATCTCGACCGGCATGTTGAGGTCTGCCGTGAACCGCTGCACGACGGCCACCTGCTGTGCGTCCTTCTGCCCGAAGAATGCGCGGTCCGCGCGCGTGATGTTCATGAGCTTCGTCACGACCGTCGCGACGCCGCGGAAGTGGATTGGACGGCGCGCGCCCTCGAGCACCTTCGTCTCGTTGCAGTCCGGCGTCACATACGTGCCGAATCCCTCCGGATACATCGCCGCAGGCTCCGGATGGAACACCGCGTCGACGCCCTCGCGTTCGAGCTTCTCGCAGTCCTGCTCAAACTGGCGCGGGTATTTCTCATAGTCCTCACCCGGCGCGAACTGCGTCGGATTCACGAATACCGACGCAATGACGACATCGCACGCCGACTTTGCCGCGCGCATCAGCGTCATGTGACCCTCATGCAGCGCGCCCATCGTCGGGCAGAGCCCGATCGTCTTGCCAGCTTTTTTCTGTTCCGTCGCCCAAGCCTGCATTTCACCCGGCGTCGTAAAAACTTTCATCTTCATCCGCATACAACCTCTTTCCGTTCTTTCTTCTCATCGTGCCGCACCCAGAAATTGGCGAACAGCGAACCTGAGATATTGTGCCATACCGAAAAAATCGCGCCCGGAATCGCCGTGGCCGGATTGAAATACAGCAGCGCGAGGCTCACTGCGAGCCCCGAGTTCTGCATGCCGACCTCGATCGACACCGTCCGCGCGCCGCGGCTCTCCATGCCGAAAAGCTTCGCGAGCCCGTAGCCGAGCGCGAGGCCGAAGCCGTTGTGCAGGACGACGAGCACCGCCATGAGCGGGCCGACCGCGAGCAGTTTCGACGCGGAAAGCGCGACCACGCAGCCGACCAGCGTCACAATGCAGAGCACCGAGAAGACCGGCATCACCGGCATGATGCGCCGCGCCGCCCCCTCGAAATACTGATGCACGAGCAGGCCGAGCAGGACCGGCAGCAGAACCATCTCTGCGATGGAGAGCATCATCGAGGTGAACGATACCTCGATATAGGCCCCGGCGAGCAGATACGTCAGCGCCGGCGTCACAACCGGCGCGAGAATCGTTGTCGTCATCGTCATCGAGACCGACAGCGCAACATCGCCGCGCGCGAGATACGAGATGACATTCGAAGCCGTGCCGCCCGGGCATGTGCCGAGCAGGATCACGCCGATTGCGAGCTCCGGCGGCAACTGGAACACCCGGACGAGCGCGTACGCGACGAGCGGCATGATCAGGAACTGCGCGAAGACGCCGATGGCCACATACCGCGGCCGCGCGAGCACGCGCCGGAAGTCCTCGACCGAAAGCGTCATGCCCATGCCGAACATCACGAGCCCCAAAAGCCAGCTCACATAGTGACCGGCCCAGGCGAACGCCGGCGGATACAGGGCGCCGATGACGCCCGCCGCCGCGACGAGCACCGCCATGTAGTCGACGATGCCGTTTTTCATTTTCTGCAAGTAAAAAACCTCCCTTGCCAAAAATTTTCTTTCTGGTAAAAGAGGCCGATAAACGGCGGGTTCCCCGCCATCCATGTTCTTTTCTGTTCTCCCGGCAAAGCTCCGGGAACTCCGCGGAATCCGGCAAACGGTTCCTGTCCACGCGTCCCGTTCCAGATTTTCAAAATCTCAGATACGGGCGGAGCATCGATCTGCCATCCCATCGGAAAAAAGTACAACCCGCTCATGCGGTGTCATCTTCTACCATCCGCCCCATCATAGCACAGATAAAAGAGATTTGCAAAAGATCCGACGATGGCATCCTGCCATGCTTATACGGCGGCTCAGGCGAGCACTGCCCGCGCGAGCGCGATAAGCGCGTCCTCATCCGCGGCCGCCATCGTCTCGCGCGCCGAATGCATGGCGAGGATTGGCACGCCGACATCCATCGTGCGCACAGGAACGAGCGCGGACGCGATGGAGCCGAGCGTCGAACCGCCGCGGCTGTCGCTGCGGTTCACGAAATCCTGCACGGGGATGCCGGACAGGCGCGCGAGTTCCCGGACGATGGCGATGGCCTCGGCATCTCCCGCATACGACTGCGAGGCCGCCTGCTTCAGGACGGCACCGCCGCCGAGCACGGGGCGCACGGCCGGGTCGCACTTGTCCATGTGGTCGGGATGCAGGCCGTGCGCGACATCCACGGAGAGCAGGAAGCCGGACGCCACGGCCTCCGCGCAGCCTTCGTCCCCGCCGCGCGTCCGGTAGATGCGCCGGAGCACGTCAGAGAACACCATCGAGCCCGCGCCCTGCTTCGTGCGGCTGCCGACCTCCTCGTTGTCAAAGAGCGCGATGAGGCGCACGCCGGACGGCACCTGCTCTGCCGACGCGTCCGCCAGGCCGCGCAGGCACGCCCAAACCGATGTGAGGTTGTCGAGCCGCGGCGAGGAGAGCAGCTCGCCCGCTAGTCCGAGCGTGCAGCCGCGCTCATACGGATACGTCGAAAGCTCGAACGAGAGGATTTCCTCCGGTGGGACGCCGAGCTCTGCCGCGAGCGCCGCCTGCCACCAATCGCCCTCGCCCATGTCGCCGAGGAGCGCCGCGAGCGGCAACATATCGTCCTGCGCATTCAGCGCGCCGTCCTCGTTGACCTTGCGGTCCATGTGGATGGCGAGGCTCGGGATCGTCACGATTGGGCGCCCGAAATCGACGGGAACGGCCCGCGGGTAGAACGCATCCTCGCCGCGGAGTGCCACACGCCCCGCGAGCCCGAGCGGGCGGTCGAGCCACGAACGCAGGATCAGGCCGCCGTAAGGCTCGGCATTCAGCATGCCATAGCCCTCGCGCACCATCCCCGGTGCGCTCTTCAGCCGAAGGCACGGGAAATCCGTATGTGCCGCCGCCATGCGCAGCGGCCCGTCCGCCCCGAACGTGAACGCGAGCAGCGTCGTTCCGTACACCTTGACGAAATACCGCCCGCCCTCAGCAAGCTCCCAAGGCTCTGCCAGCGAAAGCTCCGAAAACCCTGCCCCGCGCAGGAAATCCGCCGCCGCCAGAACCGTATGCACCGGCGACACCGCCCGGTCAATAAAAGAAAGAAGCTCCTCCGTCTCCACTGTCATAAAATCCTCTCCCATCTGCACCTTCTCGGCAATTCCATATTGGTACCTATTGTACCACTTTTGACGCAATAATGACGCGCGCTTCTGGCACGCTCAACCCGCACAGCATAGCGAGGTCATGTGCCACCATCTCCCATGCGCCGGCATTTTCTTCATCATGCTTGGATGGGAATTTCGCAATCCAGAGATTGCCCTGCTCATCCCGCAGCGTGGCCTGTTTTATTCCGTACCATCGTTGCGGCGCCTCCTCGAAGCACGGTGCCGGATGCTTAGCCCTAAATCCTGCATCAGGCGCCCCTTCTTATCATCCTGGCAGATGAGCAGCAGCTCCTTGTCCATGCCCTCAATGGCGTGCAAAACTTTCGCATAAGCGCCCATGGACACGGATGGACTCCCTTTCTCGATGGCCCAGACCGTCGTGCGCCCGACGCCAGAGCCACGCCCACCTTGAAACTTTGAACACACTCGATACTTCTATTCGTTTTAATTCAGGATGGCAGAAATTTGCTGTGAGAGGTCGCGTCCTGCATCATCTTTCTTTGTTGCCATCAAGAACAGGCATTGCCCATTGCTGTGCTTTGCCCATATCTGGCCGATGAGGTTCTTCTCCTTCGCATCGTCAGCGGATACGATGTGCTCGCCTTTGTATTCGATGGCGGCTATGCGTCCGTCTTCGAGCTTTGCGATGAAGTCGGGGTAGAACTTGTCGGCGTGTGTCGGCAGCCAGAATGAGTTCACGACGTCGCGCGGGATGTTGCGCACCCATGTCACGACATGCGGGTTGACGTCAATGCACTGCGCGCACCAGACTTCCTCATCGGAGTCCATGTCTCCTATGTTCCGGTAGAAATGCTTCTGAAAGTGGACGGTTCCACGATAAAAGCTCTTGGCCGGGTAGCGGTCATGCTGGAACGTCATCGCCACGTCCGGAATGACGCGGACGGCATCTTCTTCGTGGAACAGGACGGCATTCACGCCTTTCTGATACGCTTTGCCGCGGCAGTCTGCGATATGTTCGTTCAGCTTCTTTGCGAGTGCGAAGCGGTAGCGCACGAGGTCAGCAAGCGGCGCGCCCTTCTGCTGCAAGTTTTCGATGATGCGGCGCAGGTATTCGACGGCATCAGCGTACGGTACATCGCTTGCCTTGAGCTTCTTGGTCAGCCAGTAGACCAGCGTGGATACCGTCCATTGGGTCGAGCGCCCGAGTTCTAGCGCCTGCTGCGTGCTCTGCAGGGATTCGGTTATCTTGTTCCCGGCAATGTCGATGCGGTAGACATGGTTCTGTGGGTCAATCTCGAAGCCCGGAAGAATAGCCGGGAAATCGGTGAGCTTCCAGCTTCCCGGCAGGAAGTTCTCTTTCTCTGCCAGTTCCGGCCCATCCCCGAAGTCCAGACAGAGCTGCGGAACGGAGATCACTTCCCCGCGCTCGGCAGGAGATTTCGGCGGCTCAAAGGCTTTCGTAGAGCGGACGGCGTGGATGAGCTCGTTGACATCGTGCGGATTGTGGAATACCTCTTCCGCCCGGTCATGGAGTTCTTTCAGGTCATCCGGCGTTGCTTGCTGAACTGTGACGTGGTAGCCGCCGGATTCCGTATCCTTCTCGACTTTCACGAATCCCTGCAAGGCGAGGTTCAACGGGGAGATATCCGGCGCGTTCTGCGTATGGAACTGGAGCGACTGCACAGGGCATATCTCGTGGCAGCCTTCTCCCTCGCCGGTTCCGAGTTCTTCGAGCACCGGCTGCTCGTAATGGATGGCGGCGTCAGTCTCTTCATCCTCGAATCCCATGCCGAGCAGATTGTCTTTGATCTTACTGACCGCCTCGTGCCAGGATGCCACGGCGATATGGGCGTAGGCCACGTTGAGCTCCTTATGGACGCGCCGTTTGGCATAGGGCATACGGAGGACGCGCCCCAGAAGCTGCTCGGCATCCTTGCTCGATGCGACTTTCGCCACGGAGCAGAAGATATAGGCAAAGGAGCAGTCCCATCCCTCTTTCAGTGCCTCGACGGTGATGATGTAGCGGATGGGCGTCTGCCGGTCAAAGAGATTGATCCCGTCGAGCTCCCGCTGCGTACCGGTAGCGACAGCGACCTGTTCCTCCGGAATCTGCAATTCCTTGATGAGATAGTCGCGGATAACGGATACGGTGATTTCCCGGTCTTTGTCCTCCGCTTGGAAAAGGACGATTGGACGGACATAGTCCTTCTCGCTTCCATCGCTCGCGAGTTCTTCCAGATGATGTTGCTCCTGCACGGCGGTCGTGACGGCATCTTCCCACGACTGATGCTCCTCCATGTGAATCGGCAGCTTGATCATGTCCTCAGCCTTGAGCTCGGATGCGCTGACCTTGTAAAGGACGTTGCTGTTGTCTGCCGGGGTTGCCGTCAGCTCGATGATGGCCGACGGACGGAGCCGCTGCAAGACCTCGATGCTGAGCTTGCTGGCATGATTATGCGCTTCGTCGATGATGACAAGCGGACGGTAGTAGGCAAGCAGGTTGCGGAAGGAATGAAGGAGCTCGCCGCCATCCGATTTGTCCATATATGCCTGTGCTTGGATGGAACGGAAACATGGGTCTAAGGATTCGCTGGTTCCGTAGACTTTCCGGCCGTCTTTGCTCTTGACGCGGAACGCGGCGAAGGTCGCCACGAAGATGTTGACGCGATCCGTGATGTCCTGCGTCCTGAGATGGGTGAAATCGGTGATATCGTAGACGCGGACTCGCCCGCCGAAACGAACATCGAGGACGCGGCGATTCTCCTTGTCCGAGCTTCCGAGAACTTCGATGGTCTGTTTCCGGATGATGTCGGTAGGGACGAGCCAGAGCACGAGGGGATAGTCCTGTTCGAGATAGTGGTCGGCGGCATCGCCGATGGCGTAGGAGCCGAGCAAGGTCTTTCCACCGCCGGTCGGCAGGCGCAGGCAGATATAGGGAACGTCCTCGAGCCCTTTGATGCTCTTGTACGTCTTGCGGTATCCCTGCGCGTTCTGCTGGTCGGTAAAGGCTTTCTCTGCATCGAGCAAGCGGGCTTCATCGAGGAATGCCGTCAGCTTGTCGAGCGTATGCTGCTGGTAGTTCTTGAGCTTCAACATGATGGCCGCCTCCTCAATAGACCTGAATCTCGGTCGGAATCTTCTTGAACGTGATCTGCTCCTGCATCATGCGGGCCGGGCCGAATCGGTTGGCCTCGCCGTAGATGACTTTCGGCCCGTCGAAAGGCGGCAGGAGCTTCAGCACATGGCTCGTCAAGACGTTGCCGCTCTGCGGCTTCTTGTCGCCGAGGATGCCATTGTAGAGCAGATAGTAAGCCGTCCCGTCGTGGATGCCGAGGAGCGGGCTGTCTCCCTTGCCGCGGTATGGCGTATGGGTTTCGGTGAACCAGATATGCGCAGCGAGCTGCGGGAATTTCACGTCCGGACGGATGATGCGGTACTCATCAAAAAGCTCTTCCCCGAGCCGGTAGAAGCGGAAACCGCCGCCGCCTTCCCATTTCTCTGCCTTCGAGATACCGCCCTGCTCCCCGTCGATGACCTTTTGCATGCGCGGCACGACATGCGTCACGGCATGTTCGCCCATCTCGATGCCGATATACTGACGGTTCATCTTCTGCGCAACGGCAGCCGTCGTTCCGGATCCAAGGAAAGCATCGAGGACGATGTCACCCGGATTCGATGCAATATGGATAATATGCTCAAGCAAGCGTTCCGGTTTCGGAGTTTCAAAAGCATTATCAGCTCCAAACAGAATGTTTGTCTCCTTTTTGGCTTCGTCATTATGACCAAATTCCTCGTGAGGCCACCAAGTTGACGGAACTAATCCTTTAGCTTTTGATAGAAACTCTTTTCGCCTTGGCACACCATTCCCATCTTTGCCGAAGTACACACGATTATTGGCTACCAACTTATCATATTCCGATTTGATGACTTTCCAACAATTTCCGGCAGGAGGAATATGTTTTTTCCCATTAGGAGCTATAATTTCATACATCTGATTTGGACGATATCCTTGCGCCAACAGAGAAACGCTTTGCCACGGTCCACGAGCGTCATTATCAGGATTCTTGTATAATTTTTTCTGTTTGTCTGTCAGAGGTAAAAAATTTCTAGTTGTCTTGAATGCCTCCTGATTTTTCACATAAACCAAGATATGGTCATGCGCATCGCCTATAGCTTTTCGATTTTCACGAGAATAACGTTTTTGCCATACAATATTTGCCAGAAATTTATCTCGTCCAAAAATCTCATCGCAGATTACTTTAAGATAATGGGCTTCATCATCGTCGATGGAAATCCAGATGCTGCCATCCGCGGCAAGCAGCTCGTGCATCAGCTCCAGCCGAGGATACATCAGCGAGAGCCAGGTCGAATGCTCGACGTTATCGTCGTAATGCTCGAAGGCCGAGCCCGTGTTGTATGGCGGATCGGCATAGATGCAGCGGACAGCGCCCTTATAGTAGGGGATCAGGGCCTTCAATGCGGCGAGATTATCCCCTTGGATGATCATGTTCTCCGTATCCTTCTCCCCATAGCTCAGTGCATCATCCGCTTCCAGCAGCTGATACGGCACCTGATTCGCGGCTGCAACCGCTTCCTGCTTGCCATCCCATAACAATTCCGGCATCCTGCATCCCCCTAATTCATCTATTGCTTCGCAATTCTTGTATACTCTTCCGTCAAAGATTCTCTGTCCGGTACGTGCTATATCCTTCGTACCGGTAGGACGCGTCGATGCCTTTCCTATAGACCGCGCGGTCGTTGATCTTGTCGGTCAGCGCTGCTTTGAACAGGGCCTTGATTTCTAGGGGTCTGACCGGACTGCGTTCCATTGCCGCGAGGTAGTCTTCTTTATCGACTTTGCTCCAGTCGACAACCTTGCCGAGTTCTTGTTTCAAGGCATCGGACAGATACAGGAGCGGCGCGAAACGGCAATTGCCCTTGGCGATATTGACGGTACGCATCTTTCCGGCAAAAGCATAGACATCCTGAAAGAGATAACCATGGATCTGGCTCAGCCCAGCATAGGTGCCGACGGCAAAGGTATCGAGAATACGCTTATCATAAAGTTCCTGCGCGCGTTTCTTGGTCAGCTGTTCTTCCCGATGGGCAAGCTCTATCGAGTCCGTGATTCCAAGTTTGTTTTCTAATGCCATGAGACAAACCTCCCCATTCCTATACTATCACAAATCCGAGCAGGCGAAAACAGGGCAAAAAGCAGCCGCATGGGCCGGGGTACGGCTCTGCGGCTGCTTTTTCTTGCCTTGCTGTTCGGTTCTTTCCGCGACCGGAAAAGGATTGGCAGTGGCCTCAGTTTTCCTGGCGATAGAATTCGATGTTGTCCATCGTGCCCCAGGTGCCCGGTGCGGCGTTCATAATCACGCCGATCTCGGCCTTGCCGTCTTTGACGACGATGTCCTTGATGGTGAAGGTATGCCAATCGTTCCACTTCGTGTCCTGGATGTCGGCCGTGTAGTCCTGCCCGCCGGTCTTGACGTAGAGCTGGTATTTCGACTGTCCGCCACCGCCCTGCGTGGAGACCGCCGCCGTGTATTTGCCGTCCTTGAGACCGGTGAGTTTCTGGCTGACGGTGAAGGCGAACGCCTTGTCGCTCCAATAGTGCAGCGAGCCCTTGCCGATGGAGTCGCCGTTCTTCGAGATGGCGTCGACGACTTGGTCGCCGCTGATGGTCCAGCCGTTCAGGTTCACGTCTTCAAAGTCGCCGTTCTTGACGACATTGACCTTGTTCAGCACGTTCACCTCGGTCTTGACCGGGTATTCTTTCCCATCGACCTTGACCGAGCTCTTAATCGTATATTTGCCCGGTTTCTGGAACACCGGCGCGTCCTTCCAGGTCATCGGCACCTCCACCGCGTGGTCGTCGCTGTAGGTCACGCGTACCGTATCTGGCATGCGCGCGGGCTGCCCCTTACCGGTCTCGACCGGCACGGTGTCGAGGCTCTTCACCGTCGGCTGGATGGTCTTGATTTTCGGATTGCTGACGTCGTTCCAGACCTGCCAGGACTCGAGGGCCTTGCCGTTCGGGTCGAACATGCAGAGGTTATCCCACTCGTCGCCGGTATTCGCGAAGGAACCCGCGCCCTTGACCGGGTAGGAATCCGGCGCCCAGTAGAACACGCCGAGGCCCTTGCCGCCCGGCACCTTGCTCACGCGATCCATGAGCGTCCGCAGGCCGGTCGCCTGTCCCTGCACCGTGGAACGGAAGCCGCCGACGCGCTCCTCCTTCTCCGCGTACGGATTCTTCATATCGTCAAAATTCTTGTTCGACCAGCCGAACGACGTCTCGACGACGATGACGTCCTTATTGTATTTCTTCGAGATTGCGTTGAGGTTGTTCGTGAGCTCGTCCATCGTGCCCGACCAGAACGGATAATAGGAAAGCCCGATGACGTCGAAGTCGTTGACGCCGTTGTTCGTGATCAGCTTGTCGAAGAAATTCTCATACATCCAGTTGTTGCCGCCATTGTCGAGATGCAGCATGGTCTTGATGCCCGGGGCAGAGTCGTGGACGGCCTGCAGGCCGCTCTGCAGGAGCTCTGCGAGCGTCTTGCCGTCATCGGTCGCCGCAAACTTGCCGACCGGCCAGCAGATGCCGTTCGTGATCTCGTTGCCGACCTGCACCATTTCCGGCGTCTCGCCGGCCGCCTTGAAGTCGCCGAGGACTTTCTTCGTGTAGTCGTAGATATCCTTCTTCAGCTGGTCTTTGTCATGGCCCTGCCATGCCTTTGGCGTGTACTGCTTGCCCGGGTCTGCCCACCAGTCGCTGTAGTGGAAATCGATCAGGACCTTCATGCCGTGTGCGTGCGCGCGTTTCGTCATCGCGAGCGCCTTGGCCTCGTCGGTCTCACCACCGCCGCCCTGGCCGGCCGACGGATTGTTCCAGATGCGCAGGCGGATCCAGTTGATGCCATACTTCTTCATGATATCGAACTCGTCCATCTGCTTGCCGTCGATATCGTAGAATTTCGCGCCGAGCTGCTCCATCGCCGGCGTCATCGAGACATCCGCGCCCTTGATGAAGTCCGGCGAGATGCCCGGAATCGGATTCACATGGATTGCCGCGTCCGCAAGACCGCCGAACGCAAAGACACCAGCCGCGATCGTGCTCAGAACGAACCCTTTCAACATGGATTTTTTCATAGTCTCCCCCACCCTATCTTTCTGCATTTTCTGACTCCATTATACCGCAAGAGATTCCGTCCGGTTTCCGCGTTTTGAAAACATTTTCAATTCCACGGCCCTTTTCTGATGTAACATTGTAAAAGACAAAGGTTTCATGCTATAATAAGAGCGTTTTATGAATTCTTTGTGAAAGTTTTTGGTGATTCTATGGCAGAAAAGAAACAACTGACGCGCGGCCTGAAAAACCGCCATCTGCAGATGATTGCGCTCGGCGGGGCCATCGGCACGGGCCTGTTCTATGGGTCGACGTCGACAATCGCGCTGGCCGGCCCATCGGTCATGCTCGCCTATCTGATTGGCGGCATCGTGATCTTCTTCATCATGCGCATGCTCGGGGAAATGGCGGTCGATGAGCCGGTCTCGGGCTCGTTCAGCTACTACGCGACGAAGTACTGGGGCAAATTCCCGGGCTTCCTGTCCGGCTGGAACTACTGGTTCAACTATGTGCTCGTGTCCATGGCCGAGCTCACGGCGGTCGGCATCTATATGAATTTCTGGTTTCCGGCCCTGCCGCAATGGGCCTCGGCGCTGATCTGCCTCGTGCTGATCACGCTGCTGAACCTCGTCAACGTCCGCGCCTACGGCGAAACGGAGTTCTGGATGGCCCTGATCAAGATTTCGGCCATCTGTGCGATGATCCTTCTCGGCCTCTACCTGCTGCTCGTGAGCCCGCAGCCGTTCCCGGAGAATTTCAGCAATCTCTGGAAAGATGGCGGCTTCCTGCCGAACGGCGCCTGGGGCCTCGCCGCGGCGACCGCCGTCGTCATGTTCTCGTTCGGCGGCATCGAGCTCATCGGCATCACGGCCGGCGAGGCAGAGGATCCGGATCACACGATCCCGCGCGCGATCAATCAGGTCATCTGGCGTATCCTGATCTTCTACGTCGGCACGATGGCCGTGCTGATGGCGCTCTGGCCATGGAATGAGGTCGGCACGCAGGCGAGCCCGTTCGTGCAGATCTTCAACAACGTCGGCATCCCTGCCGCCGCACATATCCTGAACTTCGTCGTGCTGATCGCCGCAATCTCGGTCTACAACTCGGCCATCTACAGCAACAGCCGCATGCTCTACGGCCTTGCTTCCAAAAATGAGGCGCCCAGGTTCCTCGCGAAGCTCTCGGGTCGCGGCGTACCGGTCACCGGCATCCTCGTGTCGTCAGGATTCACGCTGATCGTCGTCATCCTGAACTACTTCCTCGAGGGTCACGTGTTCCTGTACCTCATGACGATTGCGACTTGTGCCGCGGTCATCAGCTGGGTCACCATCTGCATCACCCACCTGAAATTCCGCGCGACTTGCAAGCAGCAGGGCAAGGAGACGAAATTCCATTCGATCCTCTACCCCTGGACGAACTACCTCTGCCTTGCGTTCCTCGCAGGCGTCATCGTCATGATGACGCAGATTCCCGATATGCAGCTAGCCGTGCTGTTCCTGCCGATCTGGCTGATCGTGCTCTGGATCGGCTACCAGTTCCAGAAGAAAAAGCAGCAGGCTTGACACTCCCCACGGCTAAAGCCGGGGGATTCTTGGTTCAGCAACCATAGCGCCGCCTCCGAAGAATTGGCGTCTTACACGATTTCCCCAAGCGTGAATTCCCG